>NZ_CP114786.1:3007080-3621660 GCF_027359675.1 Roseibium sp. Sym1
TCTGCATGATGTCGGCTTCGGTCCCGCCGGCAATCTGCGTTGTGACCTTCTCCAGATGGCCGGACCAGCCGGTGAATTCGGGCTTGATGGTGTGGCCATGTTTTTCGCCGCACACCTTGAGGGCATTCTGGGTGGCCTCGTGGCGGCTGTCGCCTCCCCACCAGCTCATGCGCAATTCAGCGGCACCTGCCGTGAAGCCCGTTGTTGCAAGCGCGGTTGCCGTTAGCAGCGCACCAAGGCCGAGTTTCAGTCCTGTCATTTCTTCCTCCCGTGACAAGCAGTCCTACAGTCAGGCAAGCGAGATGTTTTCCTCGCTGTGCCGGTCGAAAAGATGGATGCGGTTTCCGATGGGTCTGAGAGCGACCGTCTCGCCGCGCGTGGGAAGCGATGCGAGACGGTCGCTGGGCACAACAGCGACAAATGCCCCGCCGCTGATGCTGATGTGCAGGTTGATTTCGTGTCCGAGGAACTCGACGTTGGTCACCGTTCCCGTGAAGGTGTTTTCCGTCTCGGGCGGGCAGATCTCGAGATGCTGCGGCCTGATGCCGAATATGACGGGTGCCTCAGAGAGGCCGAGGCGGCCGCCGAGGCCGTCCGGTACGCTGATGGTCTGGTCGCCGATGGTGATATGCGGAACGCCCTCGGGGCTGGTGAGGACGGCATCGACGAGATTCATTTCCGGCATGCCGATGAACCCGGCGACAAAGGCATTGGCGGGACGTTCAAAGAGAGTCGTCGGGTCCGCCACCTGCATGATGTGGCCCTCGCGCATGACACAGATCCGGTCGCCCATGGTCATGGCCTCCACCTGGTCGTGGGTGACATAGACCACGGTTGCCGGGCGGCCTTCGGCTTTCAGCCGCTTGTGCAGGTCGGTGATGCGGACCCGCATCGAAGCCCTCAGCTTTGCGTCGAGATTGGAGAGCGGCTCGTCGAACAGGAACACTTCGGGCTGCTTGATCAGCGCGCGGCCGACGGCAACCCTCTGTGCCTGGCCGCCCGAAAGCTGCTTGGGCAGCCGCTCCAGCAGTTCCTCGATTTCCAGCACCCTGGAAACGTCGTTTGTCGCCCCGTCGATCTCCTGTTTCGGACGCCGTTTCAGCCTGAGCCCGAAGGAGAGATTGTTCCTGACCTTCATGTGCGGATAGAGCGCGTAGTTCTGGAACACCATGGCGATGCCGCGCTTGCCCGGCACCACGTCGTTGACGACGCGGTCGCCGATCCGGATCTCGCCTCCGGTGATGGTCTCCAGGCCCGCGATCATCCGCAAGGTCGTGGACTTGGCGCAGCCGGACGGGCCGACCAGGACCATGAACTCGCCCTCCTCGACGGTGAGGTCGATCCCGTGCACGGCCTTGAAGCCGCTGCCATAGGTCTTCTCGATGGATTTCAGTTGCAGTTCAGCCATCAGCCTTTCACACCTCCGGTGGAGATGCCTTCGATGAAGTATTTCTGAGCAAGGAAAAACACGGCCAGCGAGGGCGCCAAGGCAAGCACAGACATGGCCAGGATCTGGTTCCAGTCGAAGGCTTCCGTCGTGTCGATGGAGAGTTTCAGCGCGAGGCTGACCGGGTACTTGTCGACCGAGGATATGTAGATCAGCGGTCCGAGAAAGTCGTTCATGGTCCACATGAACTGGAACAGGCACACGGAAATGATCGCGGGCATCAGCATCGGCACGACGATATAGACCAGTGTCTGCAGGGTGTTGGCGCCGTCGACCCGTGCGGCCTCTTCCATGTCCCGCGGAATGGCGCGCAGAAACTGGATCAGCATGAAGACGAAGAAGGCGTCGCCCGCGACCGCCGACGGCACCCAGAGCGGCAGGAAACTGTCGAGCCAGCCGATGTCGCGAAACAGGAGATATTGCGGGATCCGGGTGACCACGTTGGGCAGCAGCAGGGTCGCGATGACGGTTGCGAACAGGATGCGTTTGCCGGGAAACTCGAACCGCGCGAAGCCGTAGGCGACGAGGGTGCAGGAGATTGCCGTGCCGATGACCTTCGGCGTGATGATGAGGAAGGTGTTCCAGAAGAACCGGCCGAACGTATAGGGCGTCGAGGTCTGCCAGCCCTGGATGTAGCCTGACAGTGTCGGATTGTCGGGCCAGAAGGACGGACTGGAGAAGATCTCGGCATTGGTCTTGAAGGACGCGCCGATCAGCCAGATCAGCGGATAGAGCATGATCAGGCCGAAGATCAGGAGGACGGCATAGCGGATGGCACTGGACAGGCGGCTGCGGCGGCGCAGCTTGATTTCCATGGCCGTTGCCGGCTCCTTTGTGTCCAGCATGCGTTGCGGATCGATGTCGAAAGAGGCGGTCATCGGTCAGCTCCTCTTGTCGCCGGCGTAGTAGACCCACTTTTTCGACGACCAGAAGGCGACGAGCGTCAGCACCATGATGATGGCGAACAACACCCAGGCAATCGCCGAGGCATAGCCCATGTCGAAACTCTTGAAGGCCTTGTCGTAGATATAGAGCGGCAGCAGGTAGGTCGATTTCAGGGGGCCGCCCTCGGTGATGATGTAGGGCCCGTTGAACTCCTGGAAGGCCTGGACGGTCTGCATGATCAGGTTGAAGAAGATCACGGGAGTGATCAGCGGCAGGGTGATGTAGCGGAACAGGTGCCACTGGTTGGCGCCGTCGATGGAGGCGGCCTCGTAGAGCGACTTGTCGACCGATTGCAGGGCCGCGAGGAAGATGACCATCGCGGAGCCGAACTGCCAGCAGCGCAGAAGCGTGATGGTGATCAGGGCGTTGTCCGGATCGCCGAACCAGTTGATCGGCTCGATCCCGACGACGCCGATGATCATGTTCACCAGTCCGGCCTCGGCGAAAATGTAACGCCACAGCACGGCGATTGCGATCGAGCCGCCCAGGATCGAGGGGACATAATAGGCCGTGCGGAAGAAATTGATCGCCTTGAGCCGGTAATTGAGGATCACGGCGATCAGCAGCGCGAAGGCGAGTTTGATCGGCACGGTCAGGAACACGTAGAGCAGCGTGACCTGCAGCGAGCGGTCGAAGGTCCGGTCCCGGGTAAAGAGCTTCGTGTAATTGTCCAGGCCGGTCCATCTGGGCGAGGACAGAAGATCATAGTCGGTGAAGCTCAGGTAGAAGGACGCCGCGAAGGGAAACGCCGTGAACAGAAGCAGCCCCGCCACGTAAGGGGCCACATAGAAGTAGCCGAGATATTTGCTGTCACCGCCCACCCGTTGTCCTCCGATTGCCTTGAACCTGAGGCAAGCATGCGGCCAGCTCTCTATCCGGACAATGCGCAATTGGAGTCCAGACGGCGCACGCGCCTGGCTGCGGTCCGCCCGGAACGGCATTCTCGGACAAGTGATATTCGGAATATTTCATGTCTTCTGCGAAAAATGTCGATCACTGCAGCGCCGGACGGTTTCGCACGCACGCAGGACAGACACTTTTTCCTCCCAAGTAAGGGCAAGTCTGGTAACTTTTTACCCTTGTTGCCGTGATCCTAGCGCCAATGCGCGCAAACCCGAATGAAGGCAAATAAACAAAAACATGGAGAAAAACGAATATAACCCGTTGAACCGCATTCCCGTCCAGGCACTGTCCCTGAGGCTGGCAAGAACGCCGATCCGCATGCAGCACGCGAGCACCTGGCGTATCGACAAGATCAATCCGGTTCATGATCTTGTGTTCTGCCTGGGCGGCACCGCCCGGTACCGGATCGGCGAAGACAATTTCCGGCTGGGTGAAGGAGAGGCCATGCTGATCCGGGCACGCGAACGTTTTCGCGGTGTTCATGGCGGCGGCGGGGATTACACGGGCGTTGCCCAGCATTTCAGTCTGAACCTGTTCGGCCGGTCCGACCTGATCGACCAGATGACGCTGAGGCGCTCCGTCAGGTTGCGGGACTGGCAGGTGCTCAAGCCGCTGGTGGCCCATTACCGGGCAATGGCCGCGACGACGAGCCCGACACTGGTTCAGCATCACCAGTTCATGGTCCTTTTGCTGGCTTTCCTCGAACAGGCATTCGTGAACTGGCGCGAGGAGGGGGAACTTCTGGCGACCCAGGACCAGCTGTCGCTGCAGATCATGCTGATCGCGTCCAGACTTGCCGCCGACCCGCTCGCCGAAGACGGCCTGGAGACGGCGCTCGACAGCGTTCCCTACAACCGCGACTATTTTCGTCGCGCTTTCCGGGACCGTATCGGCATGACGCCGCAAAAATACCTGGAACTCAAGCGCATGGAATACGCCGTTCACCGGCTTGGCCTCGGCCAGAGTGTCAAGGAGACGGCCGCAGAGCTCGGCTATTCGGATCCCTATTTCTTCAGCCGCATGTTCAAGCAGTATATCGGTGCAAGTCCTTCGAGCTACCGGCTGAAACGAACCGCGCGATCCCGGTACCAGTTTGTCGAGTGACCGGCTCCGGGGACCTGGCCACTCGCATCGTAATGCCCTCAGATCATGCCCAGCCGCAGCCCCGCGATCACACCGCGCAGCTCGGCAAGACCGCGCAGGCGGCCGATCAGGGGGTAACCCGGATGGGCCGCGCGGGCCGCGTCGTCCAGAAGCTCGTGGCCGTGGTCGGGTCGGAAGACGATCTCGGCGTCATCGCGGCCCTCGTCGCGCCGGCGTCTTTCCTCCCGCAGGAGAACGGCCACAAGCGCGGGCATGTCGGTGTCCCCGGTCAGGTGCGCAGCTTCCTCGAAGGACCCGTCCGGGTCCTTGGAGACATTGCGCAAGTGGGCGAAGTGTATTTTGCCGGCAAAACGTTCGGCGATGGCCGGTACGTCGTTCTTCGGATTGGCTCCGAGAGACCCGGCGCACAGGGTCAGTCCGTTGGCGGGGCTGTCGACCGCCGACAGGATCCAGTCGATGTCGTCTGCATCGGAAACGATGCGGGGCAGACCGAGCAGGTTGCGGGGCGGGTCGTCGGGATGCACGGCCAGCTTCAGGCCGAGTTCTTCCGCGGTCGGAATGACCTCTTCCAGGAAACGCTTGTGGTTCTGCCGCAGCGCCGCCCGGTCCAGTCCCGCGAAGGAGTCGAGGGCCTCGCGCAGCCCGTCCGCGTCGTAGCGTGCATAGGCGCCGGGAAGACCGGCCATGATCGCGCCGGTCAATTGCTCGAGGTCGGCGGGGCTCGCAGCGTCGTACCAGCGTTTTGCCGCGGCCAGGTCGTCGCCGGTATAGTCGTCCTCGGCACCGGGACGGCGTACCATGTAGACGTCAAAGGCAGCCATCTTCGGAATGGAAAACCGGAGGCAGGTGCCGCCGCGCGCGACCGGTGACGCGAGGTCCGTGCGGGTCCAGTCGAGCAGGGGCATGAAATTGTAGCAGATGACCCTGATGCCCTCGGCCGCCAGGTGAGCCATGGACTGCCGGTAATTGGCAAACAGCTCGCCAAGGTCCCCGTCGCCGCGCTTGATCGCCTCGTGGACGGGCAGGCTTTCAACCACCGTCCAGTCGAAGCCCGCGGCCGCAATCTGCTTGCGGGTGTCGGCAATCGTCTGTTGCGGCCAGACCTGGCCGTAGGGAATCTCATGCAGGGCGGTGACGATACTCGTCGCCCCCGTCTGGGCGATCTCGGCAAGCGAAATGCGGTCGAAGCCGCCGTACCAGCGCCAACTCTCGATCATGCCAGCGCCTCGACTGTTTTCCGGACGCCGCCGTTCACCAGGTTCGTGTAGGCAGAGCTGACGGACGGCCGGATCGCCGTGGCCAGGGACGGGTCGAATATGTCCCTGACTTCAAGAAGCGCGGTCACCTTTGCAGCCGGATCCTTCGCATTGTCCGAAAGCGACTTCAGCCGGTCGGCCATCGGGTCGCGGACGTCGATGGGTGCACCATCCAGTCCGGTTCCGCCGACATAGACCATCCAGGCGGCAACGGCGAGGCAGAGACCCGGGCTGGGCCGGTCCGCCGCAAGATTGTCCCGAAGCGTTCCGAGAATGCGCTGCGGCAGTTTCTGGCTGCCGTCCATGGCGATCTGCCATGTGCGATGACGGATACCCGGATTGGCGTAGCGTTCGAAGAGAGCATCCGCATAGGCCTCGAGGTCGACGCCCGGCGGTGCCTGGAACGACGGGATGATCTCCTTTCGCCAGAGAGACTTGACGAAGCGGGCGAAAGCCGGGTCGGCCACCGTTTCGGCGATGGTCTCGTGACCGGCGAGATAACCGAGATAGGCGAGCGAGGAATGGGTGCCGTTGAGCATCCTGAGTTTCATGTGCTCATAGGCCGTCACGTTGCCGACCAGTTCGACACCGGCCGCGGCGAGGTCCGGCCTCGCGTCTTCGCCATAGGCGGGTACGAAATCGTCTTCGACGACCCATTGGCGGAACGGTTCGTGGAGGACCGGGGCGGCATCGTAGCGGCCGGTCTTCTGCGCCAGCGCGTCGACATCCTCCGGCTTGGTCGCAGGCACGATCCGGTCGACCATGGTGGCGGGAAACCGGCCTTCGGACGCGATCCAGGCCGCGAGTTCGGGATCGAGGCGCTCGGCAAGATCGAGAACGATGCCACGGACCAGGCGGCCGTTGTCGGGAAGATTGTCGCAGGTCAGGACGGTGAAAGGCGGCAGGCCGGTGGCCTTGCGCCGTGCAAGCGCGCGCACCAGGTAGCCCGGAGCGGACACGGGCAGGGCGTGCGTCAGATCGTGACGGATGTCGGGGTGGTCCGGGTTCAGCCGGCCGGTTGCCGGATCGTGGCAATAGCCCTTCTCGGTGACGGTGAGGGTGACGATCCTTGTGGTGGGATCGGCCATCGACGTCAGGACGGCTTCCGGGTTCTCGCGCGCAACAAGCACATCGACCACGCTTTCCACCTGGCGCAGCGTTTCGCCCTCGGGGCCGAGTTCCTGGGCGGTGTAGACAAAGTCCTGGGGGGCCAGCTGGTCGTGCATGCGCGGGCTTTGCAGGCTGACCCCGATGATGCCCCAGTCGCCGCCGGACGCCGCCATGGCGTCCTCGATATAGATGGCACCGAAGGCCCGGAAGAAGGCGCCCAGCCCGAGATGGACGATGCCGGCCGCCGGCGCCTTGCCTTTCACCCGGGCAAGTCTTGGAATGTCAGCGCGCAAGCCAGCCTCCGTCGACATTGAGAACCGCGCCGTGGATGTACTTGGCCGCCGGAGACGCCAGGAAAACCGCGGCTTCGCCAATATCGCTGGCTTCGCCCCAGCGTCCCGCCGGGATGCGTTCAAGGATCTGCCGGTTGCGGTCCGGATCGTTGCGCAGCGCCTCGGTGTTATTGGTGGCGATGTAGCCGGGGGCGATCGCGTTGACGTTGATGCCCTTCGCCGCCCACTCGTTGGCCAGCAACTTGGTGATGCCGGCGACACCGTGCTTGGAGGCGGTATAGGACGGCACACGGATGCCGCCCTGGAAGGACAGCAGCGACGCGATGTTGACGATGGATGCGCCACGGCCCGCGGCCAGGGCCGCCTTGCCGAAGGCCTGGCAGGTGAAGAACACCGCCTTCAGGTTGACGTCCATCACGTCGTCCCAGTCGGCTTCCGTGAAGTCGACGGAGTCCGCCCGCCGGATGATACCGGCATTGTTGACCAGGATGTCGATCCGCTCGTTTTCGAACAGCGGCACGGCGGCCATCGGGTCGGAGAAGTCCAGTGGCACGTGGCGGCCGTTGCCGATCCTTGCCAGCGTCTCGTCGCAATCCCGGCGGGCGGCGCAAAAAACCTCGGCGCCGGCCTCGCTCATGGCCACGGCGATGGCCTGGCCGATGCCGGTATTCGCGCCGGTGACGAGGGCGCGCTTGCCTTCAAGCGAAAAGGCGCTCACCGCAGGTCCTCCATGGCGATCATGTCCATGTCGGTGAAGTCGACATTGTCACCGGCCATCGCCCAGCAGAACGTGTAGGCACCCGTGCCGGCGCCGCAGTGGATCGACCAGGGCGGGGAGATCACCGCGTCTTCGTTGGCCATGACAAGGTGCCGGGTCTCTTCAGGCTTGCCCATGAAATGGAACACACGCTGGTCCGGGCCGAGCTCGAAATAGAGATAGGCTTCCATGCGCCGGTCGTGGACATGGGCCGGCATGGTGTTCCAGACCGAGCCGGGTGCGAACTGGGTGTATCCCATCAGCAGCTGGCAGCTTTCGGCGACTTCCGGATGCAGGAACTGCAGGATGACGCGCTCGTTGGAGGTCTCGGCGGATCCGAGTTCGACCCGGCGCGCGTCCGTCAGCTTGATCAGCTTGGTCGGGCAGGTCCGGTGCGCCGGGGCGGACAGGATATAGAACCGTCCGGCGCCGGAAAAGGTGACCGGTCCGGAGCCCATGCCGACATAGAGCACTTCGCCCGAGCCGACTTCATAGGTCTCGCCGCCGACCGACACGGTGCCGGGGTCGCCGATATTGAGGACACCGAGTTCACGCCGGTCGAGCAGGGACGGGGTTCCGGCCTCCTTGACCTGATCGAGCACCAGGCTGCCGCCGGCCGGCACGGCACCGCCCAGGATCAGGCGGTCGTAATGGGTGTAGACGAGGTTGATCTTCCCGTCCTGGAACAGGCCCGAAGCATGAAAATGCTCGCGCAGGCCGGATGTGTCGAGCGCCTTGGCCGTTTCCGGATCAATGGCATAGCGGGTTTCAACGGTCAGCATGGCAAGTCCTTTTGCTCAAGAGTGTCTCAAAGAAAATCGTCGCGGCGCGGTGTGAAGGTGTCGATCAGGGTTCCCGGTTCCAGGCAGACGCAGCCGTGGACCGCATCTGAGGGAATGACAAAGCTGTCGCCCGGTCCGACCTCGAACTCCTCGCCGCCGATGGAGAACCGGAAGCGGCCGCTTTCGACATAGGTCGACTGGACATGGGGGTGATTGTGCAGCTTGCCCTCGGCGCCTTCCTCGCGGAAGCGGAAGGCGACCACCATCAGCTCCGCTGTCTCGGAGAGCACCTGACGGCGGATGCCGGGATCCGCGGTGACTTCCGGATAGGTTCTTACGTACATCGGTTCAGCCTCAATGGAACAGGGACGGCAGCCACAGGGACAGCGCCGGAATGTAGGTGACCAGCAGCAGCGTGAAGACAGCAGCGGCATAGAAAGGCCAGATGGTGCGGATCGCATCCCAGACGGAGATCTTGCCGACGGCGCAGCCGACGAAGAGCACGGTGCCGACCGGTGGTGTGCACAGGCCGATGCCGAGATTGAGCACCAGGATGACGCCGAAATGGACCGGGTCGACGCCGAAGGCGGTGGCGACCGGCAGGAAAATCGGGGTCGTGATCACGATCAGCGGCGACATGTCCATGAAGGTGCCCAGGAACAGGAGCACGATGTTGAGCATCAACAGGATGATCAGCGGGTTTTCGGAAATGTCCTTCAGGAAGGCGACCAGCTCGGCCGGGATGCGCAGGAAGGCAAGCAGCCAGCCGAAGGAAGCGGCACAGCCGATCACCAGCAGCACCATGGCCGTGGTGCGCACGGCTGCCTTGGTGGCCGCGACGAAATCGGGCCAGTGCATGGTGCGGTAGGCGAGCGTGGTCACGAGCAGGGCATAGACGGCGGCGATGCAGGAGCTTTCCGACGCGGTGAAGACGCCTGAGCGCACGCCGCCGAAGATGATGCCTATGAGGAGCAGACCCGGAATCGCGTTGACGAACAGCCAGCCGAGCGCCGGCCAGCCCGGGAACTTCTCGGTCGGATAGCCTGCGCGCTTGGCGACGAACCAGGCGGTGACCATCAGGCTGATGGCCAGCAGCATGCCGGGGATGATGCCCGCAGTGAACAGGTCGGCGATGGACAGGCGGCCGCCGGCCGAGATCGAATAGATGATCATGTTGTGCGAGGGCGGCAGCATCAGCGCGATGATCGACGACAGCACCGTGACATTGACGCCGTACTCGACGGAATAGCCGCGTTCCTTCATCTGCGGGATCATCAGGCCGCCGATGGCGGTGGCGTCGGCCGCCGCCGAGCCGGAAATGCCGCCGAAGAGGACCGAAGCGGCAATGTTGACCTGTCCGAGGCCGCCGCGCGCATGTCCGACGGCGGCCCCTGCAAGGGCCACCAGTCTTCGGGCGATGTCGCCGCGCACCATCAGTTCGCCGGCGAAGATGAAGAACGGGATCGCCATCAGCGCGAACACCGAGACGCCGGAATTGAGACGCTGGAACACGATGACCGGCGGCAGTCCCATGTAGAGCACGGTCGCGAGGGAGGCGGCTCCGAGGCAGAATGCGACCGGCGTGCCGATCAGGAGCAGGGTCGTGAAGGTGCCGAAAAGAATGAGCGGTTCCATGTCAGGCGACCTCCTCGATGGGGTCCTCGCCGAAACGCGCGGTCGGCAGGCCGGCGGCCCGGCGAACCAGGCGTTCCAGGGAGAACAGGAAAACCAGGCAGCCACCGGCCACCAGGGGAAGGAAATCGACGGCCCCGGAAACGCCGAGCGACGGCAGTTTCACGTCCCAGGCGGACAGGGCGAGTTCGGCGCCGAACCAGGCCATGCCTGCCCCGAAGGCGGCGACCACGGCGTCGGAAATGCTGAACAGGATCAGTTTCGCGCCACCAGGAAGAAAATAGAGCAGCACGTCGAAGCTGAGGTGATAGCCCTCGCGGATGCCGACCGCCGCGCCGAGGAAGATGAACCAGCCCATCAGGATGACGGAGGCCGGTTCCGACCAGACCAGGCTGTCGTTCATCACGTAGCGCATGAAGACCTGGGCGGTGATGAAGGCGGTCATGAGGATGAGGCCACTGCCGGCAAGCCAAAGGGCGGCCGTGGAGACGAGGCGCAAGGCCTGTGCTGCAAGGGTGAGTTGGGACTGCACGTCGGGATCCTGAAAAGGGGGCCTGCGGCCGGGTGGGCCGCAGGCGGTGGGCTTTAGTCGGTCGCCCGGATGCGGGACACCAGGTCTTTCAGCTTGTCGGAAGTGACATGCTTTTCATAGACGCTGTCCATGGCCGCCATGAACGGGGCCTTGTCGATCTCGGTGATGACCTCGACGCCGGCTGCGCGGACCTTTTCCTCGGAAGCCTTTTCACGGGCCTGCCACTGCTCACGCATGAACGGAACGGAGTCCTTGGCAGCCTGGCGCACGGCTTCCTGGTCTTCCGCAGACAGCTCGTCCCAGGTCTTCTTGGACATCACCAGGACTTCCGGCACGATCAGGTGCTCGTCCAGCGTGTAGTAGCCGGCGACTTCGTAGTGCCCGGAGGATTCGAAGGACGGCCAGTTGTTTTCCGCTCCGTCGATGACGCCGGTCTGGATCGAGGAATAGACCTCGCCATAGGGCATCGGCGTTGCGTTGGCGCCCAGGGCCGACATCATGTCGACGAAGATGTCCGACTGCATGACACGGACCTTCATGCCTTCAAGGTCCTCGATCGACTTGATCGGCTTGACCTTGTTGTAGAAGCTGCGCGAGCCGCCGTCATAGAAGGCCAGGCCGACATACCCATGCGGTTCGAACGCCGCCAGGATTTCGTCGCCGATCGGGCCGTCCATCACGGTGTGCATGTGATCGACACCCTTGAAGACGTAGGGCAGCGAGACGACCTTGGTTTCCTCGACCAGGTTGTTGAACGGGCCCATGGAGACACGGTTCAGGTCGATGACGCCGAACTTGGTCTGCTCGATCGTGTCCTTTTCCTCTCCCAGCTGGGCGGAATGGAACACTTCAACGCAGATGCGGCCGTCGGTGCGCTCTTCCAGAAGCTTGCCCATCTGCTTGACGGCTTCGACCGTCGGGTAACCGTCAGGATGGGTGTCGGACGATTTCAGGGTCACTTCGCATGCGAGCGATGCGGATGTGAGCGCGGCGGTAGCCATAAGGGATGCCGCAAGGGTCTTCAATACTTTCATACTCTCCTCCCGAAGTTGGCTCGTCAGAGCCGGTAAGCCTGCTTGGCAAGCCTGTAAGTGAGGTCATGTGCGACCTCGTATGCCTCGTCCTCGTCCAGCCTTCCGGATGTCACGAGCGATGCGAGGTAAGCGCAGTCGACCCGGCGGGCCACATCGTGGCGGGCCGGAATCGAGCAAAAGGCGCGGGTGTCGTCGTTGAAGCCGACGGTGTTGTAGAAACCGGCCGTTTCCGTGGTCATTTCGCGAAAGCGGCGCATGCCTTCCGGACTGTCGTAGAACCACCAGGCCGGGCCGAGCTTCAGCGTCGGGTAGACGCCGGCCAGCGGGGCCAGCTCGCGGGAATAGGCGGTCTCGTCCAGGGTGAACAGGATGATCGAAAGATCCTTTTCCAGCCCGACCGCGTCGAGAAGCGGCTTGAGCGCGCGGACATAGTCCGTCCGCGTGGGGATGTCGAAGCCCTTGTCGCGGCCGAAACGCTGCATGATCCCGCCCGAATGGTTGCGGAAGCTGCCCGGATGGATCTGCAGGACCAGACCGTCCTCCAGGCTCATGCGTGCCATTTCGGTCAGCATGTGACCGCGGAAGGCGTCGGCCTCCTCGGCGGTGCAGGATCCGGTGAGGGCCTTCTGGAACAGCTCCTCGGCCTTTGCCTGCGACAGGTTTTCCGTGCGCGCGCTGGCGTGGCCGTGGTCCGAGGAGGTGGCGCCAAAGGACTTGAAATAGGCCCGCCGCGCGCGATGAGCATTGAGATAGCCCTGCCAGGTGGTCGCGGCTTCCCCGGCCAGCTCGCCGAAGGTCTCGATGTTTGCCGCAAATCCCTCGAATTCCGGGTCGACGACGGCGTCAGGCCGGTAGGCGGTGACGACGCGGCCGCTCCAGCCGCTGTCCCGGATCATGCGATGCCATTTCAGGTCGTCGAGCGGCGATTCCGTGGTGGCGATCACCTCGATGTTGAAGCGCTCGAACAGGGCGCGCGGCCGGAATTCGGGACGGGCCAGGCAGTCCGCGATGTGGTCATAGGCCTCGTCCGCGGTTTCCGCCGAAATCCGCTTGGTAAAGCCGAACACCTCCTGGAAGGCGTGGGTGAGCCACATGCGCGAGGGGGTCGCCCGCAGAAGATGAAAATTCTCCGCGAAGATCCGCCAGATCTTGCGGCTGTCGGTCTCCGTCAGGCCGCCGTCAGCGCGCGGCACGCCCAGTTCGGCGAGGTCGATTCCCTGCGAGAACAGCATCCGGAACACGTAGTGATCCGGCACGATGAACAGCTGCGCGGGGTCGGGAAAGGCTTCGTTTTCGGCGTACCAGCGCGGATCGGTGTGTCCGTGCGGGCTGATGATCGGAAGGTACTTGATACCCGCATACAGCTGCACCGCCAGGTCGCGGGAGGCCGGATCGGCGGGAAACAGGCGATTCGGGTCGAGGCCGTTTGCCGAATCTGCCGGCGCATCCGCTAGGCCCAGTGACATTCATTCCTCCCGGTTGGCTGTTTTGCCGTGCTCAATGTTGCAGCTAGTAAACTGATATGCTAGTTGAGTAGACGAGTCAACGGAGAGAAATCAGATGGCAGATGGCAGCGCCCTCAAGGTGCTCGAACCGCTCAGGATCCCGACCGTCGCGGATACGGTGTTCGAAGAGCTGTACCAGCAGATCCTGTCACTGGATCTCGCGCCCGGTACACGGGTGTCCGAAGCGGAAGTGGCCAAGGCCTTCGGCGTGTCGCGCCAGCCGGTCCGCGATGCCTTCTACCGGCTGTCCCAGCTCGGTTTCCTCCTGATCCGGCCGCAACGGGCAACGGTGATCACAAAGATTTCCGAGGCTGCCGTCCTCAGGGCCAGGTTCGTTCGCACGGCGCTTGAGATTGCCAGCCTGAGGGCGGCGATCGAGGTGATCACGGACGACCAGGTCAAGGACCTCGAGGCTCTGCTGGAAGAGCAGGCAGCTGCGGTCAGGACAGACGAACGCCAGCTCTTTCACAATCTTGACGACGCCTTCCACCGGCGCATCTGCGAGATCTCCGGCCATGACTATGTCTGGGCCCTGATCCGCGAACAGAAGGCGCATATGGACCGGGTGCGGTTCCTGTCGCTGGCGTCCGGTGCGCAGGTGGCCCTCGACGATCACCTCGTCATCATCGATGCCATTCGCAAGCGCGACGGGGCGCAGGCGGAAGCACTGCTGGTCGAGCATCTCGGGCGAATCGAGACCATCCTGGGCCGGATCCGGGCCGAAAACTCCGCCCATTTCGAGGACTGAGCATGCCCCGGCGTTTTCTCTCCATCGGTGAGTGCATGATCGAGTTCGCGCCGACGCCGGCAGGGACCTATGCGGTCGGTTTCGCCGGCGATACGTTCAACACGGCGTGGTACGCCAGGCAGCTTGCGGACGCGGACCAGATCGATGTCGGTTTTCTCAGCGCCGTCGGTGACGATGACTTGTCGAAGCAACTGACCGGTTTTGTCAAAAACGCCGGGATTACTCCTGAGTTTGCGACGATCCGCGGGGGCAGCCCCGGCGTGTACATGATCTTCCTGAGCGAGGGCGAGCGCAGTTTCCAGTACTGGCGGTCGCAATCGGCGGCCCGGCGCCTTGCCGAAGACCTGACTGCGCTCAAAGGCCTGTCCGCGGGCGACATGGCGTATTTTTCCGGTATCACGATGGCCATTCTGGACGAGCCCGCGCGCGGCCTCCTGCTCGCCGCACTGGCCGAGGCAGCCGCGCGGGGAGTGCAGGTCGTGTTCGATCCGAACCTGCGTCCGCGCCTGTGGCGCTCCAATGAAGACATGTGCACCTGGACGATGAAGGCGGCGGCGGCCGCGGCCATCGTTCTGCCTTCCTTCGAAGACGAGGCGGTCCATTTCGGCGATCCGGACCCGGCGGCAACCGCGCAGCGCTACCTGGACGGAGGCGCAAGGCTGGCAGTCGTCAAGGACGGGGAGGGTCCGGTGGTGGTGCAGTCGTCGGACGGGGACGGTTTCCGCTACCAGCCTGCTCCCGTGGCTGCGGTGGCCGACACGACGGCTGCCGGCGACAGTTTCAACGCCGCCTTTCTGGTGGAGTATCTTGAGCGCGGCCGGGCAAGGGAAGCCGTCCGGGCCGGATGTGCCCTTGCCGCGCATGTGATCGGCAGCCGGGGCGCCCTGGTGCCGGTTTCCCAGCTGGATCTGATTGCCTGCAGGAACCGGCTGAGCGCCTGATCCCGCGCTGGTCAGGTTTCACGGGCTGTGCCTTCTTAAACATCTGTTTACCATAATGATGTTGCTTTCTTCTTCGGATCGCGTGTTTAGTTCCATGTTTCATCAGGCTCAGGCCCCCCTAATTTGAATGAAATGGTAGGGATGAATTTGTTCGGATACGAGGCGCAAATCTGCAGGAAACCGTCCGGTTTGCAAAGATTTGCAACGACGTTGCCGGGCAAATTCACCCTATCCCGGAGGGACGCAAAAACGGCTTCGATCTGCTGTGTCAAAGCGCTCAACCGGGCAGGAAGCCCGCTTGTCGCGCTTTTCCTTGCAGCTCATCGCCGTTTGTTGCGCCATTTCAATCAAATTAGGGGGTACTGACCCTGGACACTTTGGAGCCGCCGTTGCCGGTGTGCCGCTGAAAGGACGCGAATATGGCGTTGAAAATTAGCCGCCGCGCATTTGTTGCCGGAATTCCGTTGTTGCTGGCCGCATGCCAGAGCGAGCAGAAGTCGACGATACAGGCCGGCCTGACACCGTTGGCCGACGGGACGCCCGACTATGCCACGGCTTATGCCGCGACCACGGACGGCGGGTTCTCCCTGCCCGCGATCAAGTATCAGAACTTCGATCCGAGATATCTCCGGCAGGTGGTTTTCTATCCCAGCAAGTACCCGTCCGGAACGATCGTCGTCGATCCGAAAAACAAGTTTCTCTACCTGGTGCAGCCGGGTGGCCGGGCGATCCGATACGGGATCGGCGTCGGCCGCGCGGGATTTGCCTGGAACGGCGAAGCCGTGATCCAGTTCAAGCGGGAATGGCCGAAATGGTTCCCGCCCGACGAAATGATCGAGCGGGATCCCAAGCTGGAAAAATACCGGGACGGCCAGGAAGGCGGGCCGAGCAACCCGATTGGCGCCCGCGGGCTGTATCTCTGGCAGGGCAACAAGGATACGCTCTACCGGATCCACAGCACCAACCAGCCGTCCAGCATCGGCACCAACGCCTCCAGCGGCTGCATCCGCATGTGGCACCAGGACATCATCGATCTCTACAACCGGGTCAGTGTCGGCACCAAGGTGGTCGTGCTGGGCTAAGGCTGCCTGCGCCGCCGCATGGGGCGGGTTGCACATGCAGCCTCATCCTGAGGTGCCGCATTGCGGCATATCGAAGGATAGGCAACTTGTTAAAAAGTGTGTGGCCGCTCCTTCGAGACGCGCGCAAGCGCGCTCCTCAGGATGAGGTTGGTGGGAGTTGCAGCGTTTGTAAATTGCTTTTGTTTTCAGGCTATTCCTTCGAAAGAGATACTCTGCAGACAATGCCTCTGCGAGATGCAGACGACTCCTTATTGGAGTATGTTAGCCTCAAATTCAGCGTCATCCTGAGGAGCCGCGAAGCGGCGTCTCGAAGGAGCGGCAACTTGCTCAAGAGGTGTTGGGCCGCTCCTTCGAGACGTGCGCAGGCACGCTCCTCAGGATGACGATCGTGGTTTTGGCTCGGCGGTCATTTCAACTCAATTGGATTGCTTTTCTTGCCTAGGCACTTTGCCGAAGGGGGTCCGCACGCGGTGCGCAGACCCGCTGGGTGTGCGGCGTGACGCCGAAGCGGTTCTGGTAGGTGCGGATGAAATGCGAGGGCGATTCATAGCCGCAGGCCAGGGCGATTTCCGAGACCGACTGCTCGGTCTGCAGGAGCAGGTTGCGGGCCCGGGTCAGTTTCTGCTGGATGGCGAATTTCTTCGGCGAGACTTTCAGGTGCTTCTGGAACAGGCGTTCCAGCTGCCGTGTCGAGATGCCGATCTTGCGGGCGATCTCCGAGGTCGGCAGGTAGTAGGGCGCGCTTTCGTTGAGAAGACGGATCGCCTCGGCAATATGCGGATTGCGGATGCCGTGGCGGGCCTGCAGCGAGATCTGCTGTGAGGCGTCCGCCGGACGCACCCCGGAATAGACCATCATGTCGGCAATCGCGGCGGCCAGATCCATGCCGTGTGTCTCGCCGATCAGGTGCAGCATCAGGTCGGCGGCGGCGGTGCCGCCCGAGGCGGTGACGAAGGTCTCGTCGGCGACAAAGACGTTGCGGCACAGTTCCACGTCCGGAAAGTTCTCCTGAAAGCTGTCATGGAACGACCAGTGAATGGCCGCGCGGCGGTCCTTCAAAAGGCCGGCCCTGGCCAGCACATAGGCTCCGGAACAGATGGCGCCGATCTTTGTACCCCGCGCCCGTTCGCGGCGCAGGAAGGCGAGCACCTCCGGTGTTGCCCGGTCACCGACATTCTGTCCGGTCACCAGAAACAGGCTGCTGCGCAGCGGCAGATCGGCAAGACCCTGATCGACCAGGGTAACCGTCCTGTTGGAACAGACCGCGCGTTCGCCATTCACCGATGCCACCCGCCAGCGATAGATTTCCTCGCCCTGAAGCAGGTTGGCGATCCGCAAGGGCTCGACGGCACAGGCAAAGGCGATGTGGGAAAAATCGTCGAGCAGCAGGAAGGTGACGTCGCGCGTTCTGGACATGTCGCTTTTCTCCGGAGCCTGTCGCCTTGGGCCGTTTCGAGCGGCCGGCGTCTTTGTATAATTATTGTGTTGATATTGTATTCATGATGTATACAAATCAGTCAACCAAAATCGAAACGGAGCGGTCCGATGCCTCCTGTCCGCGGAACGGCCAAGACAGTCGCCTACGAAGATCTGAAACGCGCGATCCTGACCCTGGAGCGCAAGCCCGGCAGCGCGCTGGAGGAAACGGAGCTTTGCGAACGCTACGGCCTGTCGCGCACCCCCTTGCGCGAGGTGCTGCAGCAGCTTGCCGGCGAGGGCTATGTCAGTCTGCAGCTCAATCGCGGCGCGCGTGTCTCCGACATGAGCCACTACACGCTCAGGGACTTCTTCCTGGCGGCGCCACTGATCTACAGCGCAATCCTGCGCCTCGCGGCCCAGAACGCGACACCGCAGCAGATCGGGGACCTGAAGGCGGCGCAGGAAGATTTCCGGGCCGCCATGGCCTCCGGGGATGTCACTGCCCGGGCCCTCACCAACGACCGTTTTCACCGCATCACCGGCCTGATGGCCGGCAACAGCTACCTGCTGGCGAGCCTCGACCGGCTGCTGATCGATCACACACGGATCGGCATGACCTTCTTCCGGCAGAAGGGGGGCGCCACGGACGAGCGCCTGTCGCTCGCCTGCCGGCAGCATGACGACATGATCGCCGCGATCGAACAGGGCGACGAAGACCGGGCCGCCGAGCTGGCGCTCGAGCACTGGGCGCTGTCGCGCGACCAGATCGAGCTCTTCGTCATGCCCGCCGGGCTGGAAGCACCGCTCGGCCAGCCGCCGAAACTCAAATCCGCCTGAAGCCGGAGAGATCGACATGAAACCCATCATGACCTTCGAGGGCATCTACACGCCTGTCGTGACGCCCTATGACCCGGACGGCACTGTCGTCTGGGGCGCGCTTGGAAAGGTGATCGATCACCTTGTTGAAAGCGGTGTGAATGGCCTGATCTCCGGCGGCTCGACGGGCGAGAACTATGCCCAGACCGTGGAGGAACGGCTGGACCTCGCCCGTTTCACCAAGGACAAGCTCGGCGGCCGCCTGCCGCTGATCGTCGGAACCGGCACCATGCGCACGCCCGATTCCATCGAGCTGGCGGAGGGGGCCGCGAAGATGGGCGCCGAGGCCATTCTGGTCGCAACGCCGCCCTATTCGGTGCCGACGGAGCGGGAGAACGCACTCAACGTGCTCACCATCGACCGGGCCGCCGACCTGCCGATCATGCTCTACAACTATCCGGGCCGGATGGGCGTCAACATGGGCGAGGAGTTCCTCGACCGGGTCGGCCGCTCGCGCAATGTCTGCGCCATCAAGGAAAGCTCCGGCGACATCAACCGGGTGCATCTGCTGGCGCGCGACTATCCGCATATCCAGATGTCCTGCGGCATGGACGACCAGGCGCTGGAGTTCTTTGCCTGGGGTGCGCGCAGCTGGGTCTGCGCCGGTTCCAACTTCCTGCCGAGAGAACATGTCGCGCTCTACAGGGCCTGTGCCGTCGAGGGCGACTTCACCAAGGGGCGTCGGATCATGTCGGCGATGATGCCGCTGATGCGCGTGCTCGAACAGGGCGGCAAGTTCATCCAGTGCGTCAAGCACGGTGTCGAGATGAGCGGGCTTCATGCCGGACCGCCGCGGCCGCCGCTGAAGGCACTCAACAAGGACGACAAGCGCCAGCTGGACCAGGTCGTCCGCGTTCTCAAATCCACCATCGAAGACATCACGGCGGGAGCATGACCATGACCGATCTTCTGACACGTGACGAATACAAGGCGCTCGCCGCCAGGCTGACGCTGCCGACCAATGCGTTTATCGACGGCGGCTATCGTCCGGCGGTGTCGGGCAAGACCTTCGCAAGCCTCAATCCGGCAACCGGAGAGACCCTGGCCGAGATTGCCGCCTGCGGTGCGGAGGATGTCGACTTTGCCGTTCAAAAGGCGCGCGAGGCGTTCGAGGACGGACGCTGGTCGAAACTGCATCCGTCGGAACGCAAGGACGTTCTGATCCGCTTTGCCAAGCTCGTCAAACGCAACCGGCGCGAACTCGCGGTGATGGAAAGTCTCGACAGTGGCAAGACCATTTTCGACTGTGAGACGGTGGATCTACCCGAGACGATCCACTGCCTGAAATGGCATGCTGAGGCGATCGACAAGATCTACGACCAGGTCTCGCCGGCCTCGGACGACCACATCGCCATGATCGTGCGCGAGCCGGTTGGTGTGGTCGGCTTGGTGCTGCCCTGGAACTTCCCGCTGCTGATGCTGGCCTGGAAGATCGGCCCGGCTCTGGCCGCCGGTTGCTCGGTGATCGTCAAGCCGGCGGAGGAAACCTCGCTGACCGCCCTGCGCGTTGCGGAGCTTGCCATGGAAGCAGGCATTCCGCGCGGTGTCTTCAACGTCGTGCCGGGCTCCGGCCCGGAGGTCGGCGAGCCGCTCGGGCGCCACATGGATGTCGACATGGTGTCCTTTACCGGGTCAACCGAGACCGGCCGCCGCTTCCTGCATTACGCCGCCGACAGCAATCTGAAGGAAGTCGTCCTGGAGATGGGCGGCAAGAACCCGAGCGTGGTCCTGAAGGATGCGGAAAATCTCGACCGGGTTGCCGCCCATGTGGTCAATGGCGCCTTCTGGAACATGGGCGAGAACTGTTCGGCCAGTTCTCGCCTGATTGTCGAGGCGGAGATCAAGGATGCGCTTGTCGAGCGCATCCTGGCCCATGCCCGCGAATGGACCTTGGGCGACCCGCTCGATCCGGAGCACCGGGTCGGCGCGCTGGTTTCCAGTGCCCATTTCAACAAGGTCTGCTCCTATCTCGGCACCGATGCCACGGTGCTGATGGGCGGCAACAGTCATGACGGGGCCTATGTCGAGCCGACGGTTCTGGAGGTCGATGCTCATTCGAAGGCCGCGCGCGAAGAAATCTTCGGGCCGGTGCTGAGCGTGCTGACGGTGGGCGGCTTCGACGAAGCCATCGAAATGGCCAACAACACCGACTACGGCCTGGCGGCGTCGATCTTCACGTCCAACGCACGGAAGGCCCTGCGCGGGGCCCGGGCGATCCGGGCCGGCACGGTGACGGTCAACTGCTTCGGCGAGGGCGACATCACCACGCCGTTCGGCGGCTTCAAACAGTCCGGCTTCGGCGGGCGCGACAACAGCCTCGCCGCCCATGACCAGTACACCCAGATCAAGACGATCTGGCTGGATCTCTCCGACGACGAGGACGAGGCTGTGGGATGACCCGCGGGGCCGCCACTTCCCTGCCTTGCCTGAAGGGGCCGGCGGCCTGGAACCGGATCCTGCCGGACCCTCCGGCATCCGAAGTGCTGACGGATGACATCCGTGCGGACATCACGATTATCGGTGCCGGCTTCGCCGGATTGTCGGCGGCCCGGCGTCTGACGCAGATCGACAGCGGCCTCAAGATCGTCGTGCTCGACGCCCTGCCGCTTGCCGACAGCTCGGCTGGCCGCAATTCCGGTTTCATGATCGACCTGCCGCACGAGCTGACCTCGCAGGACTATGCCGGAGCGGGTGACGACACGGCGCTGATCGCCCTCAACCGGAAGGCCATCGGCTTTGCCGGGGACGCGGTTGCGGACTACCAGATCGATGCGAACTATTTCGACCCGGCCGGCAAGGTCAACGGCGCGGCGAGTGCCAAGGCCGAGGCGCATAACCGCAGCTATGCTGCGCATCTGCAAAGCCTGGGTGAAGATTACGAGCTGCTCGACCGCAAACAGATGAGGGACCTGACCGGCAGCGGTCATTATCGCGCCGGGCTGTATACGCCCGGCACGGTGATGCTGCAGCCGGCCGGTTACATACGCGGCCTGGCCGCGGGTTTGCGGCGTGACGGCGTGAAGGTTTTCGAAAACAGTCCCGTGACCACGTTTTCCAGGAACGGGGCAGGCTGGCGTGTGGCAACGCCGAAGGGCGGCGTTTCGACGGACAGGATCATCCTGACGGTAAACGGCCACCTGGAAAGTTTCGGTTTCGAGCGGAACCGGCTGATGCAGCTGTTCCTGTTCGCGGTGATGACGCCGGAACTCGACGCGGAGGCGCTCAAGAAACTCGGCGGCCGAGCGCGGTGGGGGATCACGCCGTCCGACCCGATGGGCACCACCTTGCGCCGGATCGACACGGGCCAGGGCGGCAACCGGATCGTCACCCGGACCTGCGCAGTGCTGAAGCCGGACATGCGCCTGTCACAGGCGCATTTGGACCGGGCGGCACACGTGATGCAGCGCAAGTTCGACCAGCGCTTCCCGCAGCTTGGCGGGCTGAAGATGGAACACAAATGGGCCGGCCACCTGTGCCTCAGCCTCAACGGTGTTGCCGTGATGCGCGAACTGGAAAAGGGAGTCTTTTCCGGCTGCGTCCAGAACGGCCTCGGCACCGCGCGCGGCACGTTGACGGGAATTGGCGCGGCGGAGCTGGCCTGTGGCGTATCAAGCGACATCACCCGGCATTTCGAGCGGGAAGCCCGCCCGAAGAAACTGCCGCCACAGCCGTTCCGGGAGATCGGTGCCAATGCCTTGCTGCGCTGGAAGGAATGGCGTGCGGCGGAGGAATAATTTCCCAGAATCTCCACCCTCTCAGCGTTATCCTGAGGAGTGCGCTTGCGCACCTTTCGAAGGATCAGCCACGTGTTTGGAAACAAGCTGCCCATCCTTCGAGACGGACCTGACGGTCCTCCTCAGGATGACGATTTGGGGTTTGGCAGGGCTTGTTCTTGAGAGCAGTTTCGCGCCGGCGAAATCACCCGAAATTCTGCCTCTCGGTCCGTAGTCATATCACAGCGTCTCCACCCACTCGGCGTCATCCTGAGGAGCCGCGTCAGCGGCGTCTCGAAGGATGGGTCACGTGCGAGGGAGCAAGCTGCGGATCCTTCGAGACGGACCTGACGGTCCTCCTCAGGATGACGCTTTGGGGTTCGGGAACCCTTGTTTTAAAACAGTTTTTGCGCCAGCTAAGTCACCCGAAATTCTGCCTCCCGGACCATAATCAAATCACAACTTCTCCACCCATTCTGCGTCATCCTGAGGAGGGCCGAAGGCCCGTCTCGAAGGACAGGCTACACATTCCTGAGAGCGTGTACGATAGCCTCAATAAACCCAGCCAAATCCGTAGCCCGCCAGCAGGGACCCGGTCACCGCCAGGCCCAGATAGAGAAGAAATGGCCGTATCCGGAGCACCGGGAAGATGGCCAGCGCCCCCCAGATGCTGACGACGCCGCCGGAGACCAGGAAGGCCATGGCGGCGCCCGGCGCCATGCCGTTGTCGATCAGGCCGCGTGTGAGAGGCAGGGCGGCATAGCCGTCGATATAGGCGGGGGCGCCGACAAAGACGGCGGCAGGAATGGCCCACCAGGTGTCTTCGCCCACATAGGCTGCGAGAGATCCAGGGGTCAGCGCGGCGTTGAGGGCGTATTCTGCGAAGAAAGCCGGGATCAGACAGATCAGGATCAGCCGCGTCGTGGCGAAGGCCTGTCGGGCAACGGTGCGGCGCCGGTCCCTGTCTTGCCAGACACGCGGCTCGAACGTTCTGGGGCCGCAGCCGCAGGAAGTGACCAGGGACGCAGCAAGCCCGCCGCTGCGCAGGGCGGTCTGGCCGCTTTTGCTGCCGCTGAGCGCAGCCGTCACCGTGCCGCCAAAGAGGCCGAGCCCGAAGGCCGCCACGGTCTTGCCGAGGGCAAAGGCAAAACCGAGCGTGGCTGCCGTCGTTGCCAGCATGGCCGGGTCGGTCACCGGCGAGGACAGCCAGAACGCCATGACCGGGGCGAGGGGAACCCCGGCAGCGAGCAACCCGACCATCAGCGGCAGTACGGTGACGCCGCAGACCGGCGTGATGGCGCCGATCGCCGATGCCGCGAGAACGGACCGAAACAGGCGGCCTTCGAAGGCTCGGGACAGGATCCTGTCGGCGCCACTGGCCATGATCCAGGCGGTGAGCGCAATGCCGGGAATGACGAGGGGGGCGACATCGACCAGTCCCTGCAAAGTAAACAGAACACCGTTCCATGAGAACCGGGGCCAGAGCCAGGCCACAACGGAAACAACAAGCACGCCCGCGGCGATCACGAGCGGACGGGCCAAGAGGGGAGCTGGTGATGCGGTCCGGTCTGCCAAGTGGGCCTCCTGTGGTTGACGGCCGCAGCATAGGCGTGATGTCATTATCAGGAAAACGAATATCTCCAATATCGGATATTGAAAAATCAGATGAATACACTCGACAGCGAGCTGCTCCGCACGTTTCTGGCCGTCGCCGGCACGGGCAGCATCACCGAGGGCGGTAACCTGATCGGCCGATCGCAGTCGGCGACCAGCCTGCAGATCATGCGGCTCGAGGAGGTTCTCGGGCGGGCCGTTTTCGAGCGCACGGGGCGCGGCGTGAGCCTGACCGAAACCGGGCAAAGGCTGTTGCCGGTCGCACGGGAGGTAACCGGCCGACTGGATGGCATGCTGCGCGAACTGACTTCCGACGACCTGCGCGGCAAGCTGCGCCTCGCCATTCCCGACGACCATGGCCGGGCCAGGCTGGCGCGGATCCTCGGCGCCTTTGTCCAGTCCCATCCGCAGGTGGAGCTGGAGGTGACCTGCTCGCTGAGCACGGAATTTCCCGGGATGCTCAGGAAGGGGCTGCTCGATCTGGCGGTCTACGAAGTTGAAACACCGGAACCGGGAGAAGAGGTGATCCACGAGGATCCGACCTGCTGGGTTGCCTCGCATCACCAGGATCTTCTTGCTGTGGATCCGGTGCCGGTGGCCCTGTTCGACCGGGCCTGCTGGTGGCGGGAGGCGGCGATTGCCGCGCTTGAGGCACGCGGTCAACCTTACCGGGTCGTCTTTTCCAGCCAGAGCGTTTCCGGGGTGACGGCAGCGGTCGAGGCGGGCGTTGCCATCGGCCTGCTCGGCAGGTCCTCGGCCGGCCCGCACCTGAAGGTGCTGGGAGATGGGCTGGGATTCCCGGAAATGCCCGTCTCCCGCCTGGTCATCGGAACATCGGGGCAGGCGGATGCTACCGTGGTCGATGCGATGAAGTCGGCCATTCGCTCCGCCTTTCAAGGATGAGTGTCGTCGTGCTCGCGCGCATGCACCCGCCTTACTGGTAGGACGCGACTGGCGCGCCGAACAGGCTTTCGTCCGGCGTGACGCCCAGCCCCGGGCCTTGCGGGACACGGATGTGACCGTCAACGATTTTCACCGGACTGTCCGGGTCGTAATGACCGTCTATATAGGGTTCGGCGATCCAGACGCCCTCGAGGAATTTCGGATGAACCGTTGCCGCGATCTGCGCGCAGGCCGCCGCGATGATATCGCCACCCCAGCTGTCGTCACAGGTGTGCGGCAGGGCCGCAGCCTCGCACAGATCCCGGAACACGGACATTGGTTGCAAGCCGCCGATGCGGGTGATCTTCATGCCGAAGCCGTCGCATACGCCTTCGCTCACGCTGCGCACGACGGCGGACAGGTCGGTCGCGGATTCATCGAGATAGACCCCGTGGCCGAGCTGGTTGCGAATACGGGCAACCTCGTCGATGGTGTTGCAAGGCTGTTCAAGGACAATGGGAATGTCGAGGCAGGCGCGGCTGACACGCAGAGCCTCCTGGGATGTCCAGCCGCGGTTGCCGTCCACGACCAGCCGCATCCGGTCACCGACGGCTTCCCAGACCTTGTGGATGGTTTCGATGTCCAGTTCCACCGCGCGGCCGCCCACCTTGATCTGCATGCGGCGGTAGCCTTGCGCGGCCTTTTCGCTGGCGACGCGGGCAATGTCCTCCGGCGAGCCGACACCCGAGGCGAAATAGGAGGGAACCCGGTCCGTCATCAGGCCTCCCAGCAGCCCCGCGACACTCAAGCCGGTGCGTTTGCCGAGCAGGTCGTGCAGCGCGATGTCGAAAGCCGCCTTGGCATAGTTGTGGCCGTTGAGCCGCCTGTCCATCAGGCGGTGAAACGCGCGTGTCCCCGAAATGTCGGGGCCGACCAGACCCGGAGCAATTTCGCGAATGGCGGCAAGCGCGCCGTCCGCGTGGGCGGGGGCATAGACGGGCCCCACCGGACATGTCTCGCCCCACCCAATGGTGCCGGTCTCGTCGACCAGCTTGACCAGCGTCGTCGTCAGCGACGACACCACTGTCGAGGCCATCACATAGGGTCCGTCCTTGACGGGCAGTTCATGGCGGTAGATGTGGATCTCGGCAATGCGCATCCAAGCCCTCCCGGACAGGTGGAGGATCAGTGGTCCTGGTTGAGGGCATCTTCGGCTGGAATCTCGCGTTCGCGCCGGGCGATATAGTCGAGCAGGGCCTCGTTCCTGGCCTCGTCCAGCTTCGGTTCCTCGTATTCGCACAGGAGCTTGCGGGCGTGGTTGAGCGCGCGTTCGGTGATCTCCACCCCGCCTTCCGCCTTCCATTGCTCGATGGAGTTGTTGTCGAACATCTCGGGCATGAAGAAGGCGCGCTGGAAATTCTCCTGGGTGTGCGGGTGACCGAGATAGTGCCCGCCCGGGCCGACATCGCGCACGGCGGCAAGCGCCTCGTCGAAATCGTCCCAGCGCGGGCCTTCCGCCATGCGGTAGGCCATGGCGCACTGCTCCGCGTCGACGATGAACTTGGCGACCGAACAATGCATGCCGGCCTCGTTCCAGCCGGCGGCATGCCAGATGTAGTTGGCGCCCGCATGGATGACCGCGTTCAGGGTGGCGGCACTCTCGTAGCCTGCCTGGGCATCGAAGGTCTTGGCACCGCCGAGAGAGCCCGAGGTGCGCCACGGAACGCCGTAATGGCGGGCCATCTGGCCGATCAGGAAATTCATCAGGCTGATTTCCGGCGTGCCGGCCATCGGCGCGCCGGACTTCATCGACACGGTCGACAGGTAATGGCCGTAAATGGCCGGCGTGCCCTTGCGGATCACCTGGGTATAGGCGAGCGCGCTCAGGGCCTCGGCGTTGAGCTGGACGACGGCCGGCACAACAGAGGCGGGCGTGTTGGCGCCGCCGAGCACGAAGGGCGAGCACAGAACCGGCTGGTTGCGCCTCGAGAAGGCGCGCATGGCCCCGAGCATGGTCTCGTCCCAGACCAGCGGCGAGTTGCCGTTGCAGTTGCCGGTCGTGACCGGGTGGTTTTCCAGGTAGTCCTCTCCGAAGAGTATGGCGCACATGTCCATGACGTCCTCGGCATTCTTCGGGCTTGTCGTCATGCCCATGAACGTCTTGTCCGAATGCTTCATCGACGAATAGGTGATGCGCAGGTGGCGGTGGCTGATGGGGTGGTCGTAGGGTTCCACGATGTGATGGGCGCTGGAATGCAGCGCCGGCAGCATGTGGCTGAGCTTGTGAAACATGGCGAGGTCGGCGAGCGTCGGATTGCGGCGCTCGTCGTTGAGATCGCGGATGAACGGCGCGCCGGTCATCGGCACGAAGATCGACCGGTTGCCGCCGAGCGGCACGTTCTTCTCCGGATTGCGGGCATGGTAGGTAAAGCTGGACGGAATGGTGCTGATCAGCTCGCGCACCAGGCCCCGGTCGAGATAGACCCGCTCGCCGTCAACCCTGGCCCCCGCCTTGGTCCAGTCGTCGAGCGCAACCGGGTCACGGAAGACGATGCCGACCTCCTCCAGGATTTTCATGGAGGCATCGTCGAGGCGCTCGATCTGGTCCGGGTCGAGTGGTTCGCACAGGGGCAGCTTGCGTGTCAGCCCCGGCAGCATGGCATGGTCGGGGGCGGTGCGGATGGCGCGGCGGCCGGCCCGGCCACCGCTGCGGCTGCGTGTTGCGACGCTCATGGGTCTCTCCAGTCTTGTCGTTGTGATGACCAGACTGCACCTCGATCGGGGGCGGCGCCTGCCGGAAACCGAACAGCGGCTGCATTTTACGACATGTGATGCGTCCGGGCGGCTCAATAGGCTCGCAGGACAAGTTTCCGAACCTGCCGGGCTGCATTGTTGAGGCCTTCGCCGCGCTCGATCAGCTGGATGTGCGTGCGGGGCAGTTCGGGCAGAGCGCCGCCGGGCTGGAGCTTGACCATGCCGTCCGGGATCATGCCGTCCGCCATTACAGTGATGGCCATGCCGGCGGAAACGGCGCAGCGCACGACCTGGCCGCTGGTGCTGACCAGGGCTTCACGGAACGGTGTGCCATTGGCCTTCAATGTCGAAATCGCCACCTGCCGGAAGACGCAGGGCTCGGGGTAGAAGGCGAGCGGCCAGGGCTGGTCCGGCAAAAGTTCGAAATCGGTGGCAGCCACCCAGCACAAGGCCGGTTCAGCCAGTATTCTCGCAGAACGCACGGGAGCGGGAAGCGTGACGATGGCCATGTCCAGGCTGCGCGCTTCGACTTGCTGCTGCAGGCTGGCGCTGACGGCGCTGACGATGGTGAGCTCGATCCCCGGAAACTGATAGCGCAGCTGGCGGAGCAACTTGGGCAGGATCGGCAGGGCATAGTCCTCGGCCGTGCCGAGCCGCACACTGCCCGATACGGATCCTTCCTGGATATGATCCAGGAGAAGGTCATGGCGGTCGACCAGAGCCTGGGCATGCGGCAGCAGATCAAGACCCGCCGGAGTGAGGCGAACCTGATGATAGGAACGCTCGAACAGGGCGGAACCGAGCTGGTTTTCCAGCGCGCGGATGCGCTGGGACATGGTTGCCTGCGAACAGGCCAGCCGGTTGGCCGCTTTCGAAAAACTGCCCTCGGAGGCCACGGAGAGAAAGGATCTCAGGAATTTCGTGTCGATGTCCGTCATGTCGCTCGCGCTTGTAGCGGTATTGGAAAAACTAATACCATTCTTCAGACAATATTGTTTTACCGAATTTGTCCACGGGTCTAGCGTTCCGGAAAACAATGCGGGGGCATTTGGTGACAGTCGGGTTTTTCGGTCTTGGGGCCATGGGCGGCACTGCTGCCGAGAACATCAGCCGCTCAGGATTCGACACCGTGGCCCGGAAATTCCGCCGCGAGGCGGACGAAGATCATCCTGAGATGGATGTGTGCTGTTTGGACACGCCCAAGTTGCTGTCAAACCGGGCCGATTGCGTCGTATCGAGGACCATAGGCGTGCCCCGCCCGGACGCAATTCTCAGGGGTGGCGCCAGCCCTTTCGAAGGCGCCTGTGAAGGCAGGACCGCGATCCACCCGACCAATTCTTCACCGGCGTGCAGGCGCGATCAGGTCAGGGACTTCGTCGCCGGGGGCGGCAAGCCGGCCGATGCGCCCGCGGCTGGTGCGGTCACCGGTCTTGTCACGCGCCGTGATGCGCCGTCTGTCTTCGCCATCCACCCTGCTTCCAGCCTCTTCCTCGCAACGCTGTCTGAAGCCCCTCGGGCTCACGGGGAGTTGGGTGCCTGGACCGGCATACGGCCGGAAATAACGGATGTCTGAGATGCACGGTGCCAGGAAGTGTCGGCCGCTCGTGGAAACCATGCGGGAGAGATGCGTTTCCGCAGACCGCTCGGGCATGTCTCAGAGGTTGATCCGCGCACTGACGGCAACCGGCAGATGCCCGGGAAAATGGAGCCGGCATGGCGGCAAAATCATGTCTCGGCGGGAACGGCTCGTGATCGGAGCAAGAAGCCGGGGACGTCAGGGAAATAAAGGGTTTCTTGCGACAAGATCAGCTCCAGAAAAAGGAAAATAGATGAAAATATAGGCGGTTTGCATTTTCGATGATCGCTTCGATGTCCGAGGCTGAACAAAAGAATGCTGCCATGCACAATATTGGGGCTCTGAACCAACATTAAAAATTTTAAATGATGAATTTTCCCAAAGGGGTGGCCGAAGCAGGGGAGTTCGTGTTTTGCTAGACAAATGTCGCAAATGAGCATCACGGATCTTCCGAAACCGCCGATGCTACGTTTGGGAAAGTGGATACAATCGGCTTTCAATAATCCAGAAGGGGAGACAAATGACAAAGTCCGAAGACAAAGAGATGCTCAAACGCCTTGAACAGGCGGCCCGTACGGGCGGGATCACCAAGCGTGAATTCATCCGCTACTCCGTACTGGCCGGTCTGACGGCGTCCACGGCGACCGGTCTGTGGTCGACCAAGGCGAAGGCGCAGCCGAAATCCGGCGGTACGTTCCGCTGGGGTATTCATGACGGCAACACTTCCGATTCCCATGACCCGGGCACCTATCTGACCCGCGTGATGATCTTCCTGGCGCACACGCACCGCTCCTACCTGACCATGATCATGGGCGACGGCTCGCTCGGCCCGGATCTCGCCGACAGCTGGGAAGCCAGCGCGGATGCGTCCGAGTGGACCTTCAAGCTGACAGAAAACGCGTCCTTCCACAGTGGCAAGAAGCTGACTGCGGACGACGTCATCGCGTCGCTCAACCACCACCGTGGTGAAAAGACCACTTCGGCGGCCAAGGCGCTCCTGTCCGATGTCACCGACATTACCAAGGACGGCGACTACACCGTTGTCGTGAAGCTGTCCGGCGGCAATGCCGATTTCCCGTGGCTGATGACCGACTACCACATGGCGATCTGCCCGGCGAATGACGACGGCACGATCGACTGGCAGTCCGGCGACGGCACCGGCCCCTACAAGATCGACAACGGCGAGTTCGGCGTCCAGTTCAGCCTCAGCCGTCACGATGGCTGGCACCGCGAAGGCGCCTATTTCGACAAGGTCGACCTGATCACGCTGAACGATCCTAATGCCCGCCAGACGGCGCTGGTGACCGGTGACGTGGATGCCGTGTCGCTCATCGAACTCAAGACGATGGGTCTCCTGCAGCGCAACCCGAACATCGTGATCCACAACATCCCGTCCGCGGGTGCGATCACCTTGCCGATGTTCTGCGACACGGCGCCGTTCGACAATGTCGATGTCCGCAACGCCCTGAAACTGGCGATGAACCGCGATGAAATCATCGAGAAGATCGCTTTCGGTGCGGCCACCAAGGGCAACGACTTCCACCATTCGCCGGCACAGCCCTACTGGCCGGACGACATTCCGCAGAACGACTATGATCCGGACCAGGCCAAGTCGCTCCTGAAGAAGGCCGGCGCCGAGGGGCTGTCCATCAGCCTCAGCACGGCGGACAGCGTCTATGCCGGTGCGGTCGACATGGCGGTTCTCTACGCCGAGCACGCCAAGGCTGCCGGCATCAACATCAATGTCGTGCGCGAGCCGAACGACGGGTACTACTCTGATGTCTGGCTGAAAAAGCCGTTCTGCCTGGTGTCCTGGGGGGCGCGTCCGACGCCGGACGTCATGTACACGCTGGCCTACAAGGATGATGCGGCGTGGAATGAATCCCGCTGGAAGAACCCGCGCTTCAACGAGTTGCTGCTGCAGGCCAAGGCCGAGCTCGACGACACCAAGCGCGCGGAAATGTATCGCGAGATGGCGATCCTGGCGAAGGACGACGGCGGAACCATCATTCCGTTCTTCAACAACTTCGTCTACGCCAACAGCTCCAAGGTCGGCACGCCGGAAAACCTGGCGGCCAGCTGGGAAAATGACGGCGCACGCGCCGCGAGCCGCTGGTGGTTCGAATCCTGATAAAGATGATGGGGGCGACGGGAAACCGCCGCCCCCTTCTTGGTTTCACCCCCTGCCGGGGGTGAAGCCGTTTTCATGTCGGGTGGCTCTGCCAAGGCAAATCAGAACCGCAGAACAGAACCGCCCGGTTGATGTCCGGCCTTAGGGCTACGGGAAAAGAATTCCCGCAGATCCTATGAGGGGTGCCGGGCTTCCTATTCTGGAGGGACAAATGGGGGACATCCTACGGCTGGTCTTCAAGAGACTTGGCTTGGGTGTGATCACGCTTTTCGTGGTTTCAATCCTGATCTTCTTTGCGGTCGAGCTGCTGCCGGGCGACATCGCGCAGGCCGTTCTCGGCCAGGGGGCAACACCTGAAACGGTTGCCGCGCTTCGTGAAAAACTCGGCCTCGATCAGCCGGCCATTTTCCGGTATTTCCAATGGCTGGCAGGGGCCCTGACCGGTGACTTCGGCGTTTCCCTGGTCTCCGGTGAACGCGTCAGCGCCGCCATCAGCGACCGCTTCATCAACACGCTGTTCCTGGCGACATACGCCGCGGTGATCGCTGTGCCGATCTCCATCATTCTCGGCGTGATCGTGGCGCTGCTGCGCAACACCCTGTTCGACCGGGTTGCCAACGTCGTCACCCTGACCTCCATCTCCTCTCCGGAGTTCTTTCTCGGGTACATCCTGATCCTCTATCTCGCCGTGAAGACCAACTACTTCCCGGCAATTGCGAGTCTCAGCGCTGACATGTCCTTTGCGGATCTTCTGCACCGGACCTTCCTGCCGGCGCTGACGCTGGTCCTGGTCGTGACGGCGCACATGATGCGCATGACCCGGGCGGCGATCATCAACCTTCTGGCCTCGCCCTATATCGAAATGGCAAGGCTCAAGGGCGTTCCGCCCTGGAAGGTGATCGTCAAGCACGCGCTGCCCAATGCCTGGGCGCCGATCATCAACGTGGTGGCGCTCAATCTCGCCTATCTCATCACCGGTGTGGTCCTGGTGGAAGTGGTCTTTGTCTATCCCGGCATCGGCCAGCTTCTGGTGGACGCGGTTGCCAAGCGCGATTTCCCGATCGTGCAGGCCTGCTGTCTCATCTTCGCCGCTACCTTCATCCTGCTGAATCTGGCAGCCGATGTCGGGGCGATCCTGACCAATCCGCGCCTGCGGCACCCGAAGTGAGGACAGCGACATGAGCACATTCGTTATCGGATATTATGCGCTGCTGATCGGAGCGTCCTGTCTCGCAGCCTATTTCAAACGGCGGGAGATTTTCCTGCTGATCTTCTCCCTGACCCTCGTTTCGTTTGTCACCGGGATCGTCGGCGGCGCTCCGGCGCTCCGGCTCATAACCACATTCGCCGGTCTGCTGGCCCTCGCGGCGGGAACATCCTATGCGTTCCGCGAATTCCTGATCCTGATCACGCCGGAAGGCGTGGCCAAGGAGCTCAGGACGGCACCGCTGACGGCGGCCTTCGGCATGTTCGTGATCTTCACCTATGCCATTGCCGGGATCTTCGCGCCGGTGATCGCGCCCTTCGGCGAGGCACAGGTGATTTCGTCGGCATTCGCGCCGCCGGATGAAACCATGCTGCTCGGGGCCGACCAGCTTGGCCGCGACATGTTCAGCCGCATCATCTACGGTGCCCGCAACTCGGTCGGCCTGGCGCTGCTCGCGACCGGACTTGCCTTCTTCATGGGAGCCTTCGCGGGTCTACTCGCGGCGACCAAGGGGGGCTGGTTCGACCAGTTCATGGGCCGCTTCGCGGACGTGATCATGTCCGTGCCCTCGCTGGTCTTCGCGCTCCTGATGCTGAGTATCTTCGGGACCAACCTGGCGGTGATCGTCATCGTTGTCGCCGTGATCTATTCGCCACGTGTCTTCCGCCTGACCCGCGCGGTCGCCGGAAACGTGGTGGTGATGGATTACATCGAGGCAGCCAAGCTGCGCGGGGAAGGCACGTGGTACCTGATCCGCAGGGAGATCCTGCCGAACTCGACCGCACCGCTGATCGCCGAATTCGGCCTGGAATTCTGCTTCGTTTTCCTGCTGATCGCCGGTCTGTCGTTCCTGGGCCTCGGCATTCAGCCGCCGACCGCCGACTGGGGCTCCATGGTGCGCGAGAACGCCACGCTGATCTCGTTCGGTGAACTCACGCCGCTGATCCCGGCAGCCGCCATCGCGTTGCTCACGGTCGCGGTCAACTTTGTCGTCGACTGGATGCTGTTCCGGTCCTCCGGCCTGAAGGAGGTTTGAGCATGGTTCCAAAGAAAGACGTCCTGCTTCAAGTCAGGGATCTTCGTATCGAAGGGTATTCCGACGAAAAGTGGATCGAGATTGTCCACGGTGTCGATCTCACCCTGCACAAGGGGGAGGTGCTCGGCCTGATCGGGGAATCGGGGGCCGGCAAATCGACCATCGGCCTCGCTGCCATGGGCTTTGCGCGCGATGGCTGCCGGATCTCCGGCGGCTCCATCGAGTTCGACGGCATGGAGCTGACGACCACGCCGGAAAGTGACCTCAGGGCGCTGCGCGGCTCGCGCATTGCCTATGTGGCCCAGTCGGCGGCGGCCTCGTTCAATCCGGCGCACAAGATCATCGACCAGCATACGGAAGCGCCGATCCAGTATCGCATTTCCAAACGGGTCGAGGCGCAGGAAGACGCGATGCAGCTCTATGAGCGGTTGCGTCTGCCCAATCCGAGCGAGATCGGTTTCCGCTATCCGCACCAGGTTTCGGGCGGACAGCTTCAGCGCGCCATGACCGCCATGGCGATGGCCTGCCGGCCGGACCTGATCATCTTCGATGAGCCTACCACCGCGCTGGACGTGACCACGCAGATCGAGGTTCTGGCCGCGATCCGCGACATTGTCGACCAGTTCAACACGGCCGCGATCTACATCACGCACGACCTTGCGGTCGTTGCGCAGATGGCGGACACGATCAAGGTCCTGCTGAAGGGCGAGGAAGTCGAGGAAGCGCCGACCGCGCAAATGCTCGACAAGCCGAAGGAAGACTACACCAAGAGCCTTTGGGCCGTGCGCAGCTTCAAGCGTCCGCAAAAGTCCCGCCCCACGGGACCGGACGCCGTGCCGATCGTCTCGGTGCAGGGCATCGATGCGGCCTATGGCAAGACCAAGGTGCTCGACGATGTCTCGTTCGACATCTATCCGGGCATGACCGTCGCCGTGGTCGGGGAATCAGGATCCGGCAAGTCGACCACCGCACGCTGCATCACGGGCCTGCTGCCGCCGACAAAGGGAAAGATCCTCTTCAACGGCGAGGAACTGCCGGCCAAGTATACCGACCGTACGAAAGACCAGCTGCGCCAGGCGCAGATGATCTACCAGATGGCGGATACTGCGCTCAATCCGAAGATCAGGATCAGCGAGATCATCGGCCGGCCGGCGCAGTTCTATAGCGGATTGCACGGGGCGGAACTGAAGAGCCGGGTGGACGAGCTTCTCGACCTGATCGAGCTGGATCCGTCCAAGTTCTACAACCGCTATCCGCCGGAACTCTCCGGCGGCCAGAAGCAGCGTGTCGGTATCGCCCGGGCGCTGGCGGCGGATCCGGCCTTCATCATCTGCGACGAGGTGACAAGTGCGCTTGACCAGCTTGTCGCAGAAGGGATCCTGAAGCTGCTCGACCGGCTGCAGCAGGAGTTCAACCTGGCCTACATGTTCATCACCCACGACCTGGCGACCGTGCGCTCGATCGCTGACGAAGTGGTGGTGATGCAGAAGGGCAAGGTGGTCGAACAGGGGCCGAAGGACGAAATGTTCACGCCGCCGCATCACCCCTACACGGATCTGCTGCTGTCGTCGGTTCCCGAAATGGACCCGAACTGGCTGACGACACTGCTCGAGGAACGCGGCACGGACGCCATCGGCGAAGCCGCCGACGTGTGATCCGATCTGCCGCAGGCAGATTGCCAGGCAAAAGCAAACACCCCCGGATCATCGATCCGGGGGTGTTTGAAACTCTATGCGGAGTGTCAGACGCGCGTCTTCAGCCGACCATCATATAGCCGGACAGAACCATTGCGCCGACAATGACCGCGTAGATACCGACCAGGGCCGGCCACGTTCCGCTGTGCTCTTTATACTCACGAATGAGATCATCACGGGTCATGCCGACCTCCTGGGATGCCTGCCAATTGTGCAGGATGATGGCTGTTTAATCTAACGCGACACTTAAGCGACGGAAGTTAAGAATTCAATGCGGCAAATCAAGAATTTCACTCCAATTTTTGCATAGCAGAGCTGCCGTAAGACCGAATTTTGCAGAGCTGGTTCGAAAAAGACCCTGATTTCAGACTTGCCGCAACGTAAGTCCAAGGGTGGCGTGGCGGAAATGTCCCTGGATCCTTTTCCCTCACCCAGCGCGTTTATATGACCAAGGTGTGCCTTGCTCTGCAGCCTTCAAACCAGGGTGTTCACGTTGCCGGGTCCACCCGGGTTTCGAACGTCGCCCAACCATTGGAGATCCCGCAGCAAACCGCATGTGGAGGTCCGGTTTCCCGTCCTTTCAGTCAGCGGAATTTCGCTGGCCTCTGCGCTGAGAAAGGTATCCCCGACCAGGCGGCACGAGGGAGTAATCTCGTAATTCAATGCAGTTGAAAATTAACTGGTAATTAATTCTTCCTCCCTCTTTTAAATATATTACGAGTTCCAAAAGAATATTTTCCGTATTTTGTTGTTGTTAGGTTCGCCTCAGTGAGCATTCATGAGGTGATAGATGCCTGTTATATTTGTCGGTGGTGGTGAATATTTAAGCTTAGGCAGCTCATTTTTTGAGCAGTTGGAGCCGGGGACGGATATTGTCATCAGGGAGGGGACTTATACTGACGTTAACATTGACGTCCCCGAAGGGCTGAATTCGTCTGGCGACCAGCCAATCAGGATACTTGCCGAGAGCGGCAATGTGACATTCACCGGAAATGTCGGGATCTCGCTGGCTGGTGACTACACCCAGGTTTCCGGGTTCACTTTCAAGGAGACGGGGGACCATGCGATCGATGTTTATGGCGACGGTGTCGAGATTTCCGGCAACAGCTTCATCGATTGCGGGGATGCGGCCAATACCGGATCGCATATTGTCCAGATCCACAGTACGGCACAGAACACGGTCTTCAGCGGAAACGAGGTATCCGGCTCGACATCGATCACGCTGAAGATCAGGGCAGGAGACATCGGCGCGGATGAACAGCCGACAGGCTCGCTGGTCGAAAACAACTATTTCCACGACATCGAGCGTCTGTCCGACAACGGGCAGGAGGTCATCCAGATCGCCGGCCCTGACGGGAGCTGGTATGGCGACGGGCCGCAAATCGACCTGCAGACCGTGATCCAGAACAACACCTTTTACCGGACCAATGGCGACGTCGAAGTCATATCCATAAAGGTCGGCGGCAACACAGTGAGCAACAACCTGTTTCTCGACATGGATGCGGCACCCACAGTTCGCAATGGCGGCGACAACATCATCGAAGACAATGTCCTTGTCGAAACCCGGCCCATACGTCTCTTCGGGACCGGAACGACCGTGGAAGACAACATCATCGTCAATCCGACGCAGGCAGGCCTCTACATTGGCAATGGCAGCGAGACCTATCAGGCGGCAACGGACAATCTGGTGACGGGCAATCTTGTTTACAGCGAAGGTTCCATCAATGCCGTCAAGTTCTCCTCGCCGTCGGGCGAGGAGTTCACCATCGCCACTGGAAACGATATCTCCGGCAACAATTTCATTGTTCCAGAAGGGGTCGAGAAATACTTCTATTTCAATCCCGATTTTGCCGAGGCAGATTACATCGCCGCCAACGACATTGCCGGCAATGTCAGCAATCCCGACGACCCCCGGCTGCAAACCGTCCTCGACAATTTTCTCCTTCCGGATATTGCCGAACTGCTGGAACTCGGGTTCGGCAGCGGCACGGTCGAGGCACCGGTCGCGATTTATGACGGCAATTCTGTAGACGGGGCTGACTGGTACCAGTTCGGCTCGGATGCCGACGAGACCTTGGTGGGCAGCGCTGGAACCGACTTCATCTACGGCGGCCTGGGAGATGACCGTCTTTACGGCAAGGACGGGGCTGACAGCCTCTCCGGAGGCAGCGGCACCGACTATATCGACGGCGGCACGGGCAACGACACCGTCGATGGCGGTGAGGGCGACGACCGGCTGATCGGCCGTGAGGGTGACGATACTCTGCTCGGCGGGGCGGGGAACGACTATCTCAACGGCGGCCTGGGCAACGATATCTTCCACGGGGGTGTCGGAAACGACAAGATCTCCGCCGGCCTCGGCGCGGACATATTGTGGGGTGAGGAGGACGACGATGCGCTTTATGGCCGGGAAGACGACGATATTCTTTACGGCGGCACGGGGGACGATTACCTCAGTGGCGACGAAGGCAATGACACGCTGCACGGCGACGAGGGCAGCGATACCCTGAAAGGACGGGTCGGTGACGACACGCTTTACGGCGGATCAGGTGACGACCGCCTTGAAGGAGGGGACGGTGAAGACGTTCTCTACGGCGGTGACAGCAAGGACCTGCTGTTCGGCAATGCCGGCAATGATGTCCTTTTTGGTGAGGCCGGAGAAGACAGGCTTGGCGGCGGCGGCGGCGACGATGAGTTGTCGGGCGGCGGCAACAACGATGTCCTTTACGGCAATGACGGGTTCGACAGACTGGATGGCGGAGCCGGCAACGACTATCTCAGCGGCGGTAACGGCGATGATGTGCTGCTAGGTGCCGACGGCTACGATTTTCTCTATGGCGGTGCGGATGCCGACCAGTTGACCGGCGGCATGGGGCGCGATGAACTGCAGGGTGGTTCCGGTGCCGACACGTTCGTCTTCCTCGAGACCGACGACTACCGCGACACGGTCCTGGATTTCAAATCCAGTGAGAATGACCGCCTTGACCTGAGTGACTTTTTTGCAGGCCTAGAGGCCTCCGCAGGGGAATTGTTCGACAGCTATATCGGCATTCGATCCACGAGCATCGGAACGATTGTCTCCGTCCTGGACCCGGCAGGCGAGGGCGGTCCGGTGGACGTGGCCCTCTTGAGCAATCACGCCTCGCTGGATATGGACAGTTTCATTTTCTGACGCATTCAGTCTTCCGGGAGACTTTCGCGGAGCTGCAGCGCCTGCCTGGCCGCCTGGCGGATCGCGGCCGCGTAGAGGGTGACATCGATGGTCGTGGCGACAAACAGGGCGCCGAGCTCGAGGCAGGTGCGCGCGAAATCCCGGTTTGTGGTCAGGATCCCGGGCGCCTTGCCGGCGTCACGGGTCCGGGTCAGGGCATCCATGATGCTCGAGACCACGTCCGGGTGCATCGGCTCGCCGATATGGCCCATGTCGGCGGCCAGATCAGACGGGCCGATGAAGACCCCGTCGATGCCGTCGACGGACAGGATGCCGTCCAGCTCCGCGAGGCCTGCGCGGTTCTCCACCTGAACCAGCAGGCAGATCTCCCGGTCCGCGGATTTCAGGTAGTCGGGAATGGCGGAAAAGCGCGAGGCCCGGGCCAGCGACGAGCCGACGCCGCGCACGCCGTTCGGCGGGTAGCGCACCGCACGCACCAGGTCTTCGGCCTGATCCCGGCTTTCCACCATCGGGACCAGCAACGTCTGGGCCCCGGCATCCAGGAACTGCTTGATCAGGACGGTGTCGCCGACGGGCAGGCGAACGACCGGCTTGCTGCTTGAAGCCTCGACGACCTGGAGCTGGGCCATCATGGAACGCAGGTCGTTGGGCGCGTGCTCGCAGTCGATCAGCAGCCAGTCGAAACCGGCCGTGGCGGTGATCTCGGCGGCGTAGGCGTCGGCAAGGCCCACCCAGCAGCCCATCTGGGCCTGGCCATTCTTGAGAGCGGCTTTGAACAGGTTCTCGGGCGCAGGCATGAAACTTCCTTCAGGCAAAAGAACAGGAGACGGATCCGAACGGTCCGAAATCGGCATGGATCCTTGAACCGGACGGACATTCCACCGGGCGGATGAAGGACCCGGAGAGGATCACCTGACCGGCCTCGATGGTCTGGCCGTAACCGGCCATGCGCCGTGCCAGCCAGACGATGCTTTCGACCGGATCGTCGAGGACCCCCGCGCCGAGGCCTGTTTCCTCGACCTCGCCGTTGCGCGCGACGATCGCGCCGGTCCAGCGCAGGTCGAATGCCAGCGGGTCGTGTTTCTCCACACCGAGAACAAGCCCCGCATTTGCGGCGTTGTCGGCGATCGTGTCGAAGACCTTGCGCGTCTGGCCCGTTTCAGGGTCCGCGCGCAGGATGCGGGTGTCGAGGATTTCAAGGCTCGGGCAGACGTGATCCGTTGCCGCCAGGACCTCCTCCCGGGTGACCGTTTCGCCCGCGAGCGGAGCCTTCATCACGAAGGCGATTTCGGCCTCGATGCGGGGCTGGATGAAGCGGCCGGCCGGCACGGTCGCACCGGTCTCGAACAGCATGTCGTCGAAGAGAACGCCGCTGTCGGGGATGTCGATCTTGAGCGCGTCCTGCATGGCCTTCGAGGTCAGGCCGATCTTCCAGCCGATCACCTTGCGGCCTTCAGCCAGTTTGGCTGCAGCGAAGGCCTTCTGGATGGCATAGGCACCGTCCATGTCGAGGTCCGGATGGCGCCGGGTGAGGAGGCCGATCTGGTCGCGGGATTTTTCGGCGGCAAGAAGATCCGCGGCTGCCCCGGCAATGTCCGTGTCTGTCAGACTCATTTTTCGTCCTCCACACCGTTGCGCAGGATGCCTATCCCTTCGACCTCGATCTCGACCACGTCTCCGGGTTTCAGATACCTTGGCGGATCGAAGCGCGCGCCCGCTCCGGTCGGCGTGCCGGTGACGATGATATCGCCGGGCTGAAGGGTCATGAAGGTCGAGATATAGGCGATCTCCTCGCGGACCGGGAAGGTCATGCGCTTCAGGTAATCGTCCTGGCGGACTTCGCCGTTAACCCGGGTGAGAATGCGCGCTTCGTCCAGCTGGGCCGGATCGTCGAACGGCACCAGCCAGGGGCCCATCGCGCCGGAGCAATCCCAGTTCTTGCCCTGGGTGACATTGAACTTGGCGTGACGCACCCAGTCGCGGATGGTGCCTTCGTTGCAGAGCGTCAGGGCGCAGACATGGTCATAGGCGTCTTCGGGTCTGATGCGCCGGCCGGCCTTGCCGATGACGATGGCGACTTCGCCCTCGTAATCGAGCGTGTGGTTTTCCGGCGGGCGGATCAGTGGCTGCCCGTGACCGGTGAAGCCGCTGGCAAAACGCGGAAACAGGGACATGTATTTCGGCTGGCTGCTGCCGTCCTTGTATTCCGCGTTGCGGTCGGGGAAGTTGACGCCGACACACAGGATACGCGGAGCGTTCGGCAAAACCATTTCATAGGTGAAGTCGGCATGCGTGGCCGGTTTGCCCTTTGCCGCCGTGACCAGGTCCCGCAGGCCGTTCGCGTGGATGGCGTCATAGAGGGTCGGCCATTGAGGGAAAAGCGGCGAGAGGGCAATCATGCCCTCGGCACTTACCGCTCCGTAAAAGGTCTCACCGTTGACGCTGTAGGTCGCAAGGCGGGTCATTTGGGCTCCATCTTCCGGGCAATTTCAGTAATGACGTCGTAGGCATAGGCAACGTCGTCTTCGGTGCAGTCGAACTGGCCGACCTGGAAGCGGATCACCTTGGCGCCGTCGAGCAGGGTCTGGGTCAGGTAGATGCGGCCGTCATCGTTGATGGCATCGACGAGCCGCTGATTGAGCGTGTCGAGATCTGCGGCCCCCGTCGGCGCATAACGGAAGCTGAACAGCGACAGCACCGGCTCGGACGTGATCTCGAAATCCGGTTCGGCGCGCAGGCGATCCGCCAGCTTGCAGGACCAGGCAACGTGGTTGCGGATGCGCCGGCGCAATTCCTCCAGGCCGTAGGAGCGGATCAGGAACCAGAGCTTCAGGGCCCGGAACCGGCGGCCGAGCGGAATGGACCATTCCGAATAGTTGATGACGCCGTCTTGGCCATGGGTTTTCAGATATTCCGGCCGGATCGCGAGCGTGCGCACCAGGTCCTCCGGATCGCGGACGAAATGGGCCGAACAGTCGAACTGGGCGCCCATCCACTTGTGCGGATTGAAGACCATGGAATCGACGCCGTCGACTCCGGTCCACAGGTCCCTGAATTCCGGGACGATCATCGCCGCGCCCGCCCAGGCGGCATCGAGATGGACGTAGAGGTCGTGTTCCTTCGCAACGGCGACAATTGCGGCAACATCGTCAGAGGCGCCGACGCCGGTGCCGCCGGTGCAGGCGATGATGCCAGCGGGCAGGTGGCCGGCGGCGATATCGGCATCGATGGCCGCTCTCAGGGCGTCCGGGTCCATGGAGCGCCTGGGCCCCTTCACCGGGATGCGCACCAGGTTGTCCGCGCCGATGCCGGAGATCCAGATGGCGCGGTCGATGGAGGTGTGCACCTCGTTGGAAGCATAGACGCGGACCGTCTTCTGTCCGGCTAGACCGGACTTGTTGCCGTCCCAGTCGAGCGCCCGTTCGCGCATGGTCAGGACGGCGGCGAGCGTCGCGCTGGAGGCACTGTCCTGGATGACACCGGTGAAAGCGCCGGAAAGACCGACGGCCTGGCGCAGCCAGTCCATCATCTTCGTTTCCAGTTCCGTCGCCGCGGGCGAGGTCTGCCAGAGCATGCATTGCGCCGCCATGGCGGTGACGAGCTGCTCGGCCAGAATGGAGGGAGGCGAGGCGTTGGCGGGGAAATAGGCGAAAAAACGGGGGTGCTGCCAGTGGGTCATGCCCGGCAACACGATCTTCTCGAAATCGGTGAAGATCTTTTCCATCTCCTCGGCGAGTTCGGGCGGCGCCTCCGGGAGCGCGTCCAGGATCCGGCCCGGAGCGACCTGCGCGCGCACGGGGCGGGTGCGGAGAGAACGATGGTAGTCCGCCGTCCAGTCGGCAAAGCGCCGGCTCCAGCCGGTAAAGTCGGTCCAGTTCATGGTCAACGCTCCTCGGCACTCCCTATGGCGCAACGATCGGCTGGGCCGCAAGGCTCGGGGCCAGGACATCGGTTCCCTCGAAGAGCGAGCCTTCCTCGAACCAGCTCTTCGGAGCCGGGGCGCCCCACAGGGTCTGGCGCTGCGGGTCCTTCAGGTCCCACCTGATCGGCTCCAGGTCCGGGTCGACGGTCTGGTAGTCGGAGCAGTAGATCTCGATCCTGTGGCCGTCCGGGTCGCGGATATAGAGGAAGAAGGCGTTGGAAATGCCATGGCGGCCGGGGCCGCGCTCGATGTTGGAGACCCAGCCGGTGGTGGCCATCAGGTCAAGCAGATCAATGATGTTGAGCGGGGTCGGCACCCAGAAGGCGGTGTGGTGCAGGCGCGGGCCGCGGCCGTTGGTGAAGGCGATGTCGTGGACGCCGCCCTTGCGGTGGGTCCAGGCGGCCCAGAGCCGGTCGGTCTCCTCGTCCTCGGTATATTCGGTCACCCGGAAGCCGAGTTCGTTATAGAAGGCGACCGAGGCATCGACATCGGGCGAGAAACAGTTGAAGTGATCGATCCGGAGCGGCTTAACACCCTTGTAGAGGGCGTATTGCTGGTGGATCGGCGGCAGGCGGTCCATCTTTGAATAGAATTCCAGCGGAATGCCGTGCGGGTCGCGGGTGCGAAAGGTGCGGGACTGGTAGGGCCGTTCGACCCAGTCGACCGGGAGGCCTTTTGCCCTGAAGAAGTGCTCGGCCTTGTCGAGATCGTCCTCGCTGAAGACCTTGAAACCGAGATCCCTTGCGCTCGGCTCAGGTGCCTTGCGCAGCACCAGGCAATGGTGGCCGCGTTCCTCCATGGCGCGCAGATAGATGGCGTCGGTGCTTTCGTCGGTCACCTGCAGGCCGAGCGTGTCGACGTAGAACGCGCGGCTTCTGGACAGGTCCGTGACCGCCAGTTCCACGTGACTCAGGCGGACGATGTTGAAGGGCGGATACAGATTGGGCGCGGGAATGGGCATGGCGTTTTTCTTTGTTTACTGGACCGGGAAGATGACGTTGGTCTGGCCGGTGCCGGAACTCGGGAAATACTCGGTGACAACCTCGCACTCGGCGGTGTAGCCGTCCCAGCCGAGCGCGCCGTAGAGCATGGCGGTGTCGTGCATGGAGCCTTCACCACAGCAATGCTCGGCATATTCGGAGAGCATCTTCAGGAAGGTTGCGTGGTCGCCGCGTTTCCACATGTCGAGCACATGCAGGTCGACCTGGCGGTTGAACTCGGAGGAAATCGTGAAGGTGCCGTTGTTGGCGGCGTAGTCCCTGTTCGCCCAGATCTTGTGCGACAGCGAACCGGAGGCGACCAGCAGCACCTTTTCATCGCTGGCCTCGACAGCGGCGCGAATGGCCTCGCCGACGATCCGGCTTTCGTCATGGCCATGCACGGTGCACCAGGCGGCGACGGAGACCACCTTCATCCCGTGTTCCCGGCTCATGAACCGCATCGGCACCAGCGTGCCGTATTCCAGTTCCAGGCTGTCGAGGTGGTGCGCCAGCGTGTAGGCGCCGCGATCCGTTGCTTCCTTCGCGATCGCATCGCCCAGCCCGGGATTGCCCTCATAGTCGTAGGGCAGGTCCTGGATGAAATGCGGGAACTCGTTCGAGGTGAACAGGCCCTCGAAGCGGCTGTTGGCGTTGATGTGAAAGCCGGCATTGATCACCCAGTGGGTGTCGCAGACGATGGCGGTGGTGGCGCCAAGTGCCTTCGCGCGGCGCGCGATTTCATAGTGGCCGTCGATGGCCGGCTGGCGCTTGCCTTCAACCGGTCCGGGCTGCTCCGACATCAGCATTGTCGGAACATGCGTCATCTTGGCTGCAAGAACGATTTCTCCCATGTGTTCCTCCCAGAACGGTTTTCTGCTCAGTTTGCACCAAGGCGCGGGATCGCGTGTTGACCGGTCGCAAGGCCGATGTGTTTCTGTTCCATGTAGAAGTCGAACGACCAGTCGCCGCCGTCGCGGCCGATGCCGCTGGCCTTGACCCCGCCGAAAGGCGTCGGCAGGTGGCGGACATTTTCCGAGTTCACCCAGATCATGCCGGCCTCCAGGCTGTTGGTGAAACGCAGGGCCCGGGTCAGGTCGTTTGTCCAGACATAGCCGGTGAGGCCGTAGGGAATGTCGTTGGCGATCGCGAGGGCCTCGTCTTCGGAAGAGAAACGGATGCTGGTCAGGACCGGGCCGAAGATTTCCTCCTGGGCGATCTGCATCGTGTTGTCGGCACCGGTGAACAGGGTCGGCCGCACGAACCAGCCTTCGTCACCGACACGTGTGCCGCCGGCCGCAATTTTCGCGCCGTTTTGCCGTGCGATGTCGAAGTAGCCGGTGACCTTGTCGAAATGGGTCTTGTGGATCAGCGGGCCGATTTCGGTCCCGGGGTCGAGCGGATGTCCGACGCGGATGTTGTTGACACGCTCAATGAGTTTTGCCTCGAAATCATCCGCGACGGTGTCCTGCACCAGCAGGCGGGACGACGAGGTGCAGCGTTCGCCGTTGAGCGAGTAGATCATGAAGATCGCCGCATCCAGCGCCCGGTCGAGATCGGCATCATCGAAGACGATCACCGGGTTCTTGCCGCCGAGTTCGAAATGCACCCGTTTCAGGGTGTCTGCGCCCTGTTTCATGATCATCGAGCCGGTGCGGCTTTCGCCGACAAAGGCGATGGCCTTGATGTCGGGATGTTCGGTGAGTGCCTTGCCGGCATCCTCGCCGAAACCGTTGACCAGGTTCCAGACGCCTTTCGGCAGGCCGGCCTCCTCCGCGATCTCCATCAGGATGCGTGCCGTCAGGGGCGAGAATTCCGCCGGTTTGTGAACGATTGTGCAGCCGGCGGCGAGGGCCGGTGCGATCTTCCAGGTGGACAGCATGAAGGGTGTGTTCCACGGCGTGATCACACCTACCGGGCCGATGGGGACACGTGTTGTTATGTTCATGAGGGTCGGCGAGGGCAATGCCTGGCCGTCCCGTGCGCCCGGTGCCTTGTCCGCGAAGAAGCGGAAATTCTCTGCGCCGCGCAGGGCGGCTTTCGACATGAAACGCAGGGCCTGGCCCGTGTCCCAGCATTCGCACAGCGCGATTTCCTCGGCCCGCTCGACGATGCCGTCGGCAATCCTGTGCAGGATCTTCTTGCGCTCGGTGGCGGCCATGTCGCGCCAGGCGGGAAAGGCATCTTTGGCGGCCTTTGCAGCGGCATCGATATCGGCGGCGCCGCCTCTGGCGACCTGGCAGATCAGGCTTTCATCGACGGGGGAGCGCGTCTCGAAGGTCGCGCCGGATGCGGCGGCAACGGCTTCACCGCCGATCTGGTTCAGGACACCGGTCTCCCGAAAGCGTGCCAGGTAGCCGGTGAGTTTGCCGATATTGGTATCAAGGTCGGACATGGTTCAAGCAGTCCCCAAATGGTCGCGAATGGTGCCCGTCTTGGGCGAGAGCTCCGGATCGATGTCGCGCATCTCCAGGGAGAGGGCGAGCGAGCTGGTGGCCAGCACCGGTTCCAGAAAGGTTTTTGCAGCCTGGAACAGGCGCCGGGCGGCGTCTTGCTTGACGGCGTCGGGGCGCCCGGCGCGCAGGCGCACGGAGATGTCGATGAAGCCGTGCTTCGGATCGCCGTCGGCGATGGAATAGTGATCGCACCGCACGGCCCTGACGCGCAGGCCCGGCATCGGAAAGGCCTCGATGGCCGCCGCTTCTGCCCGCAGGTGGGCGCACAGGGCCTGAATGTCGGTCCGCGCCTCCAGGTTGGCGGAATATTCGAGCGTGATGTGCGGCATCGGTTTTCCTTAACAGCGCAATATTTGTTATGTTAAATATATTGCGGCTCACTTGTCAAACTTATTATGTTAAATAATCGGCTGAACCGCTATGGACCTTGCATGACAGAAACGACAGACCCCGTTGGCGGCGCGCTGCCTTCGACCAGACGCTCCATTCCGATCGCCCTGATCCGGGCACGCGAAAAGGTGATGGTGCCGATCCGCGAGATGCTCGCCGACAGTGGCATCACCGAACAGCAATGGCGCATCCTGCGCGTACTGGCGGAATTCGGGCCACAGGACGCCTCGACCCTGGCGGAGCGGGCCTGCCTGTTGCTTCCGAGCCAGACCCGGATCGTGCAGACCCTCCTGGAAAAGGGATTGGTGACGCGTCAGGCGGACGCGAAAGACCGGCGCAGGCAGACCGTCGCGATCACCGGGGCGGGCCGGGCAATCATCGAGGACAAGCTCGGCGACGCCGAGGCGATCGCCAAGCGGATCGAAGAGGTGATCGGCAAGGAAAAACTGGCGCAGCTCCTGGATATCCTGGAGGAATTCCAGAAGCTTTAGGTCCTCGATTTGGGCGGTTGTTTCCAGCTTCAGCGTCATCCTGAGGAACGCGCTCGCGCGTGTCTCGAAGGGTCGGGCGGCACGCACCGGAGCAAGCAGCCGCTCCTTCGAGACGGGCCTTCCGGCCCTCCTCAGGATGACGATGATGTGTGTTGAGACAGCGTTGTTTCAGCTCTGGCAGCCGCAAAGGTCTTGTCGCCACCTGCGCGTCTGGTGGGCAAAAACGCAATCAATCTTCTCTTTGGTTATGGCAGTTGTTTCCAGCTTCAGCGTCATCCTGAGGAGCGCGCCTGCGCGCGTCTCGAAGGGTCGGCAGCTCGCTCCTGAACACGTTGCAGATCCTTTGACGACTGGCGCCTTGTCTACAATCACCACCGGCCGCACGAAGCACTGGATGGTGAAGTGCCTGCCAGCCGCTATCGGCCATCAAAACGACGCCGGCCATCTTCGCTTCCCAATGTCACCTACCCAGAAGGATCAATCGTTCGAAAGGTCCCCAAAACGAGGGCACAGATCCGTTTCAAGGGGCGGAACTGGTTTGTTCCCAAAGCATTCAAGGGGCAAGCCCTGGCTATTCGTCAGGGCAAACAAACCGACATGTTCGAAGTCTTTTTCGGTGCGAACAGGGTCGCACAAATCGACCTGAGAACTAGATAAAGGTGTAAACCATGTCCCCGAACAGGCGTAAACCATCTCTCAAGTCTGAACATGAAGCCGGGAATGACCATCAGGAGAAGTCAGGGAAAACGCCTTTTTCTTCGGCTCTCAGCCCGACACCGCCTTCAGCCCCGTTTCCACCGCCGACAGGATCTTGGCAACATGCTCGGTCGTGAGCACCAGCGGTGGCGAGAAGATGGCGTTGTTGCCGGAGACCCGGATCATGACGCCATCCTCATAGGCGGCCTTCTGGAATGTCAGCGGCACGTCCTTGCCGACCGGCTTCTTGCTGGCGCGGTCTGAAACCAGCTCGATGGCGCACATCAGGCCTTCGCCGCGCACGTCGCCGATCACCTCGAACCGTTCCTGCAGCCCTTTCAGGCCGCCGAGCAGTTCCGGCCCGCGCACAGCGGCGTTCTCGTGCACCTTGAGGCGCTTGATTTCACTCAGGGCGGCAAGAGCGGCCGCGGCGCCGACCGGGTGGCCGGAATAGGTGTAGCCGGTGTCGATGGAGGCGATGCCGCTGGTGTCCTTTTCGAAGACTTCGGCCACGCGGCCGGCGATCATCACGGCACCGAAGGGGAAATAACCGTTGGTGATCGCCTTGGCAGTGCACATCAGGTCCGGCTGGACGCCCCAGTGACGGGCGCCGCTTTCACTGCCGGTGCGGCCGAAGGCGGTGATGACCTCGTCGGAGATCAGGAGAATGCCGTTACGGTCGCAGATCTCGCGCACCATCGGCATGAAACTCGGATGGGGCGGCATGACGCCGCCGGCGCCGAGCACCGGCTCCATGATGAAGGCGGCAATGGTGTTGGCGCCCTGGAAGGCGATCTCATCCTCCAGTGCCGCGGCACAGAGTTGCGCGAGCCTTTCCGGATCGCTTTCGTTGAACGGATTGCGGTAGGTGTAGGGGGCCGGAATATGGAAACAGCCCGGCAGCAGCGGCTCGTAGGCGTTGCGGAACTTGCCGTTGCCGTTGACGCTGGCCCCGCCGAAATGGGTGCCATGATAGCCCTTTTTCAGGCTGATGAACTTGGTCCGGCCGGCTTCGCCGCGGATGCGGTGATACTGGCGCGCCAGCTTGAGCGCGACCTCGACGCTGTCCGATCCGCCGGAGGTGAAGAAGGCGCGGGTGAGGCCGTCGGGGGCGAAGAACTCGGCGAGTTCGTAGGAAAGCTCGATCACCTTGTCGTTGGAGGTGCCGCGGAAGATCGAATAATAGGGCAGGGCTTCCAGCTGCGCGGCGATGGCCTCTTTCACCGGGGCGCAGGAATAGCCGAGATTGACGTTCCACAATCCTCCGACCGCGTCGATGACCTCGTGACCGTCGACATCGGTGATGAAAACATCGCGGCCGCCGGTCAGGATGGTCGGCAGGTTGGCCTGGCTGTCGGCCGGATGCGCCATCGGATGCCAGACATGGCGGGCATTGTTTTCCTTCAGGAAGTTGGAATCCTTCATGTCATGTCTCCTTTTACGGGCAGCGGCAGGCCGAGCAGGCGCAGCGCGTCGTCATATGAACGGCGTGGGTTGAGAACGTCGAAATGGACCGTTTGCATGCCGGCGGCTTCGGCGCCGCGTATGTTGCGCAACTGGTCGTCGACAAAGACGCAGGACGCGGCGGGCAGGCCCAGCCTGTCCAGGCAGGTTTGATAAGCACGGGGGTCGGGTTTCAGGATCTTCGTGTAGGTGGCGTCGACGATGACGTCGAAATCCTTCAGGAACGCGAGTTTTTCGCGGAATTCCGGACCGTAGAAAAGGTCGAGCTCGTTGGAGAGGATCGCCAGCCTGCAGCCGGCGCTGCGGGCGGTCTCGATGGCGGCAAGGGCTTCGGGACGCATCACTGCATCCGGATCGGCGCCGCGCGCGGCCTTGACGAAGTCCGCCATCTCCGTGAAGGGCCGGCCGGTCAGGTCCGCGACTTCACGTGTCCTTGTGCGCCAGTAGTCGCGCTCGGAGATCTCGTCAGCCTGCATGGATTGCCACAAGGGGTCGGTTGCGGGGTCGAAAGGGCCGCGCCAGGCAAGTGTCCCGGGTGCAAGGCCGAGCGCCTGTTCGGTCAGGTCATGGGTTTCGAAAAGAGTGCGTGTGACGACGCCGCCGAAATCCAGGACCAGGGCCTTGTGATCATGCGGCATGGTGCCAGATCCTCTTGAGGTCGGTGGGGACGAGGCCGCCGAGCTTGTCGGTGACCTCCGCCGCGGTGCTGATCAGGTCCCGGCGGATTTTCGACTTGAGATCCTCGGTCATGCGCACGGTCGGCGCGGCGACGGCGATGGTGCCGATCGCTTCCAGGCGGTCGCCGAAAACCGGGGCGGCGAAAGAGGAGACATGGGTCTCGAACCCCTGGTCGACAAAGGCGATGCCGTCTTCGCGGACCTTCTCGACGGCGTCTTTCAGCACTTGCGGATCGGTGATCGAATGGCTGGTCCAGGCCCTGAGCGGCTTTTTCAGCAGATCGGCCAGAAGCTGGTCGGGGCCAAAGGCGAGCATGGCAAGGCCCGAGGCCGTGGCGTGGAGCGGCAGCAGTTCCGCCTCGTCGAAATAGACCCTGGTGCCGTGGATCAGGGCGTCGTGGTGATAGAGCGGCGACAGGTGATTGCCCTCGCGCAGGGATACGTGCACCAGTTCGCCGAGTTCCGCAGCGAGCTGTTCCACCAGCGGCGCGACCAGGGTGCGGGCCGGGAACAGGCGTTCGCGCACGGCGGCAAGGCGCAGGATCGCCGGGCCGAGCCGGTAGCCCTTTGTGCCCGGGTTCTGTTCCAGGAAACCGTTGGCGGTCAGCTCCACCAGATGGCGGTGCACGGTTGCCTTGTCCTGGCCCGAGAGCTTGCGGAATTCGGTCAGCCCGATTTCCGGCCTGCTTGCGGAAAAGTGGTTCAGCAGGTTCAGCGCCTTGGTGATCGTTCCCATCGAAAGAAGGTTCCGTTCTTGTCGTGATGCAAGTGCCGCGGTCCGGAGATCGCATTTGCCAGTTGTATTGATCTTGACATGTAGTTTCATTTGAAACAATATATTTTTGATACCAATGGTTTGATATATGAACCGATCGAGAGGCGTTGACGAGGCATCCTCTCGTATTTCGGAGGTTGACACAAGATTATTTAAGATCACAATATTTAACAAAATAAATAAAAACAGATCAAGACCGGCGCCAATGTCCGGCTGTCACCTGACCAGAGAAAGGGACTTGAAATGAAAAGACATGCCATCGCCCTGACGGCGGCGACCTTGATGTCCGTGACGGCCGCCGTGGCCGAATATCCGGAAAAACCCGTCTCCTTCATCGTGCCCTGGCCTCCGGGGGATCTGGAAGACGTGCTTACCCGACTGATCGCGGACGAGTTCCAGGACATGTACGGCGTGCCGGCGGCCGTGGTGAACAAGCCGGGCGGCGGTGGCGGGCCCTTCCCGGGGGCTGTCGAGGTCGCAACGGCGCCGGCGGACGGCTACACCATCGGCTCTTTCGTCACCGACGTGCCGATCGGCGGGCCGCAGATCGGCATCCCTGAACTGACGCCGAACCCGTTCGAGCCGATCGGCATCTTCATGACCTATCCGTTCGTCATCGCCGCCGGCGCGAATGCGCCCTACAGCACCTGGGAAGAACTGGCCGCCTACGCCAAGGACAACGACGTGGCTCTCGGCCATTTCGGTGGACCGCTGCCGCCGACCCAGATCACCTTCGCGGCAGCCAAGACGTCCGGGTTCGATTTCGCCAGCGAGGCGGCCTTCGACGAACTCAACTGCAACACGCTGGCCTCCGGCGACGTTGACGTGATCAACACCACGCTTCAGCTGATCCAGCCCTGCCTGGGCGAGGTGAAGATCCTGGCCAGCATCGGCAAGGAGCGCACGGCGCTGACGCCGGACGCTCCGACCGTTCAGGAAATCAATCCGGAATTGTCCGTGGCGCTGTGGAACGGCCTGTTCGTTCACAAGGATGTGCCGGAAGACGCGCGCGTCAAGATTTCCAAGGCGGCCCAGGCGGCGCTCGCAAAGCCCGAGGCGCTTGAGCTGATCGGCCAGACGGGCGTTCTGATCTACTGGCAGAACCCGGAGGAATCCGAGCAGCAGATCGAGGCCGACGCGGCCGTTCTCGGCAAGATCGGCGAGCTGCTCGAGCAGTAAGTCATGCGAAACCGGCCGGCGCCCGACGGGGCCGGCCCACGCTGCCGGAGGTTTGCACGTGGCGCGCATCAAGACGCTCCAGGAACTGTTCAGGCGGTATCGCCGTCCCGGCGATATCGTCTTCGCGGTGCTGTTCCTGTCATTTGCCTTGTTCCTGCTCTGGAAGCTGCCCGGGGAGACCGTGTGGGCGAAGCGCACCAACTGGTATGCGCAGCCCCGGTTCTGGCCGGCGGTCGCGGTGACGGGCATGGTGATCTTCGCCAGCCTGCATTTCATAGGCTCGCTGTGTTCCAGGCGCATTCCGGGGCGCTGGCGGGAAGTCGGCTTCTGGCTGCAGTCGCTGGAATACGTGCTCTATTTCCTGGCCTACGTGCTGCTGGTTCCGCGGATCGGCTACCTGCCGGCGACACTCGTCTTCTCGATCTTCCTGACCTTCCGGGTCGGTGAGGCGACGCGGGTCAACCTGGCGGCGGCGGCGGGGTTCAGCGTGGCCGTGGTCGTCATCTTCCGGGCGGTCCTGCAGGTGAAGATCCCGGCCGGCCACATCTACGAGGCGCTGCCGGACGGCCTGCGCGCCTTCGCCCTGCTCTATCTGTGAGGACCGGATGGACATTCTCCTTTCCAGCCTTTCCATGCTTGCCCAGTGGCAGGTGCTGGTCGCCCTTGTCATCGGTTCCGTCGGCGGCGTGATCATCGGCGCGATCCCGGGTGTCGGAGCCGCGGTGGCGATCGCGATCCTGCTGCCGGCGACCTTCGCCTTCGAGCCGATCGTCGGCCTGACGCTGCTGCTCGGCGTCTACGGATCGTCCATGTATGGCGGTGCCATCCCCGCCGTCCTGATCAACACGCCGGGAACCGCGGTCAACGCCCTGACCACCTATGACGGCTATCCGATGACGAAAAAGGGTGAGGGGCACCGCGCGCTGTCGCTGGCCTATTCGGCATCTTTCTTCGGCGGCATCTTTTCCATTGTCTGCCTGATCGTGCTGTCACCGCTGCTGGCGATGATCGCGCCGCATTTCGGCAGCCGCGAGATCTTCCTGGCGGCGCTGATGGGCATCATCCTTGTGGTCGTGGCCCATCGCGGCCAGGTCTTTGCGGCGGGCATGCTGGCGTCCTTCGGCATTCTCCTGAGCACCATCGGCCTGGAACCGGCCAAGTACACCAAGCGCTTCACCTTCGACCAGAGCTGGCTGACCTCCGGTGTCGACCTGATCGTCGTCGTGCTCGGCCTGTTCGCGATTTCCCAGGCGCTGCTGCTTCTGGTGGACAGGGAGCACCATCCGGGGTCGGCCAGGGTCGGCGGCAATCTGTTTTCCGGCCTCAGGGAACTCTTTGCCTTCAAGCGGGTCGCCTTCGTCTCCTCCGGCTTCGGCGTGCTCATGGGCATGATCCCGGGCGTCGGCGAATTCACCGCCCAGTTCCTGTCCTACACCTATGCCCAGAAATCCTCGAAGACACCGGACCTGTTCGGCAAGGGGGCGCCCGAAGGCCTGATCGCCTCCGAAGCCGCCAACAATGCGGTGCCCGGCGCGGCAATGATCCCGCTGCTGGCGCTCGGCATTCCGGGCGAGGCGCTGACGGCGATGATGCTGTCCGTCTTCTACGTGCACAATGTCGTGCCCGGACCGCAGCTCTTCCAGGGACAGCTGGATTTTGTCATCGCGCTCTACCTGGCGCTGATCGTGCTCAACGTGATCGTGCTGGCCTTCCTGCTGTCCTCGACGGGGCTTCTCCTGAAGATCATCCAGATCCCGACCCGGTTCCTCGGCATGATGATCCTGACCCTGTCCTTCGTCGGGGTCTATTCGCTCAGGAATTCGGTGACGGACTGTGCCATTGCCGCCGGTTTCGGCGTCTTCGGCCTTGTGCTCAAGCGGCTCAATCTTCCGATTGTGCCGATCATCCTCGGGATGGTGCTCGGCGGTATCATGGAAGTGAAGCTGCGCACCGCCATGGCGCGGGTGAACACACCGCTCGACTTCATCGACCGGCCGATCGCCGCCTTTCTCTTCGTGATGATCCTGCTGATCCTGGTGTTGCATGTGCGCGCGGTGATCCGCGAGCACAAGGCGCGCCGCGCGCGGGAAGCGGGCGAAACAGACACCGAATTCTCGACACAACAAGGCTGACCCCAGGATGTTCGACCAATCCGCAATCGATCCGTTGCGCCACGCATCCGTGTCCGACCGGGGGCATTTCATCGATGGCCGGAGTGTGCCTTCGATGTCCGGAGAGACGCTCGACGTGGTGTCGCCTATCGACGGCAGGGCCTTCACGCGCATTGCCTCCGGTTCGCCCACGGACGTGGACCGGGCGGTGACTGCCGCGCGGAAGACCTTCGAGGATGGCCGCTGGTCCTGCGCCGCGCCCGCGCAGCGCAAGAAGGTGCTCCTGAAACTTGCCGATCTGATCGAAAGGGACGCCCTGGAACTCGCCGTTCTCGGGGTCCGTGACAACGGCACGGAAATCTCCATGGCCTACAAGGCCGAGGCGTTGTCGGCGGCGGCGACCTTCCGCTATTACGCCGAGGCGCTCGACAAGGTCTATGGCGAGGTCGCCCCGACCGCGGACAGCGTGCTCGCCCTGGTGCACAAGGCGCCGGTCGGCGTCGTCGGCGCGATCGTGCCCTGGAACTTCCCGCTGATGATCGGTGCCTGGAAACTGGCGCCGGCGCTGGCGATGGGCAATTCGGTTGTCCTGAAGCCCGCCGAAACCGCTTCGCTCAGCCTGCTCAGGATCGCGGAATTGGCATCAGAGGCCGGCCTCCCCGACGGGGTTCTGAATGTGGTGACAGGGTCGGGTGCGGTGGTCGGCGAGGCGCTGGCGCTGTCCATGGAGGTCGATATTCTCGTCTTTACGGGGTCGGGTGCGACCGGCCGCCGGCTGCTCGAATATTCCGCCCGCTCCAACCTGAAGCGCTGCTACCTGGAACTCGGCGGAAAGTCACCGAACATCGTCTTCAATGATGCCGCCGATCTTGAAAAGGCCGCGAAGGTGTCGGCCGCGGGGATCTTCCGCAATTCCGGCCAGGTCTGTGTCGCCGGCTCGCGTCTGCTGGTGCAGGAGGAAATCCATGACGACTTCGTCGCCGCGCTTTGCAGGCAGGCCGAGGCGTTGACGGTGGGCGACCCGCTCGATCTTTCCAGCCAGATCGGCGCGGTGCATTCCCTGACGCAGCTCGAAAGCCATCTGGCGTTCGTCGAGACCGCGGAAGCGGAGGGCGCCGAGCGGCGTACCGGCGGGGGGCGCATCCTTCAGGACACCGGCGGCTACTATATGGCGCCGACCGTGATGACCGGTGTGAAGCCATCGGACACGATTGCGCAAAAGGAAGTCTTCGGGCCCGTTCTTGCCGTGACTTCCTTCAAGGACGAAGCCGAGGCCATCCGGATGGCCAATGCGAGCGACTACGGTCTGGCTGCCGGGGTCTGGACGGCGGATCTCGGCCGCGCGCATCGCATGATCAGGGCTGTCCGCTCGGGCGTCATTCACGTCAACACCTATGGTGGGTCGGACCTGACCGTACCCCTTGGCGGCATGAAGCAGTCCGGCAACGGTCACGACAAGTCGCTGCACGCGCTCGACAAGTATGTCGATCTGAAAACCGCCTGGATCCAGCTGTGAAGAAGAAGGCCCCGAGATGACCAAGACGATCCTGTCCATCGGCACCTACGACACCAAGAATGCGGAGCTGGAGTTCATCGAGCAGACGATTCTGGCCCAAGGCGGCAAGGTGCTGACGATGGATGTCAGCGTGCTCGGCGATCCCGAGACGCCCACCGGAATTTCAAAGCACGAGGTGGCCGAGGCCGGCGGCATGTCGATCGGGGAGGTCATCGCACAGGGCGATGAGAACAGGGCCTTTCAGGTGATGGCGCGGGGCGCTGCCAGGTTGGTCGCCGAAGGCCACGCCGAGGGACGGTTCGACGGCATGATCGCGCTTGGCGGCACCATGGGCACGGACCTGGCACTCGACTGCGCCCAGGCCCTGCCGATGGGGGTCCCGAAATTCATCGTCTCGACGGTCAGTTTTTCGCCGCTGATCCCTCCGGAAAGACTGGCGCCGGACATCCAGATGATCCTGTGGGCCGGCGGGCTCTACGGGCTCAACGGCATCTGCAAATCGTCGCTGGCGCAGGCGGCCGGTGCCGTGCTCGGCGCGGCCAATGCCGCGCAGCCGCCGGACCGGTCGAAACCGCTGGTCGGCATGACCTCGCTCGGCTCCAGCTGCCTGTCCTACATGAAGGTGCTCAAGCCCGCGCTGGAAGAGCGTGGTTACGAGGTGGCCGTGTTCCATTCCACCGGCATGGGCGGCATGGCTTTCGAGACGCTGGCGCGTGACGGCGCCTTCTGCTGCGTGATGGATTTCTGCCTGCAGGAATTCGGCAACATGCTGGCCGGGTCCCTGGTGAGCAGCGGGCCGGACCGGCTGACCAATGCAGGCAGGAACGGAACGCCGCAGATCGTCGCGCCGGGGGCCCTCGACCTGGTCGACTTCGCCGGCTGGCAGGAGATCCCGGCGCAATATGCCGACCGGCCGTTCCACGAGCACAACCGCCTGATCAAGAGCTCCGTGTTCAACCCGGATGAACGGCGCCGATGGGCGCGGGAACTGGTCGCCCGCGTGGAAGCGGCTTCCGGACCGTCGCATCTGCTTTTGCCGCTCTGCGGCATCGAGGCGTGGGACAGGGAAGGCGAGGAGGCGCATGATCCGGAAGGCCTCGCCGCGTTCATCGAGGAGACCCGCGCGGTGTCGGCGGGCCGGATCCGGGTCACGGAGGTCGATGCGCATATCAACGACGCGGCTTTCTGCGACGCCGCGCTCAATGTGTTCGATGCCTGGGTTGCCGACGGCACCGTCAAGCGAAGCTGAGCGGGAGAGCTAGCCCGGCGGTGCCGTCGCGGAGCCGCGCCGTCCTGATGCCGGTCCGTTTGGAAAATTAGACTAAATACTTCCGAATTCACTTCGTTTCGAATTTGCTGCCGTCAGGTCACTGCAAAAGCTCCTGATAACCCTTGACCTTTATAAGCGGTCTGGGGAACTCTTGGAATCGCCGCCGGTCTACCGGTGTCGCCGCAGCCTTTCGGGTGCATGCGGTTCGAGTCAGCGCTGGAGGTGAATATGGGATTGCAGACCAAAGCGGAAGCCTGTGGAGCCGCGCTGGACACGGACGACACGGCATTCCCGCAGAACCTGATAGCAGCGCAGGCCGGACATCAGGACAAGGCGGTCACCGGCACGGTCACCGGCGGTGAAGCCGGCCAGGACTCCGGAATGTTCGACCTTCTTGTCTCCGGAAAGCCGGTTCGCGCACGCCGGGCAGTGTCCTGCCTGGTCGAGCCACGGGTTTCCGACACCGTCGCGCTGCTCTCCACCGCGGAGGGCGTCTTCATAACAGACGTGCTTTTGCGGTCCGAGGAAGAGGCGCAAGCCCTTCATATCAATGCCCTGCGCAACGACGGCACCCGGCAGGATTTTGTCCTGTCTGCGGGCAATTTGCGGATCGATGCGGAAGAGGGGCTGGAGGCGACCGGCAAGCGCCTTGCGTTCCGGTTCGACAGCATGCTGATGAGCAGCCGCCAGCTCGCCCTTGTCGGCAAGAAGCTGATGACCTCGATGCTGGACATCGTCACCAACGCAAAGACGCAGCTCGCCAGTTTCGAGACCACCTCGACCAAGACCCGGAACCGGGTCGACCGGGTGGTGGAAACGGACCAGTTACGGGCGGGCAGCATCCAGACCCAGGCCGATACCGTCGCACTCACCCAGGCCGGGTCCGCGCTTACCGTGGCCAAGGAAGACATTCGTCTCGACGGCAAGCGCATTTCCATGGGCTGACCGGACGACCGGTCCGGCCAACCGTTTCTGCCTTTTTCGAGGATCTGTGAATGCGTGTCATGAAACCCCTGAGACTTGGTCTTCTGACCAAAACCATGCCCCACAAGGGCAAGGGGCTCTTCATCGTCTCGACCTTCACCCTGTTCGACCTGCTGGACCCGACGGACATTCTGGCGGAAACGGCGATGTGGCCCCTGGTTGCCAAGGAATTGCCGAAAGGGACTGTCTTTGACGCTGCCTATCCCAAACCCTTCGGCGAGTTCCTGATCGCGGGACAGGCCCGGTCGCAAGCACCGGTCAAGGCCATGCATGTTGCCGTTACGGTTGGCGAAAGAAGCCGGATGCTGTCCGTCTTCGGCGACCGGACCTGGCAGGCGGGGGCGGAAGGGCCGGTCTTTACCGATCCGCGTCCCTTCACCGAAATGCCGCTGACACCCGACCGGGCCTTCGGCGGCGAGGGCTTTGCCGCGAACCCCGCCGGCCAGGGAGCCGCCGCTGCAGAGCTTTTCGGCGAGATCCCTCATCTGCGACTGCCGAACGTGGAACTGGCCGGCGCGGAGATCCGGGAGATTGACGACAAGCCGGCCCCCGCACTGGTCGGACCGTTGCCGATGGACGATCCCGCCCGCATGGCGCTGGCGGGCACATATGACAAGGCCTGGGTGGCGCATCGGATGCCCGACTGGCCGGAGGATTTCGATCCGCGCTATTTCCTGTCCGCCATGCGCGATCAGCAGGTCGAGGGCTTTTTCAAGGGCACGGAGCCGGTTCGAGTGGTGGGCATGTCCGAGTCCCGGCCGGATGTGCACTCGCGGCTGCCAGGCGTCAGGGCCCGTGCCTTTGTCAACCGTGCTTCCGCACCGGACCGGCTCACGGAAATTCCGATGCACACCGACACGGTCTGGATCCTCGGGTCGGAGATGAAGGGTGTCGTGGTCAATCGCGGCGTGCTGGCCGTCGGCGACCGGGACGGTCGCGACATCAACGATGTCATGGTTGCCTATGAGTGGCTGAAGGATGCACCCCGCTCCGCCGACCACTATCAGTCTGTCTATGCACTCCGGGCCGACCCGGAGGAGGGAAAGAAATACCTCCTCGCGGACAGTCAGTTGTCGCCGCAGGAGGCACCGGAGGATATCGAGCGCCGGGAGGCCGACCGGCTTGCAGCGGCAACCGAGCGGCAGGATCTGTGGGTCGAAGGCCGGCAGTGGAGCCTGGAGAGGCGGTTTGCCGAACAGGGTTTGCCCGCAGCGCTGGTTCCGGCCATTCAAAAGCCGGACCTGAAACCGTTCATCCTGCCGACGGACGAGGACATCGCCCGCGGGGATGTCGATTTCGCGCGCCTGATTTCGGATGCGGAAGATCTGCGCCGGGAAGCGGAACTCAAGGCCGACATGGTGAGCGCGGAACTTGCCGGTCTGGTCGAGCAGTTTGGTGTCACGCCCCCGGTCATGCCGCCTGCCAGCCTGGGCGAGATGGAGGAGCTCGGACATTCCGTCGGCACGGGCAAGGGGTTCCTGCCGGCCATCGAAGAGCTGGTTCCCCAGGACGACCTGGACAGGCTGCTTGCACAATATGATTCCGCGCCCACGCCGGACATCGCCGCCTTGAGCGAAAAAGATCCGCAGGCGGCCTTCGAGGGCGCCAGGGTCCGATTCGAGGACGGCACCGCTGCGGGGCTTCTGGCCCCTGCCCGGGACCTGCTCGGCCGCATGCCGGACACCCCGCTTGTGGGGCCTGCCGATCTTGCTGAACCGGAATCAGCGGAGAGTGCGGCCGCAATGGATGGCCCGGGCGCCGAAGCTGCCACGGCTGAGCCGGGTGAACTGGACGGCTTCCTGGCAGAGACGTTCCCGGACCTCGCCGGGGAAGGGGACTTGCCGTCGGACAAATTGAAGTCCGCGATCTCAGCCGTCAAACCGGTGGACGCGTCCATCGAGGATCCCGGCGCGACCGCGCACCAGCAACTGGATCGGGCGCAGGACACGGTCGACACGACGCTGGCAACCGCGCGCCGGATGGCGGCCGAACCGATCGCGCCGCTTGAACCCCTCGGAATTGAAGCCGCGAAGCTCTTCGGCCAGTACATCAGGAACCATTTGTCCGCAGGCCGCACTCTGGCAGGGCGGGATCTGGCCGGAGCGTCTCTTGCGTCTGCCGCGCTTTCCGCAGCGGACCTCACCGGCAGCTTTCTGGAACGCTGCGATCTGACCGGAGCCGATCTGCGCAGCGCGCGTTTCGAGGAAACGGTTCTTGCCGGAGCCTTGCTGGACGAGGCCGATCTGTCCGCCGCCACCCTTTCCGGAGCGAACCTTTCCGGCGTTCAGGCAAGAAGGACAAACTTCGGCAAAGCCAGGCTGGAGGGCAGCAAGGTCGTCGCCGCCGATTTCTCCGGCTGCGATTTTGCCGGTGCCGTTATCAAGGACTGCACTTTCGTCAATTGCCAGTTCACGGGGGCGGTGCTCACGGGGGCCGCGATCGACAGCTGTTCCTTTGTCAACTGCAGCATGAGCGGTCTTCACGCCGAGCAGCTTCGGATGGACAGAAGCAACTTCCTGTCCTGTAACCTCGACCGGTCCGATTGCTGCGGCGCCATGATGAAGAAGGTGACGTTTGCCGGTGTCGGCTTCCATGCCGTGAAGATGTGTCACGCGTTGCTCGATGAATGCGGCTGGTTCGGCAAGACGGATATGCGCAGCGTGAACTTTCTGGAGGCGCATGCTACCAAGTGCGGGTTCCAGGATGCACGGATGAGCGACGCCGGGTTCTTCAAGGCGATCTTCCACGGGTGCAACATGTCCGGAACCGATCTGAAACTGGCGGACATGCGGCTTTCGTCCTGGAACGGGTCCATGTTCTCCTTTGCCAATGCGCAAAAGGCGGATTTCTTCGGCGCCAATCTTCTGGGCGCCGGGTTCCACGGGGCCGATCTCGCGGAGGCGAGCTTTCGCTCCGCCAATTTTTTCCGGACGGATCTCTCCGAGGCGAAACTCGTATTTGCCGACCTGACAGGGTCCAATCTCGTGCTTACGAACCTGGAGGCCCGCCAGTGATTTCCCTCGACGAACTGGCCGACTTCATCCGTTATGACGAACCGGTCATCGATGCGGATTTTTCCGGTGCGGATCTCAGCGGAGTGAGCCTCGCGGGGGGGACCTTTCTGAGGACCCGTTTTACCGGCGCCGTCCTTCGGGGAGCGGACATGAGCCGCTGTGTCTTTACCGAATGCGACCTCAAGGGGGCGGATTTCGGTGAAAACGAGATTGAACGGGCCATTTTCGTCAAGAGCGATCTCACCGGGGCCAAGCTCGCCAATTGCCGTTTCGAAAAGACGTCCTTCCTGGAAACTGCGCTGGCCGGAGTTGGCCTGACCGGGGCCAACATGATCGCCTGCCAGATCGTCAAGTCGGACCTGAAGGCTGCGGATCTGGGCGGGGCGGCGCTGTTGAACAGCGCCGTGGTCGAGTGTGACACAAAAGGCATTACACTGTCCGAGGCCTTGCTCGAGGCAACGGTCTTTGTCGGAATTGATCTGTCGGACGCTGACTTCGAGGATGTCATCTGCCAGTCCGCGATGTTCATCAAGTGCAACATGACGGGCCTTGATTTCTCGGACACGCCGATCATGCAATGCACGTTCATGGAAACCGACATGAAGGGCTGCCAGTTCGAGCGTGCGGATCTCACCGGCAGCCTGCTGATGGGCAGCCAGCTCGCCGGCTGTTCCTTTGCCGAAGCGATTGCCGACATGGCGCTGTTCTGCAACGCCAATCTGCAGAACGCGGTGTTCTCCGGCGCGCGCCTGTCCATGGCGAATTTCAGCGGCAGCGATCTCAGAAGCGCGGACCTGACCGCGAGCACGTCCGACAAGGCCCAGTTCGACCACGCCGACTGCCGTGGTGCTTCCTTTGCCGGCAGCAACCTGAACATCGCCAATTTCTCGAACTGCAATCTGGACGGGGCGGACCTCTCGCGCGCCGACCTGGATCTTGCCGACTTTCACAACGCAAGTGTCCACGCGACCCTGACGGCCGGGTCGCATGGAACTGTGCGGCAAACGGATCAGGTGCGCCTGATCCGCGAGATTTACAATCCGCGCACCGTCGCGACAGACCAATAGGGCGCAACGGACCAACAGGGCCGGGCCCGAGGAGCGAGATACGTGTTTGTAAACAATCAGCTCGGATGCATGAGCCTCGGCCTCATGGATGTCTGCAACACCTATGTCGGCACCGCGACCGTGCCGACCCCCTATGTCAACATCGCCGTGTCGTCGGTGGCGGTTCCCAACGCGGTTACCGTGCTGGTCGGTGGCGGTTTTGCGCATAACCTGCTGACGACCACAACGGTGACGAGCGGTGACGAAACGGGCGCCATGCTCGGCGTCGCGTCGGGAACCATTGTCGGTCCCAGCACCCATGTCACCAGCTCCGTCAACGTGTTCATGGGGGTTTCCCCGGCAACGCGCCTGACCGACACCACCATCCAGAATTCGACCAATTCCGCCGGAATGACCCTGACCCCGGCACAGTTCACTTGCCTGGTCTTGTCCTGAGCGTCCGCTCCGACACCTTAGACACGGCAAATGCTTGAAAGGAACCCGGCATGACTTCTTCCGAGACAGTTGACGACGCCGACTATGAAGTGACCAGTTCGGACGAGGTGCTGAACACAACGGTTCTGATCCCGGACGAGAGTGCGTCGGATGAAACGACGGAAACGAAGGACAACAGCAGTTTTCTCCGGATCGGCCAATACGATGCGTCGGAGGAGGGGGACCGGTCACCCGACCATATGGACGCTGCCGCACGCGGAGCGCTTATCCAGACGACCGGCGGCCTGTTTTTCCTTGTCAACGAGGATGCCTATCACCAGTACAAGTCCAACCTAGATATCTATATCGAAGGGAACCTGGACGAGACCATCGACGGCAACAGCAGCACCACCATCTCCGGCACCAACGACGTCAAGACAACAGGTCTCAGCCGGCATTCGGGCGAAAGCTACGTGATCTCGACCGGCAGCTACACGGACCAGGATCCGGGCTCGACCAAGGACATCCTTCTGAAATCGAACAACAAGATCAACCTGGAAAGCGACGACGGCGTCAAGATGACGGTCGGCAGCAGCTACTGGGCAAAACTCAGCGGCGAAGGCCTTTGGGAAACGCAGCTCAAGGACGCCATCGACGTTACCACTGGTACCAGCCATAGCCGTTATGAGGGCTGGACCACAGACGAGTATTACGGCGGGTCTTTCGAATTCCAGATTGCCGCAGCCTTCGCGATTTCCTTCTCCGTCAGCATCGAGATCAGCATGCTGGTGGGCATTTCGGTGGCCAATATCGAGATCGGCGCGACCGCTATCGAGATCGGCGCGACAGGCATCGGCATCGGTGCGACCAACCTCAAGATCGAGACAACCAGCGTCGAGGTCGCGGCCACAGCCGTTGAGGTGAAGACCAAGGAAGCCGAGGTCAAGGATGCAAGCGCCGTGCTCAGCGCCGCCAGCATCAAGATTGCAACCGGCATGAACATCCTGACCTGACGACCGGTGGTCCGCGCGACACATGAACCTGACATCCACCGAAAAGTGCCGGGCCGCCGAGAAACTGATCCAGAAGGGCCAGTTCGAGGACGCCGGCTTCCTGATCGACCAGGTGCTGGAAAGCCATCCGCAGAACACGAGCGCGCTCATCGCAAAGAGTGCACTGCAGCTCAAGGCGGGGCACGTCGCGGAGGCGAAACAACATCTGCTGGCCGCCTTTCACCTGAGCCCGGACGACCCGGTCATCCTGACCAACCTGGCCAGCCTGGCCCTGTTTGAAAACCGCCTGCCCGACGCGCTGGAGCACCTGCAAACGGTGGCCGCACAGTCGCCGGGTCACCTGCCGGCCATCCTGCTGCTGGGGCAGATCCACCTGCAGCGGGGAGATCTTCGCGAGGCGCAAGGGTGGCTATCCCGTGCCGCTGGTCTCGCCCCGGCGGATCCGGCGGTGCTCGTTGCCGGCTCGACGCTGGCGCTGGCCTGCCAGAACCTGACGGAAGCGGCAGCGCTGCTTGACAAGGCCCTTGAGATCGATCCCGATCATGTGCGCGCGCTTGCCGCGCTGGCGCATGTCCGTGCCCTGACCGGTGATTTCGAAGCCGCTGCTTCCCTGGCGACAAAAGCCCATCTCGAGGCGCCCCAGGATCCGGATATCGCCGTCACCCTGGCACGAGTCTACCTGGCCTCGGGTGCGCTTGGGGAAGCGCAGAAACTGACGGATCGCTTCAAGGCGAGGTTCCCGGACTTTGCGCCAATCGTTCTGTGCGCCGCGGAGGTTTCAATCGCCCGGGGCAACGTGGCCGGGGCGCTTGCCGATGGCGCCAAATGGCTGCGCAAGGACCCGAAGGACAGCGGCCGGATGGCCGGTTTCCTGAAAGTCCTGAAAAAGGCCGGGGCCTGGCGGCAGCTGCTCGATCTCAGCGACAAGCTCTCCGCCGAGCTGGCCGGCAGCGCCGCGGTCCTGAGCCTGCGCGAGGAAGCACTTCATGTCCTCGGGCGGTCGCGCGAAGGCTGGGCATCCTGGGCGGCACGGCGCAACCTGCCGGAGGGAGGACCAGTGCCGCCGTTCAGCGTCGGCCTGCCTGCGCGCGCGCCCCTGCTGGACGAACTTGTGCTGATGCGTTTCGTCAATGCCTGGGCCGGGGAGGGGCAGGTCGAGATGATTGGCGATTCTCATCTGGAAAGCCTGTGGCACCGGCTGCCGGCCGGCGACCGGGTCCACTGGACGTCGCAACCGGGAGCGCAACCTGAGCTCCTTGCCGACCTCACCGCCCGCACGGTCCTCTATGCGCCCGACAAGTCGGTCTTCGCCCCCTATCTGGCCCCGGATCCGGAGCGGCGGGCCCAATGGGACGCGGCGCTTCCCTCAGACGGAAAGCCCCGGATCGGGGTATTCTGGGACACAAGGGCACCGGGCCTGCTGGTGGACCACATGCGCGAGGCGCTGGCGGATCTGCCCGTGCATGCGATCAGCCTGCAATTCGACGACAGCCGTCACCAGCTTCGGGCCTGGCCCGGAGCGCTTGATGCCGGCGTGGCGCTCAAGGGGCTCGGCGATCTGGTCAACGTGGTCGATTGCCTGGATCTGGTCGTTGGTCCGGACGGGCTGCCGCTGCATGTCGCCGGTGCGCTCGGGCGCAAGGGGATCGCCCTGCTTCAGGAAAATCATGAATGGTACTGGGCCGGGGAAGGCACAGGCAGCCACTGGTATCCCTCGGTGACACGGATCGTTACCGCTGTCGGGCCGGACTGGAGCGCAGCGGGGGCTGCCCTGCAGGAGATGCTGGATCCCCAAGCGGCGTGACGCCTTGCGGCGCTCCCGTCAGACGTGTTCTTCGAATGTCGGTACGTCCTGCGCAGCGGTTTCCGGGTGAACCGGAAAGCGAAGCTCGACAGTGGTGCCCTTGCCGAGCTCGGAACGAATGGTCGCCCGTCCGCCGCTCTGGCGCACGAAGCCGTAGACGACGGCAAGCCCAAGGCCTGCGCCGCCTTTTCCGGTTCGCGTGGTGAAATAGGGTTCGAAGGCCTTGTCGACGTCTTCCCGGCTCATGCCGATACCGGTGTCCGTCACCGAAACCACGATGCTGTCTTCCTGGGCGAAACTTCTCAGAACGACCGACCCTCCAGAGGGCATTGCCGCAGCGGCATTGAGGCACAGGTTGAGCACGGATTGTTCGAAAAGCTCGGGATCAAGGACAAGCGGCGGCAGGTTTTCGTCCAGCTCGAGCGTCAGGCCGCATTCCTCGCCGATGGCGATCTCCAGGATGTCTGCCATGCCGCGCAAGACCGATGAAATCTCGATCCGGCTGAAATTGATCGGCTGCTGACGGCCGATGGTCAGCATGCTGCTCGCCAGCGACCGGCCGCGGTCGGCGGCCTTGCGGATGCGCGTGATGTTGCGCTGCTGCTTGCTGCTGAAGCCGCCGTCGCGCTCCAGAAGCCCGAGACTGCCGGTGATGATGCCGATGGTGTTGCCGACCTCGTGGCTGAGCTGGTGGGTCAGGCGCATGATTCCGTCGAGCCGCAGTGCCTTGGCAGCCTCGGCTTCCTGCCGGTCGAGCAGGGTGACGTCCCGGGCCAGCAAAACCACGCCGTCGTCGCTCTGGTGGGAAAGGGAGATCTCGGTCACCCTGCCGGTCGCCGACCGGTGACGCACGGAAACAGGTTCCGCCAGGGGCTGTCCGTTCCTGCCGCCGGGCAACAGATCTGTCTGGATCTCGGGTATGGGAGACAGGAAGTCGACAAGAGGCAGTTTGCGTGCCGAGCCCTTGTGGCCGATCAGCTCGATGACGCGCCGGTTCATTGTCACGGGCCGGCCGGCGGCGTCGAAGATGGCGATGCCTTCGTTCATGCTCCGGAAGGTCGAACGGATCGTGCGGGCGGCGGCTTCCGCCGTGCGTCTCAAGCGGGTGACGCGATCCACGCTTTCCTTGAAGGCCTGAAAGGACTGCTGAAGGTCAAGAAGTTCGGTCTCGTCACCCTGGTAGACGGGCGGGCCGACATCCTTCTGACCTTTTGCCAGGGCATTCATGCCGCTGGACAGCGACACGATGCCCCGGGAGACGCGGATCGCCGAACGGATCGACAGGGCGGCTATCGTCAGCACCAGCAGCGAGGCGGCCGCGACGATGATCAGGAGCTGCTGAAGCGTTGCCGACGTGGACTGGAAATCGCGATTCAGCGTTTGCGTCACCCGCTCGGACTGGGTTTCGGTCGCAAAGGAGAGTTCGCGGGCAACATCGTGCAGTTTCGCGATCGCGGTGCGCACGCCGAACATTTCCATGAGGTAGCGGGTCTGGGCCGCGAATACGCGCTCGTAGGGCTGCAGAGCCTCTTCGGGCAAGGGAGGCTGTCCGGTCTCGGCAACATAGCGGCGGCGCAGCTCGCCGAGCTGGAACAGGCTGCCGGCGCTTGAGACGGAGTGAACGATGGCATTGAGCCGCTGGCTGAGTTGCTTCTGGGCGATCGTCTCGCCGACGGCGATCACGCCAAGCGCGGAGGAGACCTCTTCCTTGAAGTTCTGGGCGGTCTCGGCCCTGGAGGCAAGCGCAAGGGTCTGGGTCCGGATCTGCCCGAGCAGGCTGGAGACCTCGGCATTGGCCGTTCTGTAGGCTTCCTTGTCGGGCGGATAGTCCGGCAAGGCCTCCAGCAGCGCATCCACCTGTTCGACAAGGGCGCGGCTCTTGGAGGACACCGTGTAGGGGGAGGTCGCGTTCATGAGGAAGGGAGCGCTGGACACCAGGTCCGACACCTGACGCGAGACGAGAGCGGCGTCGGCAAGGCTGGAATAGGCCTGGAGGCCGTAGGCCGCGGTTTCCTCCCGGGCCTTCAACAGTCCGTAGATCGCGATGGCCGACAGGGCAAAGGCGACGACACAGATCAGGACAATGGCCGCCGGCAGCCGGAAGGCGATCGAGGAAAGACGCGAACGGCTGATCATCCGGGCAGCTGGGCCGGATCCTGATGCAGGATATAGCCCTTTCCACGACGGGTCTTGATGTGCTGCGGCAGATCCGGGTTGCGCTCGATCTTGCGGCGCAGGCGCAGGACCAGAACATCGACGTTGCGGTCGATGAGGCGATCGGTTTCCGCTCCCAGCTGCTCCAGGATGGTCGTCCGGCTGACGGGTTCGTTCGGTGTTGCCGCCAGTATCTCGAGCAAGGAAAACTCGGAGGAGGTCAAGGTCCTGGACGGATGTGACGTGCACACGGCCTTTCTGTTGACCAGGTCGATCACCCAGTCACCGAGCCTCAGCGCGGTCGGCTCGTGATGAACCGTCACCGGATCCTTGTCGCCCTTCATCGCCGGGTGCAATCGCCGCAGAACGGCCTTGATGCGGGCGGTCAGCTCGATGGGCTCGAACGGTTTGACGACATAATCATCCGCCGCGGTCTCCAGTCCGAGAACCCGTTCCGCGGCACTTCCCGCTGCCGTCACCATGACGATGCCGATATCGGTCCGCGAGCGCAGTTTCTGAGCAAACACCCGGCCGGACATTCCGGGCAGATTGTGATCAACCAGAACAAGGTGAAAGTCCCGCTCGGCGAGACTGCCGGCGGCTTCCTCGGCGGACCGGACGGCAACGGGCAGCCAGCCCTCGGCCTCGACCAGATCCGATATCAGTTCAGCCATATCCGGATCGTCCTCCACGATCAGGATACTGATGCCTTCATTCAGCAATCTTGTGTCCTCCCGGAGGACATCATATGCACGGCGTGTCGATATGCAAAGCCTAGGTTTTTCAAGTGTTTGTCACATTTGTAAGGCTTGTAACAATTGTAACTCTTTTTCTTTTCCGGCGAAACAACGGTAACCAAACTCCTGTTGCGGTGACAGGTGCTTCTGCCATGGTAGTGAGCAACCGGGGCGCAGCCTCGGCCTGGGAGGAAACATGAGATTTGTCACGCCACTCGCAGCGGGTGCGGCCATATGGCTGTGTGCCGCGCTCAATGGAGCTTCGGCGCAGGACCTGAACGTCCTGTGCGGCGTTGACGAAGACTGGTGCTCGACCATGGAAACGGCCTTCGAGGCCGAAACCGGCCTTGAGGTCGCCATGGAACGCCGGAGCACAGGAGAGATCCTCGACCAGATCCGCAGCGAACGGGACAATCCGCATATCGACGTGTGGTGGGGCGGGACCGGCGACACGCATTTGCAGGCGGCCGGGGAAGACCTTCTGGAGACCTACACACCCGCGCATGGGGGGGACGCGCTTCCCTGGGCGCAGAATTTCTTCCAGATGTCCGGCGGCAAGGCATCCGGCGTTTATGCCGGCGCGCTGGGCTTTGCCTACAATGCCGACATTCTGGACGCCCGGGATATCTCGACGCCGTCCTGCTGGAAGGACCTCACCGACCCGCGCTACCGCGGCCTTGTGCTGATGGCCAATCCGAAATCGTCCGGCACGGCCTTTACGGTGCTCGCGACCCTGATCCAGCTGCTGGGCGAGGAGGAGGCCTTCGCCTACCTGGCCGCGCTTGCACACAACATCCCCGAGTTCACCACCTCGGGCGCGGCGCCGGTCAAGGCAGCCGCCCGCGGCAAGACGGGGATAGGCATTTCCTTCATTCATGATGCCGTCACCCAGAAGCTGGCCGGTGCACCGCTGGTGATCGTCGCGCCCTGCGAGGGGACCGGTTACGAGATCGGTGCCGTCAGCATCGTCAGGGGCGCAAAGAACCTGGCCAGTGCCCACCGGTTTGTCGATTTCGCGATGAGCCCCGAAGGTCAGGCGACAGGGGCGGCCTCGGGGCAGAACCAGATACCTTCGAACGCACGGGCCGCGTTGCCGCCGGCGGCGCCCGATATCTCGCTTATCCGCATGGTCGACTACGATTTCGCCACGTTCGGTTCACCCGATCAAAGGCGGAAGCTGCTCGACCGTTTCGACAGAGAGGTGCTGCAGGGCACCGGTTCCGCCTTGACCCAGTAAAGGATCGGACTTCGACACCAGTATCTGACCGGGCAACGGACCGCCGCAGCGGCTCCGAACGGGAGACGTGTGCCTGCTGCCCGATCAAGACCCCAGCCCCCAGGGCTGAAAAACAGTCTGCCGATCATGTGCAGACACCAGGCTGAAAGCCAGAAGTGGAGGAAAACATGTCACTGAAATCCCTTTCCATCGCCATGCTCGCAACGGCGGCGACCTTCTCCGTGTCGGCCGCGCAGGCGGCCGGCGACCTCAACGTCATCTGTTCCGCCGATGTGGTGATCTGCGAACAGCTTCAGGGAGATTTCGAGGCCAAGCACGACATCAAGGTCAACATGGTCCGCCTGTCCTCGGGCGAGAGCTATGCCAAGATCCGGGCTGAATCCCGCAACCCCAAGACCGACATCTGGTGGGGTGGCACCGGCGATCCGCACCTGCAGGCGGCGGCCGAGGGCCTTACGGCGGAATACAAGTCCGAAAAGCTCGGTGAGCTGCACGAGTGGGCGCAAAAGCAGGCGGAAAGCTCGGGTTACAAGACGGTCGGCGTTTATGCCGGCGCGCTCGGCTGGGGCTACAACACCGACATCCTGAAGGACAAGGGTGTGGCGGAACCGGTCTGCTGGGCCGATCTCCTGAAGCCGGAACTGAAAGGCGAAGTCCAGGTCGCCAACCCGAACTCCTCGGGAACCGCCTATACCGCCCTGGCATCGCTGGTCCAGATCATGGGCGAGGACGAGGCCTTCGAATACCTGAAGAAACTCAACGACAACGTTTCCCAGTACACCAAGTCCGGCTCGGCCCCGGTGAAGGCGGCCGCTCGCGGCGAGACCGGTCTCGGCATCGTCTTCATGCATGACGCCATCGCGCAGGCGGCATCCGGTTTCCCGGTCAAGGCCATCGCGCCGTGCGAAGGCACCGGTTACGAAATCGGCTCCATGTCGATCGTCAAGGGTGCCCGCAACATGGACAATGCCAAGGTCTGGTACGACTGGGCGCTGTCGCCGGACGTCCAGTCGCGCATGAAGGACGCCAAGTCGTTCCAGCTTCCGTCCAACACCTCGGCCGAGGTGCCGCCGGAAGCGCCTAAGTTCGAGGACATCAAGCTGATCGACTACGACTTCGCGACCTACGGCAACCCGGACACACGCAAGGGCCTCCTGGAGCGTTGGGATCGTGAGATTGGCGCCATCGCCAACTGATCCCGTCACCCGCGGGGATCCGCACCGGGAGCCTGATAGCCCCGGTGCGGGTCTCACCCGCACATCATCGCGAAGTGCCGCGGGTCTCACCCGCACGTCATCGCGAAGTGCCGCGGGTCTCACCCGTGCATCGCTCTGAAATGCAGCGGACTCCAGCCGTGCACCTTTCGGAATTGTGGTCGGTTGGCCCATCGTTCGGGAGACACGCGTGGGGGGCGACTGCTCTCGAAATACCAGAACAGGGGTGGCCATGCTCAGTGGCAACAAACGGCTGAACGCTCTTCTCGGGCTGGGGTTCTTCGCCTTTCTTTTCGTGCCCTGGTACCGGGTGGAAGGCGGCTTCTACGCCTTCGAATGGCTCTCGGATTTTCCGTCGGCGTCCGGTCTTGCGCCCGGCCTGCTGCAGATCTTTTTCGAAGGCCGTATCTGGCTGGCCATCGCCCTGGTCCTGTTCCTGATCGGCGGCAGCGCCCGGTTTCTGGGGGAGGCCGAGACCCGCGGCAAGCTGCTGGTTGCAACCGGCTCAGCCGGTATCCTTTTCATGGCCCTGCAGGGACTTGCCATCAGCTTCGGCGGCTGGGCCTGGACCTTCCCGGAAACCGCCTTCGGAGCCCTGCCGCTCGGGCAGCCCGCCATGGGCGCGGGTGCCATCCTGCTCTCGCTGATCTTCGTGCTCTATATCGCCTTCGGCCTTGCGGAACGCGGTTTCATGAAGGGTGACGCCTTTGTTGTCGGATCGATCTCGGTCCTGATCTTCCTGGTCGCTGTCTTCATCTTCTATCCGATCGGTTCGATGTTCGCCGGGTCGGTCCAGGATTTCGACGGCTCGTTCAAGCCGGACGGGTTCATTCGCAACATGCAGGATCCGGCCATCTGGAGCCTTGATTGCGTCATCGGCGGCAACCGCTGCGGTGTCGCCTGGCGCACGCTGTTCCTGGCCGTCATGTCCGGTCTCGGCTCGACGGTGCTCGGCCTTGCCTTTGCCCTGGTGGCCACGCGCACGCGCTTTCCCTTCAAGAAAGGCCTCAGGCTGCTGACCGTGCTGCCGATCATCACGCCGCCCTTCGTGATCGGCCTTGCCCTGACCCTGCTGTTCGGCCGGTCCGGCGTCGTTACCGAAGCGCTTGACGTGCTGTTCGGCATCGAGCCGAGCCGCTGGCTCTACGGCCTCACCGGCATCTGGATTGCGCAGGTGCTGTCGTTCACGCCGATCTCCTTCCTGGTGCTGATCGGGGTGGTTGAAGGCGTCAGCCCGTCGATGGAGGAAGCCTCGCAGACGCTGCGCGCCGACCGCTGGCGCACGTTCTGGCGGGTGTCCCTGCCGCTGATGAAACCGGGCCTGGCCAATGCCTTCCTGATCGGCTTCATCGAGAGCATGGCCGATTTCGGCAATCCGCTGGTCCTCGGCGGCAGCCATGGCGTGCTGTCGACCGAGATCTTCTTCGCGGTCGTCGGATCGCAGATCGACCCGTCGCGGGCCGCGGTCCTTGCGATCATCCTGCTCTCCTTCACCCTGTCCGCCTTCCTGGCGCAGCGCCTGTGGCTGTCCGGCAAGAACTTCGCCACTGTAACCGGCAAGGGCGACAGCGGTGCCCATGCGGGCCTGCCGAAAAGCCTGTCGATCACTGTCTACGGCATGGTGCTGCCCTGGATGGGCTTCACCGTTGTCGTCTATGGCATGATCCTGGTCGGCGGATTCGTGAAGACCTGGGGTCTCGACAATTCACTGACCCTGGAGCACTACGCCCGGGCCTTTTCCGTCGGTTTCGGGGAGGGCGGCCTGGTCTGGACCGGCGTTGCCTGGAATTCCTTCTGGACGACCATGGAAATCGCGCTGATTTCCGCGCCGCTCACGGCAGCGGTCGGGCTTCTGACCGCCTATATCATCGTGCGCCAGAAATTCGCCGGCAAGAATGCCTTCGAATTCGCCCTCATGATGAGCTTCGCCATCCCGGGGACGGTCATCGGCATCAGCTACATCATGGCCTTCAACCTGCCGCCGCTCGAAATGACCGGCTCGGCGCTGATCCTGGTCGCCTGTTTCGTGTTCCGGAACATGCCGGTCGGCGTCCGAGGCGGCATCGCCGCCATGAGCCAGCTCGACAAGAGCCTGGACGAGGCCTCGCTGACGCTCAGGGCCAACAGCGCCCGGACCCTGCGCAAGGTGATCCTGCCGCTGCTCAGGCCCGCGATCACCGCGGCGCTGGTCTATTCCTTCGTCCGGGCGATTACCTCGATCAGCGCGGTGATTTTCCTGGTCAGCGCCGAATACAACATGGCGACCTCCTACATTGTCGGCCTGGTCGAGAACGGCGAATACGGCATCGCGATCGCCTATTCCTCGATGCTGATCTTCGTGATGATCACGGTCATCGCCGGCTTCCAGCTGCTGGTCGGCGAACGGCGCCTGCGCCGCGAGAACCGTGTTGCCGGCGTATCCAAATCCCGCAAATTCCGCTTCGCGCAGGAGAAAACCGCATGAGCGCCCTGAAACCCGGTTCCGTCGTCTTCGAGAACATTCGCAAGGACTTCGGCAGCTTCACAGCCATCCCGGACCTTTCCATCACCATCGAGCCAGGCACGCTGGTGACCCTGCTCGGTCCGTCCGGTTGCGGCAAGACCACCACCTTGCGCATGCTGGCGGGGCTGGAACATCCGACCTCCGGCAGGATCCTGATCGGCGGGCGCGATGTGACGATGATGCCGGCACATGAGCGGGATGTCTCGATGGTGTTCCAGTCCTACGCCCTCTTCCCGCACATGAACGCGCTCGACAACGTTGCCTACGGGCTGGAATCATCGGGATTCAAAAAGAGGGAGGCCCGCGAGCGTGCCGAGGAGGGGCTGACGCAGGTCGGCCTTGCGGGCATGGGGCACCGCCTGCCGGCAGAGCTGTCCGGCGGCCAGCAGCAGCGCGTCGCTGTCGCCCGCGCCCTGGTGCTCAACCCGCAGGTGCTGCTGCTGGACGAGCCCCTGTCCAATCTCGACGCGCGTTTGCGCCGGCGGGTGCGGACCGAAATCCGCGAGCTGCAGCAGAGGCTGGGTTTTACCGCCGTCTACGTGACCCATGACCAGGACGAGGCGCTTGCCGTCTCCGACCGGATCGTGGTCATGAAGGACGGGCGCATCGCCCAGGAAGGCGCGCCGCGGGAACTTTACGAGGAGCCTGTGTCCGAGTTCATCGCAGATTTCATGGGGGAGGCAAACGTTGTTTCCTGCGAAATCATCGGCCGGGAGGGCGATCAGGCTCTGATCGATGTCGGCGGTCTCCAGCATCGGCTGCGCGCGCGCCAGGCCTCTTCGGGCAAGGCCAGGCTCGCGGTGCGCCCCGGAGCCGTGGTGCTCAATCCGGAGGACAGTTCCGGCCTCGGCGGCGAGATCCTGACGGCGGCCTATCTCGGGGACCACGTCGAATACGAGATCGAGACGCCGGTGGGCAATTTTTTTGTCATCGACCACGCCGTCGAGCGCTCGTTGACCCCGAAGACCACTGTTTCTCTCGGGTTCAGAAACCGCGGCCTGGCACTGATCGAGGCCTGACATGACCTTGCAGACAGCAAACGCGCCCGAGGCACGTTCCGGTCTCGTGGCCCGGTTCGACCTTGCCAGGGACATTGCCCAGGAATCGGGAACCGTTGCCCTCGACTATTTCCGCCGCCGCAAAGAACTGACCATCGAGGTCAAGGGCGGTCTCCAGGACGTGGTCTCGATCGCGGACCGCAACGTGGAGACCTTGATCCGGGAGCGGATCGCGGCCGCATTTCCCGATGACGGCATTCTGGGCGAGGAGCACGGTCTTGAGGAAAGCGGCAGCGGCTATACCTGGGTGGTCGATCCGATCGACGGCACATCCGCCTTCGTTCATGGGCACTCCAACTGGTGCGTTTCCATTGCGCTTCTTTACAAGGGCGATCTTGCCGCGGGCGTGATCCGGGTTCCCTGTGACGACGAGACCTTCGCCGCGATGACCGGCGCCGGTGCCACGCTCAACGGCATGCCGCTCAAGCTTGACGCGTCGATGACCTTGCAGAACAGCCTGACCGGAATCGGTGCGAACCATGCGATCCCGCCGGAGAGGGTCGGCGCACTGATCAGCGGTCTGATGGCGGCAGGCGGCAATTACATCCGCACGGGATCCGGCGCGCAGATGCTGGCCATGGTCGCTGCCGGACGCCTTGCCGGTTTCCATGAACCGTCCATGCATGCCTGGGATTGCCTGGCCGGCTATTGCCTGGTGTCGGAAGCCGGAGGCAGGTACCGGCCGTTTCCGGTCAACGGGGAGGCTATCCTGGAGAGCGGACCCGTCCTGGCGGCCGGGCCGGGTGCGTTCGAGGCGCTGTCGGCGCTGGCGGATGAGGGCGAGCACCCGGGAACGCGCTGACATCCATCACATTGCCAGTGTTGATTCACTGCGCCCGGGATCGCACAGCGATTCCGGGCGAAGCAATTGGTATAGCAGATACAATCAAAGATTTAGTTTCTGAGATTTACTTCTTGTTAATTCTTGCATCTCGCGTCATGGTGATAGTTTTACTTGGAATACAATCAATAGTGGTTGAAGTATTACATATATATACTTACTTGACATCTGGCGCCTGAAATTCGATATTCATTTAAATTCAAATGAGTGAAAGTTTGAATCAATAACAAGAAACACTGTGCCGCGATGCATCAGATCCTTCGGGCAGCTGCCCGGAAAAACCGCGACAAGCGGGTGTGTCGGGCTTTCTGTGCGCGAGGAACGCTTGGACATGTCTAGGAACACGAAAGCGACCGTGCTGGTTGCGGGGGGCGCCGGGTTCATCGGCGTGAACCTGTGCAGGCGCCTGCTTCAGGATGGTCATGAAGTCATCTGCCTCGACAACATGAGCACGGGAATGCCGGAACACGTTGACGAACTGTCCGCGTTTCCTGCCTTCAGGTTCGTGAAGCACGACATTGTCGAGCCGATGGATCTCCCGGTTGACCAGATTTTCAATCTCGCCTGCCCGGCGTCCCCTCCGGCCTACCAGGCGGACCCGGTCAAGACGACACTGACCAACGTGGTCGGGGTGCGCAATCTGCTTGAACTTGCCAGGGTGAATGGCGCCCGCATTCTTCAGGCTTCCACGTCGGAGATCTACGGCGACCCGAAAGAGCATCCTCAAAAGGAAGACTATTGCGGCTGCGTCAACACCATGGGACCGCGGTCCTGCTATGACGAAGGCAAAAGATGCGCGGAGACACTGATGTCGGACTACCGTCGGATGTACGGTGTCGACACGCGTGTCGCCAGGATCTTCAACACGTATGGCCCCGGCATGCGCGAGGACGACGGTCGCGTCGTCTCGAATTTTATCATCGAAGCCCTGCAGGGCCTCGATATCACGATCTACGGCAACGGGTCCCACACGAGGTCCATGTGCTTCGTCGATGATCTCGTCGAAGGGCTTGTCCGTTTCATGGATCAGGACCGTGCGGATGCAGGCCCGATCAATCTCGGCAGTCCCTATGAAACCACCGTACTCGGATTTGCGCATCTGGTTGTCGAACTGACCGGCTCGAAATCCGAGTTTGTCTACCTGGCAGATGCCATCGACGATCCTCATGTCCGCCGTCCGGACATTTCCAGGGCAACAGAACAACTTGGCTGGGAGCCGAGGGTCGGCCTGGTCGAGGGGGTCAAGGAAACCATCGCCTATTTCCGCGGATCCCTGAACGCCGCACAGGCAAGCGGAGACAGGGCTCCGCATCAGCCCAGGCTGATGGCCTCGAGCTGAGCGGACGTACGAGGCGGGAGCGAAGGCTGCGCAGATGTCGGACGTTCAAGCGACATACCGCCGAGGCACGGGCCTTCCCGGGCCGAACGGGGCGACGACCAGGACGGCCGAGCGGGTCGATGACGCGTTCTTCCGTCCGGTTTTTACCGGTCGGCGGATGTGGCTGAACCGGATCGGCATAGCCGTCTGGATCGCAAGTCTCTTCTTTTTCTGGCAGTGGTGGTTCGATCCGCAACATGTTGCTTCCGTCAGCCGTTACGTCTTGGTGACGGTCGTCCTGCTGTGGGTCACGCTGATACCGGTCTATTTTGTTGTCATCTTCTCACGTGCGCGTATTCCTGTGGAACCGGCGTCGGTGCCGAGCAATGCGCGGGTGGCCATGATCGTGACCAAGGCCCCCTCCGAGCCCCTGTCCGTCGTGAAGCAGACCTTGAAGGCGGCGCTTGCCCAGAAGGGTGTGGCGCACGACACGTGGCTCGCCGACGAGGATCCGACACCGGAAACCCTGAGCTGGTGCGCTGAACACGGCATCCGCGTCTCGACGCGGCGCGGCGTGAAGGACTATCATCGGCCGGACTGGCCGCGCCGGACCCGGTGCAAGGAAGGCAACCTTGCCTATTTCTACGATCACTACGGCTACGAGAACTATGACTTCGTCAGCCAGTTCGATGCGGACCACGCACCCGATCCGGAGTATCTCAGGCATGCCGTCGCGCCGTTTCGCGATCCGTCGGTCGGATATGTGTCCGCACCCAGCATCTGCGATACGAATGCGGACCTCAGCTGGGCGGCACGGGGCCGGCTTTTCGTGGAAGCGAGCATGCACGGAGCGCTGCAAACCGGCTACAATTCCGGCTGGGCGCCATTGTGCATCGGATCGCATTACACGGTCCGCACCGCAGCCCTGAAACAGGTCGGCGGGCTGGGGCCGGAACTGGCCGAAGACCATTCGACCACCTTGCTCATGAATGCAGGCGGATGGCGCGGCGTTCATGCCGTCGATGCGATCGCGCATGGCGAAGGTCCGGAAACCTTCGCCGACCTGGCCGTCCAGGAGTTCCAGTGGTCCCGGAGCCTGGTCACCATCTTGCTGAAATACTCGCCCGACTATGTGCCGAACCTGTCAGGGCGCATCCGGTTCCAGTTTCTGTTCTCGCAGATGTGGTACCCGCTGTTCTCGGTGATGATGGCGCTGATGTTTTTCCTGCCCATCTACGCACTCCTGTCCGGCGAGAAATTCGCCAATGTGACCTTTCTCGAGTTTCAGCTTCATGTACTCCCGGTCGGCCTGGCCCTGATCTTTCTTGCCTATTTCTGGCGGTCCACGGGGCTGTTCCGCCCGCGCGACGCCAGGATCATCAGCTGGGAGGGCATGGCCTTCATGTTCCTGCGCTGGCCGTGGTCGCTGCTCGGTGCTCTTGCCGCGCTCTGGGATGTCGCGACCGGGCAGAAGCGCGATTTCAAGATCACTCCGAAAGGCGGATCCCACAAGGAAGGCCTGTCCTTCCTGTTCCTGGCGCCCTATGTCGTGCTGGCCCTGGCTGCCGGAGGCACCGCGCTGGTTGTCAGGGAACCCGGAACAGCGGCGGGCTTCTATCTCTACAATCTCGTGAATGCCGCAGCCTATTGTGTGCTGCTTGTTGTCATTTTGATGCGGCACGGCCGCGAGAATGGTACCGCAGTGGTCTCTTTCGACCGGAGCGGTTTGGCCGGTGTGTTCTGCCTGTTCCTGATTGCGGGCGTCGTTGGCGGAGCCACTTACCAGCACTCGGCCAAGGGCGTTTCGGCCATGATGACCGGGGTCAGTGCCTTCTCACTGACCGAAACAGTGTTCGGCTTTGCCGGGGCCGGTCAGGGCTCGGGGCGGACGATCATACGCTACCGGGTCGAATGGCGCGGGTTCGGGCAGGCCGAAACGCAGACCGTGCCCATGGACGTCGCGCCGCCCGGGCAGGGACGCACTTCACTTGATTCAAAACAATGAAATCACCGCCGCGGTAGGCACACTTGGAATTGCCGGTACAGAAAGCGCAGGGACGCGTTCAGCCGGATCAGTTTCGGCGGTGTCAAAACTCCGCAGCGGTTCGACGAGAGGCGTAAGCAGATGGTGAGCCAACATCCAAGACTATCCAGGCGGCAACTTCTGGTAACAGGGGCCGCGGCCGCCGCGACCGCCGGCATGGGGGTGCCGGCCGCGCGCGCGCAAACCGTTGTTGAAGGCCGGGATCTGAGAAAAGACAAACGGCCCGTGCTTTATCCGGACGGCCCCAAGTTCGGGTGTTACGACCCTTATGGTGACTTCACCGACGACCGCCGGGTTGCGACCGAACACCTGTTCCTGCCCTGGGAAGATGTCGATCTGGCGGGTCTGCCCGAAGCCGACGCCTATGCGCTTGAGCGAAACCGCAAGATCCTGGTGACCATCGAGCCCTGGTCCTGGGCCCTGGACTGGAACGTTTCCCAGGGGCAGCTTCGCGATCTGATCATTTCCGGTCAAAGGGATGCCAACCTGAGGGCGATCCTGAGTGTCTTGCAGGGGTTCCAAAGCCCGATCACGATCCGCTGGGCCCAGGAAATGGACAACCCCTTTATCCGGTTTCCGTGGTCCAAATGGGCACCGGAAGACTATATCGCCGCGTTCCGGCGGGTTTCCGCGATCGTGCGGGAAATGCTGCCGGGAGCGCAGATGATGTGGTCCCCGAGGGGGGAAAAGGATCTGCAGGATTATTATCCAGGCGATGAACATCTGGATCTGGTCGGTCTGACCGTTCTCGGGCTGGAGCGCTATGACGAGATCGAATATGGTGCAACGAGAAGTTTTGCCGAGTCGGTGCAACAGGGCTACGAACTGACGGTGGACTACGGAAAACCCATCTGGGTGGCCGAACTCGCCTACGAAGGTGGCCTGGATTACGTGCGTGACTGGGTGATGGAGGCGGACCTGAACTACCCGGAATATCCGGAGCTCAAGGAAGTCGTCTATTTCAATGACAAGGAAGTCTGGGAATGGCCTTACGGACTGGGTCTGCCGGACTGGCGGGTGATCCGGGATCGTCCCTCCTATCCCAACAGACGCTAGAGGACCAACCGGAATGTTCAAATCGCTGACACGCGCCTTGGGTCTTGCGGTTCTTCTTTGCGCTGGCGGAGCAGTTCAGGCTGCCGAAAAGGTCGAGGACGAGAAAGACCCCGTTACCCTTGCGGCGGAAAGCGCCCGGCCGATGACCGTCGACGAACTCTTCCGCATCTACAACAACAGGACCTGGATCTGGGAGGACGGGGCCGGCTATTTCCAGGCCCACAAACGGCGCTTCATTTCCTGGGTCAGACGCGGCCGAACCGCCTCCTTCGGCGACGGCAACTGGTTCATGACCCAGGATGGGAGGATCTGCTTCCGGGCGAAATGGCACGCCACGGACGGCGCGGCCATTGCGACGACGTGTTTTCAGCATCGCACGGATGGCAGGAACAACTACCAGCGCAGCTGGCCGGACGGGGAGTGGTACATTTTCGCGCACACGCCCCGCAGGAGCGGCGACGAGATCAACAAGCTGAAAGCGGGAGACCAGGTCACGGCCAGCTTCGAGCGCAACAGACAATACATCGCCGAAAACGGTGTGCCGCAGGACTTCTGCTCGAGAAGGGACCCCTTAGTAAAAGCCTTTTGCAGCCTGTTTGGCGGTTGAGAACCAGCTGGAGGCTCCCGGAAGCCTCCAGTCTGGAGAACCAAGGCCGAGGGGCCAGTAATGGGGCTCCTTGTCGTTGAAATAGACAATCGCGCGCAGTTGCCGGAAATGCTCAGACGAGGACACGGTCTCAAACAGGTTCGAGAACCAGTTTTCGCGGTAGTCCGATTTACCGGAAACGCCAAGTTCCGCGATGATCACGGGCTTTCCGAACTGAGCGACGCGGTCGTATTTCTCGGTGAATGTGGAACTGAAATCGCGCCAGCCGCCGTAGTATTTCTCGTCCATCTTCTCCAGGCCCCAGAGCGATACGCCGACAAGGTCCACGACGTCGTCGCCGGGATAGTAATCAGCCAGGTTCTTCTCTCCTTTCGGAGACCAGACGAAGGAAACATTTTGCGCGACGGACTTGCAACTGCCGACAAAGTGGCGGAAGGCGGACTTGAAGCCTTCATTGTCCTTTCGCGCCCAGGGATAGCGGCCGGTCGGGTCCTCCATTTCATGACCCCAGCGCACCAGCACCGACCCGTCGAAACCGGCCAGTTCGCTGCAGACACGGGTGATTTCCTTCCGGAATTTTCCCGAGACGATGTCCTTGAAAAGGTGTTCGCCGCCGTCGCGCCAGTTGACTGCACGGGTATAGGGTTCGACCGTGACCATCATCTTGCGGGCATGCTGCGATGCGTAGTCGAGACGGCTGCGCAGGGCATCGACATCCAGAGCCTGCCAGTAGACGAACATGTGTTCGATATCGACGTCCCGCTCACCCTTGAAGGCCGAGTGGGGGTCATAGACACCGAAGGACATGCCGTTCCTGTCGAGAGCCTCGACAAAGGATTCCGCAGACCCGGACTGACCGGGGGCCTGTCCTGCCGTTTCCTTTGCCTGTGCCGGCCCATGGAGCGCCAGCGGCAGAAGAAGGGTCAGAATACTGCCTACTGTTCGCATGCGAGCCCCTTTGATCGACTGTCCTGGCTGCGTCTTGCCTGTCTTCACCGACGCGCCATTACCCTATGTGGGAATTTCTCCGGCAGCGATCAAGCAAATCGTCCGGTTCCCGGGCGGGGGGTATCGTCGAAACCGAATTAGTTCAGAGGATATTTAACAAGTCGGAAAGAAGTCCGGTTCAATCGAAATGTCAGCAAAGCTCTGACAGTGACAGGATCCAGAAAAATGCAATGCGACAACAGGACGGTACTGGTTGCGGGCGGGGCCGGCTATATCGGCGCCCACGCCTGCAAGGCCCTGAAGCAGGCCGGGTATACGCCGGTGGTCTATGACAACCTGGTGACGGGACATCGGTATGCCGTCAAGTGGGGCGCATTCGAACATGGTGACATTCTGGACCGCCGCCGGCTCGACGAGGTGATGCGCAAGCATGCGCCGGGCGCCGTGCTGCACTTCGCCGCTTATGCCTATGTAGGGGAATCGGTGGAGGATCCCGGGAAATATCATCGCAACAATGTTGCGGGCAGCCTGTCTCTGCTGGAAGCCTGCCGCGACCACGGCATTCCCCATTTCGTGTTTTCAAGCAGCTGCGCCGTCTACGGAGTGCCCGAGCAGGTTCCGATAAACGAGCAAACGCCGTCCTGTCCGATCAATCCCTACGGCTGGACCAAGTTCCATGTCGAGCAGATGCTGAAGGATTTCAGCGCGGCGCATGATCTTTCCTTCATGGCCTTGCGATACTTCAATGCCGCGGGAGCCGACCCGGAGGCCGAGATTGGCGAGGATCATGACCCCGAGACCCGGATCATCCCCCTGGCGATCCGGGCAAGCGAACCGTCCGGGCAGGTCTTCAAGGTGTTCGGAACCGACTACGACACGCCCGACGGGACCTGTATCCGGGATTACATACATGTGTCCGATCTTGCAGATGCGCATGTGCGTGCCTTGCAGGCGCTTCAGGACGGCGGAGGCTCTGCCTGCCTGAATCTCGGCACGGGCGAGGGAGCCTCGGTCCTGCAGGTTGCCCGTGCAGTGGAAGACGTCACGGGACGGGATGTGCGGCTGGAGTTTGCCGAAAGGCGGCCCGGGGACCCTGCCGTGCTTGTTGCCGATGCCGGTCGGGCCAAGGAGCGTCTGGGCTGGCAGCCGCGCTTCCGCGATCTGGCCGACATTGTCCGGACTGCCTATCGCTGGCATGGTACAAAGTGACGCAGCGAAATGTTTTGTGCATTATGCCGGAAATTTCGAACTATTGAAAATAGGCTTTGTTAATCTCTGGGGAGGACCATGAACGGGTCATCTTCAAAAGGAGCTTGCGACCGATGAAATCTATCAAGATCAAGAGTGAACGCTCCGGTTCGCCTGCCACCAAGAGATCCGTATCGATGGTCTGCGCGTTGAGTATCGGCCTTCTTGTCGGTGCCGCACCGACCAGCGCTCTCGCTGAATCGGGTGTGAACAAGGGCGTCAATGTCGGCACCGTGCTGCGCAAACTTGCGAAGAAACCGACCAAGGCCCGCTACGCGACCAACGCTCGGTCACCCTATGTCTGCACATTCACGGGTTTCGGCAAAAAGGGCGGCTGTTACCGCCGGGCCAGTCAGTAATCACCAGGCGTTTTCGCGATCAGGCGGCTGACAGGCGCACTGTTCGCACTGTTCTCGATTTTCATGGAACATTGCCCCGGCAGACAGGTGTCTTCCGGGGCAATTTCATTCAGGACCGAGGTTTCAGGTTTTCCGGGTCGTAGAGCGGCGCGTAGCCGACACCGGCGACCTCGACCGGATAGGTCTCGGAGAAATACTCCACGTTCAGCTTGCGGCCGACTTCGCAATAGTCCTGCGGCAGATAGGCGAGAATGATGTTCTTGCCGATCGTCGGGCCGTAGGCGACCGAGGTCGTATAGGAAATGCGCCCCAGGCTGTCGACGAGGGTCTTGCCGGTGTCCGGATCCTGAACCGGCATGGTGCCGACCGGATAGCGCCTGACACCGCTGGCGTCGGTGTTTTCCTGCATCACCAGGGTGCACAGCATGGCCGGCTGCTTGTCGCGGGCGCGGTATTCCAGGTGCTTGGCCTTGCCCCGGAAATCGGCTTCCTTGACCTTCGGACGGGCCAGATCCGCCTCGTAGAGATTGTACTGGGTCAGAAGGTCCGCGTTCTGCAGGCGCAGGGACTTTTCCAGGCGGCGGGAGTTGGCGTAGGTTTCCACGCCGACAGCCATGACGCCGATGCCGCGCAGGGCATCCCAGACGGCGAGGCCGTCCTCGTATTTCATGTGCAGTTCCCAACCCTGCTCGCCGACATAGGACAGGCGCAGCGCCATCACCGACTTGCCCGCGATCTCGATCTGGCGGATCGCCGCGAACGGGAAGTTTTCCGGATCGAGACCGGCCGGGTCCGCGACCACCTTCTTCAGGTTCTCGCGGGCGTTCGGGCCCCAGATGCCGATGGTGGTGAACTTCTCGCTGACATCGGTGACGGTGACGTCGAAGCCCTTGTCGGCGGCCATGCGCTTGACATAGTGGTAGTCGCGCGGGCCGGCATCGGCGCCGTCGACGATGCGGCAGCGGTCTTCCATGCGGAACACGGTCAGGTCGGCGCGCACATTGCCCTCGTCGTCGAGGAAGTGGGTGTAGATGCCCTTGCCGACGTTGTTGTCGCCGCCGATCTTGGCCGCGCACAGCCATTCCAGCAGCTCGACATGGTCCGGGCCCTCGACGTCGAACATGTAGAAATGCGACAGGTTGATGAGGCCGCAATCCTCGCTCAGCGCGAGCTGCTCGGCATTGGAGACGCGCCAGAAGTGGCGGTTGTCCCACTCGTTCTCGCGCACCGGCACCTGGTCACCGTATTTTTCAAGGAGGGGCTCGTTGGCCGCGTAGCCATGCGCACGTTCCCAACCGCCCAGCTCCATGAAATAGCCGCCAAGCTCGACTTCGCGCTCATAGAAGGGCGAGCGCTTGACGCCACGGCTGGAGACATAGGGCTCGCGCGGATGGACCGCCGGGAAATAGATCTTCTGCGCCGCTTCGTAGCAGCGGTTCTCGATATATTCCTCGGTCATCTGATGTGCGTAGAAACGCGAATAGTCGATGGCCGCGTGGTCAATTTCGGTGCGTCCGTCGGTGATCCAGTCGGCGATCAGCTTGCCGTAGCCCGGGCCGTCCTTGACCCAGATGGCGACGCAGTACCAAAGGCCGCGCACCTTCTGGCTTTCGCCGCAGGACGGACCGCCGGAGGCGGAAACCTGGAGCAGGCCGTTGAAGGAATGGCCTTCGTTGTAGCCGATCTCGCCAAGGATCGGCGTCAGTTCCATGGCGCGTTCCAGCGGCTCCATGACCTGTTCCATTTCCAGGTCGCGTTGCGAGGGTGACAGGCGGGCCTGATCCTTTTCCAGAATGTCGCGCGGATGGCACATGCGCGGTTCGTTGGGCTCATAGTAGCCCCATTCGATCTGGCCGCCTTCGGTGGTCTTCGGGTCGCCGGTGTCGCGCATATAGGCGGAGTTGCCCTGGTCGCGCATCAGCGGGAAGCCAATATCCTTGCCGGTGCCCTCGAACTCGTTGTACGGGCCGAAGAAGGTCAGCGGGTGGTCGACCGGCATGACGGGCAGGTCTTCGCCGACCATCTCGGCGATCAGGCGACCCCAGAGGCCGGCGCAGACGATGACATGATCCGCCATGATCGTGCCGCGATGGGTCTTGACGCCCTTGATGTGGCCGTCCTCGACGATGAGAGACTGGGCGGGCGTGTTGGCAAAGGCTTTCAGCTTGCCGCTCTTCTCGCCTTCGTCGACCAGCTTGCCGGCAACGGTCTGCGAGCGTGGAATGACGAGGCCCGCATCCGGATCCCACATGCCGCCCTGGACCATGTCCTCCTCGATCAGCGGGAACTTTTCCTTGATCTCTGCGGGTTCGACCAGGCGCACGTTGGTGCCGAAGGCCTTGCCGGAAGTCACCTTGCGCTTGATTTCCTCCATCCAGGCATCGTCGCCGGTCCGGGCGACTTCCAGGCCGCCGACGCGGGCGTAATGGCCCATCTTGTCGAAGAACTCGATGGAATATTGCGTGGTCCAGACCGACAGGTAGTCGTGGCTGGTGGTGTAGCAGAAGTCGGAGGCGTGGGCCGTCGAGCCGATGTCGGTCGGAATGCCCGACTTGTCGATGCCGACAATGTCGGTCCAGCCGCGCTCGATCAGGTGATGTGCGACCGAGGCGCCGACAATGCCGCCCAGACCGACGATGACAATTTGTGCCTTGTCAGGAAATGCTGACATGTCTCATTCCTTTTCCATCAACCGGACGCGAGATCCTATCGTCCCGCCTCTGTCGTGTCTTCGAAACCCCGCGGCGGGCATGCCGGACCCGGTATCGGTCCTGCCGTCGGCGCGTGCTCCGAAATTCCATGTGTTGACGGCAGTATCGCGACTGAAAGCGGGGCCAAATAGCGTAATTGCGTCATGACGGCATAATCGCCACGACACCGGCCTGAAATCGCATCGGCAAATTGCTGGAGGTCGGTGCCGCAGGGTGCGTGACCCGCCTTCGCGGAACGTATCCATTGTAACAGATGTGTCAGGCGTTCGCGCTGGGCAGGCGGCTCCGATACAATCCTTACAGTTTTGCCTCTAAGACAACGTCCGGCGGATACGTCCGGTAGCGATCTTCTGTGCAGTGGGCGCCAGGTTTTTGCCTGGCAGCACCCAATTCGATCTCGGCTATTGGCCGCCAGACACAGAGGACAAACGACATGAGCTTCCGATTGCTGACACCCTATTCCAAGACACTTGGCTGGAACAAAAAACTCGGTCCGGCCTGGTCCGACTGGATGGAGGGGAGCGACGCCGGTGCACCGGTGGAAAGGTCCGCGCGCGGTGATGACGACGGTGCCAATGATCCCGCCGCAAGTCCGGAAGAGGAAGACAGATCCGTTCGTCGCGGTGGCGATCTGGCGGGCGGCGCCGATGGCGTTCGAACGATGGAGCGCGGTGAAGCCGCCGATGTCGCCTGGTCCTTCGGCGGCTATGGCGGCATCGGTTTACTTGGTGGCCTTGGCGGGGCCATCCCCCTGCAGAACGGGCTGGGCCTGAACCTGTCGCCGATCAATTTCTGGATCGATTATGCGGGTGAGGATGAATTCCACGGCACCAACGGCGTCGACCGGGCCTACGGCCTCTGGGGGGACGACGACATCTTCCTCTACGACGGCAATGACACGGCCCATGGCGGCTTCGGCAACGACCTGATCGTGGGCGGGCGCGGCAATGACCGGCTTTACGGTGAAGCCGGCAATGATGTCCTGTCGGGCGATGTCGGCGACGATTACCTGAATGGCGGCACAGGCAATGACGTGCTGCTCGGCGGCCACGGCAAGGACCAGATCCATGGCGGCTCCGGCAACGACCGGATCGACGGCGGCTTTGACAGGGACGTGGTACGTGCCGGTGACGGTGACGACCGGGTCGAAGGCGGCGATGGCAACGACACGCTCTGGGGCGATGACGGCCGGGACACGATCCTGGGCGGCGACGGCGACGACCAGCTTTTCGGCGGCCTCGGCAACGACCTGCTGCAGGGTGGTGCCGGCGACGACCAGATGGACGGTGGTGCGGGCCTGGACGTGCTGGTCGGTGATATCGGCAATGATGTCATGGATGGCGGCGCCGGTGACGACACCATGGACGGCGGTGCAGGCAACGACCTGATGCAGGGCGGCGACGGCTCCGACGAGATGGAAGGCGGCGCGGGAAATGACCAGATCCTTGGCGGCGGCGATGCCGACTGGCTCTTTGGCGATGGCGGCAACGACTATATCCATGGCGGAGCCGGCAATGACCATATCACCGGCGGCAGCAACAGCGCAGGCGACATCGGCGATTACCTGCATGGCGGCACCGGCTTCGACATTTTCTATTTCGCGGCCGGCGACAGCGGCGGGGCCTCGGGGCCGATGGACGTGATCGGAGATTTTGTCCAGGGCGGTGACCTGATTGTCATCGAGGGCTTCTTCGCAGACTTCCTGGGTGAGCAGGCCGGCTTCTCCAACACGCCGGGCGCAGAGGCGTATTACGAACTGGTCCAGGACGACCAGTTCGGCGCGGTCACCAATGTCCATGTGCGTGACGGTTTCGGCCTTGAGGCCGACCTGTCCTTCCAGGTGCTCGGCCATGTCGACCTGACGGTGAACGACCTGTTCCTGATCTGATGTCCGGAAGCCCGGGGCTGCCCTCAGGGGCGGCCCACCTGGTTTGCTCCCTGAACTGCCGCGTATGAAGACCGGGTTCTTCGGCGCGGCTTTTTTCGGTTGTGGCAATCAATTGGAAACCGCTGATACAATTGAAATCTTTCGCGAAATCAATCAGATAAGCAGGGCTCCCATCTTCGTATCGTCAGCAGGGAAGCTGACGCGCCCAAGATGGAGAGATGCACATGAAAGCGAAAAACACCCTTCTGACCGCTCTGGCGGCCCTTGCCGTCGGCACGGTCTTCACCGTGTCCGTTCCGGTGTCCGCCCAGGCGGCTGACCGCAGCGTCACCTGCAATGACGGCACCGTCTACAATTTCGGTCCGGACGACGCGATCAGCAACGAAGTCGCCTGCGCCAGCCATGGCGGCGTCAAGCCGGCTTCGCCGTTCAAGGCCGGCAAGATCAAGACCCGCGGCATGACGGTCAAGCCGGCCAAGCCGCTGCGCGTTTCCGGCAATGGCAGCCAGCAGAACGCAGTGCCGGACGGATCCTATGGCGGCAAGAACAAGGCCGTTGCCTGGACCACGGGCTGCTATGCCGAATTCGGCCCGAACGCGGCCCACCCGGACGCGGCAATGCTGCAAAAATGTCTGGGCAACTGAGACGGGCGACAGGTCGGAAGATGACCTGATCCGTTCAAGATAACCCCGTGTTTCCCCGGAAACGCGGGGTTTCTTGGTTCCTGGCCTTAGGCTGTAGTGACAAATTAACGACTGGCATCGTTGGGGTCAGGATCGTTTTCCTGAACAGGCGGAAAGCGCAAGGAAGTGCAGCGCACTTTCGAGCATTTCCAACGCCTTCAGGGACGATCCTGGACCAACCCCGAAGGGGCCGTCCGAAAATCGGGTCATTTCTGCGTCGCATGTCGTCGAATATGCCCCGCATGTCCGTCCTCCATGCTCCTTGATATGACCCGATTTTCAGGCGGCGCTGCCAATCGTTAATCTGTCACTACAGCCTAGTCAGCCTGTTCGAGGATTGCCCGGTAGACCTCCGGGTCGGTATCGCCTTCGCTGCCGAAGACAAGCAGCCGCGAGCCCTCGTTCAGGTCCAGTTGCCTGCGCCACGCCGCATCGAGGCAGCAGGCCTCTGCCGCGGCAAGGCCGGCAATGGCCGATTCGCCTGCGGTTACCGGGGGCGTGCGTCTTGCCAGGCGGCGCATCCAGCGGCCCACGGACGCTTCCGGAATGCCGACTGCGGCATCGCAATGGTCCTTGAGGACTTCCCAGGCGAGAAGCGAGACCTCTCCGCAGGCAAGGCCCGCCATCAGCGTGTCGAGATCACCTTCCACCGCGACGGGTTCGCCCGCCTCGAAGCTTGCCAGCCAGCAGGCCGCCTCCAGCGGATCGCCCAGGATGACCCGGGGACGGGTGTCGCCAAATTGGCGCTTGACCTGGGCCGCGACGGCCGCCGCCATGCCGCCAACGCCGGTCTGCACAAACACGTGGGTCGGCGGTTCCGGCAGTGCACGCAGCGCTTCGGCTGCCATGATCTCGTAGCCCTGCATCACGTCGCGCGGCACATCCAGGTAACCGGGATAGGAGGTGTCGGAGACGACAAACCAGCCTTCCGCGGTTGCCGTGCGCTGTGCTTCACGCACGGACTCGTCGTAGTTTCCGGACACACGGCGAACCTCGGCGCCGTATTTCGCGATCGCCGCGCGGCGGCCTTCCGACACGGTCGCATGGATGAAGATCACGCAGCGTGCCCCGAACCGTTCGGCGCCCCAGGCGACCGAGCGGCCGTGGTTGCCGTCCGTTGCGCAGCAGACCGTGATGTCCCCGGCTTCCGGATGGGCCCTGTCGGTCACTTCCTGCATCGAGATCTCGCGACCGAGCCGCCTGGAAAGTTCTTTTTGCAGCAGGCGGGCAACGGCATAGGCGCCGCCAAGAGCCTTGAAGCTGCCCAGACCGAACCGGGAACCCTCATCCTTGTAGTGAAGGGAGGCAACGCCGAATTCGGCAGCGATTTCACTCAGGGAAACAAGCGGTGTCGGTGCGTAGCCGGGCCAGTTGGACACGGCCTCGAATGCGTTCGCATAGGCCTTGTCCGAGAGAATGTCGTTTTGGGCGGGGGTCCATGGCGCATCGCGCCTTGCCGTCCGGTTCGAAACCAGGCGGTACTCTTCAAGCATATTCCGACGTCCTTCCGTGTGGCCAGAGGCGGCGTTTGCCGCCTCTGGCCATGTCTCAGAAATTGTTCTGTTTTTCAATCGATCCCAGCAGGGCATCCAGCATTTCGATGCCTTCGGCGCCATATTGCTCCTCGATGAGGGCGCGCACGGCCGGCTGGGCGGCTTCAGCGAATTTCGCCTGCTCTTCCGGGGTGACGACATTGACTTCCATCTTCGCGGCAAGGGCCGGCAGACCCTTGTCGGAGGCCTCGATGACGCGGGACGCGGAGCGCCCGGCATCGGTGGCAACCTCCGCCGCCCAGTTGATCAGCGTCTGGTATTCCGGTGCCAGCCCGTCATAGAAATCGGAGTTGATCGTCCAGACATAGGGCGTGATGACGTGGTTGGTGATCGAGAGGTATTTCTGGACTTCGTCGAACTTGGCGAAGGCAATGATCGGCACCGGGTTCATCTGCCCGTCCGCAACACCTGTCTGCAGTGCGGTGTAGACCTCCGCCCACGGCAGCGGGGTCGGCTTGCCGCCGAGAGAGGAGATGATCGCCTCATGCGTCGGCAGGGTCATGGTGCGGATCTTGAGCCCTTCCATGTCTTCGACGGAGGTGATCGGGGCCTTGGAGTTGGTGAAGGCGAAGAACCCGCCTGAATCCAGCAGGCCAAGCACCTTCAGCTCGGTCTTGCTTTCCAGGTCGGCGACGAATTTCTTGCCGAATTCGCTGTCCTTGTCGATCACGCGCGTGGCGACGCCGATGTTCGGGAAGGCGAAGGGAATGTCGAAGACGCCGACGAGCGGGTAGTGCTGCGCAAGACCGCCGGACGAGGAGATCGTGCTTTCAACGACGCCGGTGCGGACCTGGTCGATGACCTCGTTGTCCTTGCCGAGCTGGCCGTTCGGAAACAGCTGGACCTCGATTGCGCCGTTGGAGTTGGCCTCCACAAGCGACTTGAACACGGCAGCCATGGCGCCGGAATGGCTCTGGGTCGGATCTTCCGGGTTGAGATGCGCGAGGCGGATGGTGATGTCCGCCGCAAGGGCCTGTCCGGTCAGCGCGACGGCCGCCGTGAGCGCGATTGCGGTGCTTCTGAGGAACGACATGGTTTTTCTCCTGTTATCGAGAGCGGTTGGGAGGTCAAAGTCCGAGAAGGCGGGGTATGAAGAGGGTGAGATCCGACCAGTAGGCAATGACCAGAAGGATCGCGACTTCGGCCAGGATGAAGGGCCAGAGCTCCCTGGTGATCCCCTCCACCTTTTCCCCGGTCACCGAGGCCAGCACGAAAAGGCAGGCGCCCACCGGTGGCGTCATCAGGGAAATGTTCAGCGCGAGAATGATCATGATGCCCGCATGGACGGGGTCCATGCCGATCTGGACGGTCAGCGGCGCCAGCACCGGCGCGAGGATGATCAGCGTTGCGTTGATGTCCATCACCAGCCCGATCAGCAGCAGGAGCATCAGGATCAGGCCGACGATGATTGCGGGTTCCTGTGAAATGGACAGCATGGCGCGGGCAATCGCCTGGGGGACCTGGTTGAAGGTCATCCACCAGCCGAGGATCGTGGCCGAGGCGATGATCAGGAAGATCACGCCGGTGATGCGGGTGGTCCTGACACAGACCTCGTAAAGGTCCTGCCAGGTGAGCTTGCGGTAGATCACCCCGCCGACAAAGAGGGCATAGGCGACGGCTATGGACGCCGCTTCCGTCGGTGTGGCGAAGCCGCCGAGGATCGACCCCAGAATGAAGACCGGCAGAAGGGCGGCGAGGAACCCTTCCCGGAAAGCGGCCCAGACGGCGCAGAGCGTCGGGCGCGGGCCGCCGGCCGGCAGGTTCTTGCGTTTTGCGTTCAGCGCGATAACCAGCATGCAGATGCCGCAGATCAGAAGACCCGGCAGGATGCCCGCCGCGAACAGGCCGGCGATCGACACACCCATGATCGAGCCGTAGATGATGGCCAGGGTGGACGGGGGGATGGTCGGGCCGATGATCGACCCGGCAGCCGTCACCGCGCAGGCATAGGAGCGGCTGTAACCGGCCTTCTGCATCGCCGGGACGAGGGTGTTGCCGAAGGCCGCGGCATCCGCGGTTGCCGAGCCCGTGATGCCGGCGAACATCACGGAGGCGACCATGTTGGAATGGGCCATTCCGCCCCGCAGCCAGCCGACCAGTGTGTCCGCCAGCTTGACGAGGCCTTGCGTTATGCCCGAGCGGTTCATGATCTCGCCGGCCAGGATGAAGAAGGGCATGGCCAGAAACGGAAACAGGTCGAGCCCGGCAAACATGCGGTCCGGTGCCATGGTCATGAACCGTGGGCCCATGTCGATGATGCCGATCATGCCGGCAACGCCGATGGCAAAGCCGACGGGCATTCCGAACGCGAGAAAGCCGAAAAAGGCGATAGGAACCAGGTAGATGCCCATTATTCCTCGCCCACGTCCGGATTGGCTGCCCCCAGGCTTTCCGGTGCCCTTGGCGCTGTCCAGTCATGCAGGGCCACCAGGACCAGCTGGATGCAGGCCAGGCCGGCTGCCAGCGGCACGCCGATGAACGGATAGCCTTTCGGTATGGCGTAGATCATGGTCATCCGGGAAAAGCCGCGCTCGGCAAAGGCGATGCCGTAGTAGAGGAGCGCGAAGAAGAAGAGAAAGGCGATCAGGTCAAACGCGACCGAAACGAACCGGCGTGCCGCCGGAGGAAAGCGCGAAAACAGGAACTCCACGCCGATATGTTCGCGGTAGATGATACCGGAGGACACTGCCAGCAGTGCCATCCAGATCATCAGGTATCGCGCCAGTTCTTCGGTGAAGGTGAGGGGCAGGGGGATGACGTAGCGCACCAGCACGCCGAGCCAGACATCCAGCACCAGCGCCACGAGCAGGAAGACGCAGAACCGCTCCACGAACCAGTTGATCCTGAGGCTGAGCGCTTTCGTCTTTTCGTGAATTTCGGTCATGTCGACACGCTCCGGAGCAACAAGATCAGCACTTGTTTCGGCAAGCTAAGCTCATGGTCCGAGGGCCGGTCAAGCCGGAAATGCACTCAAATGAAGCAATAATGAATACTGACTACTTTATGTGCAATCGCCTAATTGTTTCGCCGCGAAATGAAGCATGTTCGCCGGGCCAAAGAGGCGCCGAGGGACAGCCTGTCAGCCCTGGATTCGACCGGCGGCGGAGAGCGGGCGTGACGGGTCAGGTCTTGGGTGCGGTGATCAGATGGTAGTCCTGAGGCTCGCGGTGCAGCTTGAAATTGAAAACGTTTTTGCGAAGCTCGGCGCAGCGATCCAGGTCGACGGTCGCCGTGATGACTTCGTCTTCGAGGGTGACCGCGCGGGCCGCGATTTCCCCGGTGGGCACGACGATTGCGCTGCCTCCGATCAGGTCACAGCCTTCCTCGCGGCCCGCCTTTGCGGCCGCCACCACCCACATTCCGTTCTGATAGGCGCCGGCCTGCAGCGAGAGTTCGTTGTGAAAGTACTGAAGGTGATCGTGCTCGGGGGCGGGCGGATAGTGCAGGGGGGTGTTGTAGCCGAGCATCACCAGTTCCGCCCCGCCCAGGCCGAGCATGCGCCAGGTTTCCGGCCAGCGTCTGTCGTTGCAGATGCACATGCCGAATTTGCCCGCCTCCGCGTCAAAGACCTGGAAGCCCAGGTCGCCTTTCTCGAAGTAGCGCTTCTCAAGGTGCTGGAAGGGGCGCCAGGTCTCGTTCTCCCTGTGTCCCGGCAAGTGGATCTTCCGGTATTTTCCGGCGATCCGGCCGCGTTCGACATAGATGGCGGTGTTGAACTGGCGCCCTTCCGGGGTGAGTTCGGCGTAGCCAAGGTGGAATCCCATGCCGAGTTCCGCCGAAAGGTCGAATAGCGGCCGCACCGCTTCATTCGGCATGGCCGTTTCGAACCAGGCGTGAATTTCGGCGGGGTCTTCCATGTACCAGCGCGGAAAGAACGTTGTCAGGGCGAGCTCGGGGAAGACGACGATCCTGGCGCCGCGACCGTGGGCCTCGCGCATCAGCGCACACAGTCTCCTGACGGCACTGGCGCGGGTCTCGCCGCGGGCGATCGGGCCAAGCTGGGCGGCAGCCACGACGAATTTCCGGTCCATTGGATTTCCTTTTCGAGTGAGCGTCCCGCACCTGCTTGCAGGTTGCGTGCCAGATATACGCGATCTTGCGGCAAGGGTCGGAGTGCAGCCGGATGTCCGGGCTGGCGGCGAAGAGGTCAGGCCGGGCCCGCCTGGATGCCCGCCTGGAGGCCACGTGTGCCGGCCGGCGCGGCCGTAACCCGCTGCCGGCCAGGCAAGATGCGCGTCCCTGCCGGAGGGATCTACCCCGGGGCGCGTTCCGCCCAGCCCGCGAAGATCTTCTCGAGGCCGACGACAATGTAATAGAGGACGATGCCGAGCACGGCCAGCGCAATCAGGACGGCGAACATGAGCGGGTAGTCCGAGTTGGTCTTGCCGCTGTCGAACAGGGCGCCCAGTCCCCTGCCGTGCGGGCTGACGATCTCCATCAGGTTGGTTCCGATGAAGGCCAAGGTCACGGACACCTTCAGGGCGCCGAAAAATTCGGGCAGCGTCTTCGGCAGGGCGATTTTCCAGAAGATCGTGGTTTGCGAGGCGCCCAGGGATCTCAGGATGTCGCGGTATTCCGGTTCCAGCGTCGACAGGCCGATCGACACCGAGACGGCGATCGGAAAGAAGGAAATCATGAAGGCGATCAGGATGGTGTTGAAATCATGCGCGCCGACGAACATCAGCGCCACGATCGGAACCACCGTTGCCTTGGGAATGGCGTTGAACCCGACCAGCAGCGGATAGAGTGCCTCGCGCATGGTGCGCGAGAAGCCCATGACCATGCCGAACGCGATGCCGACGATCACGGCGAGCAGCAGGCCGACGACCGTGCGCCAGAGTGTCTGCCAGCCCATCACCAGGAACAGCTCCCAGTAGCGGGTATAGGCCGGCCACAGGTCGCTGGGCGACGCCATCTTGTAGTTAGGCCAGCCGTTGAGCCAGACCAGGGCCTCCCACAGAAGCAGGAAGACAAGGATTGCGACCAGCGGAACGGTCAGGGAGCGCAGGCGTCCGGTCATGACATGGCCTCATCCGGGACGCGGCCCTGAGCGATTTCGATCTGGTGCCGCAAGATTGTCAGGCGTTCGGCGGATTCTGCAGTGTAGAGATCTTCCAGGTCGGCGGGTGCCGAGCGGGAGATGTCCATGACGTATTGCGTGCGCGCGGGGCGTCCGGACAGGACGACAACCTGGTCGCCCAGGAAAATGGCTTCGCGCAGGTCGTGGGTGATCAAGACGCCGGTGAAGGGTTCCTTCGCCTTCAGGTCATGCATGGTTTGCCAAAGGTCCTCCCGCGTGAAGGCATCCAGCGCGCCGAACGGTTCGTCCAGGATCAGGACCTCGGGCTGGTGCACCAGGGCCCGGCACAGGGAGGCGCGCTGGCGCATGCCTCCCGAGAGTTCGGACGGGCGCTTGTCCTCGAACCCTTCCAGGCCCACGAGGGACAGGAGGTGCCGCGCGCGATCAACCGCGGCCTGACCTTTCAGGCCGTTGGGAACGATCTCCAGCGGCAGCATCACGTTTTTCAAAATGGACCGCCATTCCAGCAGTACCGGGTTCTGGAACGCCATGCCGACGGTCGAGCGCGGCCCGCGCACCCGTTCTCCATGCAGCCAGACCTCGCCTTCATCCGGGCGCATCAGTCCGGCGATGAGGCGGGTCAGTGTCGACTTGCCGCAACCGGACGGACCGACGACCGCGCAAAAGCCGCCTTCATCAACGGAGACCTCGAGTCCGTCGAGGACGGGTAAAGGGCCGGCCGCGGTCGCGTAGGCATGGCGCACGCCCTTTATTTCTATCAAAGCTGTCATGGGATCCTTGATGGTGGGGGCGCTTGGCCCCCACGCTGTCTTATTTCAGGGGGAAACCGCCTTCGGGAAGGTAGGCGTCCGTGAAATAGAGGCTGGCATCCGGCTCGTTCTGGAAGTCGTAGACCATGCCGATCTGCTTGATGGCGCTGGCCATGCGATCGTCGTCGATGCCGCCCATGCCGTTGGCGGTCGTGTAATCCGTGACGACATTGGCGTCGATCGCCAGCTGCAGGCGGCGCTGCTCGAGGGCGGCGTCGGCGGCCGGGTTGCGCTCCACCAGGGAGGGGATGACGGCTGCCGGGTCGGCGATGGCGTCCTTCCAGCCCATGGCGACCGCTTCAAGGAAGCCCTTGACGATCTCCGGGTTGGCGGCGGCGAATTCCGTGTTCACGATCACGGCGTTGCCATAGAGGTCGAGACCGTGATCGGCCATCAGGATGGTCGAGATGTCCTCTTCCGGAACGCCGAGGCGGACGAGGTTCAGGTAGGAGCTGAACGAGAAGCCGGTGATCGACGAGACATTGCCTTCGGCCAGCATCGGCTCGCGGGTTGGGAAGCCGACGGGCTCGACCTTGATGTCGTCCATGTTGATGCCGTTTTCGGCGGCAAAGATCGGGAACTGCGCCCAGGCTCCGTCCGGCGGCGGCGCGCCGAGGACCTTGCCGGCGAGGTCGCCCGGGCCTTCGACGCCCAGCGATTTCCGGCCGATGACCGCAAAGGGCGGCTTGTCGTAGATCATCATGGCCGCGATCACGGGCGCGCCCGGGTTCTGGTCAACGAACTTGATCAGGCTGTTGATGTCGGCAAAGCCGATGGGAAAGGCGCCGGTTGCCACTTTCGGAATGGCATCCAGGGACCCGGAGCCGGCGGTGATCTCGACGCTCAGGCCCTTGTCCTCGAAATGGCCGTTGTCGATTGCAGCAAAATAGGGTGCGGCAGGGCCTTCAAATTTCCAGTCGAGGGCAAAAGGGACGGCGGTCTGGGCGCTGGCGGCCGCTGTCGTTGTCCCGAGGGCCACAAACGCAGCCGCGACAATCTTGCTGTAAAACATGAACTTCTCCAGTTGCTACATCGGCGCAGCCTCATGGGCGCGCCTTTTTCGCATTGCACAGGCATGGCAAGCTAGTGAGGGAATTTCCGATTTGCAAATCTTTTTGGCAAGTATACTTTTTGTGCAGATAGGGTCGCCGGACCGTGGTGAACCAGTTGCTGACACAAGTGGCAGGGTCCGGCCGAACGGTTCAGCAGCCTGGCGAGGCTGAGCGCCGAAAAATCAATCGAACACGTATCCGATCCCCCGAACCGTGCGGATCGTTTCCGGCTTGGTCGGATTGATCTCGATCTTGCGGCGAAGCCGGGAGATGCGCAGGTCGATGGAGCGGTCGAAGGGTTCCCAGCCCTTGTCATGCGCCTGCTCCAGCAGCTGGTCCCGGTTGAGGACACGGCCGCGGTTTTCCGCAAAGACCCTGAGCAGGCTGAATTCCATGGCGGTAATGGCGATTTCGTCGCCGTCCGCGCCAAACAGCTTGGCTCCGTCGAGATCCAGCCGGCAGGGGCCGAACTGGACCGTTCCCGCTTGCCGGTCCTTGTGCTGCTGCTCGTTGTCGCTGAAGGCCTGCCGGCGCAGGGCGGCCTTGATACGCGCCTCCAGTTCGCGCAGGTCGACCGGTTTGCCGACATAGTCGTCGGCGCCCATTTCCAGGCCGACGATGCGGTCGACCACTTCGCTTGCCGCCGTCAGCATGATCACGGGCACGGTCGAGGTGGCGCGCAACTCGCGCAGGGCGGTCAGACCATCGGTTCCCGGCATGTTGACGTCGAGGATGATCAGGTTTGGCTGAAACGTCTCGAAGAGCTTCGACATTTCGGCGGCGTTCGGTGCCTCGGTGACCGCGTAGCCGCGCTCGCTCAGGTATTCGGCGACCATTTCGCGCAGGTGGGGCTCGTCGTCACACACCAGGATCTGCCTGGAAGTCCGGTTCACGGAAGGGCTTGTCATGCGTCTTGGTCTCCGCCGCTGAGCGTTTTCAGGAGGTTCGCCAGTTCCTCTTTCAGGATCGGTTTTTCGATGAAGGGGCATTCGCTTTCGGTCAGGAACCGTGTGACTGCCTTGCCCATGGAATCGCCGGTGACGAAACCGATCCGGCCGGTATAGGCGGGCTGGTGTTCCTGAAGGGTCCTGTAGAAGGCCTCTCCGTCAATGCCGGGCATCTTGAAATCGCTGAGGATCAGGTCGAAAGCCGAACGGGACAGCAGGTTCAGGGCCTCGCGCGCGTCGCCCGCCAGGGTGGCCTGACAGCCGAGATCTTCCAGGAGATCGGCGATCAGTTCGCCGACGTCGGCCTCGTCATCGACCACGAGCACCCGCTTGCGGCCAACCGTCCCGCCGGATTGCAGCGCCGCGGACGTTTCATCGGCTTCCGGTCTCGTGGCCTGCAACCTGACGAAAAAACTCGTGCCCGTACCGGGCGCGGAGGTGACTTCGAGTGTGCCGCCATGGGTATCGACGATCCTGTGACTGAAGGCGAGGCCGACGCCGGTGCCTTCGCCGACATCCTTGGTGGTGAAGAACGGCTCGAAAATGCGCGCCCTGATGTCCTCCGGGATCCCCGGTCCGTTGTCGCGGACCTCCAGAACACACTGGTCGTCATCGGCCAGGTGCCTGGACGCGATCGTCAGCATGCCCTTTTCACCAAGCCCGGCGAGGGCATGTTCGGCATTGACGATCAGGTTCGTGACAACCTGGATGAGCTGGTCGGCGTCGCCGGACACCGCCGGCTGCGTGTCGTCGAACTCCGTCACGATGCGCGTTCCGTTTGCCCTGAGACCGTAGCCGGCAACCTCGAGCGCGACGGCGGCAATTTCGTTCAGGGAACAGGGCTCGATCCTGGCAGGCCGCTGCCGCGCCATCGCCAGGAACGTCTTGACGATCCGGGCACTGCGGTCTGCGGCCTCTGCAATCCGGTCGACCCGTTTCGAAAGGACCGGATCTTCGAGCCGCCCCTCCAGCATCTGGGCATAACCGACGATGATCGAGAGCGGATTGTTGAGTTCGTGGGCGACACCGGCCAGGAGTTCTCCGAGGGCGGAGAGTTTCTCGCTCTGGTGGGCAATGTCACGCTGCTTCTGCAGCTCTTCCTGCATGGCGAGCAGGTCGGAAATGTCGCGGGTGGACGAGACGATCACGTTCTCGCCCTTGTAGTCGGTGACGCGCGCGGCCGTCAGCCCTTCCATGATCGAACCGTCGGCACGGCGGAACTGAACCCGGTAATCGTCGAGTGAGCCGGTCGGCAGCAGGGCGTTGAGATAGCGTTTGCGGTCGTCGGGCGAGAGGAAGAAGCTGAGGGTCGAGTCGATTTCGCCGAAGCGGTCGCGCGAGGCGGGCGGACAATAGATGATCTTGCCGTCCTCGATCCGCGAGACCAGGAAATTGGCCGGGCAGGCCTCGACGATCTTGCGCAGCAACAGGTCGGCCTCGCGCTGCTCCTCCTCGGCGCGGCGCTGCTCGGTGATGTCGATGAAGGAGACGAGATAGCCGTCGAGTTCGGTATGATGGGCGGACGCCAGCAGGATGCGACCGCCGCCAAGCGTGATGGTTTCCTTCTTGGCATAGTTCCGCACCAGCCGGTCGAGTTCGCTCATATAGGCGTTTTTCTCGAAGCCTTCGGGGACCAGCATGACGCCGCCGTCGATCAGCCGGTCCATCATGCCGACAAGGTTTTCCCCTTGCTCCGGCGGCTTGATCTCGCTGAAGAACATCTCGTCGTAGAGCCGGTTGCCAAGCACGAAATTCAGGTCCCTGTCGAACAGGACCAGGCCTTCATCGAGCGACTGGATGGCATCGTTGAGGGTCCGCAGGCTGCGGTTTTCCGATTCCTTCAGCGCGGTGATGTCGGTGACCACGACCACGCGGCCATTGTCCTGGGTGATCGCGCGTTCCACCAGATAGTGCCGGCCGTTCCGGAAACTGACTTCCATCGGCGTGAGTGTTTCGCGCTGGCGCCGGACAGCATCCGCGAACAGCTCAGCTGCCAGGTCGCCGACGTCGCGGCCGGCAATCGTCGCGACCTGGGGGGACAGGACCTCGATCCGCTCGGCATCGGAGAGGTTCAGGATCGTCTCGGCGGTCATGTGGAACGGGGCGGCAAAGGCATCGTTGCAATGGGTGAAACGGCCGTCCGCGCCTTCGATCGCGACCCCGACCGGCAGTCGCGCAACCGCGTCCGTGAAGAGCCGCTCCGCGCGCAACTGGTCGGTGACGTCCTCGATGGTCAGGATCCGGCCTTGCAGCGCGGTCTCATAGACATTGCCGACGATTTCCCGGCCCTGGTTGTTCGGCACCGAGAAACCCTTGGCGGCCTGACGGATCATCCTGTCCAGTTCGTCCAGTACTTCCCGGCTGGGCGTCCAGGCGGGCAGGGGAAACTGCCCGGTTGAAATGGCGCCGGCATGGATTTCACGCATCGTCCGCCCGGCCTCCAGCAGGTTGCCGTTCGGGTCGCCGATCTCCCGGAACTTGGCGTTGGCAAAGACCAGCCGTTCATCGTCGTCGACGAGCGCGATGCCGAAATCGACCGCTTCTATGGCGCCGTGGAGCAGGTCCCGGGCGCGAGCCTGGGCGGTACGCTGCTCCGTGATGTCGAGGACGGTTGCGACGATGCCGCCCTCCGCGAGGCGCGCCAGAGTGATTTCCCGCTGGGTGCCGTCGGCGACCCTGATCTCGACCTTGAGCGTGCCGGCAGCCTCCAGAGCATCGAGAAGATCGGAGAGCCCGCCCTCCGGTCCCCGGACAATCGTTATGTGTCCGCTGCCGACGGCGGCGCCGATGATGTCCAGCATCGGTGTCCCGGGCACCAGAAGGTGCCGATGCGGGCCCAGCATGTCCGCGTAGCGGCTGTTCGCGAAGATCAGTTTCCTGTCCTGATCGTAGAGCACGAAGCCCTCGCGCAGCCCATCGACGGCCTCCTCCAGGAGCTTCCGTCTGGTCCGGTCGTCGTCCGCGCCAACCGCACCGCTGTCCCCCTGCTGCAACATCCGATCCCAATCCGTCCTGCCTGCGTGGCTGTTTAGACAGCCCGCATCCCTGCCTACACGGCCGGTTTTTCAGTTTGGCCTTGGCGAATGTATCAATTGTGTCAAGGCGCGTGTAGCGCCAGAGCCTGTCGGCACCGGCGTGACGTATCCCGGCCGAACCGGGAAGGACGGACGAAGAAAATCAGACCGGTGCGGCGAGAAGGCTCTCCAAGAGATCCGGCAAATCCCTGAAATCCTGAAAGCTGACAGTGTGCGGCAGCTCGGAGACCTGGCGTTTCCGGTACCCCTCGGTGAACAGGGCGAAGGGCACGCCTGCTTTCCGTGCGGTTTCTGCATCGACCTCGCTGTCGCCGACATAGACCACCGGGCCGTCACCCAGGCGATCCCGAAGGACGTTCAGGCCTTCCGGGTCGGGTTTGCGGGAGGACAGGCTGTCGCCGCCGACAAGATCGTCGAAGAAATGTGCCAGGCCGAGATCCTGCAGGATCGCTTGCGCCGGTGCTTCCGGCTTGTTTGTGCAGACTGCAAGCCTGTGGCCTGACTGTTTCAACGTGCTGAGGCTGTCCCGGACATTCGGATACGGCACGGTCAGGTCGGTGGCATGCGCCTGGTAATCGGCGAGGAAGCCGGCAACGAGACGGTCGCGGTCGTCCGGGTTCAGGGCCGTTGCCGCGATGATGCGGTCGACCAGCACCGGAATGCCGTTGCCGATGAAGGAGCGGATCGTTTCAGGCGGCAGTTCGGGCAGGCCTTCGGCGGCGAGCATCCGGGACGCAGCAGCATGGAGATCCGGCGCGCTGTCGATCAGCGTGCCGTCCAGGTCAAAAATCAGGATCGGTGTCATGCGGCCTTCCACTTGATGGAACAGCCCATGGACGGGATCTGGTCTTCCGGACCCTTGCCGGTTTCGGCCACCTGACGCATGGCTTCATAAAGATCGCGTCGGAGGTCCGGAGGACCGCTTTGCTTGCGCGAGGCGTCCAGGCGGCCGCGATACTGAAGCTCCAGAGCGGCATTGAAACCGAAGAAGTCAGGTGTGCAGACGGCGTCATAGGCCCGGGCGACCGACTGGTCCTCGTCAAAGAGATAGGGGAAGGGAAAATTCTCCTTCTCCGCAAGCTCGGTCATCTTCTCGAAACTGTCCTGCGGATAGGCTTCGGTGTCATTGGCGCTGATGGCGGCAACGCCGATGCCGAGCGCAGCAAGGTCACGGGCATCGCGCAGGATCCGGTCCCTGACCGCGACCACATAGGGGCAGTGGTTGCAGATGAACATGATCAGGGTGCCCTTCGGACCGGCAATGTCGGTCAGGCTGTAGGTCCTGCCGTCGGTGGCGGGCAGTTCGAAGGACGGGGCTTTCCAGCCGAAATCGCAAACGGGTGGGGTGGCGGCCATGGGGGATCCCTCCTGTGCAAGGTCCGGTGCCGGACAGGTGACTCGGCGCGATCATAGCGAACTGGCGCACCCGGCGCACCTGGTGTGGCCGATCTCTCAGGCAGCCTGGTAGAGGGCCGCGTTTGCGGACTCGCGAATGGCGCGCATGTTTGCGCCATATCTGTCCGGGGTTTCCACGGACCCGCCGCGGAAGACGGCGGAACCGGCGACCAGCACATCCGCACCGGCTTCGGCCACAAGCGGCGCGGTGGCCGGATCGACGCCGCCGTCGACCTCGATATGGACCGGCCGGTCGCCGATCAGCGCGCGCAGCCGCCGGATCTGGTCGAGCTGGCTGGAGATGAAGGACTGACCGCCAAAGCCGGGATTGACCGTCATGACGCAGATCAGATCGGTCAGGTCCAGAAGCGGGGCGGCGGCCTCCACCGGCGTTCCGGGGTTCAGTGCCAGGCCCGCCTTCCTGCCTGTTGCACGGATCGCCTGCAACGTCCGGTGGGGATGGCTGCCGGCTTCGAGATGCGCCGTGATGACGTCGGCGCCCACCTCGGCAAAGGCCTCGATATAAGGATCGACGGGGGCAATCATCAAATGCACGTCCATGACCGTGGAAATATGCGGCCGGATCGCCTTGCACAGCTGTGGTCCAAAGGTGAGGTTGGGCACGAAATGCCCGTCCATCACGTCGACATGCACCCAGTCGCACCCCTGGTCCTCGATTGCCGCGATTTCCCGGCCGAAATCGGCAAAGTCCGCGGACAGGATCGACGGGGCGATCTTGATGGATCGGCTAAAGGTCATCTGGTTTCACCGTATTGAAATGGAAAGGGGATCATTCGGCTGCGTCCCGTCGAACGGGACGGTCCGCGTCAAGGCCGCCGCGGAAGACACGGCTGGCCCGGATGTCGGCTTCGCGGATGGTTGAGAGCGCAGTCGCATCGACCGGACCAGCGGCTTCGCTGAAGAGGCGGTTGGCCTGGCGCAGACGCGCCCGGTCGAGGGCGTTGCGGATCGAGCGGGCATTGGCGAAATGCGCCTGCGCCCTGCGCGCCGGGATGTAGTCCGCCATGGCCCGGCGCGCGTCGTCATCGAACCGGTAGTTCTGCTCGGCCAGCATGCCCTCGGAGATCTTCAAGAGCTCTTCGTCCGAATAGTCCGGAAAGTCGATATGATGGGCGATCCGGGAGCGGAAGCCGGGATTGGATTCAAAGAAACGGTCCATCCGGTCGCCGTATCCGGCCAGGATCACGACAAGGTCGTCGCGGTTGTTCTCCATGACCTGCAGCAGGATCTCGATCGCTTCCTGGCCATAGTCGCGTTCGTTCTCGGGGCGGTAGAGATAATAGGCCTCGTCGATGAACAGCACACCGCCCATGGCTTTCTTGAGGATTTCCTTGGTCTTGGGCGCCGTGTGGCCGATATATTGGCCGACAAGATCGTCGCGGGTCACGGTCACCAGGTGACCCTTGCGCACATAGCCGAGCCGGTGCAGGAGGTCGGCCATCTTGAGCGCAACCGTGGTCTTTCCGGTGCCCGGATTTCCGGTGAAGCTCATGTGCAGGGTCGGCGTCTCGGTCGCCAGTCCCAACTGCCGCCTGGCCTGGTCGACCAGCAGCAGCGCCGCCGTTTCGCGGATGCGCTGCTTGACCGGTTCGAGCCCGATCAGGGTGTCGTCGAGCTCCTGCAGGATGTCGCGGACACCGCTTTCCTCATAGGCGGCGGCAAGGTCGATTTCGGTCGGCGGCGTGGTTTCATCAACGGACATGGGGACTGCTCCGGTAAAAAGGCGGGCCGCCGGGTGGAGGAAGTCGGGATTCGGCGGCCCGCAGTGGACGGCTTATGCGTAGCGGCGGCCTTCGGGCTCGCGAACGGCATAGCTTTCCACGGTGTAGCGGATGATCCGGCCTTCGCCTTCCTGGCGGACAACGCGGAAACCGGGTTCGTCCGACGGCCGGTTGACGATGAAGCTCAGCCGGATCGACTCCCATCCGGCGCTGCTGTCGAAGGCGATCACCCGGATATATTTGCCGCCGTGCTCCTTGCGGCACTCATTGACCTCGAACACCACGGCGGCGGCATCCGGATTGTCGAACATCGGGTGGCCCCACATTTCCCAATAGGTGTTCCGGGGATGCGGGTCGTCAGTGTATTCGACCGACACGGCCCAGCCGTTGTCGATGGCATATTGAGCCTGGTCCCGGATCTGGTCGTCGGTGAGATCCGGCAGGTAGCTGAACTGGCCCTGTCTGAGACGCATGGGATTGCTCCTTTTCGCAAGTTTGGGTCGCCGCTTGAGCGGCGGTGAAACGGGATGACCTACAGGGACACTTCCGGCGTCGGCGCATAGTCGGGCGCATCCGTCGAGGTGTAGTCGAAGGTGACGTCCTTCCAGGTCTCCAGTGCCTGTTTCAGCGGGGTGCAGGTCTCGGCCGCGTCCCGCAGGATATCCGGGCCCTCGTTCCAGATGTCGCGGCCGGCATTGCGGGCGTAGACCATGGCTTCCAGGGCCACGCGGTTGGCGGTGGCGCCCGCCTCGATGCCGTGCGGGTGGCCGATTGTGCCGCCGCCGAACTGAAGCACGACGTCCTCGCCGAGATAGGTCAGCAACTGGTGCATCTGGCCGGCATGGATGCCGCCCGAGGCCACCGGCATCATCTTGTTGAGCGAGGCCCAGTCCTGGTCGAAGAAGATGCCGTTTTCCAGCGCCATCGGATTGTATTCTTCGCGGAAGATGTCGTAGTAGCCCTTCGTGGTCGCCGGATCGCCTTCCAGCTTGCCGACGACGGTTCCTGCGTGAAGGTGGTCGACACCTGCAAGGCGCATCCACTTTGCGATCACGCGGAAGCTGACCCCGTGGCTGCGCTGGCGGGTATAGGTCGAGTGACCGGCACGGTGCAGGTGCAGGATCATGTCGTTGTCGCGGGCCCACTTGGCCATGGACTGGATCGCCGTGTAACCGATCACGAGATCGATCATGATGACAACCGAGCCGAGTGACTTGGCGAATTCGGCGCGGGCGTACATCTCCTCCATCGTGCCGGCGGTGACGTTGAGATAGGTGCCCTTGACCTCGCCGGTCGCCGCAGACGCGCGGGTGACGGCTTCCATGCAGTAGAGGAAGCGGTCGCGCCAGTGCATGAAGGGCTGGCTGTTGATGTTCTCGTCATCCTTGGTGAAATCGAGCCCGCCCTTGAGGGCCTCGTAGACGACCCGGCCGTAGTTGCGGCCGGACAGGCCGAGCTTCGGCTTGACGGTCGCCCCGAGCAGCGGCCGGCCGTAGCAGTTGAGCCGTTCGCGCTCGACGACAATGCCGGTGGCAGGACCCTGGAAGGTCTTCACATAGGCGGTCGGCAGGCGCATGTCCTCCAGGCGGAGGGCCTTGAGCGGCTTGAAGCCGAAGACATTGCCGATGATCGAGGCCGTGAGGTTGGCGATTGAGCCCGGCTCGAACAGGTCGAGGTCATAGGCGATATAGGCAAAGAACTCGCCGGGGCTGTTCGGGACCGGATCGACCCGGTAGGCCTTGGCGCGGTATTTCTCGCAGGCCGTCAGCCGGTCGGTCCACACGACCGTCCAGGTCGCCGTCGAGCTTTCGCCGGCAACGGCGGCAGCTGCTTCCACCTCGTCGACGCCGTCCTGCGGCGTGATCCGGAACAGGGCGATCACGTCCGTGTCCTTCGGCGTGTAGTCGGGTTCCCAGTAGCCCATCTGGGCGTATTTCATGACACCGGCGGAATATCTCTTCTTGGCATCGGTGACCGTCTTGACCTTGTCGAGCATGATGAAGGTTCCTCTTCTTTGAAAATGTCAGGCCGCCCGCGAGGTGGCGATCTGCGGATCGAGCGCGCCCGAGGCGTAACGGGCGGCCATGTCGTCGAGGGAGACCGGCCGGATCCTGCCGGCCTGGCCGGCGGTGCCGAAGCGTTCGAAGCGATCGCGGCAGAGCGTCTCCAGCTCGTCCATCGCCGGGATCATGAACTTGCGCGGGTCGAATTCCGCCGGCTTGTCACGGGCGAGCTTGCGGAACTGCCCGGTCATGGCCATGCGGCAGTCGGTGTCGATGTTGACCTTGCGCACGCCCATCTGGATGCCGCGCTCGATCTCCTCGACCGGTACGCCATAGGTCTGGGGCATTTCGCCGCCGTTTTCGTTGATGAGATCCTGCAGGTATTGCGGCACGGAACTTGAGCCGTGCATCACCAGGTGGGTCGAGGGCAGGTTCCGGTGGATCGCCTCGATGGTGGCCATCGACAGGATGTCGCCATCGGGCTTGCGGGAGAACTTGTAGGCGCCGTGGCTGGTGCCGCAGGCAATCGCCAGCGCGTCGCATTTGGTGGCGAGCACGAAGTCGACCGCCTGGTCCGGATCGGTCAGGAGCTGATCCTGGCTGAGCTTGCCTTCCGCGCCCGAACCGTCTTCCTCGCCGGCCTCGCCGGTTTCCAGCGATCCGAGCACGCCGAGTTCGCCTTCCACGGAGGCGCCGACCGCGTGGGCGGCCTGCGTCACGCGGCGGGTGATCCCGACATTGTAGTCGTAGCTCGCCGGGGTCTTCATGTCCTCTTCCAGCGAGCCGTCCATCATCACAGAGGTGAAGCCGTGGCGGATGGCGGAAAGGCAGGTGGCTTCGTTGTTGCCGTGGTCCTGGTGCATCACGATGGGGATGTCCGGATGCATCTCGGCGAGGGCGGCGACCATGTTGCGCAGCATGATGTCGCCGGCATAGGAGCGGGCGCCGCGGCTCGCCTGCAGGATCACGGGCGCGTCGCAGCCGGCCGCCGCGCGCAGGATCGCCAGGCCCTGTTCCATGTTGTTGATGTTGAACGCCGGCACGCCGTAGCCGTGTTCGGCGGCGTGATCGAGGAGTTGCCGGAGAGTGATGAGTGCCATGGTGGTCTCCCGAAGGTTAGAGCAGTGTCTTCGCGGCATTGGCAACCGCGGCCGGGGTGATGCCGAAATGGTCATAGAGGTCGGGGGCAGGGGCCGAGGCGCCGAAGCCGGTCATCCCGACAAAGGCGCCGTCGGAGCCGATCAGCGCATCCCAGCCCTGGCGGACCGCAGCTTCGACACCGACACGGGGCACCGTTCCGAGCACCGCGGCGCGGTAGGCCCGGTCCTGTTTGGCGAAGAGTTCGAAGGACGGCGCGGAGACGACGGCGGCCTTGATGCCGTTCACCGCCAGGAGGTCCGCGGCGGCGAGCGCGATCTCGACTTCCGAGCCGGTCGCGATCAGCGTGACGTGACGGTCTCCGTCCGGTTCCTTCAGCACATAGGCGCCGCGGCGGGTCCTGTTCTCGATCGTGTGCTCGGTGCGCAGGGTCGGAAGTCCCTGGCGGGACAGGCACAGCACGGTCGGCGTCGTCCGCGAGGTGCCCGCGATTTCCCAGGCTTCGGCGGTCTCGACCGCGTCGGCGGGGCGCAGGACCGTGAGGTTGGGCATGGCGCGAAGCGATGCCAGGGTCTCGACAGGCTGGTGGGTCGGACCGTCCTCGCCAAGACCGATGCTGTCATGGGTCATGACATAGGCAACGGGTACGCCCATGAGGGCGGAGAGCCGGATGGCCGGGCGGCAATAGTCGGCAAAGGCGAGAAAGGTGCCGCCATAGGCAAAGAACCCGCCATGGAGGGCGATGCCGTTCATGGCCGCCGCCATGCCGTGTTCGCGGATACCGTAATGCAGGTAGCTGCCGCGATAATTGTCCCGGGAAACGGCGCGCATGCCGCCGGTCCGCGTGTTGTTGGAGCCGGTCAAGTCGGCCGAGCCGCCAATCGCATTCGGCAAGGCTGCCGCGACGACTTCCAGTGCCAGTTCGGAAGCCTTGCGGGTGGCCAGCTTCGGCGCCTCGGCGCTCAGCTTTTCCTTGTGCGCGGCGATGGCCGCGGCAAGTGCCCCGGTGTCGGGCCCGGCTAGGGCGGTGTCGAAACCCTGTTTCAGGGGATGGTCCTGTTTGCGGGCTTCCCAGGCAAGACGCGCCTTGCGGCCCCGGTCCGCGACATCCTCCCAGGCCTGTTTGATCGGGGCCGGGATCTCGAATGCGGGTGCTGCCCAGTCCAGGGCAGTCCGGGCGGCGGCAATCTCCTCGGCACCGAGCGGTGCGCCATGGACCTTGTGGCTGCCTGCCTTGGTCGGGGCACCTTTGCCGATCACCGTGCGACAGGCGATCATCGAGGGACGGCCGGTTTCCTCCCGGGCCGTGGCGATGGCGTTCGCGATCGCCTCGGCGTCGTGGCCGTCGACGCTCAGGACGTGCCAGCCGGCAGCCTCGAAACGCCGGGCCTGGTCCATCGAGGTCGACAGGTTCGTCGGACCGTCGATGGTGATGCGGTTGTCGTCCCAGAGGACGATCAGGCGGCCAAGACCGAGATGGCCGGCCAGGTCGACGGCCTCGTGGCTGATGCCTTCCATCAGGCAGCCGTCGCCGGCGAGCACATAGGTGTAATGATCGACGAGGTCATCGCCGAAACGGGCATTCATCATGCGTTCGGCGAGCGCCATGCCGACGGCGGTGGCGATGCCCTGGCCGAGCGGACCGGTGGTGGTCTCGATGCCCTTGGCATGGCCGTATTCGGGATGGCCGGCCGTGCGCGCGCCGAGCTGGCGAAAGGATTTCAGCTGGCCGGCATCCATGTCGTCATAACCGAGCAGGTGATGGATCGCGTAGACAAGCATGGAGGCATGACCGGCACTGAGGACGAAACGGTCGCGGTCGGGCCATGCCGGATCGGACGGGTCGATCTTCATGAAACGGCTGAACAGCACCGTGGCGACATCGGCGAGGCCCATGGGAGCACCCGGATGACCGGAATTGGCCGCCTCGACCGCGTCCATGGCCAGGACGCGAATGGCATTGGCCATCAGGGCTTCGCTGGTCTGCGTCGGGGTATGGACGTTCATGGCAAGCTCCTTCAGGCGCGTTTGGATTCGTTGACCAGGCGCAGGATCATCGGGGTGAAGATCAGCTGCATCGCCAGGTCCATCTTGCCGCCGGGGATGACGATGGAATTGGCACGGGTCATCCAGCTGTCGTGGATCATGGTCCGGAGATAGGCGAAGTCGATGCCGCGCGGATTCTTGAAGCGGATGACGACCAGGCTCTCGTCCGGGGTCGGAATCCAGCGGGCAATGAAGGGGTTGGAGGTGTCCACCACGGGCACGCGCTGGAAATTGATGTCCGTCTCGGTGAATTGCGGACAGATGCAATGCACATAGGCGTGCATGCGGCGCAGGATCGTGTCGGTTACGGCTTCGGTCGAATAGCCACGCCGGTCCTTGTCCCGGTGGATCTTCTGGATCCATTCCAGGTTGATCACCGGGACCACGCCGATCTTCAGGTCCGCCAGGGACGACAGGTTGACGGTGTCATTGACGACGGCACCGTGCAGGCCCTCGTAGAAGAGCAGGTCCGACCCTTTTTCCAGAGGCGCCCAGTCGGTGAAGCTGCCGGGTGCGGCGCCGTAGCGTTCGGCCTCTTCCTCGTCGTGAACATAGTGCCGGGTCTCACCCCCGCCGGTCTCGCCATAGGTGCGGAAAACCTCTTCCAGCTTTTCCAGCTCGTTGGCGTCGTAGCTGAAATGGCTGAAGGTCTCGTCGCCGGCACTCTTGCGGGTGTCCAGTTCCTGTTTCATCTGGGTCCGGTCGTAGCGGTGAAACGCGTCCCCCTCGATCGAGACGGTGCGGATGCCTTCCCGCCGGAAGATCTGGTCGAAGGTGCTCTTGACCGTCGTCGTGCCCGCACCCGAGGAGCCGGTCACCGAGATGATCGGATGTTTCTTGGACATGGTTATCCTTCAAAATCTTGTTGCGCCCGGAGGCGTGGATGTCAGCCGCGGAACAGGCCGCGGGTGCCGAACAGGGCAGAGACTTCCTGGTCGGGCAGGTCGTGATAGGCGGTGACACGGTCGACCTTGTCGACCGATCCGAAGACAAACGGCGTGCGCTGGTGGAGCGTTTCAGCCGCCTGGTCGAGCAGGCGGTCGGTTCCGGTGGTTGCCCTGCCGCCGGCCTGTTCGACGAGAAAGGCGATCGGCGCGCATTCGTAGACGCTGCGCAGGCGGCCTTTCTCGTAGCCGGCCCGGCTGTCCGCCGGATAGAGGAAGATGCCACCCCGGTTCAGGATCCGGTGGGTCTCGGCCACAAGAGAGGCCACCCAGCGCATGTTGAAGTTCTTGTCACGCGGGCCTTCGGCGCCTGCCAGGCAATCGTCGATATAGGCACGGACCGGCTTGGACCAGTGGCGGTAGTTCGACGCGTTGATGGCGAATTCGCTGGCGGTCGCGGGGATGACGAGACGGTCGTTGGCCAGTTTGAACTGCCGGTCGATGGGGTCGAGCACATAATGCTGCACGCCTTCGCCGAAGGTCAGGATAAGCGCGGTCTGCGGACCGTAGATGAAATAGCCTGCCGCCAGCTGTTCGCTCGCGGGGCGCAGGAACGAGGCTTCCGCGTCATCCGTTGCCTGGAAAACGGAAAAAATGGTGCCGATCGACACGTTGGCGTCGATGTTGGATGAGCCGTCGAGTGGATCGATGGCAAGCGCGAAGCGGCCGCCGGGTGCCCGTTCCTGGATGTCGTCGCGCTCTTCCGAGGCGTACCAGCGGACATCGCAATTCGACAGGGCGTCGAAAAAGGCCGTGTCTGCCTCGACATCGAGGGCCTTCTGGGTATCGCCGTCCGTGTTCTGACCGACCTCTCGGCCGAGGCCGCCGGTCAGGGGACCCATGGCAATGGTTCGCGATAGGCTCTCCGCGACCTGGCAAAGGCCGTCGATCAGCGCGAAACCATCCGATGGGATTCGGTCCGGTTCGATTGCCGGGCGTGTCGCTTTCATCAAGGCCTCCCGTCCTTGTGGGCTCGCCTTGATATTCACGGTTCTGGCTGTAAACTGAATTTAAAACTTCATAACCTGAATTAAAGAAAATTAAATGACGCCAATAAACACGATCACGTTCAAGCAATTACGGGCCCTGGCCGCCGTGGTGAAGACCGGCGGCATCAGCGGCTCTGCGGAGATTCTGGGGCTGACGCCGCCCGCGGTGCACACCCAGCTCAGGGTTCTTGAGGAAAATTTCGGCTGTGCGCTCGTCAACCGGACCAGGGCCGGCAGCTTCGAGGCGACACCGGCGGGCAACGCGCTTCTGGAGGCCTACGAAACCTCCCTGTCGGCACTGGGCAAGGCGATCGGCAGCATCGATGCCATGAAGAAAGGCCGGGCCGGGCGCGTGGTGCTGGGTGTGGTCAGCACGGGCAAGTATTTTGCGCCGTCGATCGTCGCGCAGTTGAAACGGGACTATCCCGACATCGAGGTGGTGCTGCAGGTGGGCAACCGGGACCGGACCATTTCGGATCTCGGCTCCGGCAAGATCGATTTGGCGATCATGGGCAGGCCGCCGCGCCAGCCCGAGGTGACCGCCTACAATATCGGCGATCATCCCCATATCCTGATTGCAAACCCTGCGCATCCGCTGGTCACGGGCGGCAAAGTGGACAAGGCGGATATCCTGAGGGAGAACTTCATCATGCGTGAACCCGGCTCGGGGACGCGGATCCTGTCCATGCGTTTCCTGGACCAGCTCAGCGAGGGCCAGACCTTCACCTTCACGGAGATGGAATCGAACGAGTCGATCAAGCAGGCCGTGATTGCAGGGCTTGGTATTGCGCTGATTTCCGCACATACCGTGATCGAGGAACTGAAGTCGGGTCGCCTGGCCATTTTGAGGGCCGCGCCCCTGCCGATCATCCGGCACTGGTTCGTGCTGCATCGGGCCGACCTCACTCCGGATCCCGCGATGCAGAAGGTGCTGGACTATATCCGCGGCAATGGCGAGGCCCTTCTGGCGGAAGGCGAAATTTCCTCCCTGCTGGCAGCCGGGTGATCCCGGGAACGGGTGCCCCGCTCGCGGTGCGGAACCTGATCGACCGTGCCTGGCACGGGCGGCGATTGCCTGACCGCGTCTCCTTTGCAATCATCCCGAAGCCCTGGCGCGCCCGCTCCGGGTCCTTTGCACCAGCCGGCCGCGAAAAATCGCGTCCTGTCTCCAGACACGGGTTTTTCGTCCGCAATGCCTCATCTTTTTCTCAACCGGCCCAGAAATTTCGACCTGACGGCCAAACCTGCGACAAGGGGCAAGGAACTCCTCTGGGAGAGCGTCAACGCTGCCTTTTACAAGATCGGCGGTTTGATCTTCATCTTCGGCAGCGTGCTCTTTTTTCCTGCCTTCGAGGCCTATGAGGATGTCGGTGCCTGGTTGTTCGTCGTCGGGTCGCTGTTCTACCTGCTGGTGACCGGGCATGACCTTATCGAAGTGATCAATGCGCGGCGTCGCCGGTCCGGTCCGCCGGGCTTGTGGGACCGGCTCGAGGCCGCTGCCGCGCTGACCTATGTCGGGGGGACACTTCTGTTCATCGTCGGCAGCCTGTGTTTTCTCAAGCGGTTTGGTGCGGAGGAGGCCGGAGCCACCTGCTTTGTCGTCGGCAGTCTCCTGTTTGTCGCCGGTGCGGTCGTGAACGTGCTCCAGATCGTGACCGCCGGCAGCCTGATCAAGCTGCAGCTGATGAACCTGACGGCGATTTCCTTCGTGACGGGGTCGGTCCTGTTTGCCGTTGCCTCGGTACCGTATCTCTGGACGGTGAAGAACAGCGCGGACGCCCGGGAACTCTATGCCTATCTGGCACTTCTTTACGTCATCGGCAGCGTGCTGTTCCTGCTCGGAGGCATCTTCAACTACTGGCGTGCCCTGCTTGTCATCCGGGGCGTCAGCCGCTTGCGTGACCTGCTCCGTGCGAGCAGGTGAAGCCTGTCTGCCCGCCTGGCTGCTAGGTCAGAAATATTCCGGGTTCCGGGCGACGATCTGTTCGACTTTCTCAAGCGTTCCAGAGAGGTGGGCCCGCACGGCTTCGTCGCAGGCCCGGGCATCGCCCTGTTCGATCGAATCAAGAATAAGCCTGTGGTATTTGAGGATGTTCGACGCCTTCCCCGGATCGGGCAGGTTGAGGTTGCGCAAGCGGTCGATATGGCCTGACCGGGACTCGACCAGCGCGTGGAGATTGGCCACGCCCGCCGATTGAAACAGCGACAGGTGAAACTGCTTGTCCAGGGCTGCGAACGCATCCAGGAGCCCGTCCGACAGGGCCTTTTCCTGCAGGCTCAGTATTTTCCGCGCCGTTGCGGTACTGCCGGAAGCTTTCTCCAGGGCCAGCTTCCGAGTGATTTCAAGTTCAAGGGACAGTCTCAGGAACTGCGTTTCACGCGCCTGATCGACATCGATCTTCGAGACTTCGGTCTTGGATTGGGGGTAGATGGTGAGAAGCCCTTCCTCCTCCAGCTTCATCATGGCGTCACGCACCGGCGTCTGGCTGACGCCGTAGTGTTTCGCGATCTCGCCGCGTGACAGGCCCAGGCCGGGATGGAGTTCGAGCGAAATGATCCTGGAGCGCAGGGATTCCTGGATCTGCTGGCTCACGGAGATGCGTTTTATCCGCTCTCCCTGCTCGTGTCCTTCGCTTCCGTTGAACGCCTCAAGAAGGTGAGCCGGCTTGAAATTCATCGGGTCTTCCTCTCTGCCCTTTCCAGGAGATTTCCGGGTCACAATACATCAGGCTTGCAAAAGATACACTAATATATTAGTGCATTAGTCAGACGGGGGTGCTCCCGCCTATGATTAGGAGGAAATCATGAAATCGAATATCGCAGCGCTGGTCGCGGTGACCGTTTCCGCACTGGCAACACAAGCGAACGCCGAAACATTCAACATTCAGTCGTCGTTCAACGCGGGGGACTTTTCCACCCAGTACCTGACTGAAAACTGGTTGCCGAAACTCAAGGAGAGGACCGGCGGCCGGGTCGAGATCGTGTTGACACCGAACGGTTCCGTGGTCCCGGCGCGTGAAACCCCGGATGCCGTGGCCGCGGGCGTTCTCGAGGGTGACTTCACCTCGGTGAACTATTTTGCCGGCCGCGAGCCCGCGTTCGCAATTCTCGGAGACCTGATCTCCGGCTACGACACGCCCCAGCAGATGCTCGGTTTCTGCAAGGACGGCGGCGGCGAGGCCATGATGCAGAAGGCTGCCGACACGATCACGGGTGGTGAAGTCCACGTCGTGGCCTGCGGTCCCTATTCGCGTGAAGCCCTCCCGGCCCGTACGCCCATCCGCACATTCGAAGACCTGAAAGGCAAGAAAATCCGTTCGCCCGAAGGCCTCGCGGCTGCCGTCTTCCAGGCCGCCGGTGCCTCGCCGCTTTCCATTCCGTTTTCCGAAGTCTACGGGGCGCTGGAAAAAGGCATCGTGGATGCCGCCGACGCGTCCGCCTATGTGAACAACGACGCAACCGGCCTTCACGACGTCGCGCCTTACCCGCTCTATCCGGGCATCCATTCGATGCCGTCGATGCAGTTCACGATCAACAAGGCCGTCTGGGATGACCTGTCCGCAGAGGATCAGAAGACTTTGCGCGACTGGTGGTATGAGGCCATGTACGCAATGGCGGACGAAGTGGGCAGGAAGGACCGTGAACTGGCCGAGCGCGACAGCGGCTCGGAGAAGATCGAAGTGATCGACTGGGCCCAGGAAGACCGCGACAAGCTGCGTGAAGTCGCCCGCGAGCAATGGGAAGCCTATGCCGAGAAATCCGATCTGGCCAAGGAAGCCCTCGCGGCGAACATCGCCTACATGACCGAGATCGGGCTCTTCAAGAAGTAACCTTCCCGTCTCTCCCACCGACGGGACGCCAGCCGGTTTCACACAGGCGGGCGTCCCGCATCCTTCGTTCCCACCTTCACATTTCCGGGAAGATAATGAAGCGTATTCTCGCCACCTATGCCGGTATAATGGACCGCATAAGTGTCTTTGTCGGCCAGGGCTGCTCCGTCCTCTTGTTTGCCTGCATCATCGTGTCGGCACTTGAGGTTGTCCTGCGCTACGGCTTTGACAGACCCACCGTGTGGTCGACCGAACTGGCCATGACCCTGTGCGCGTCGGCATGGGTGCTCGCGGTCGGTTACGTGACCGAACGCCGCCGCCACATTTCCATCACCATGATCGAGGGGCTGGTCAGCCCGCAAACCTGGCGCCGCCTGCGGCTGTTCCAGATGCTGGTCGCGATCGGGTCGCTGACCATTCTCGTAATGGCGCTCTGGGATCCGGCCGTGAAGGTCCTCAAGCGGACCGAGCATTCGGGTACGGCCCTGAATTCGCTCCAGCCAACCTATCTGAAGGTTCTCCTGTTGATCGGCTGCTGTCTCTATATCGCGCAACTTCTGGCAAACATCATCCGCTGGGCACAGGGAACGGAAGGGGAGATGCGCGATGGGCATTGAGCTGATCACCCTTCTTATCGTCGTCTCCCTTCTTGCGCTGATGGCGGCGGGTGTGCCGCTCGGCATCACCACGCTGACCGTGTCGCTGGGAACGGCAATCCTCTATTTCGGCGAACGGGCAGGGTTCTTCATCGTTGCCGCCAATGTCGGCGAGGTCCTGCACAAATATGAACTGATCGCGGTTCCCTTCTTCGTCTTCATGGCCAATGTGCTGGAGCGATCCGGGATTGCGAAATCCCTGTTCGATTCCATGGCGATCATGGGCGGCCGATTCCGTGGCTCCGTCGCGGTGCAGACCTGCATCGTGGCCGTGGTCCTGGCGGCCATGTCCGGGATCATGGGTGGCGAGATCGTCATGCTCGGCCTGATCGCCCTGCCGCAGATGTTGCGGCTCGGTTACGACCGCAAGCTGTCCATCGGCATCATCTGTGCCGCAGGCGCCCTGGCGACGCTGATCCCGCCATCGGTCGTGCTGATCATCTACGGTCTGGCGGCACAGGTCTCGATCACCAAGCTGTTCGCGGCGTCCGCCGTGCCGGGGCTGATCCTGGCCAGCCTGTTCATCACCTATATCCTCATCCGCGTCCGGCTCAATCCGGCCCTGGCACCCATCTTCGACATTCCGGAGACGGGTCTGCCGTTCCACCAGCGCCTGAAGTTCCTGAAAGGCGTCGCGTTGCCGGGTCTTCTGATCGGAGCGGTCCTGGGCGTGATCTACTCGGGCATCGCCACGGTGACCGAAGCCGCGGCCGTCGGAGCGGTCGGCGCGGTGGTCGTTGCCGGCGTGCGCAAGGAGCTGACCTGGACGATGGTCCGCGACGCCATGCGGCAAACGGTGATCACGGTGGGCTCCATCATCTGGCTGGTGCTCGGCGCCGTGTCGCTGATCGGGATCTACAACCGCATCGGTGGCGGCGAGTTCCTGCGCGGCTTGCTGACGTCGCTGGACGTTGCGCCGATCATGGTGATCGTCGCGATGATGCTGATCGTCATGGTGCTCGGAACCTTCCTGGAATGGATTGCCATCATCTTCATCACCGTGCCGATCTTCGCCCCCGTGGTGGTGGATCTCGGCTTCGATCCGGTATGGTTCGGTGTCCTGTTCGCCATGAACATCCAGATCTACTACCTGTCGCCGCCGTTCGGGCCAGCCTGTTTCTTCCTGAAGTCGGTCGCCCCGAAGGATATACAGCTTCAGGAAATCTTCGCCGCGGTTCTGCCGTTCATCGGGTTGCAGGCCATCGGCCTGTTCCTGGTGCTGTTCTTCCCCGACCTGGCGCTCTGGCTGCCAAACCTGCTGGACTGAGGAGAAACCCATGAAACCATCGGATCAGGATCTCACGCGGCAGGACGAGGACATCTCCAGTGCCGAGTTCGAAACCGAGGAGCGTCAGGATTACCGCTTCGGCAACTGGCCGGAGATTGCCGGACTTGCGTTCACGATCTTCGTCGTGTGGCTGACATTTGCCTTCACCGGATGACAATGATGACCCAAAAAAAACCAAAAGACCTGCGCTCGGCCCGGTGGTTCGCGCCCGATGACTTGCGCAGCTTCGGCCACCGTTCCCGGATGATGCAGCTCGGCTATTCCGAGGACGATTTCCGGAACAAGCCGGTCATCGGTGTTCTGAACACCTGGTCGGAACTCAATACCTGCCATTCGCACTTCAAGGAGCGCGTGCAGGATGTGAAACGCGGCGTTTTCCAGGCCGGCGGTTTCGCCGTGGAACTGCCGTCCCTGTCCGTGGACGAGAGCTTCACCAAGCCGACATCGATGCTCTACCGAAACCTGCTGGCGATCGAGACGGAAGAGCAGATCCGCTCCCATCCGCTGGACGGCGTCGTGCTGATGGGCGGATGCGACAAGACCACTCCCGGGCTGGTGATGGGAGCCCTGTCCGCGGGCGTTCCCATGATCTACCTGCCGGCTGGCCCGATGCTGAGGGGCAACTTTGCCGGAAAGGTTCTCGGGTCGGGGTCGGATGCCTGGAAATACTGGGACGAGCGCCGGGCCGGCAACATCACCGACGAGGAGTGGCTCGGCATCCAGGGCGGCATCGCGCGCTCCGCCGGGACCTGCATGACCATGGGCACGGCCTCGACGATGACCGCGATCGCCGACGCCATGGGCCTGACCCTGCCGGGGGCGTCGTCGATCCCTGCCGTCGATTCCGGCCATCAGCGCATGGGTGCCGATTGCGGTCGCAGGATCGTCGAGATGGTGTGGGAGGATCTCACGCCCGACAGGATCGTCACGGAGGCGGCCTGCCGCAACGCCGCGGTGGTCGCCATGGCGACGGGATGCTCGACGAATGCGGTGGTCCATCTGATCGCCATGGCCAGGCGGGCAGGGGTCGACCTGACGCTGGACGATCTCGATGCCCTTGGCAGGACCACGCCCCTGATCGCCAATGTCCGCCCTTCCGGCAAGGACTACCTGATGGAGGATTTCTTCTATGCGGGCGGTTTGCGCGGCCTGATGAAACAGATCGAGGAGCGTCTGGACCTGTCCGCCCTGACCGTGACCGGCAGGAGCCTTGGAGAGAATCTGGAAGGGGCGCAGGTCCACAATGACGACGTGATCCGGCCGCTGTCGAACCCGGTCTACCAGGAAGGATCACTGGCAGTTCTGCGTGGAAATCTGTGTCCCGACGGCGCGGTCATCAAACCGGCTGCCTGCGATCCCAAGTTTCACTGCCACGAGGGGCCGGCTCTCGTCTTCGACAGCTACCCGGAAATGAAGGCGGCCGTCGACGACGAGACGCTCGACGTGACGCCGGATCATGTCCTGGTGCTGCGCAACGCGGGGCCCCTGGGCGGCCCGGGATTTCCCGAGTGGGGCATGTTGCCGATCCCGAAAGCCCTGATCAAGAAAGGCCACCGGGACATGTTGCGCATCTCGGACGCGCGCATGTCGGGCACGTCCTATGGCGCGTGCGTTCTTCACGTGGCCCCGGAAAGCTTCGTCGGCGGTCCCCTGGCCTTGCTGCGGACCGGAGACATGGTTCGGCTCGATGTCCCGAACCGCAGCCTGGACATGCTGGTCGACGAGGCGGAACTGGAGCGGCGGCGCGCGGCCTGGACACCTCCTCCCGCGCGGTTCGAACGCGGCTGGGGCTACATGTTCTCTCAGCATGTGACCCAGGCGGACAAGGGGTGCGACTTCGATTTTCTCGAGCGCGGTTTCGGCAAAAGCGCGGGCGAGCCGGATATCTTCTGATGGTGCCGGGTCGCGCAAACCTGCCGTGCGGCACGCCCTCGGCATCGACCTTGAAACGGTCACCCGGCGGGGTGGCACCCTGAATTGAACCAGACCGGGCCCGGCTCGGCCCTCCCCACAATCGCACAGGAGCGATCATGCTCGACAAGACCTTCAAACCGCATGGAAAACACCTGATCGCGGGTGCCTGGCTGGCCGGCACGGCCACCTTCGATTCAGAACCCGCGCACGGGCCGGTACACAGTTTCAGTGTCGGCACACCCGACCTTGTCGATGCCGCCTGCCGGGCGGCGGAGGAAGCGTTCGAAACCTATGGCTGGTCCTCGCGGCAGGAGCGGGCAGCCTTTCTGAACGCCATCGCCGATGAAATCGAGGCGCGCGGCGAGGCGATCACGCAAATCGGCTGCCAGGAAACCGGCCTGCCCGAAGCGCGCCTTCAGGGAGAGCGCGGCCGCACGACCGGACAGCTCCGGTTGTTTGCGGACCACATCCTGGGAGGTGCCTATCTGGACCGGCGGCACGACGCGGCCCTGCCTGACCGCCAACCGCTGCCGCGCCCCGACCTGAAGATGGTTCAGCGGCCGATCGGGCCCGTGGCCGTCTTCGGCGCTTCGAATTTTCCGCTGGCCTTCTCCACCGCGGGCGGTGACACCGCGTCGGCGCTGGCCGCCGGATGCCCGGTGGTGGTCAAGGGCCACTCCGCCCATCCCGGGACGGGCGAAATCGTCGCCGAGGCCGTTCAAGCGGCGATTTCGAAATGCGGCGTCCACCCGGGGGTCTTTTCCCTGATCCAGGGCGGCAGGCGTGATGTCGGACAGGCACTCGTTCAGCATCCGCTGATCCGGGCCGTCGGGTTCACCGGGTCGCTTGGGGGCGGGCGTGCGCTGTTCGATCTTTGCGCCGCACGCACGGACCCGATCCCGTTCTTCGGCGAACTCGGCAGCGTCAACCCGATGTTCCTGCTGCCGGCGGCCGCAAAGGCCCGCGCCGCGAAGATCGGCGAAGGCTGGGCGGGCTCCCTGACCATGGGTGCCGGACAGTTCTGCACCAATCCGGGCATTGCCGTTGTCGAGAAAGGGGCTGATGGCGATGCATTCGTTCGGGCGGCGGCCGAAGCCCTCAAGAGTGTCCAGGGCCAATGCATGCTGACGGACGGGATCGCGGCTGCCTATCGTGACGGCAAGGCGCGCTTCGAGGCGGGCAACGCCGTCCGGCCTGTCCTTGTCACCGACAGCGCCGGCCGCAATGCCAATCCCAATCTCTATGAAACCGATGCCTCCGCGTTTTTCGAGGACCATGTGCTCGGCGAAGAGGTGTTCGGACCGCTCGGCCTGGTCGTGCGCGTCAGCGGCGCGGACGAAATGGAAGATCTGGCACGAAGCCTGGAGGGACAGCTGACCGCAACCCTGCACCTGGACGAGGGCGACCTGGCGCTGGCCCGCCGGCTGATGCCGGTGCTCGAACGCAAGGCGGGGCGGGTGCTTGCCAATGGTTTTCCGACCGGTGTGGAGGTCTGCGATGCCATGGTTCACGGCGGGCCTTATCCTGCCTCGACCAATTTCGGGGCCACATCCGTGGGCACGCTCTCGATCCGGCGCTTCCTGCGGCCGGTCTGCTACCAGAACCTGCCTGACGCGCTGCTGCCGGGCGACCTGCAACAAGGACTTTGACGATGAACGAAGAGACCCGTGACAAACTGATGGGCGTGTCGGTGGCAACGCTTGCCACGGCACTGTTCAAGCGGGGCCTGCGCAACCAGGTGATCCAGGGCGTGCACCCGGTGGGCCGGAAGGGCCGGAACATGGTCGGGCCCGCTTTCACCCTGCGTTACATGCCTGCGCGCGAGGACCGCAACCAGCTCACTGAATTCCGCCGGGAGGACCATCCCCAGCGGGTGGCCATCGAGACCTGTCCGGAAGGGTCCGTCCTGGTGATGGACAGCCGCAAACAGGCCAATGCGGCTTCGGCCGGCGACATCCTGATCACGCGCCTGATGGTGCGCGGCGGCGCCGGCGTGGTCACCGATGGCGGTTTCCGCGACGCGGCGGTCATTGCCGAACTCGATATCCCCGCCTATCACACACGGCCGTCCTCGCCGACCAACCTCACCAACAACGAGGCCATCGCGATCAACGAACCGATCGGATGCGGCGATGCACCGGTGTTCCCGGGGGACATTGTCGTCGGTGACGATGATTGTGTCATCGTCATCCCGGCCCACCTGGCCGAGGAGGTCGCCGATGAAGCGGTCGAGATGACGGCCTATGAGGATTTTGTCGTCGAACAGGTAAAGGCCGGCCAGAGCATCATCGGCCTTTATCCCCGGACGCGGGACGAGCACCTCACGGCCTTCGAGGCCTGGCGCAAGGCAAATGGTCGGTGACTGACCCCACCGTGAACTCAAGGGGCGCCCGGCGGGGCGCCTTTTTTGTTTCGCGTTTCGACAGTGAGCCTCCTCCGTGGGCGGCACTCAGCTTCCTGCCCGATGCTTCCGTTTCCCGGAACAAGTGTCATCGGGCTGCTCCCTTCCGTGTTGGCATGGTTCGAAGGTGTTGCCTCCGGTCCCCCAATTGGTGATGGTATGCGGGAGACGCGAGACCGGCGCCGAGGGATCCGTTGTCCTCGGACGCATGTTTCGCGAGTTTTGTCGGAGGCGGACGGTTCAATGAACATTGCGACCCTTGCAGAGCTTTCACCGCAATCGCGTCCGCGCCGGCATGGCCTGTTTGTCCTGGTGATCCTGCCCGTCCTGCTGCTGTCGACCTTGCCGGGCAGGGCCGATGACGTGCTCGGCGCGGTCCGCCAGACCCTGTCGCAACCCGACCGCCTGCCGCTCATTGTCGAAAAACGGCGGAGAGGTATCGCCCGGTTCTACGGGGGCGACGATGCCGGCCTGCTCTGGTACGGCAACCCGCGCAGCGGGGATCTGGTCGAACAGATGCGGGCCGCCTCCGCAAACGGCCTGAGACCGGAGGACTATCCCTTCGAGCTGCTCGAAGATGAGGCGCGACGGATGGGGCCATCCCTGCCAGCGCCGGAAGCTGCCTGGATCGAGCTTCTGTTCACCGCCCATTTTCTGGATTTTGCCAGCGACCTGAGGGCCGGGCGCGTGTCGCCGCGTGTGCTTTATCCAGATGCCTACATGCCGCGAAACGAAATCGATACCCGGCAGGCGCTCGAACGCCTGACCGCGTCGGACGGGCTGGACGGTTTCATCGAGATCTGGCAGCCGCAAGACGATACCTATCGGCGGCTCAAGGGCCATCTGGGCCTGCTCCTGAATGCTGCCGCGGCAGGAGGCTTCACCTTCATCGAACCAGGCGAGGATCTCCTGGCAGGTGCCTCCGATGCGCGTGTTCCTGTGCTTCGCCGCAGGCTCCTCGAAGACGGTCTGTTGCAGGAAGCTTCCGGCAGCGATGTGCTCGACAAGCGCACGGCGTTTGCGGTTGCACAGGCGCAACAGCGCTATGGTTTGCCCGTTTCGGCGAACCTGACACCTGCGCTCGTGCGGGCGCTCAATATCCCGGTCGGGCGGCGTATCGAACAGGTCTCCAACGCCATGGAACGGATCCGCTGGATCCCGCCGGAGTTTTCCAGGCTGCAGCTTCTCGTCAACAAGGGCGAGAACCGCTTCGTCTTTCTGGAAAACGGCCGGGTCGCCCGGGAGGGGCGGGCCTTCGCAAACTGTCCAGACCGCAATTACACAACCATGGCCACGACCATCGAAGCGGTCACCTTCCACCCGACCTGGCAGGTGCCTCTGGAGTTTCTCGGCCAGGAGCTGCTGCCACGGCTGCAGGAGGACCCCGATCTGGTCGCCTCGGAAGGTTTCTATCTCCGGCGCAAGGGGGCGGATGTTCCGCTCAGTGCGCTGCCCTGGCACCAGGCCAGTCCGCGCACGCTCAAGAGGCTCGTGGACGAGGCAACGCTTTTTCTGTCCTCGTCGGAGCAGAACCCGCTCGGCCGGTATGCCTATCGCCTCAGGCAGGAGCAGAAACTGTCCTTGTTCGACCTGGACGACGTGCCCGCGGGAGAGACGTTCTGCAATCCCTATCTGCCGAAATCCGCCTTCGGCATCGTGGACGGCCTTGATCTGCTGGAAGACATCATCGAACCGCACGTCTTCCCGAAAGCGGGGCTTACGCAGCGCATGGCGCGCAGGGATACCGTCACCTTTCCGGCACGGGGCGGGCTGATGGCGGTCGTGTCGCATGAGTCCGTCTGGGTCCAGCGCCAGGGAACCATCCGGTTCGGGTTGGATCCCTATCTGGAGGACGCCCGCCTGACCGCCGCCCTGTCAGGCCGGCCCAAGCCCTGACACCCGTTTCCGCGCGTGGGGAGGGGGAACGGAAAAGGGCGCTTCCGTCCGGAAACGCCCTGGGTGTGAATGTCCCGACTTCCTTTTCCGCAGACGTTATTGAAACGTTTCCAGATAGGCGATGACGTTGGCGACATCGTCTTCCTTGCGCAGGCCGGCGAAGGACATCTTGGTCTTCGGGACGACCTTCTTGGGCTTGGTCAGGTAGGCGGCGAGGGTTTCTTTGTCCCAGACCAGGCCGTCTTCCGCATGTTCGGTCATGCTCTTGGAATACTTGAAGCCTTCCACCTGCGCGGCCGGAGCGCCGACAATGCCGTTGAGGGCCGGGCCGACCTTGTTTTTCGCGCCGTCGCCGACGGCATGGCAGGCCTGACATTTGCGGAACACCTTTTCACCGGCCGCGGCGTCGCCGTCGGCAAGGGCGGGCGATGCCAGTGCCAGTCCCAGGGCGGCGGCCAGGCAGGCAACAGAATATCTCATGTTCAATCCTTTCCGTTCATAAGCACGCCTTCGACCGGATCTCCGGGCACAAGCGTTTCGATGGTTTCGAGGCGAACTGCGCCGGGCCAGGACCGATCCTTGTACCGGCCTGCCCGGCTGTTCCGGCCTGTCCCGTGGCCTCGGTGTCGGACCGGCCGAAAGTCGTTCCCCTGCGGTTGCCGGTCCACCAAAAGGGTGAACACGCTCCCACTCCTTGACATCCGTCAAGGGCGGGGAAACTCAGGCTGCAACCCGGATCTGCCGTGCCAGCTGGCACTGGTTCCAGAGCGCGTGAAGGGCACCGATCAGCCTGTCGACATCGGCGGCATCATGCACCGGCGACGGCGTGATCCGCAGCCGCTCCGTTCCCTTCGGAACGGTCGGATAGTTGATCGGCTGAATGTAGATGCCGTGTTGTTCCAGCAGCGTGTCCGACAGGAACTTGCACTTGGCAGGATTGCCCACGATGACGGGGATGATGTGGCTCGGATTGGCGACATGGGGAATGCCGTGCGTGTCGAGACGGCGGCGGACCTGGGCAACGATCGCCTGGTGGGCCTCCCGCTCTGCGGAACTTTCCTTCAAGTGCCGGATCGACGCCGTTGCGGCGGCGGCGATGGCCGGCGGCAAGGCCGTGGTGAAAATGAACCCGCTGGCGAAACTGCGCACAAAATCGCACAGCTCCGCCGACGCCGCGATGTAGCCGCCGACGACGCCGAAGGCCTTGCCGAGCGTGCCCTCGATGACCGTCAGGCGATCCATCAGGCCTTCCCGCTCGGCGATGCCGCCACCACGTGGCCCGTACATGCCGACCGCGTGCACCTCGTCCAGGTAGGTCATGGCCCCGTACCTGTCCGCCAGATCGCAGATGGCGGCGATCGGCGCGATGTCGCCGTCCATGGAATACACGCTTTCGAACGCGATCAGTTTGGGCCGGTCGGGATCCGCGGCTTTCAGCTTTGCCTCGAGATCTTCCAGGTCGTTGTGTTTCCAGATCACCTTCTCGGCGCGCGAGTGCCGAATGCCTTCGATCATCGAGGCGTGGTTCAGGCTGTCGGAAAAGACGATGCAGCCCGGAACCTGGGAGGCGAGCGTGCCGAGCGCGGCCCAGTTGGACACGTAGCCCGAGGTGAACACCAGCGCAGCTTCCTTGCCGTGAAGATCGGCAAGCTCTTCTTCCAGAAGCACATGATCATGTGTCGTGCCGGATATGTTTCTCGTGCCGCCGGCACCGGCTCCGCAACGGTCGATCGCTTCGTGCATGGCTGCGATCACCTTCGGATGCTGTCCCATGCCGAGATAGTCGTTCGAGCACCATACGGCGACGTCGCCGACGCCTTTCGGGTGGGTCCAGGCCGCTCGCGGAAACCTGCCGCATTCACGCTGCAGGTCGATGAAAACCCGGTAGTTTCCGGCGTCTTTCAGTTCGGCAAGGCGGTTCTTGAAAAATGCCTGATAGTCCATGATGTCCCCGCTTTTTCGATCCTGCCGGGACGATAGTTGCGGGTTGCGCCGGGTTACATGACAATAGTCAAGCGGACTGGCTGCCTGACGCTATTTCAATGCTGGTGACCCCGCTTGCCTATTGTGCAATATGACAAGGTAAAGCATACCTCTGCTGCCGTACTGACCAGGAATGCGAAAAAATGCCGACCGAACGCCAGAGCAAGATCGCCCAGAATTCGCTGCTGCTGAAGAGCTTTCCGCAGGAAACACGGGACATGGTGCTCAGCCTGTCGAGCTGGCGGGAATACGACCGGGGCGAAACCCTGTTTCTGCAGGGCGAGACCGCCCAGGCCATACACATCGTCATGGACGGCTGGGTCAAGCTGTACCGGATTGCCCCCAATGGCGGCGAGGCCGTCGTCAACGTGTTCGCAAAGGGGGAAAGCTTCGGCGAGGCCGTCGCCTTCCGCGGCCACGCCTATCCGGTTTCGGCGGAGGCGGTGACGGCCTGCGAGGTGATGCGCATCCCGAGCGTTGCCCTTCTGGAGGCGATGCGCAAGGACCCGGACATCGCGGTGTCCGTGGTCGCGTCCACCTTTGTCCACCTTCATTCGCTGGTGTCCCAGCTTGAACAGCTCAAGGCGCAAACCGGACCGCAACGGGTCGCCGAGTTCCTGCTGGAATTGTGCGAACAGGAAACCGGCCCCTGCGAGGTGACCCTGCCTTATGACAAGTTCCTGATCGCAGGCCGGCTGGGCATGAAACCGGAAAGCCTGTCCAGGTCCTTTGCACGTCTCAAGGCCGCCGGCGTACATATCAATCGCAACCATGCCGAGATTGCGGATATCGAACGTCTTCGCGACTTTTCCGAATCCGATCCCGTCGAAGCCTGGCACAAGGGGTGATGGCGATGCTGAAGAACGTTCTTGAAGCCATCGACAAGGCGAATGCCGCCGATCCCACCCAGGAGGACGGCCAGCCGGCGGCGCTCATCTACGGGCATCGCATGAGCGAGGAACTCGGCCGGCTTTTTCCTAACGCGTCGGAAGCGCTCACGATCGCGGCGCGCGGGCAACATATCGAAAGATGGATCAAGCCGAGAAAAACCTACCCCGAGGGCAAGGCCGGGTATCATGCCTGGCGCCGGGACCTCGCGCGGCACCACGCGGAGCGTGTCGGCGGTATCATGCGGGATGCGGGCTATCCGGAGACGGACATCGAGGCCGCGGCGAAAATGCTGCGCAAGGAAGGCCTCAAGCGGGATCCGGAGGTTCAGGCGCTCGAGGACACCATCTGCTTCGTTTTCCTGAAATGGTACTTCGCCCCCTTCGCCGCCAAGCACGAGGACGACAAGGTTCTGGATATCGTGCGCAAGACCGCCCGCAAGATGTCTGACGGATCCAGAGCGCGGGTCCTGGAGGAGTTCGACCTGCCCGCTCCCCTGGCCGGCGCGTTCAGCGCGTAAGGCCTGGCGCGAGAAAAAGGCCGAGCAGCACCAGACAATATATGCCGAGCCCCCAGTTGAAGCCCGATTGCCAGGAAGGGGCCTGCCAGAGCCCCAGATAGCGCGACAGGATCACGCGTGCCTTCAGCCACGCGATCACAAGGACGAGCGCGCCGGTGGCGGTCGGCCCCGGCAGGACACCGCTCCAGGCCGCAAGAAAAACGGAAGCTGCGCTCAAGAGCAGAAGCTGCAGCCAGGCGCGGGTAACGGCGGCGGTTTTCATCTCCACCTCATGCAAGCAGGTAGATGACGGGAAAGAGCAGGACCCAGACCAGGTCCACCATGTGCCAGAAGGCTGCGCCGGTCTCGATGTTCGCGGCATCGTCCTTCCAGGCGACCAGACCCAGGATCGCCATGCCGGCCAGGACATGCATCGCGTGAAAGCCCGTCAGCAGATAGTAGAAAGTGAAGAACGGATGTGTCTCCGTCGAGATGCCTTGCCCCGCGAGATCGGCAAATTCGTGGAACTTGATTGCCAGGAAAACCGCCCCCAGCGCCATGGCGCCCAGCAGGCACCGGCGCGCGGAGGTCCGGTTGCCGGCCAGTCGGGCCTCAAGGGCCCGCGCGGCCAGAAACCCGCTGGTGATCAGAACAAGTGTGTTGATCCCGGCAAGCTCCGGATGAAGCTGCACTCGTGCTGCAGCGAACCCTGCGGCATCGGTGATCCTGACGCCGAGAAATGCCGCCAGACCCGCCCCGAAGACCAGGAGTTCACTGACGATCAGCACCCACATCAACAGCTCGCCGGGCAGTTGGTCCAGAAGGTCCGGGGCCGGGTTAGAGGCTGGCTTCGGGGCAGGCCCGTCCAAACTAGCCACCGACGATCTGGCGGTAGATCTGCGGCAGGGCCTGGGTCAGCCTGTCCGGGTGCGGGATCACGGCGAAGCCGCCCTGGCCGAAGAGTCTGGGAAACCAGGACTTGGCCGACTTGTCGATGGTCACGCCAAAGACGGATTGCCCCAGCCGCCGGGCCTCGCGGACGGCCATGCGCGTATCCTCGATGCCGTGCCGACCCTCGTAATGGTCGAGATCGTTCGGCTTGCCGTCGGTGATCACCAGCACAAGCTTGCGTTTGCGTGTCTGCTCGGCCAGATCCCTGGATACGTGGCGGATCGCGGCCCCGAGGCGGGTGTAGAAACCGGGCTTCAGGCCACCGATCCTCTGCTCGACCAGATTGCTCATCGGTTCGTCGAAGCGTTTGCAGGATTGCAGGTAGACACGGTGGCGCTTCAGGGAGGAAAACGCCGATACCGCGAAATCGTCACCACAGGCATTGAGACCCCAGGCGAGCGCCGTCAGGGCTTCACGCTCGATGTCGATCACGGCCCTGCCGGTGACCGCGCTTTCGGTCGAGCGGGAGACATCCAGCAGGATCGAGACGGCCAGATCGCGCGCCTCCGGCCTGGTCTGAAGCCAGATCCTTTCGTTTCCGGACCCGCCGGCGATGCGTTCGACCTCCGAGCGGACGGCGGTGTCCATGTCCAGGCGATCGCCTTCCAGATGGCCGCGTGTCGTTACGCGGCCCGGCCGGAGGGCCTCGAACTGTTTCTTCACCGAGCGGATGCGCCGGACCGCGCGGGGATCCCGTGCGACCTGCCCGTGTTCCGGGTCGGCCTCGGCGACGCTGGTCAGCACGCAGACATGGTCCGGGAGATACCGGCCGCTGCGCGTGTCCCACTCCGGATAGAGGATCTTTCCGGACAGCCGCTCCCGGTCGACATCCTCGGGTGCCAGGTCCAGGTGCAGTTTCAGCCGGGTCGCCGGTGATTTGGAAACCTGGCCGAGACCGATCTCGTCCTGGTCGTCGGCCGCCTTCTTGGCGTCGTCGTTATCGTCGTCATCCACACGCCGGTTGAGGTTCAGGAATTCCGCCCAGCTGAGGATCGCCTCGAACTTGTGCAGGATGAGGCTGTCCTGCCGTTCCGCCTGGTCGGCCTGGCGCCGGCGCGCCCGCACCGTCTTGTCTCCGCCCTCTTCGGGCGTGCCGTCCGTTTCCCTGTTTTCCACCTCGTCACCGCTGGAAAAGACCACATCCCGCAGGTCCGGCCAGACCGGAGCCGGCCGGAACGGCCTGTAGCCCCGAGGCGCGCGGATGCCCCCCAGGTCGTCCTGTTCCAGTCTGGCTTTCAGCACCTGAACGTCCTCGGGCAGGTCGGCCGGGTCGCCGAGCATGCGGCGCACCAGCCGTTCGATCCGGGCTTCCCAGGACGGCAGCGAGGCAGCGGGGCGCAGTTGCAGGCTCCCATGGCACAGCGCCGAATGAAGCGCGCGGAGGCCCGGTGCGGTCTCCAGGGTCCTGGTGATCATTCCGGTGATCGCCTGCAGCATCTTCAGATCCGCAAGCAAAGGATCGGCGTCGCCGGCATGTGCCGGCGCATTGGCGGCCAGCGCCGTCAGCCAGACGTAGAGCGCCGCATTGGCTTCTCGTGAGGGAAACACGGCAAGGGTGGCCGGCAGACGAAGAACCTCCCCGTCAAAACTGGCGCGGGGCACGGTTTCCACTTCGGTGCCCAGCCGCCTCAGGAAGCCGAGGCGGTGACGTGAAACTTCCGCGGACACGGGCCGGATCTCCACTGAGTGGCCCCCGCCCAGTCCGCGGAAGAAGACAGCAAGCCGCCCGCCGACCTCGGAGAGGTCGACCGCGGCTCCATGATGCACCTCGGGCGCATCCAGGCGGCTTGCAAATGCGTGCCACAGTTTCCCGACCGTTTCTTCGGGTTCCCATGGCTCGAAGTCGATCCTGCCCATCGGTCTGGCCTCACCCAAACACGGCCGTGACAAGATCAAGGAGCCCGCGTTTCACGTCTTCGTCGTCCGTCAAAGGTTCGATCATCGCCGCAAGAACGGCCCGGTTCACCGGCATGCCCTGGGCAATCAGCGTGGCGGCGTAGACGACCAGCCGGGTCGAAACGCCTTCTTCCAGGTCCTGTCCCTTCAGAGCCCGCAGCTTGCCGGCAAGCCGGACCAGCGCGGTCACACGCTCCCGGTCCAGGCCGCTTTCCTCGGCGACGACATCGATTTCCAGATCCGGAGCCGGGAAATCGAATTCCAGCGAAAGGAACCGCTGGCGCGTGGACGGTTTCAGCGTCTTCAGGATGTTCTGGTAGCCAGGATTGTAGGACGCGACCAGCATGAAGCCGGGCGCGGCCAGGAGTTCCTCGCCCGTACGGTCGATCGGCAAGGTCCTGCGATCGTCGGTCAGCGGGTGCAGGACGACCGTGACGTCCTTGCGAGCCTCGACCACCTCGTCCAGGTAGCAGATCGCGCCTTCGCGGACGGCGCGGGTCAGGGGACCGTCGACCCAGACGGTCTCGCCCCCTTTCAGCAGATACCGGCCGATCAGGTCTGCGGCCGCGAGGTCGTCGTGGCAGGCAACCGTGTAGAGCTTGCGGCCGAGCCTTGCCGCCATATGGGCGACGAAGCGGGTCTTGCCGCATCCCGTCGGTCCCTTGAGCAGCATCGGCAGGCCGTTCTTATGCGCGGCTTCGAACACGCCGCATTCGTCGGATTGCGGCAGGTAGAAGGGGGCGGTGGCCGCCCCCTTTGCCAGGGATACACTTCCTTCCATGAGGTCTACTCCGCTGCAACGCTGGTGGCTTCGCCCGCTTCGATGACTTCACGTTTGGGAAAGGCGATCGCGTAGATGAACAGCAGCGCACCAAGGACGAACGCCGCCCCCGCGCCGAAGCGCATCCAGTAGAACAGCACCAGCTGGTCCTGCACGTCCATGTAGTATTCGCCCATCACCCGTTGCAGATGCGTCTGGATGGTGCCGGCGAAGGTCAGGACGAAGGTCATGAAGGACATGCCGCCGGCCATCAGCCAGAACGATGCCATGTTGAGCACCTGGTTGTAGGGATCCCGGCCGCGCAGAAGCGGCATCGCGTAGGAGATGATTGCCAGGTTCAGCGACACATAGGCGCCGAAGAAGGCCAGGTGCCCGTGGGCGGCAGTGATCTGCGTGCCGTGGGTGTAGTAGTTCACGCCATGCAGGGTGTGGAGGAAGCCCCAGACACCGGCGCCGAAGAAGGCGAGGGTGGCACAGCCGAGAGACCACAGCAGCGCGGCCTTGTTCGGATGGTCCCGCCGGCCCTTCCAGACCATGACGAATGCAAAGGCCATCATCGCGAAGAACGGTACGACTTCCAGAGAGGAGAAGATCGAGCCGATCCACTGCCAGTAACCGGGTGTGCCGATCCAGTAGTAGTGGTGGCCGGTGCCGAGGATGCCGGAGAACAGGGCGGCGGCGACGATGACGTAAAGCCATTTCTCGACGACCTCCCGGTCTACCCCGGTCAGTTTCAGCATCAGGTAGGCGAGCACGGAGGCCATGATCAGTTCCCAGACGCCTTCAACCCACAGATGGACGATGTTCCACCAGTACTGCTTGTCGAGCGACAGGTTGCTCGGATTGTAGAAGCTGAACAGGAACAGCAGCGCCAGGCCCCACAGGCCCAGAAGCAGGATGTTGGTGATGGCGGTCTTCTTGCCTTTCAAGACCGTCATGGTGATGTTGTAGAGGAACATCAGCGCGGCAACGACAATGCCGACCTTGACCCATTTCGGCTGTTCGATGAACTCGCGGCCTTCCTTGCCCAGCAGCCAGTTGCCTTCGAACAGGTTGAAGACATAGGTGAGCACGACACCGAGCGTGCCGACCACGAGGATGATGAGCTGCAGGTAGGCGATCTTGGTTGAGTGGATTTCCCGCTCCGCCTCTTCGGGGATCAGGAAATAGGCCGATCCCATGAACCCGAGCAGCAGCCACACGATCAGGCTGTTGGTGTGCAGCATCCTGACGATGTTGAAGGGCAGCAGTTCGGAGAGGAAGTTCGGAGCAACGTAGATATATCCGGCCAGCAGACCGCCCAGGACCTGAACGGCAAACAGACCGAGCGCAACGGCGAAATACGCCAGTGCGACCTTCTGAGATTGATATTTCATCTTGAGGTTCCTTCAGCGTTCAAATCAGCCGGCGTCGTTCGGCGGCCAGTCCTGGGCGTCGATCTTGTCGGTCCAGATCAGGAAATTGGCGAGATCCCGGATTTCCTCGTCGGTGAGGTTGAATTGCGGCATCTGCCTGCGGCCCTCGATGCCCGTCGGCATGGATTCCATCCAGCCCTTCAGCGTTTCAAAGGCCAGCTCCGGATCGTCGATGACGCCCCAACGGGTCATGACGTTGCCGACCTCCGGCGCGAAATAGGCACCTTCGCCCAGAATCGTGTGGCAGTTGATGCAGGCGTTTTCTTCCCAGACATGTTTGCCTGCGGCAACACTGTCGGTCAGCGTGCTCGCGTTGGTTGAAGTGCTGGTGATGTAGAGATGGCTGTGAACAGACAAACCTACAAAGATGATGATGAAGAACAGTGACCCGCCATAAAATATGTTTCGGGCCATGCTTTTGGTCATGACTTCGCGCATGGCGACCGACCCCCTTTTCGTAGCCATTGATGGTGGATGAACCATCGGCGAGCGGCAGGCGGGACTCCTTAACAAAAGTCAACTGGTCGGAAATTTCGCTGCTGTCAGCCGAGAGCTGCAATCCTGGCATCCGGAAAGACAGTGAGGGCGGCATCGATTTCAGCCCGTTCCATGACACAAAAGGCCGTCGACAGGGCGTCGGCAAGGGCGGCGGACGGCGCGGTGACGGCACTGATCTGCCATCGCTGTCCTCTTCCCGCCGGATCGAGGATATGACCATGCGCCGCGCCTGGCCCGATCAGCGTTCCGGCAGGGGAAGACACGGCGAGCGCCCTGTCTTGCAGGGCCGCCGCGCCGACGGTCCTGCCGTCCGGCAGTGCGATGGCCGCTTGCCACGCTTTCCCGTCCGGTCGCCGGCCCATGGCGTTGATCTCGCCGATGTCCACCAGGACGTCCCTGTAGCCTGCCTGCCTCAACAGCGTGGCGACCTGATCGGCGGCATGGCCTTGCGCGATGCCATTGAATGTCACCGCCATGCCGGGACGCGCCAGCCGTATTTCCTGTTCCGACAAAACCACGTCCCGCCAGCCGACAAGCTTGCGCGCGGCGTCAATATCCCCGCCGGTGGCAGTCGCCTGCCACAGCGGCTGGATCGTCGGATCGAAGGCACCAACCGTTGCCGCGTGCACCTGTGCGGCCAGGCGGAAGAGCGCCAGAACATCGGGATCGGGCCAGGGCCAACGCCCGGTGCGGTTGAGACGCACAAGTCCGGACTCGGTATGGAGCGAAAAACGCGTCTCCACCCGGGCGAGCAGTCGCTCGATTTTCCTGAAGAGGCGTCGCGCGGAGCTTTGGTCGGTGCCGGTCAGAACGACACGCGCCGACGTGCCCATCGCCCGTCCCTGCCAGCTGACGTTTTCGGCGGCCCTGGAGGGCGAGGCGACCGCAGCAGCGGCGGCTATGGTCAGAAAGCGGCGGCGGCTTATCATGGCTTGTCTCCCTTTGACGCGGCCGCAGTGGAGGGCTGTGCCGTCGGGCGCACCCGCCTTTTCAGGATCGTACAGGTGGTGGGATCGTTAAAAATCACCTGGCAGCGCAGGCACAGCACGCATTCGTTGGGATTGATGCGACCGATCGGATCGATCGCGCCGACGGTGCATTTGGTCTCGCACAGCCGGCATTCCCTGCCGCATTGCGAGCGCCGGTGCAGCCAGTCGAAGATCTTCAACTTGGCCGGAATGGCGAGCGCCGCACCAAGCGGGCAAAGATACCGGCAATAGAACCGTTCGATAAAAAGACCGGCGGCGAGGATCGCGACGACGAAGAGAACGAACGGCCAGGCGCGGATCATGCGCAGCGAAATCGCCGTTTTGAACGGCTCTATCTCCGCCAGAACCAGGGCATCGTGCATGGAATAGAACGACAGCGCCAGAATGGCGACGAAAGCCGTGTATTTGATCATCCAGAGCCGTTCGTGCAGCGCCTGCGGCACGGCGATCTGTTTGACGCCCAGCCGCTGGGCGGCAAAATTGAGCAACTCCTGCAGGGCACCGAAGGGACACAGCCAGCCGCAGTAAACGCCCCGTCCCCAGAACAACAGGCACAGGGCAACGAAAGACCACAGCAGGAAGATCACCGGCTCGATCAGAAAGGTCTCCCACCGGAAACCGGTCAGCAGCGAATGAATGAAAGCCACGACCTGCACGACGGAAAGTTGGCCGTTCAACCCCCAACCCAAAACAAGCAGCGTGACGGACAGAAATCCCAGCCGACCGACGAGCCAGAGTTTCTTGCGGCGGACGATGCTTTCCTGGAACAGCAGCACAAGCGCCAGCGCGACCAGCATCATCGCGACAAATACCGTGGCCGGCATTTTGGCGGTCCAGATCTCGCGCCAGAGCGGTTCGGTCTCCATAGGAGGCACCGCGTGGAACGCCTTGGGCAGCGTATAGTCGGCACTGACAACCATGGTGGCGGCAGTGCCGCCCGCCCCGGGGCGTTCCGCCGTCACCTCGATCCGGAAGGGCTTTGTCGCGTCGATCTCGGGTCCGATCCGGAAGACGCTCATTTCCTTCAGTTGCGGTGCGTTGTCGATGCTCAGCTTCTTGACGAAGATATAGTCGGCCTCCTTCGGAACGACGCGGGTCGTCCCCTGGACAATGGTGAGCCTGTCGAAGGCGCCGCTGCGGCGCCATTTCGTGCCGCGGTGCGAATGAAGTCCGCCGGACAGGACCGCGAGCGCCGTGTCGCCCGGTCCGAGCGAGCCGATCACGCTGGTATAAAGGTGCTGGCCCAGCAAATTGCGCCCAACGGTCGGAGGGTCGATGATGCCGGTGTAGAGATCGAGAAAATTCCCGGGTCCCGGCGCCACGGGCACCTTCGCGCCGCGCAGGGCGGCCGCCGCCTCGTCCATGGTGACACGCTTCTGCACAAGGGTTCCGCTGGCAAGAAGGGAGGGCCAGTCGGCCGGTTCAAACCCCAACCGGTCGACGCCGCTTCCGCCGACAAGCTCGCGTGCAACCGAGAGCGTGTGCGCGGTTCGCAAAATTCCGTCGCGAATGACGCCGGTCGAGACCGTGGCACGCGCGATCACATCCGGCAAATCGCTCTGCGGTTCAAGCATGGATGCGCGCTCCGCCCGCAGATCCACTCCCGCATAGGCATCGACATACCGGGCGATGTCCTCGTCGGAGAGACCCAGCGTCAGAACCGGTTCGTTATGCTGCATCAGCCGCGCACCGGCGATCCTGGCATCAAGTCCGATGGCAACCAGCACATCGAGCGGGCGCCCGGAATAGCCGATCGATCCGGCGATTTCCCAGGTCGACCCTATGGCGCCGATCATCCGTCCGTCCTTGAAGACGGTCCAGGAAGGCACTCCCGTTTCGTCCCTGACAACCGTCACCGGCTCCGCGCTTTGAAACAACTCCGCGGCAAGGCGCGCATCGGGAACGGCCGGCGAAATGGATTCGCCGGTCAGTCCCGTGGCGAGACAAGGCTCCGCCAGCAACAAGAGACCAATCAGAAGGAGGTGAAAAAGGCGCATGAAAATGGTCCCGATCCGATGCGGCCAAAGTGCCGCAGGGACCGGAAACGGACCTTAACAAAAGTCAAGGCAGCGAAGACCGGTGCGGTCCAACGTGAGCGTCGCCTCACCAGCCAACGGAGAATTCCGCAATGAAAAGCCAGAAGACCGCAGTCAGGTACGCGCTGCTTGCAGGCGCGGCTATGACCCTTGCCCTTGCCACAGGCGGCGCCTGGGCACAGGACAAGCCTGCCAGTCACGGCGATACGCCCGCTGCCGCTTACGAACCGAGCATGACGACCCTTGGAACCATCAAGGTCGAAATTCCGGGCCGCAAGGCGGGTGACCCCGTGATAACGGCCGAAGAGTTTCAAAAGGGATCCAAGATCTATTTCGAACGTTGCGCCGGTTGCCATGGCGTGCTGCGCAAGGGTGCCACCGGCAAACCGCTGACTCCGGACATCACCCGGGATCTCGGCTACGAGCACCTGAGAGACTTCATCACCTACGGATCGCCGGCCGGTATGCCCAACTGGGGCACCTCCGGAGAACTCTCTGAAGCCGATGTCGATCTCATGGCGCGTTACGTGCTGCTCGATCCGCCGGCTCCGCCCGAATTCGGCATGCCCGAAATGAAGGAAAGCTGGAAGGTTCTGGTGAAACCGGAAGACCGGCCGACCAAGCAGATGAACGACATCGACCTGGACAACCTGATGTCGGTCACATTGCGTGACAGCGGCCAGATCGCCCTGATCGACGCGGGTACATATGAAATCAAGGAAGTGATCGACACCGGTTACGCGGTGCATATCAGCCGGATCTCGGCTTCGGGACGCTATCTCTTCGTGATCGGCCGCGACGCCAAGGTCAACATGATCGACCTGTGGATGGAACACCCGGCAACCGTTGCCGAAATCAAGGTCGGTTCAGAGGCCCGCTCGATCGAAACCTCGAAGTTTAAAGGCTGGGAAGACAAGTATGCGATCGCCGGTTCCTACTGGCCGCCGCAATACGTGATCATGGATGGCGAAACGCTCGAGCCGAAGAAAATCGTCTCGACCCGCGGCAACATCTTTGACGAACAGACCTACCACCCCGAGCCCCGCGTCGCCTCCATCGTGGCTTCGCACTACAAGCCGGAGTTCATCGTCAACGTGAAGGAAACCGGCAAGATCCTGCTGGTCGACTACACGGACCTGAAGAACCTCAAGACCACCGAGATCGAGGCTGAACGTTTCCTGCATGACGGCGGATTCGACAGCACGAAGCGCTACTTCCTCGTGGCCGCCAATGCCCGCGGCAAGATCGCGATCGTGGACACCAAGGAAGACAAGCTTGTCGGCCTGGTGGAAACCGAGGGCCAGACACCGCATCCGGGACGTGGCGCCAACTTCGTGCACCCCGCATTCGGTCCGGTCTGGGCAACGTCGCACCTTGGCGATGACAGCGTGGCCCTGATCGGCACGGATCCGGAAGGACACCCGGACCAGGCCTGGAAACTGGTCGACAGTTTCTATGCCCTGGGTGGTGGTTCGCTGTTCATCAAGACCCATCCGAACTCGACCCACCTTTATGTCGACGCTCCGCTCAACCCGGAAGCCGAAATCTCCGGTTCGGTCGCCGTTTTCGATATCTCGAAACTGACGGACGATACCGACGCGGATCCGGAATACGTCACCCTTCCGATCGCGGAATGGGCCGGTATTCCCGAAGGCCAGCCGCGCGTCGTGCAGCCCGAGTTCAACCGGGATGGTACGGAAGTGTGGTTCTCGGTCTGGAACGGCAAGGAGCTTGAAAGCGCGATCGTCGTCGTCGACGACAAGACGCTGGAACTGAAGCAGGTGATCAAGGACGAGCGCCTGATCACGCCGACCGGCAAGTTCAACGTCTACAACACCCGCGCCGACGTCTACTGACGTTTCCTTCGGAGGGGCGGTCAACGCCCCTCCGTTTCCTTGCATTTTCCCATCGGCAGGAGTTCACGATGAAACAGCCAGGTAAAGTTTATCTGATTGGTGCGGGCCCCGGGGATCCGGAACTTCTGACCCTGAAGGCACTGCGCTTGCTTCAGGAGGCCGACTCGGTGGTTTATGACCGGCTGGTTTCGCCGGAAGTCATGGCGCTGGTTCCGGCCGACGCTGAAAAAATTCCGGTTGGAAAATCGCCGGACAACCATCCGGTACCTCAGGATCTCATCAACGAAATTCTTGTCGGTCTGGCCCTGGAGGGCAAGACTGTTGCCCGTTTGAAAGGCGGCGATCCGCTCATTTTCGGACGGGGATCCGAGGAAGCGGCGCAACTTGCCGCCGCGGGAGTCGCGGTGGAATATGTCCCCGGCATCACGGCTGCGCAGGGCGCCTCCGCGTCCAGCGGCGTTCCGCTCACCCACCGCGGCCTTGCGACCGGCGTGCGCTATGTGACCGGCCACCGGCAGGCCAATGGTGTCCTGGATCTCGACTGGAAGAGCCTGGCCAGCGAAGAGACCACCCTGGTCGTCTATATGGGTGTCGCCAATATCGGCCAGATCGCCATGCGCCTTGTTGCCGAAGGGTTCAGCGAGGCGACGCCGGTCATGGCGATAGCGAACGCCACGACACCACGTGAAAAAAGGCTGTTTTCCGAGCTTGGACAGGTCGCGCTGGATGTGCGCGATGCGGGCTTGAAGGCGCCGGTGCTGTTTGTGATCGGCGAGGTTGTCACCCTGAGCACGGAATGGCCGGCAAATGCCGTCGACATGCTGCTGGCTGGCGCGAGCCGGGAGACAGCCGGAAAGCTGGCCCATGCTTAAGCTGCTTCTGACCGTCGCCTTTTGCCTCCTGGCGATCACGAGCCTGGCCCTGGCCGCGGAAAGCAGCCCACCGCAGGTGCTGGTCAGTCTCGTTCATCAGGACTGCGGTTCCTGCCACGGCATGACGCTGAAGGGCGGGCTGGGGCCGGACATCAGGCCCGAGGCGCTTGCACATTATGACGTCGACACTCTGTCCACGGTGGTTCTGGACGGCATCCCGAAAACCGCCATGCCGCCCTGGCGCCCGCTGATCAGCGAGGCCGATGCCAGAAGAATTGCCGAATATCTGTTGAAGGGAGACATCAAATGAAGTGGCTATGCGGTGCCGTTCTGGCCGTCCTTCTGTCCGCCCCGGTTCAGGCGCAATCCGTTGTTGCGACCGGCGATCTCGGACTTGTCGTGGAACGTGCCACGGGCTCCCTGCTTCTTGTCGACCAGTCGGACCACGCCGTCCTGACACGCATCGAGGGTCTCGGTGACCTGTCCCATGCAAGCCTGGTCTATTCGCCGGACGAGCGATTTGCCTATGTCTTCGGCCGGGATGGCGGCCTGACCAAGGTCGACCTGGTGGAACAACGGATCGACCGCCGCATCGTCCAGGCCGGCAATGCCATCGGCGGCGCCATTTCAGATGACGGCACTCTGGTCGCCGTCTCCAATTACGAACCGGGTGGCGTCCGGATCTTCGATGCCGGCACGCTGCAACCGGTGGCGGACATCCCGACCGGGTCGAAGACCATCGGTCTCGTGGACGCGCCCGGCCGGCGCTTCGTGTTCACACTGTGGGATGCAGGTGAAACCTGGATCGCCGATCTTTCCGGCGGCACGCCGGACGTCACCAGGATCGAGGACATGGGGACCAATCCCTATGATGCGCTGATCACCGGCGACGGTCGTCTCTATATCACCGGCCTGTTCGGCGAGGACGGCCTGACGGCGCTCGATCTGTGGGATCCTGATCCAAAGCCCATCCGCGTTCTGCCCGAATACGGCCGCGGCGAAGAGGAATTGCCTGTCTACAAGATGCCGCACCTGGAAGGCTGGGCGAGGGCCGGCCGGGAATTCGTTCTTCCGGCCGTCGGGCATCACGAAGTGCTGTGGATCGACGGCGACACGCTTGCCGAAACCGGGCGGACCAAGACACATGGACAGCCGGTTTTCGCGATGGCGCGTCCGGACGGCCGTCATGTCTGGGTGAATTTCGCCCATCCGCTCAACGACACAATCCAGGTGATCGATACGCTGACCAAAAAGGTCGTGCACGAGTTCAAGCCGGGACCGGCCGTGCTGCACATGGAATTTACCGCCCGCGGACACGAGGTCTGGATCTCGGTACGCGATGCCGGGAAGGTGATGGTCTACGACACCAGGACTTTCGAAAAACGCGGCGAGATCGAGGCGGAGAGTCCCTCCGGCATTTTCTTCACCGCGCGGGCACACAGGACGGGGCTTTGAGCGATGCAGTCTCTCCTCGATCCCATCGACCTCGATCTCCTGGACAACTGGCAGCGGGAGCTGCCCCTGGTCAGCCGGCCCTTTGAGGAAATGGGGTCGCACACCGGCTGCGGCGAAGACATGGTGTTGCAGCGTCTGCAAAAGATGCTGGCAGAGGGGCGGATCAGCCGTGTCGGAGCGACTTGTGCACCCAACACGGTGTCGGCCAGCACGCTGGCCGCGCTGAGTGCTCCGGCTGAAGATCTCGAGGAGGTTGCCCGGATCGTCGGCAGCCAGCCGGGGATCAATCATTCCTACGAGCGGGAAAACCTCTGGAACCTCTGGTTCGTCGCGACGGGCCCCGACCGCGCATTCGTCGACCGGGTCCTGGACAGCATCCGGCGGGACACCGGCCTTCAGGTTCTCGACCTGCGGCTCGTACGTCCTTTCAACATCGACCTCGGATTCCGGCTTGACGGATCTTCGGACCGGCCACCTGTGCCCCGGCCGGTCCGCCTTGAGCGCCTGCAAGAGGGTGACAACGATATCTTGCAGGCGCTCACTTTTGGATTGCCGCTTTGCAGGCGGCCGTATCTCAGGATCGCGGACAGCCTGGGACGGACGGAGGAACAGGTCCTGTCCAGAATTGCGGATCTTCGGGAGGCCGGGATCATTTCGCGCTTCGGGGTCATTGTCCGGCACCGGGCTCTTGGCTGGCGCTCCAACGCCATGGTCGTTTGGGATATCGAGTCGAAGCGGATCGATGCCGCGGGCCCGGCCCTGGCGAAACTGCCCGGCATCACGCTTTGTTATGAACGCCGTCCCGTGGAAGGCGTCTGGCCCTATCGCCTTTACTGCATGATCCATGCCCGCAACCGGCAGACGGCCCTGGAGACCCTTCACAAGGCCTCCGGTCTGCCGGAGCTGGACGGCGTCCAGCGTGAAGTCCTGTTCTCGAGCCGCTGCTTCAAGCAGACCGGAGCCTTGATCTCAAGCCGGGGAGCTGCCGCATGACCTATGACCTGTCCGAGCTGGACCGTCGCCTGATCAACCGGCTTCAGGACGACCTGCCGCTGACGTCGCACCCGTTTGCCGTTCTCGCGGCGGAAATGGAGCTGAGCGAACAGGAGGTCGTGAACCGGGTCAGACGCCTGCGCGACGATGGGCTACTGACGCGGTTCGGGCCGTTTTTCGATGCCGAAGCGCTGGGCGGTGCCTTCTGCCTGTGCGCCATGGCCGTTCCGCAGGAGCGCTTCGAGGAGGTCTTAACCAAAGTCAATGCCCACCCGGAGGTTGCGCATAACTATGAAAGGGAACACCGGCTGAACATGTGGTTCGTGCTGGCGACGGAGAGCCGGGCGACGATTGCGTCGACAGCGGCCTCGATTGAACGCGAGACGGGCCTTGAGGTTCTGCTGTTTCCCAAGGAACGCGAGTTCTTCATAGGTTTTCGGGTGAACGCATGACCATGGATCCGACCGACCGAACCCTGATCGAGGCCACCCAGGCGGGGTTGCCTCTGGTGCCCGCGCCGTTCGCGGTTCTGGCCGAAACGCTCGGCATTTCCGAAGCGGAAGTGATCGACCGGCTGAAACATCTCAAGGACCGGGGCATTATCCGGCGCATCGGCGCGGCGCCGAACCATTACCGGCTCGGCATGACCGCAAACGGCATGACGGTCTGGGATGTCGACGACGGCCTAGTCGATGCACTCGGAGAACGGGTCGGTGCCCTGCCATTCGTCTCCCACAGCTACCGCCGGCCGAGGGCGTTGCCGGACTGGCCCTACAATCTCTTCGCCATGGTGCACGGTGCGAGCCGCGAGGAAGTCCAGGCCAAGCGCGCGGACATCGCCGCGCTTCTGGGGGAGGCCTGTCACGGTTCGGACATCCTTTTTTCCAAGCGCATCTTGAAGAAAACCGGCTTGCGTCTGCGCGCAAAGGAAGGTTGACCCATGTTTCGTCTGTCAGAATACATGCACCAGATCACGGATCCGACCCCGGTCCGGACCCGCAGGGGGACCGGAGCGGTGAAGCCGGTGGTCATCTGGAACCTGACCCGGCGCTGCAACCTGAAATGCCGCCACTGCTACACGGTCTCCGCCGATGTCGATTTCCCGGGCGAGTTGAGCCACGACCAGGCCATGCAAACGCTCGAGGATCTCGGCCGGTTCGGCATTCCCGCCCTGATCCTGTCCGGCGGCGAGCCTCTCGATCGCAAGGATGTCTTCGAGATCGCCGCAAGGGCCCGCAAGCTGGTCCGCATGCTGGCGTTGTCGACGAACGGCACGAAACTGCATGGCGACACCGCCGACCGGGTCGCGGAAATCGGCTTCGACTATGTCGGCATCTCGATCGACGGCATCGGCGCGACCAACGACTGGTTCCGGGGCGTTGAAGGCGCTTACGTCTCCGCCCTGCGCGGCGTGCGCGAATGCAAGGCCCGCGGCATCAAGGTGGGATTGCGCTTCACCCTGACCGAGGGCAACCACGAGTGCCTGCCGGACCTTCTGCGCCTGTGCGACGATGAAGGCGTCGACAAGTTCTACCTGTCGCATCTGGTCTACGCGGGCCGGGGGGACAAGCATCGCGGCGAGGATGCCGAGCACAGGCGTTCTCGCTGGGCGCTCGACCTGTTGCTCGACCGGGCCTGGCAGGGTGCCAGCGGCGGGCGGCCCCTCGATATCGTAACGGGCAACAATGACGCGGACGCGGTCTATTTCCTCAATTGGGTCCGTGAGGGTTTCGGTGACGCCACAGCCGACCACGTTCGCGAGCATCTGGCGGCCTGGGGCGGTAATTCCTCCGGTCTCGGTGTCGCCAATATTGACACTCTTGGCCGGGTTCATCCGGACACCTACTGGTCCGACTACACGATCGGCCGGGTTCAGGAGACCCCGTTTTCCGAATTGTGGACCGGCGCGGACCCGATGCTCGCGCAGCTCAGGACACGGCCACGGCCGCTCAAGGGCCGTTGCGGCGCCTGTGCCCTTCAGGACGTGTGCGGCGGCAATACGCGCATCCGGGCCCTGCAGCTGACCGGCGACCCCTGGGCGGAAGATCCCGCCTGTTATCTCTCCGACGCCGAGATCGGTCTCGACCATCCGGGCAGCGAGCGTCTTGTCGTCACTCCGTTCCGAGGAAAGCGCCATGATCCGGCTCATCGCTTCGCTTAGCGTGCTGTTGCTTCTGACGGCGTCCGCTTCGGCGGGACCGGCGGAGGACTATGCCGACAATTGCCGTGAGTGCCACGGTGAAAACCGGTTGGGCGGCATAGGTCCGGCCCTCATTCCGCAAACCCTCGGGCGCATGCGTGGCCCCAACCTGATCACGGTCATCCGCGACGGCCGCGAGGCGACACAGATGCCCGCGTTCGGGGAAGCGCTTTCCGCGGACCGGATCGAGGCGCTGTCGGCGTTCCTCAAGCAGCCGCTTGAGAGCGTTCCGCAATGGCGCGAAGACGACATCGAGGCAAGCCTTGTGCTCAACGAGGATTACCGGCCGGCCGAAACACCCCTTTGGGCGTCCGATCCCATGAACATCACCCTGGTGGTCGAAACCGGCGATCATCATGTCAGCGTTCTGGACGGAGATACGTTCGAGACGCTGGATCGCTTCGCCACGCCGTTCGCGGTTCATGGCGGGCCGAAATTCACGCCCGATGGCCGCTATGTCTTCATCATGTCCCGCGACGGCTGGGTTCAGAAATATGACCTATATGCGCTTGAGGAAGTTGGCCGGATCCGTGCGGGCCTGAACAGCCGGAACATCGCCATCAGCCATGACGGCAAGTGGCTTGCCGTGGCCAACTACCTGCCCATGTCCCTGACCATCCTGTCGACCGACGACCTGTCCGTCGCCAGGGTGATGGAGATCAGGGCGAAGGACGGAACGGCAAGCCGGGTTTCCGCTGTCTACCAGGCCCCGCACCGCAAGAGCTTCATTCTCGCGCTCAAGGATGCCCCGGAAATCTGGGAGGTTGCTACCGATCCGGATGCGGACCCTGTCTATGAGGGCTTCGTGCACAGCCGGGAAAAGGGCATGGTCGAAGCGCTTCCTTCTTCCGAAGGCCTGTTCGCCCGCCGGCGCATCGAGATCGCCGAGCCGCTGGACGATTTCTTTTTCGACGATGACTACCGGAACCTGGTTGGCGCCGCGCGCGACGGCAGTCGCGGTGTGGTGGTCAATCTTAATGTCGGCCGGGAAATCGCCGAACTTCCGCTCGAAGGCATGCCGCATCTGGGTTCGGGCATCAGCTGGGACCGGGACGGGCGCCGGGTGATGGCCACGCCGCATCTGAAGGAAGGCAAGCTTTCGATCATCGACACGAAGACCTGGGAACGGGTGGCCACGATCCGGACGGAAGGCCCCGGCTTTTTCCTCAGGAGCCACGAAAACACGCCCTATTTCTGGTCGGACGTCTTTTTTGGACCGAACAGGGACGCGATGCATGTCATCGACAAGCAGAGCCTTGAGATCGTCAAGACCCTGCGCCCCGTCGAAGGCGCAACGGTGGCCCATGTCGAGTTCACCAGGGATGGCCGTTACGCCGTCGTCTCCGTCTGGGAGGACGATGGCGCGGTGATCGTCTATGACGCCCGGACACTTGAAGAGGTCCGGCGCCTGCCCATGCGCAAACCCTCGGGGAAATACAATGTCTGGAACAAGATCACGTTCTCGGAAGGAACAAGCCATTGACGCGATCATCGTATCGCATGGACAGCCGTCGAACGCGCAGGCAGGTGAGGCGCATTTGCGCGCACTCGCCCAGAGGGTCCGCGAATTCCTTCCGGACTGGCAAATCCGCTCTGCCACGCTGGCCGCGCCCGGCCGTCTTGAACGTGCACTGGATGCGGCGGGGCCTGAACCGGTTGTTTTTCCGGTTTTCATGGCTGAGGGCTGGTTCACGAAAACCGCGCTTGCCGGCCGACTGAAAAAAACGGGCGCGCGGCAGTTGCCCGCCCTCGGCGTTCATCCCGACCTGCCCGCGCTGACGGCGCAGTTGCTGCAGACTGCGGCGGACCACGCGGGCTGGGGCGCACACGGGTATGAAGTCCTCCTGGCGGCGCATGGCTCCGCGACCGGCTCCGCCGCCGGGCGATGCTCCCTCGACTTCGCGGAGGCCCTGGCCTCGTGGCTGCCATCGGTCCGGATCGATGTCGGCTTCCTGGAGCAGGCACCGCACCTGGAGGATGTCGCGGGAGGCCGAGGCCTGCGCACCCTCGCACTGCCGTTTTTTGCGGGCACCGGCGGGCATGTCCGCGACGACGTTCCGCAGGCTCTCGACCGGGCGGATTTCAAGGGGTTGCGCATGGAGCCTCTGGGGAACGCCCACTTCGTCCCGGAATTGATCGCGCATGCTCTGGAACTTGCGGCACACAGGATGCTGGCGGCATGACCGATATCGAAAAAGGCTGGCCGATGCGCACGTTGTGGATCGTGCTTTATCCGTTCACCGCGGCCGCCGTCGCCATCAACCTGTTCATGCTCGGCCTGATGGGGCAGGCGCTCGGCCTGACGGCCCTGTCGCCGGTCTCGGCCATCTGGATCAGCATTCCCCTCGGTATTCCCGCAGCCTGGCTGGCCGCCAGATGGGTGCGGCGGCTGATGGATGAGGCCGACGGGACCGGAAAGTGAACGGAAGGACGTCTGATGAATGATAGGCACAGGTATCAAGCGATCCGCCGCCTCGCCGGGGGCGTTGCCATCGTGTTCGGACTGCTGACCGTCGTCTCCGGTGGCCTTGTGCTGTTCGGAGGTGAGCAAGCTCTTCAGCTTGCGGGGAACGTGGTCAGCTTCGTGCTCTGGTTCAATTTTCTTGCGGGGTTCGGTTACGTCCTTGCCGGCCTCGGCCTGCTTCGGCGCAAACGATGGGCCTATCGTGTTTTCCTCGCGCTCGTGACGGGCACCGTTGTGGTATTGTCGGCCTTTTCGCTGCATGTGCTGCAGGGCGGAGCATATGAAATCCGAACGGTCGTTGCCCTGGGATTCAGAACGGCGGTCCTGTTGTTACTCACCTGGATCGCCGCAATCGCCACGGCAAATCCCTGAATATTCCCCGGGGATGGCGGCCGGCCGGGCCGTTCGGTCCGGCAACCGCTTCTGTCCCGTCTTGCAAACACTCAGCTCTCGATCCAGCCGCAGGAGCCGTCATCGCGCACAACGAAGGCCCTGGCGGCGGAAAACCGGTCGAGGGCAGAGGCAAGACGGTGTTCCCCGCAGACCAGTGCCGCCGTTGACAGGCCGTCGGCGACAGCCGCGCTTTGCGCCAGCACACTTGCGCCGGCAAGGCCGCTGTCGACCGGCAGTCCCGTCACCGGGTCGAGAATGTGCGATCGGGTGCCTGCCTGATCGAAGGTCGTGCCTTGCCTTGCCGAACTGGCAACGGCGGCGCGGTCGAGGCGAATGTCGGTGCGTCCGTCCGGATGGTTCGGATCGGGACACAGCGTGACGGGCCAGCCGGTGTCACCACCCAAGGTTTCGCCCGGTGCCGCACCCCGTGCGGCAATCTCGCCGATGTCGACCACCATGTCACGGCAGCCATGCGCTGCCATGAAATCCGTGATCCTGTCGGTGACAAACCCTTGCGCAATGCCATTGAGGGTCATTGCCATGCCGGGCCTTGTAAAGCTGATTTCTTCCGGCTGAACCGAGACATGCCTGAAACCGCATGCCTGCCGCGCGGCCTCGAAATCCTCTGCCGGAGCACCGGCGGCCCGGCGGGCATAATGGTCCCAGAGCGGTTGAACCGTCGGGTCAAAGGCGCCGCCGGTGGCGGCCTGCATGCTCCGGCAGAGGCTCAGCAGGTCCAGCAGTTCCGGGGAAGGCGCCGGGAGCCGGCCATGAGCGTTCAGCCTGACCAGCTCGCTTTCGGGTCGGTACAGGCTGAAGATGGCCTCGAGCCTGCGGATTTCCGTCTCGATGCCTGCAAACAGGTCTTGCGCCTGCGCCGCATCATGATGCACCAGATTGATCTCCGCGCCTGCGCCAAGCGCAATGCCGCGCCAGCGATGCAGTCGGGCGGTGCCGAGAGCCTGTGCCGCTATCGTGGAGAGCGAGAGGCCCGGGACCGCGGCGGCACAAATTGTCAGGAAACGCCGACGGGTGAGCCGTCCCTGCTTTGAACTGGACTGTCTCATTGTCTGGCCTCTCCCTGTCCGGAGACGGGAAGCGGTTCCATTGCCGACATTTCGACGGATCCGAACACGTAGCTTTCGGGAATCTCCTTGAAACGCACCACGCTGCCGCCATTGTCGGCCGCGAAGGCCGTGGCCGCATCCGCATTGCCGAACGGGATCGCTTCGGGGGCGCCCATGCCACCGGTCATCGAGCTGCCTGTGACAAACCAGGCCGTGTCGGCGTCGATCCAGTTGTCGGCGCCGGGTTGGTCCCAGCTTTCCGCCTTGCCCATGTCGTTGACATAGATCGCGGCGATGTTTTTCGGTTCTTCAGGAGAAAGCGTGAAGGCGACCGCGTCCCTGACCTGCGTGAACCAGAAGGGATTGGGATTGCCCGTGAGATGGATCTGCGCCTTTGGACCGGTGTGTTCCAGGACGGTCATCTGGCAGTAATGCCCAGCCGCTTCCGGCGTCAGGTCGACGGCTGCCGGCTTCGCGATCTGAACCTCTTCCTGGCAGCCGGCCAGAACCGTGACGCAGAAGGCGGAGATGGCGATGGCCCAGGGTTTCATGGTGTTATCCTCCGGATGAGCAGGGCGGACCCGGTCAGGGCGATGCCGGCGAAACATATCAGCGACACGAGGGCCAGGGCCGGGTCGAAGGGAAGAGTGTCCGCCACGCCGGCCATTCCACCCACCAGGTCACTGGCGCCGAGTGCGGCCAGGTTGAACAGGCGGAAGGCATCGGCCGGATTGACCAGGACGGCATAGGGAAACACCCCGGAGGCGAAGACGCCGCTTGGATTGGCGACCAGCGCACCGAGAAGGGCAAGGTCGTAAAGGACCACCATCACGAGCCAGGCGGCTATGGACGCCGCGGCGGCTGTTCTCGACTGCCGGGTCAATGAACTCAGCACGTAACCGGTCGCCAGGAAACAGATTCCGAGAACAACGGATGTTCCGATCAGGCGGGCGAAGTCGAGGAGACCGGTCAGGGACCCGCCGCCCAGGAACAGCAGCAGTCCGGCGGTCAGCCCGTAGCCGGCAACGAGTGCGAATACCAGGACAAACGTGTGGCCAACGGCCTTGCCGATCAGGAATTCGGACCGTGAAATCGGGCAGGACAGCGTCATCAGCAGCGTTCCGCGTTCCATCTCGCCGCAAATCGCGTCGAAGGCGAGCAGCAATGCGATCAAGGGCACCAGATAGACGGACAGGCTCGCCAGCGAGGCGACGGTGATGGTCAGACGGTCGACGCCGAGCGTGCCGGCGGGGGCGGAGCCCAACAGCGCGAGCGCGAGCGAGAAAACCGCCAGGATGATGGCCGCGAGCAGGATCCACCTGTTGCGGATGCCGATGCGGATTTCCTGACCGGCGATCGTGAGAATTCTGGTGAGCATCGGTCAGACCTCCTGTTGCGCCGTGTTGGAGAAGTGCCGGTAGACCTCGTCGAGGCTCGGTGCATGCACGTCGACATCCTCGACAAGGTTGCCGAGCGCGCTGATTGCCGACAACGCACGGATCTTGTCATCGGCGCTGCAGTCGAGTTCGACCGAGCGGCCGTTCATGCGGCCACCGCCAAGACGTTCGGAAACCTGCGCCAGATCTTCGGGCCTGGTCCAGACCTTCAACCGGATCGGCAGGCCTGCCCGGGCCCGCAGACGGCTGAGCACGTCGTCCGCAACCAGCCGGCCTTTCGACAGGATGAGGATACGGTCCGTCCGGGCTTCCAGCTCGGTAAGGGCATGGGACGACAGCAGCACCGTCGTGCCCTGGTCCGCGATCTCGCCGATCAGCTCGTAGACATTCTGCCGCGAGATCGGGTCGAGCCCGGTGGTGGGTTCGTCAAGCAGGACGAGCCGGGGGTGGCCGATCAGGGCCTGGGCAAGACCGAGGCGCTGGCGCATGCCTTTCGAATAGGTTCCGACCCGACGCGCCGCAGCTTCCACCAGTCCGACCCTTTCCAGCAGGGGCATCGCAAGAGCGGGGCGTTCGCCCTTGAGCCTTGCGTAGAAGGTCAGCACTTCCCTGCCCGTAAGGGAGGCCGGGAAGGCGACCGATTCAGGCAGATAGGCCGTGCCGGATCGCGCCGCGCGGCTGCCCGGCTCGGCTCCCAGAACGGACACCTCGCCGGCATCGCGTTTCAGGAAGCCCAGAACGATCTTGAACAGCGTGGTCTTGCCGGCACCGTTGTGGCCCAGCAGTGCGACCCGTTCGCCCGGGTTCAGTTCGAACGAGACCTCATTGACGGCCCTGAAGCCGGAAAAGGTCTTGCAGATGTCCTTAACGGTGAGAAGAGGGGTGGTCATCCTTGGACTCCCGAATTTGGCAACCGGCGCTCCGGTGGATGCATCAGCGGTGCGTTGTCGACGATGCCGCCCGGCAACAGGGCGGGAAACTGGGACTGGGTCCACCGCAGCAGCTGCACCGCAGGGCTGCCGATCAGCAGTTTGGCAGAGGGCTGGGTCCACAGGACCTGGTCGACCATGTCGTTCGGCCGGTAGGCGGTATCGGCGATGCCGTCGCCGTTCATGTCGAAGGCCGGATGGTCACTCCAGAAATTGCCGCGCCCGCCGGTGCTCCAGTCGAGCTGGCGGCTGCCGACATACTTCACCTGGGTCCGGTTGCCGATGAAGGCGTTGCCCTGAAAGGCGTTGTCGGCGGAGCCGGCGGTGAAATGAATGCCGATCGGACAGCCTTCGAAACGGTTGCCGGTGACCTTGTTCCTGTTGGCGTTGTACATGAACAGGCACTTCTCGCCGCCGCCGCGGACCTGGTTCCCGGAGATGTCCGCCCGGTTGGCGTAGTTCAGCATCAGCCCGTGATCGCGGTCTTCGACGGAAATGTTGTTGCGCACCACCAGACGGTCCGAGAACATCAGCGCGTAGCCGATGTCATTGCCTTTCGAGACGTTGTTTTCGATCGTGCCGCTGTTGCCGTGCATGTAGTGAACGGCGAAACGCAGGTCCTCGAACCTGTTGTTGCGGAACGTGTCCCCTGGGCTGGTGTTGACGAAGATGCCGTCCCGGCCGTAGCGGATCGTGTTGAACTCGGCGATGAGGCCGGGGGCATTCCAGACATAGATGCCGTTGCCGCGCTCGTTCGGGCGCAGATCCCGGCGTCCCTCGATCAGGTTGTTCGCGACAAGGGCGTTCCTCGCGCCATGAACATCGACACCCGTGAGGTTGTCCAGGATCCTGTTGTTCCGCACGACGGCATTGTGGGCGGTCTTGGTCAGTTTCACGCCGGCATCGAGCGTTTCCTGCGACAGGCCGGATCCGGTGAGGATCAGGCCTTCGACCACCGCATCGGGCACGGTCACCGTGACCACGCTGCCCAGACCTTGCGCGACGATGCGGGCCTTGCCCGCGCCGTCCAGTGTCAGGGGCCGGTCAAGGAGGATGGGGCCTTCGTGGGTTCCGGGAGCAAGCCGGAGTACGTCCCCGGCCTGCGCTTTCGTCAGAACGTCCTGCAACGCGCCCTTTTCGGCCGGTACGGACCAGTCCCTTGCGGCAAGCGGCCCGCAAAGGGTCAGGCTTGCCGCAAGGAGGGTGGACAATCCGGTCAGCCGGGAAAGGGCGCGTCGCATGATCAGGCGTTCCTTGGTTCGACGAACATCCGCCCGCGCATTTCCATGTGCAGGGCATGGCAGAACCACTGGCAGTAGTACCAGTGCACGCCGGGGCGTTCCGCGACGAAGGTTACCGACGCGGTCGCCTGGGGGCCGACTTCCATGGCAAGTCCGTAGTTGGACAGGCAGAAGCCGTGGGTCAGATCGTCGATATCGTCGATGTTGGTGACGTAGACGGTCACTTCGTCGCCCTGCTTCACCGTGAATTTCTCAAGGCTGAAAGTGGGGGCGGCGGAGTGCATGTAGACGCGCACCTTGTTGCCGTCGCGGATCACGTCCGCTGCGTATTCCAGATCGACGCCGTCGGCCTCGGCCTGTTTCTTGGCATCGTCGAAGACCGGGTTGTTGCGGTCCCAGACGATGGCCGGGTTCACCTTCGAGCGGTGCACGATGATGCTGTCATGCGGTTCGGCAAAGGTCGGCCCGTCATGAACCACCTTCATGTCATCGCCGGAAATGTCGATCAGCTGTTCGTTTTCCGGTTTCAGGGGGCCGACATTCAGGAACCGGTCCTTGGAGAACTTGTTCATGGAGATCAGCCACTTGCCGTCCGCTTCCGCGGTCTCGCCCATGGAGGTGGAGTTGTGGCCCGGCTGGTAATGCACATCGACCTTGGAGATGATCGGGTCGACATCTTCCCCGGCATAGGCACGGATGGCCTTGTCGACGTTCCACTTCACCACCTGGCTGTCCAGGAAGAGCGTCGTGAAGGCGTTGCCCTGGCCGTCGAAGGCCGTATGCAGTGGGCCGAGACCCAGTTGCGGCTCACCGACGACCGCGGACCGCGGATCGGCATTGTCGGAGAACAGCGCGTCCACCTTGGTCACGTCGATGATCGACACCGTCGGCGACAGTTTGCCGTTGATGACGATGTGCTTCTTGTCCGGAGCCGCGTTGCAGCCATGCGGGCTGTTGGGGATCGGGATGTAGCGCGTGAACTGGGAGTTCGCGTCCTTGCGGCCATCGACGACCGGCACGCCGTTGAGCTCCTGGTAGTTGCCGGCGGCGACAGCCTCCTCGATCGCCTTGATGTTGAAGACGACGCAGTGGTCCAGTTCGCTTTCGGTCATCTCGGCCAGGTTCATGCCCATTTCGGAGTTGTAGCTGGTCGAGAAGGCGTATTTGCCCTGGTAGTCGGCGTCGGTGTTGTCCAGGTTGCCGGAGACGATCACCTGCCAGGCGACCTTCATCTCGTCGCCGTCAATGGCAGTGAAGATGCAGGAATACTGGGACGGGTCGTCCAGGATCTTGCCGTCGTTCACGAGCGGCGCCTCATGTTCGCCGTTGGCGAAGATGTAGCCCGTGCGCGGATATTTCTGCGGCCGCATGCCGTGGATGTCATGCGCGTTCGGGATCTCGATGATCTTGTCGCATTTCATCGTGGTGCAGTCGATGCGGGCGACGCGGGTGTTGGCCTTGTCGTTGGCGAAGATGTAGCGCCCGTCATAGGTGCCGTCGGTGAACGACATGTGCGGATGGTGCAGGTCGCCATTGTCGTAGGTCACCTTGCCCTGGGCGGCGAGGAAGGCCTTGGTTTCAGGCAGGAGACCCTCCGTCAGGATCTTCAGCGACTCGTTGGTCTGGCCCCAGCCGGTGGCGGAGCAGCGGTTGAACACGGGCACACGCATCAGCTCGCGCATCGACGGCACGCCCAGAATGCGCAGCTCGCCGCTCTGGCCGGAGGACCAGAAGCCGTAGTATTCGTCCAGTTCACCCGGCGACAATTCGAACTTCTGATGGCCCTCCTGGGCAAAGGCCGGGTTTGCGCCGGCGACGGCGACGGCGCCCATGCCGGCGACGACCGCGGTCTTGGCGGTGCCGCCCAACAGATCACGGCGGGACACACCCTGTTTTTCTTCATACTCCTTCATGGCATTTCTCCTTCGTTTGCCTGGTGAAGGTTATTCGGCCGGGACCGATGTCGCCGGTTTGGCGTCCGGTTCCGGTTTGCGGAGCCCGGTCTGCACCTCGAAGCGCTTGCGTTTCGCGAGCTTCTTGATGCAGACGGGACATTTCTGGTCGTGCTGATAGAGAACCTGGCAATGCAGGCAGTTCAGGCACTCGTTGGGATTGATGTTGCCTTCGGGATGAATGGCCTGGACCATGCATTCCTTGGCGCAGCGGTTGCAGGGGTTGCCGCACTCGCGATAGCGCTTCAGCCAGTCGAACATCCTCAGCCGCGCCGGGATGGCGAGGGCCGCGCCGAGCGGGCACAGGTAACGGCAGTAGAACCGCTCGATGAACAGTCCCGCGGCCAGCAACGCGACGGCAAAGAGCACAAACGGCCAGGCGCGCTGGAATTTCAGGATGATGGCCGTCTTGAACGGTTCCACCTCGGCATAGTGCTCCGCCGTGTCCAGCGAATAGAGCGACAGTCCGAACAGGCCCAGGAAGATCATGTACTTGAGCGGCCACAAGCGCTCGTGCAGGCCCCAGGGCACCTCGATCTGCGGAATGCGGCAGAGCTTCGCCAGACGGTTGGTCAGTTCCTGCAAGGCACCGAACGGGCACAGCCAGCCGCAATAGGCGCCGCGTCCCCAGAACAGCAGGGCCGCGGCGACGGAGAACCACAGCAGGAACACCAGCGGATCCATCAGGAACGCGTCCCAGCTGAAGTCGCTGGTAAGGGCGGAGAAGAAGGCCAGCACGTTGACCACCGACAGCTGGGCGTTTTCCATCCAGCCGAGCCAGACCAGCGTGAAGGTCAGGAAACCGATCCGGAACCAGAAGGTGAAACGCTCGTTGCGGGTGACCTGCATCTGGAAGAAGAACACCAGGGTCAGCACGCCGATGGCGCCGGCGAGCACCAGAATGTCGGCCTTGCGGTCGTTCCAGATCCGCTTCCAGAGCTGCTGGACGGCCGCTTTTTCTTCCGCCTGGGCGTCTTCGCCGGTTGTGTTTGTTTCAACGGCGTCCACCGGTGTTTCGGACCGCAAATAGGCGGCCGGCAGCCGGTAACCGAGATCGAAGGTCAGGAAGACCTTGTCGATCGGTCCGACGGCCCGCTGCACGAGCAGTTGCAGCCTGAATTCCTTCGCCGGGTCGAAGTCAGAATCCGCCGGGATGATGAAAAGGTCCATCTCCGTGAAGGCCGGGGCACCCGCCGCGGCGATCTCGCCGACCCGGGTCTGCTGCCGGTCATGGAAGCGCACCGAGACATCATCCTGGATCAGCTGGATCCGGTCGAAGATACCGCCGCGGACATAACCCGATCCCTTGAACGAATAGCGACCGCGTCCCATCACCAGGAGTGCGTGCTCGCCTTCTTTAAGACGCTTCTGCAGATTGGCAAATTCGGCCTCGCCGAGCAGCGACAGGCCGATGGAGGGCACGTCGGCGAGCGCGAGGTACATGTCGACGAAGCTGTCGGTCTCGGGTCCGTCTTCCGGCCGCGCAATGGCGCGCGCGTCACCCTGTTGGGCGAAAGCGTCGTTGATCTGGGCAACGTCGAGCGACATCCGGCGGACCGAGCCGTCGCCCGTCATCGTCATCCAGTCCTGGATGTCCATCTTGCCGGTGTCGACAACCATCCGGGGGCCGGTGTCCGCCTTTTCCTGTTTCAGGCCGCCGAGACCCAGAGCCCGGGCCACCTTGAGCCCGGAGCGGACGATGGAATCGTCGATCACCATGATGGTCACTGTGGCGCCCGAAATGATGTCGAGGTCGTGCGCCGAGCCACCGCTTTCGGCTTCCACCTTCAGGTCGAGACCGGCATAGCCTTCGGTGACCGCGCGGATCTTGCTCTCCGGGATGCCGATCAGGACGATGGGTTCGGAGTGCTTGACCAGCCGGACGCCGGTGATCACCGCATTCTCGTCCACGCCGACGAGCGTATGGATCGGTTTGCCGGAATAGCCCGTCGTCGAGACGAAGTCGGAGGTGAGATAGACCCAGCCGATTGTGTCGCCGCCCTTGAGCGCCGGCACGACAGCCGCATCGTCCCTGATGGGTCCGAAGGCGTCGGCACCGGGCACCAGGTCACCGGCCTCGACTTTGCTCAGGAACCGGGAAACCAGCGCATCGTCCGCAAGCACCGCAGACGTGAACGCCAGTGCAGAAAGCATGGCGATGCAGACAAGGGCAATCTGATAAATGTGACGGGGCCGACCCACGAGACACGCTCCAAGAAATCCAGTGTTTTCTCCTGGGGGGTAGTTTTCGACCCTCGCGCAGCGGGATGTCTTGACGATTGTCAAGCATGGGAAAATAGATTCCCGGACCAACGAAAATGGGCACCCCGTGTGACGGAGTGCCCTGTTTTATCTCAATTATTTTGCTTTTCGGGGCGTGGTCAGAATTGGGAAATAAACCAGGATGAAGAGTGCGAAGCCAAGGGTCCAGAGACCGCCGGACAGGAGCATCGTCTCGAAATACCCGAACAACGGCGTCGCGAAGGCGCGCAGGAGACCGGCAGCAATAACCGCCGCATAGGCACACACGATCGGCGGGGACACTTTCAGCGCCCGTCCGGCATGTCCGAGAGAGGCACGGGTCATCATGGCGAGCGTCATGCTGCCGATCGCACCGGCGGAAAGAACATGCAATGCAGCCGTTTCCGGCAACGCTCCGGTGAGCACCGACAGGCCATAGGCGAGGTAACCGGATCCCAGCAGGAAGAACGCGGCGTGCAGGATCCAGAGAATGGGGTCCCTGTAGGTCGCCCAGCCCTTCCAGCCGACAAGGCGGAACAGGGCCAGCAGACCCGCCACAACGCTGAGACCTCCAAGCAGAACCGGCGGAACAAGGGGCAGACAGGCGAGCGCCGCCAGCAGTGAGAACAGGATTCCCGCCCTGTCCAGCCATAGGCGGGACCGGGGCAGGGGGCCTTCATGGCCGGCGCGCAGCAACGCATTGCGGGTGAAGGCGGGCACAACCCGGCCGCCGATGATCGCGATCATGGCTGCGCTGGTGAAGATACCCAGCCGGACACCTGCCGCAGCGCCGTCACCGGTCCAGCCGGTCCACTCCAGGTGCATCATCAGGTTGCCGGTAAAAAGCGCCGTCAACAGTCCGAGGAACACCATGTTGCGGGCCTGGGACTTTCTGGCCAGACGACCCAGCACTGCGGTGGAGAGGATCGGGATGAAGGCCAGATCGATCGCGGCAACAAGCAGCGGGTCGAGGCTTGCGGAAAACCAGACCGCCAGGCGGCCCGCGACCCAGACCGTGCCACTGACCGTCACGAACACGGCGCCGGCCTCCTTCGTTCCCGTCCAGTTCGGCACGGCCGTTACGAAGAAACCCGCGATCACGGCGACCGTATAGCCGAACATCATTTCATGGGCATGCCACAGATGCGGTGCCATGGACATGGGTGCAGACACGAATGTGCCGCCGGCCGCGTGGACACCGAGCCAGACCGTCCAGGCAAACATGGCGAACACGGAAAAGAGGCCGGCGGACAGAAAGAAGAACCGGAACCCGGCGGTCAGCACCGTCGGAATATTGAGGCGCGCAGGGAGAAAAGGGGTTGAACGCGTCATGGCCATGACTTGCCTCTCGAAGGATGAACTGCTGTCGGACAGGTCCCGGCTTGCCGCCGGAACAGCCGTCCCATGCTGGCCGCATCCGCGGGCGATCCTCTTGACCATCGTCAAGCCGGGTCGGAAATATGAATGTCGGCTGCCGGTCCGGGCCTGGTGCTTCAGTCCCGTTCACATGTCCTGGCAAGTTCGTTCAGCTGCCGGGCACATCTGTCCGCGAGGTCCGCCAGGAATTTGAGGCTTTCCGCATGATCGTCCATCTCTTGCGGCGACAGCGTCGATTGGCCGATCCGGGCGAGGTCGCCGAGAAATGCGAGGCCGGACACCAATTGGGCATATTCCCGTTCAATGTTGTCGCTCAGGTCCTTGCGCAGCTTCAGTTTCCGCCAGGCCTCGATGGCAATGATGGTGCGGTCAAGCTGGTCCTTGCAGGTGCAGGGCATGTCCAGACGCTGCAATTCGCGGTGGATCTGCTCAACGACATCGGAAACCGGCTCGGACCGGTCCGGTGGCCCGGCTCCTAGACCGGGAGTGCTTTTGTCGTCCATCCTGCGTCTCCGGAAAGGTAACCGTTGCACAGGGGGCCGGGCAGATCCCGTGCACTCAGGTTCGCGGCGAGCTCTTCCGCGTCGGACCCGCCGTCAAGGAAACGGCGAAAGTCCCGGCTGACCTCGACCATGTCGACCGTATGGGGCGACAGGCGCACACTGCCGATCCCCATTGCCCGCAACTGGCCGCTTGCAACGCCGGAAAAGTGAACGGAGCCGGACAGGGTCTGAATGCCGTTGGCTGCCAGAAACCGGCGGCCGTCCAGGGTAGCGACATCCATGCCGTCCGGATCCCGGTCGCAAATGAACTGGCAGGAATCCTTCCGCAAACCATGGGCCCTGGCGTGATAGCAACGGGAGGAAAGCGCCAGCGGAAGTCTGCCGAAAGCGAACAGTTCGATGGCAACCTCCGGCACAAGCGCGGATATCCTGCCGATCGAAGCCAGCGGCAGTTCGACCGGCGGGCACCATCTCGAGGCCCCCCGGTCCGCCAGGAACGCCAGGGTGGCCTCGTTATAGACATTGAGGAACGGCCCGGCGGTGAAGGCCGTGCCGCATCTGGCGGGGATCATCGACATGTCGTTGATTTCAATCGCCATGTCGTATCCGGCCTGCTGCCGGAGGATCTCCCTTTCCCGCTTGTTGACAGGCTGCGCCAGGCTCGACAGCACCACTTCCTTGCCGGCCCGGGTCAGGGTTTCGATCACGTCCGGCCAGATGGCATCGGTGAAAGGCATGCGTTTGCCGCAGACGACCTCTCCCAGGTAGACGCGGTCGATGTCCGCTTCAGCGGCGATACGTTTGTAGAAATCAGTCAGGCGCTCCGAGGACCAGTTGAAGAGACAGGGGCCGAGCGCAAGTTCAATCCTGGAAAGGTCCCGCATCGTTCACCGCCATGTCTTCTTGTAGGAACCGGCGGTCTGCTGTCCGCCTTCGGAAAAGGACTTGAGTGCCGCGATCGCCGCCGTCGGATCCGCACCGCCCGACAGGCTGTCGACGGCCTGGCGGAATGCCTTGACCACACCGGATATGTAGGCCTTGCCGCGTTGTCGGCCTTCGATCTTGAGGGCCGTCACGCCGGCTTTCGACAGGTCGGCGAGCAATTCGAAGGCATTCAGGCTGACGGGGTCCTCGAACAGGTGGCCGGTCTTTCCCATGGCCGAGAACCGGCCCTTGCACAGCGTCGGATACCCGGCTGCCTGCCCGGCTTCGAAGCTGTCGATGGTAAAGCCGCCGAGGCGCGCCAGCAGGTTGCCGGACGTGTCCTCCCGGTAGTCGACGTCTTCGGGCGGAGAGCAGACCCCCGTGAGATTGGGCGACTTGCCGGTCGCGAAGGACGACAGCGCGCAGCGGCCCTCCGTCATCACGCAAAGTCCGCCGAAGACGAAGACTTCCGTCTCCACGCCGATGTCCCTGTTGAGCGCGGCGATCTCCGGCACGGTCAGGACCCGTGGAAGGACAACGCGCCGAACTCCGAAGGTTTCGGAATAGAACCGGATGGCCTCCGGCGTATTTGCCGCGGCCTGGACGGACAGATGAAGACGCAGGTCCGGATGGCGCGTGGCCGCATGATCGAGAACGGCGATGTCGGCCGCGATCACCGCATCGGCGCCGCAGGCTGCCGCGTCGTCGACGGCACGCCGCCAGATGCCGATGTCGCCGGCCCGGGCGAAGGTGTTGATGGCCACCAGAACCTTCGCTCCGCGGGCATGCGCATATGAGACACCCGCCGTGAGTTCGTCCGATGAAAAATTCAGGCCCGGGAAATTCCGTGCGTTGGTCTCGTTGGCAAAGCCGCAATAGATCGCGTCCGCGCCTGCGTCGGCGGCCGCGCGAAGGGCCGCAGGCGTTCCGGCCGGACAGACGAGTTCCATGGGGGAGGCAGGCATCAGTGGCCTCCGCCGCTCAATGTCGAGGCGCCGTTTGAACGCGCGATGACCTGCCGGGCCGTTCCGAGCATCCTGGCGCCGACATCGTTCACCCAGCGGGCATGGCTGCCTGACAGGCCGATGAATTCTCCCGGTGTCAGGTCCGCCTCCTCGAGCGTGTTGCGCAGCGCCAGCACAAACTCGGTCTTGCCCTCTATGCGCAGGTCCCGGGAAAAGAACAGGGCGTCCCCGTCATAGGTGCCGTCGAGCACACCAAGCAGGTCAAGCAGGGGCGCGCGGACAACCGCTTCCGCGGATGAGATCCGGTCCTTGTCGCAGATCCTGACCGACGGTCTTTCCGGGCCCAGGGTAATCAGGAAGGCATGCGGCAGATCATCCGGCGAGACCGCAATGGGCACATTGGCCACCGACCCGAGCCGGCGCAGAAGATCAGGCCGCCGGGTGGTCAGGCGTCTGACCATTTCGGACAGAAGCACTTCGATCGGCCGTCGCGGCAAAGGCGCGACCAGATCGGAAACAAGGGGAGGCAGGCTGTGGGCGGAAGCAGGTCTTGGCATGTCGGTCTCACTTTCGATGCCGGACCGTATTTCGATCCGGACCCCGCCATACTTGATCTTTGTCAAGGACCGGGCGCGGGCCCCGGGGGACACGGATGGAAACTGCACCGGCGTTCCCGGGCAGAACACCTTCAGGAGACCTGGCTCCCGCCACCCCCAATGACCGGCCGAGACCTTCCCCCCTTTGCAAAACTGAGCGATTTCCTTGGCTTTCTGGAGGCCGGAAACGGGCTTCGGCGCCTTTCTCAGCCGGTCGACCTGCACCTTGAGGCGACGGCCCTGCACAGGAAGGTCATCGCCCGAACCGGTCCCGCGCTTCAAATTGACGCGCCGTACCGCGCCGGGAGGCCACCGTTTGCCGCGCCGTTGCTGCTGAACCTGTTCGGAACCCGCGAGAGGGTGGCCAACGGTCTCGGGTTGAAGCCGGAAAACCTGCCCGCCCTCGGCAGGTTCCTCGCCGCACTGCGCTCTCCTCAGCCTCCCGCCTCAATGCGCGAAGCCCTTCAACTCGCTCCCGTGGCAAAGGCGGGCCTCAACGCGCGGCCGAAGCGTCAGGGCCGCAACAAGGACCTGATGGACGCCGCTCCGGACCTGACAGGGCTGCCTGTGCAGACCTGCTGGCCTGGCGATGCCGGTCCGCTGATCACATGGGGTGTCGTCATCACCCGTCCCCCAGGGGGCGACGATCCGAAGAGCTACAATCTCGGCGTCTACCGGATGCAGGTGCTGGGGCCGGATGCCGCCATTGTCAGGTGGCTGCCGTTCCGCGGAGGGGCTCTGCACTGCCGTCAGTGGCGGGAAGCCGGCAAGGTCATGCCCGTGGCGGTCATGATCGGATGTGATCCCGCGACATTGCTGTCGGCCGTGATCCCGGCGCCGGGCAATGTCAGCGAACTGGCGCTTGCGGGCATCTTCAACGGCACGGCAACACGGCTGAGCCCGTGCGCTACCATCGACATGCATGTGCCCGTCAGTGCCGAAATCGTGCTGGAAGGGGAAATCACGCCGGGCGAGACCGCGCTCGAAGGCCCCTTCGGTGATCACACCGGCTACTACAACGATGCAGCCGAATATCCCCTGTTCCGCCTGAAGGCGATGCGGATGCGCGAGGACGCGGTCTACCTGTCCACCTTTACCGGACGGGCGCCGGACGAGCCGTCGGTGATCGGGGAGGCCATGACGGACATGTTCCGCCCGATCCTGCAACAGGCCGTCCCCGAGATCCTCGACATTCATCTGCCTCCGGCGACCTGTTCCTACCGGTTTGCCATCCTCAAGATCGACAAGTCCTACCCGGGGCAGGCGCGCCGGGCGATGATGGGCTTCTGGTCGCTGCTGCCGCAATTCTCCATGACCAAATATGTGATCGCGGTTGATCCGGATATCGACATCAGGAACTGGGACGAGGTGATGTGGGCGGTCGCGACGCGCTCGGATCCGGAACGCGATCTTCTGACGCTCTCCGGGACACCCGTAGACCAGCTGGATTTCGCCAGCCCGAGGATCGGCCTCGGCGGCAAACTGGGGATCGACGCAACCACCAAGATCGGGGCGGAAACCGCGCGTCCCTTTGCCGGCAAACTTGTCATGCCCGAGGCGATGGAACAGCGGGCGGACGCGCTTCTTGCAGCGCTGGCAAAATGCGACGGGAAGGAGACATGGCTGCATGACACGGCATGATCGTGTGATCGTCGGCATTTCAGGTGCCTCCGGTGCCTGTATTGCGCTTGAACTTCTCGGAATGCTTGCCGACCTCGGCATCGAACGGCATGTCATCGTCACCGAAGGCGCCGAACGCACGCTCGAGCTTGAACTGGGCCGGGGTGCCCGGGACAAGGTGGCCGCCCTTGCCACGTGCTGCCATGGATCCGGGGATCTCGCGGCACCGGTCGCAAGCGGCTCCTATCCGGTCGATGCGATGCTGGTGGTTCCCTGCTCCATGCGAAGCCTCGCCGCGATCGCTTTCGGAACGGGGGAAGGTCTGCTAGCGCGCGCGGCGGATGTCACGCTGAAGGAGCGCCGTCGGCTTGTTCTGGTTGCCCGGGAGGCGCCGCTTCACGAGGGGCATCTGGAAGCCATGCTCAAGGTGACGCGCATGGGAGCAATCGTGTCTCCGCCCGTACCGCCGTTCTATGCGGGCCTGGCAAACCTGGAGGACATGGTCCGGCAGATCGCGGCGCGCGCGCTTGCCACAGCGGGGTTCGACCCGGGTGAGCGCTTGAGACGCTGGCAAGGGCCGTCGGACAATCAGGCAAACGGCTCGATCCGGACCTGCAACTGAAAATCATTCTCAAAAAGTTTCCGGGCTTGACGAAAATCAAGACCGGGAGGCCAGCCGCTGGATAAACATGAGGAAAATAGTCCAGTTAAGAGGGCGTTTCCTTGACGAGAGCTATCAGACGGATCGCACCGCCGGTGCAGCGCGCCGCCTGGCTGACGCTGGGTATTCTCGCGCTTGGACTGGGTGGCCTTGGGGTGGCTTTGCCGGTTCTGCCGACGACGCCGTTCGTTCTGCTTGCCGCCTTTGCCTTCGGCAAAAGCGCGCCGGGCCTGCAACAGCGGCTGGAACGCAGTGCCTTGTTCGGCTCTGCAATCGCCGACTGGCGCGTCAACGGCGCCATCGCCCCGAGGTTCAAGCTTCTGGCGGTCGCGATGATGGCCGGCGTTTTCGCGCTCAGTCTCGTTCTGGCCGTGCCGCTCGTGGTTCTGGCCGTGCAATTTGTCTGCATGGCCGCCGCCGCGGCCTTCATTCTCAGCCGTCCCGAGACAGGCCGTCCCAGCCCGTGGCGCGACAGGCCCTGCCTGGAGGCCTGCCCGGCTCCGGGAGCATCGGCCGGCCACCTGCCGTCTCCATCCGATCAAGGAGAGTTTCGAAATGCCGCAAAGCGCTTTTGACGTCACGACGAAGGTCTGCGGAGAACCGGAGCCTCGGTCTGTTCCCGGAGACACGGTTCTGACCCTGGCCGCCGCCGAGCCCGGCAGGCCCTATCATGTCGCCTCCCTCGGTGAAACGCGGCACGCGACACTGGACCTGCTGTCGGCCGGTCTGGCTCCTGACATCGTGGTCAGGCTGCTGCGCGGCGAAGGTTCGCGCCCGCGTATCGTGGCCTGCGGCGAGATCCGCACCGCGATCGGCGCCGATCTCGCCGCCGGTGTGGTACTGAAACCCTGTGGCTGCGGTTGCGGTTGCGATCCTCTCGGGGAGGAAGGCTGATGGGCTGCTCGAGCTGTGCCGCGCCCGGCTGCGTTCGCCGGGATCTGCTGCCCTGCGCCCCGGCGCAATATCGTGTCTTTCTTCTCGGACCGGCGAACTCCGGAAAATCGACGCTGTTCAACATGCTGACCGGCTCGAGGCAGTCGATCGGCAACTGGCCGGGGGTTACCGTGGACCGCAAGAGCGGCACGGCAGAGATCGGCGGACTGGCCGTCGAATTCATCGACCTGCCGGGCATATCCAACCTGTCGGCGCCGGAGGCCGAACGTGTCGATGAGCGGGTTGCCCGCGACGCACTCGTCAACGCGCCTCATGACGCCCTGATTGTCGCCGTCGACCTGTCAGCCCCGCACCGTGGTCTGTCCATGCTGCTGCAGGCGAGGGACAACGGCGTTCCGGTCGTGGCCGTGCTGACAAAGGCTGACTGCTGGCCCTCCGCCGCGGTCACTTCGGCCGCGGCCGTCCTGGCCGATGAATTGAAACTTCCGGTCATCCCGGTGTCCGGGCGGACGTCTTCCGGGCTTGAAGAGCTGCGTTCCAGGCTTGTCACCTGCCTGAGGCAGGGAGGCGACGCCGTCCCAGGTCCGGACGAAACCGCGCCGGTTTCTGTCCGGCGGGCCCTGGAGCGCATGCGCGAAACGCTTGGCGGTCTGCCTGCCTACGAGACCGCCAACACCGTTGCCGCGGCACGCCGTCTTCTGGAGCGTGACTGGCTGAGCGAGAGGCGTGCCGGACAGGAGGTCCTGGACCTCCGGGACCGGTTGATCCTGGAAGCCGGACCCGTCGACGGCCTTCCGCTTGACCGGTACCTGACGGACGGGCCGCTCACCAGGGCGGCAGCGCTTGCAAGGCAACTGGACATGCCGCCCCCGGTCGGCAGACGGTTTCTGTCCGACCGTTTCGACAGGTTCGCGCTGTCCGCCGTTTGGGGACCCTTGCTGTTCCTGGGTGTGATGTATCTGCTGTTCTTCCTCACCATCAACGTGTCGGGAGTGTTCATCGAGCTTTTCGACGGCCTCGGCCAGGCTGTCTTCGTCGAATTGCCAGCGCTTGCGCTCTACCGGGCGGGATTGTCCGGAAGTGTCCTGGATGTGGCGGTAGGGTCGATCGGCACCGGAATCCAGACCGTCGGTACGTTTGTGCCCGTCGTCGGGTTCCTGTTCCTGTGCCAGATCTTTCTGGAGGAGAGCGGATACATGACACGCGCGGCCGTGGTCGCCGACCGGCTGATGCGCCGCCTCGGCCTGTCCGGCCGCGCCTTCCTGCCGCTTGTGCTCGGTTTCGGCTGCACCATCCCGGCCGTGCTGGCGACCCGTACGCTGGACACGCGCGCGGAGCGGATCCTGACCTCGATGATGGCACCTTTCATGTCCTGCGGCGCCCGGTTGCCGGTCTATGCCCTTTTTGCCGCCGCCTTCTTCCCGGTCGGCGGACAGAATGTCGTCTTCGCGCTCTATCTCATCGGCATCGCCGCGGCCCTGTTCACGGGCTGGATGCTGGCGCCGCGCCTGACATTGAAGCAACCCCGGCCGCTTGCGATGGAATTGCCCGTCTACCAGATGCCGCCGCCACGAAGAGTTCTGCGCCTGTGCTGGGCCCGGATCCGTCAGTTCGTTGCCGAAGCGGGCAAGACGATCCTGATCGTGGTCGCGGTCCTGACATTCCTCAACTCCGTTGCTCCGGACGGCAGTTTCGGCAACGAGGACAGCGGAACATCCGTCCTCGCGCTGACCGCGAGACAGGTCACGCCCGTTCTGGAGCCGATGGGCGTCAGCGAAGACAACTGGCCGGCCACGGTCGGCCTGTTCACGGGCATGTTTGCCAAGGAAACGGTGGTCGGAACGCTCCAGGCGCTTTACGCCGCCGAGACGGGAGACGAACATGCGGCGCCGCAGCCGCTAGAAACCGCCCGAAATACGCTGCTCTCCCTCGGAGCGTCGGCTGCCGCCCTGGCCGGGACGCTTCTGGACCCGCTCGGCATGGATGTCGGAGACATTTCGAGTTTCGAAGCGGCTGCCGCCGAACAGGAGGTTTCTGTCTCCGTGTTTTCGGAAATGTCGGCCCGGTTCGGCGGGCAGGCGGCGGCATTCGCCTACATGATCGCGGTTCTGCTCTACATTCCCTGCGTGGCGACCTTGTCCGCAATCGCCCGGGAAATCGGCGCCTGGTGGGCCGTTTTCGCGGCGAGCTGGACCACGGTCATTGCCTATGCGGCCGCCACGATCGCCTTTCAGGCAGGGACGGTGGCAGACCACCCGGCGTCCTCCCTTTCCTGGCTGGCCGCGATGATCGGCCTGGTCGGTCTCGTCTTTGTGACGGCAAGGCGCCTGGGCAGGACCAGGGACGCTCGACCCCGGTCCTTGATCGCGACCTGACCCGCACTTGGCCTTGTGCGCGTCGCCCGAGCACGCGGCGGCGCAGCCGGCCATCAGGCAGCCGGAGCTGCGTTCGCCCCCATTGCCTTGCTCGAACGGGCGCCGGGAGCGGCCGTCCTGTCCAGACCGCGAGGTTGTCCGGACATCGCCCCCGGCAACCATTTGGTGAAGGAACCCCCACGCTCGCCCCCATGCATCTGGGCTGACGTCCTTCCGCAGGGTTCATTGACCGGTGCGGATTGTTGCGCCATGTAGAGTCTCGTCAAATCCGGGGCATCGAAAAATGCATGGACCAGCCCAGTCCCGCCTTGTAAAGCACTTGGTGTGCTCGATTTGGAGGTCGGGTTAGCTCTGAAAATACGCCCTTCTCTTCTCAGTATAACTTGGCAGATAATTTGTATCTGAAAAGGCGTCTTAGTTGAATGATTAATAAAATTATTTTCACTTCTGATATCTACAAGATAGATGATAGATCATCCGATCATTTCAGAAGCCCTCAATCAATCAATATAGACTGGTTGCATGTGTTGTTCTCGGGATTTTTAGAGAGTCTTCTGGGCGTCCAGAGTGAAAAATTTAGCGGCGAAGAAATCAATTCCAGGATCAATCGCCTTTTCTTTTTCGAGACATTGGGCAGGCCGGTTTCATCGCAGGCTTGGGCGTCGTTTTACGAGTCCACCCTTGAGCCGGAATTTCAAAGCAGACTTGCCGACTATTTCAAGGACAGTTTCGTCGTCGGATTTGAACTTCCTCCTTACCTGATCAACCTGTTCAACCAGGAGAACGTGACGTTCGTGGATCTGTCGATCCACCCCGTCAGATATCTGAACGACTACGTCTTCGGGATCCGTTCAAATGAACAGGGGCTCCAGCAGCGTGCAATGAAGGCGCGGGTTCCTGATGATGTCTTTTTTGATTTTGCCCGCCTGTGCGCGGCCAGAAGCGCCCGTGTGTTCAGAAACGACAGGCCAAGTGCCGGATCGGCGCTGTTTCTCGGGCAGATCGAGGTGGACGCGAGCCTGATTTGCAATGGTGGTGTCTACGGGCTGGAGGAACTCGAGGCCTCGTTGATCGATCTGCGCCGGAGCTACAGCAAGGTCTATTACAAGTTTCATCCTCATCGCAAAGACAGGACAAGCGTCGAGGACGTCATCTCGAAGATCGGCGGCTGCGAATTGATAGACGCAAATGTCTACGACCTGCTGTCTTGCCGTGAACTGTCGCTTGTTACCGGTTTCTCCTCAAGCGCGATTCACGAGGCCAGGTATTTTGGCAGGTCTGCGGAACGCATCCTTCCGACAAGGGACCTGTTCGACTTGAGGGGCGAGCAGCAGGACCCTGTTGCATACGCCCCGGCGCCGCGCGACATCCTGCAATTTGAATACTGGGAGTACCTGGTCTCGGGGAAAGCCGACTTCTCGCAGACGTTGCCCACGATTGCCGATGATGCGCTCAAATATTCCCTGAACCAGAAATGGGGCCGGTAAGATGTCGAAGACGGAAGGTATCATTCTGTTCGACATGTCCCGCCTCGTCAGCAGGTTCAACGAAGCGACGGCAACGGGAATTGATCGCGTCGATATTCGTTATGCGAAATATCTGAGCGACAGGTTCGGGGACAAATGCGTTTTTGTCGTCCAGCAGCATGGTAAAATGTATCTCTACGGCTCCAGAGACGCAGGCAAGGCCATCAATAACCTGTGGGACAGGTGGATATCCGGAAAGTCTCTTCAGGAAACCAGGACAAAGGTTCCGAAATTTGCGGCTCCCAGATTTGGGTTTGGTGCCGACCCTTCCGAAGAGGGGCGCCGGAGCAACGGGTTTCGCAAGGAGGACATCGAATTCCTGTTTGATCTCTCCTATTCCGACAGGGTGAAATTTGTCATGACCAAGGACCTTGAACCCTATGTTCCCGATTCCCTGCTTTGGTTCCTGCATTTTCCGGCTTTCATAAAGTTTCCTGTTGTCCTGGTCTGCGTTTCGAGAGTTTCCGTCTTCGGCTTTCTGACCCGGCTTGGAAAGGCTCTGCATGCCGGCATGGGGGTTCTTCGAAAAGGCATTGGCCGCATGTCGCAGCTGGCCGGCAATCTGACCGCCGCAGGAAAGCTTCGGAAGGCCTGGCGGGAGAGCAGGTCGCATTTCGAGCCGAAGCTGGCTGAAGTCCTCGACCGATACCTGCATTCAAGAATAACCCTGGTGAACACGTCGCATCACGGACTGGGCTCAAGGGACCTCTTTTTCGAGCTGAGATCGGAATACCGTGCCGATTTCGTGTTTTTCATTCACGACATCATTCCCATTCTTTTTCCGGAATATGTCAGGGCGGACACGGTATCCGCCCACCACAAGCGCATGCAGACAATCGCGGAATTCAGACCGTTCCTGATCGTCAACTCAAGCGAAACGCAAAAAACGATCAACGCCTATTTCAGCGGACGAAACTGGCCACAACCACGGAGCGATGTTGCGCTGATCGGGGTGGAGGACAAGTTCCTGTCTGAGTGTCCGGATGCCGGCCCCGCCAAAGGCCCGAACCACTTCGTCATGCTCGGGACGATCGAACCCAGAAAGAACCACCTCCTGATTCTCAACCTCTGGCGAGACCTTGTCGAAAGCCGGACCCCCAACATGCCGAAACTTTTCGTCATCGGCCGGAGGGGCTGGGAAAACGAGAACATCATTCACATGCTCGACAGGTGTCCTGCGGTGCGGGATCATGTCATCGAGCTGTCGGGAGTGTCGGACCAGACGGTCTCGGGTATTCTGAAAAGCGCAAGGGCTCTGCTGTTTCCTTCCTTCGTGGAAGGGTGGGGGATGCCGGTGGTGGAAGCGCTGAGCATGGGGGTTCCGGTCATATGTTCCGACATTCCCGTTCTTCATGAAGCCGGGCAGGACGTGCCGGACTATATTCATCCGCTGGATTTCACGACCTGGCGGGAAACGATCCTGTCATACAACGAAGCGAATTCACCGCAGCGGGCAAGACAGCTGAAAAGACTCGAGAGCTATCGTGCGCCGCGTTGGCACGAACACTGGTCTGCTCTTGAAACCGCGCTCGGCCCCTGCGAAGGGTCGACCGCGCATGCGGTCCGGTAAACCCGGCGCCCGGGATCGCCGGCCGTCAGACACTCTTCGCGAGCACATTCGAGACATGTTCCAGGTCCCGGGACGTCAGACGCGGATGTATCGGCAGAGCCAGAATGTCTTGAGCCAGCTTTTCGGAATTGGCGAGCGAACGCGCGCGTGAAGCTGTCTGAAACGCCGGTTGCAGGTGGAGTGGCTTGGGGTAATAGACGGCCGTTTGCACGCCATCCTCCGACATTGCCCGGCGGATCCGGTCCCGGTCCGGAACCGCAATGGCGTATTGGGAACGTGCCGGCAGCGTTTCCTCGCCCGGTTTGCGAAACGAGAGCGCACCGGAAAACCGTTCGTCCGTGAAAATTGCATCGTATGTCCGGCCAAGTGTTCTGCGTTTTGCGAGCGCAGCTTCCAGATATTTGTGGCGGACAAGCAACGCGGCGGCGGCAATCGTGCTCATGCGCCCGTTGACCCCTACGAGGGCGTGATCGTTCCGGGTGTCCTGACCATGGTTCCGGATCTTGCGAATCGTGTCCGCCAGATCGGAATCGTCCGTGACGACCGCCCCGCCGTCGCCCGCACCGCCCAGTACCTTTGTCGGGAAAAAACTGAGACAGTTGATGTGGCCGAGGGTTCCGCTCGCCTTGCCGCGCCATTGCGCTCCGTAGCTCTGGGCGGCATCCTCGATAAGAGGAAGTCCGTGCTCCTGCGCGATGGCGGCAAGACGGTGGAAATCGGGAACCAGACCGAAAAGCGAAACGGCGACGATTGCCCTGGTTCTGACGGTAATCGATGACCTCACCGAATCCACGCTGACGAGACCCGTCGGGTAGTCGACATCCACCAGAACCGGCCTTGCCCCGAGAAGCAAGGCGCATTCCGCCGGTGCCGCGAAGGTGAAAGACGGTATGATGACTTCATCGCCCTTGCGGATGCCGAGTGCCATCATTGACATCAGCAGGGCCGCGGTGCCGGACGCGCAGGTCAGAACGTGGCGCGCACCAAGATCCCTGGAGATTTGTTCCTCGAGCTCTTCGATCTCCGGGCCCTGGACGAACCTGCCATGATCGAGCACGGCGGAAATGCGCGCCAGGGTTTCATCCTTGATCTCCGACCATTCCTCGGCAAGGCCGTAGAACGGGACAGTTCTGGAAGCGCTCATGTCATCTGAACTGCGTGCGGGTGCTCCTGGCAAAGCTTGCGGACACGTTCGACCAGTGCGAGGACGTTGACCGCATGCGCGCCCGAAGCAATGGTCGAGGGAGTGCCCTTGCAGAAACGAACGAATTCGGCGGCCTGACGCTCAAGAGGGTCCGCGCCGACCGCGGGTTCCTGACGCGTCAGGTCATAGTGCAGGTCGGCATGCCCCGGGCGTGAAATCCGGACGCTTCTTTGCCGGTCTCCCTTCACATGAGAGACGCGAAGTTCATAAGACCTCTTGTCGAAACCCAGAAAACAATCAACCTGGCGAAGCCCCGTGGCATCCGCCGCATGGTCATGCACTCTCAGTGTCCTCACCGGAGAGGTTTCAAGGCGCAGGATCCAGTCAAGGTCATGGACCATAAGGTCTTGCACGACATCCGCACCGGCGTGCGACGGTGCCGGGCAGGATGTCCGGACGACTTCGACGCGCTGTGCCTCCCCGTCCAGCTGCTCCAGGGCCTGCTTCAGCCGCCGGTTGAACCGTTCGCTATGGCCGACGGCCAGCATTGCTCCGCTTTCTTCCGCCGCTGCCATCATCGACACCGCGTCCCGTTCGGTGAGCGCGATGGGTTTTTCAATGAGGCAGTGGATACCTTGTTCAAGAAACGGGACCGCGATGCGGGCATGTGTTTCGGCAGGAGTGGCCACGACGACCGCATCCGCCAGCATCTGAATGTCCTCGACCCGGGCAAAGCACCTCAGGCCAAGCTCGGAGATCAGGGTCATTTTCGCCGGATCGGTATCCACTGCGCCGACCAGAACCACATTCGGAAGTGTTCCGAACGCGCGTGCGTGGCGCTGCCCCATATTTCCCATGCCCACTAGCGCGACCTTGAACTGCCCGGAAGGCGTCTCCTGGTCGGTAAGCTTATTCATTCTTCATTCCAGCACCGTCACATGCATGTCCGAAAACCCAGCCAGCGGCTCTGTGCAAAAGATCTTGCCGGCGTGCGTGATACATGAAGACCAATCCAATTCCCGTACCCTGGTCAGGCCAGTCCCAGAGCTTTACGTACCACAGGAGCAGGCTCAAAAGAACGCTCGAGCAGCGTTGCCAGTTCCGTTATGCGTTTGACCATCCCGGCATTCGACGCCAGCTCGGTGCGCTGCCTGTCCATCCACAGGTAGTCCTCCAGCCCCACACGCACACCGTTGCCATGCAGTATCCCGAGGGTGTTGGCGGCAAGCTGGCTGTCACCGATACCACCGCAGGCCCAGACGGACTTTTCAGGCAGGGAAGCGGCAAGGGCGCCCAGGTGCAGCGGATCCAGTTGGCACGAAGACACATTTCCCAGCAGGAAGTTGAAATAGAAGGGAGGTTCAATCAGGCCTCTGTCGATCAGGTACTTGGCGTAATTCACCATTCCGAGGTCAAACACTTCCAGTTCCGGGCGGATGCCGGCTTCTGCCATGGTCTCGGCCAGTCTGCGGACCATGTCGGGTTCGTTGACACTGGCTTGCCGAGCGAAATTGAGGGAGGACAGGGTCAGGCTGGCCATGTCCGGTTTCAGGTCGCCGCGCAGAAGCAGAGGATCGCTTCGATCGGCAAAGTCCTGAAAGTGCCTGCCGCTCAGGGAGACACAGATGATGGCTTCGGGCTTGTTCTCGCGAATGCCCTCGATGATCCGGGCATAGATGTCGCGTCGAAAGGTGGGGACCCCCGACTCATCCCTTGCGTGAATGTGCAGGATGGACGCGCCGAGATCGACGCATTTGCAGCAGTCGGCAATGATCTGGTCCGGTGTAACCGGAAGGTTCGGGTTCATTGACCTGGTGGGGACCATCCCCGTCGGGGCGAGGTTCAGTATCAGCCCATCCATTGTGAAGTCCTGCCGTGCGAGGGGATTAGTTCTGGCTCTCGTCGAGACGCTTCACCGGTCTTGCCGGATTGCCCAGGACAAGCGTGTTAGGAGCAACGTCCCTGGTGACAACGCTGCCGGCTCCCACCAGCGCCCCGGCTCCGATGCGGACACCCGGGAGGATCGTGCTGCCTCCGCCGATACGGGCCCCTTTTTCTATGTAGGGATAAACCATGTCTCCCCCCTTGAGCTTGTCGTTCAGCGTGACAACGCGGGGCCCGACAAAGACGTCATCCTCGATGACGACCCCCCTGGTGATATGGCACCCGGTCTGAATGGAGACGTTGTCCCCGATGACACATTTGCAGATGTTGCAATGGGACCCGATTGTCGTGCCGCTGCCCACCTGGGCATCCTGGTGTATCAGGGTCATGGATCCGACACGGCTGCCCGTGCCGATGCTCACGTTGTCCTGAACTTCCGTCAGACCGGCATTGTAGAACCGAACACCGGGGAAACGCCTGCTCAACTCTTCGGACATTGCGATTTTACTCCCCCCAGGCCAACCGGAAATACAAAGTTTCAGACGAAAGGCAGGATTGGCCGTTCGATGGTCATGGTCTTTGCAATTGCGTGCGATGTGATCAAGATAAGACACTGTAAATCTGAGAAGAACGAATCTTTCAATGGTAAAAATGAAACGGGTTTTCCAGCGGCGACCATCCGGCGGGGAGAATGACGGTCTTTCTGTACTGATCACCAACATCACATTGTCCGGCCGTACCGGTACGGAGATCGTTGCGAGAGACCTGGCCCTCGGGCTGCGACGGCGTGGACACCGGCCGATCGTCTACACGCGAGATTCGAGCGGTCCTATCGCAGACGAGCTTCAACGGGCATCCGTTCCCGTCATCACCGATATCGAGAAGCTTACTGCGCCGGTGGACATTATCCACGGACATCACACACCGACGGTGGCGGCGGCCGTGAGCAAGTATCCGGACGTGCCCGCGATCTTCGTTGCCCATGACTTCATTGCCTGGCACGACATGGCGCCCCGCTTCGGTTCGATCCGCAGGGTGTGCGCGGTCGACACAACTGTCGCCCAGCGCTTCAGCACCTATGAAGGACGCGAGCCCTCGGAAATATCCCTTCTTTTAAATGCCGTGGACATGGAACGGTTCCAGCCCGGACCCGATCCGGCTCCCGTACCGCGCAAGGCATTGGCATTTGCAAAGAATACGGAACATCTTCCGGCGATCAGGCAGGCTTGCGAGCGCCGCAACATCGAACTTGACGTTGTCGGCGCCGCGGTTGGCAAGGTGATCTCCTCTCCGGAAACCGAGCTTGCCGGTTATGATCTGGTGTTCACGTCCGCCCTCAGTGCCCTCGAAGCCATGTCGGCTGGACGGGCGGTCATCGTGTGTGACGGGCGCGGGCTCGCAGGGCTTGTCACACCTGAAAACATGCGGGAGTGGCGCCTCAGGAATTTCGGCCTGGGATGTTTTTCAAAGCGCCTCGATGCGGACAATGTCCTGGCCGAAATCGATCGGTATGATGCCGGCACGCTGGCGGAAATTACCGCGTTCGTCAGAACAGAGGCCGACCAGGAAACCTGGCTGGACACCATTGAAGATCTGTACCGGCAGATCCAGCGGGAGAACGGGGCTGAGCCGCGTTCCACCAGTTTTGCCGAGCTCTCGGGATATATCCAGACCTGGTCTCCCAGGGTAAGCCGGGAGTGGCCATGGCTGGTTGAGCGTGAAAGGCTGACGGCGGATCTGAAGACGGCACGACTCGGTGTCGAGGCTCCGGAATGCGGCGAGGAGATCGACTTTTCAAGCCTTGCCGGCGGGTCCACGGGCCGGCTGGTGGAAGGATTTTCCAGGCGCGAGAAATGGGGGGTGTGGAGCGAAGCCTCAACTGCGACGGTCCTTGCGCGCAGACCCGAATGCGAGAAGCCGCCGTCAACCATCCGCTTCAAACTCCGGCTCTTTCTGCCGCCACAAGAACCGGCCATGTCGATCGGCGTTCTCGTGAACGGACACAAATGCGCGGACTGGACGTTTGGGGACGGCGACAAGGGCCAGCCCCGGACACTAACCTGTCCGTATCCATCCGCCGCGCAGGCGGAGCAGGTCTGGGTCACCTTTCAGATCGACGCCCCCCGGTCACCTTTCGAGTGCGGTGTCAGTGATGACCGGCGCAAACTCGGACTTGGCCTGATCAGCATGGCCTTTGAAGGCGCCTGAACCAGGTCGCGGCCAAACTGTCCGCAGGCTCGCTCGTGTCTTCCGTCGGAGGCAATCATCAGCACCTCGTGGTCGCGGTCAGGCCCCCTCCGTTTCCGACTCCGTCTTCAGCTTCGGCCAGGCGATCCTGGACAATTCATTGGCCTTTTGCCGGGCTTTCCGGTGCTTGGCGATCTGGGTATCGGCAATGACGCCGATCAGGATGACGCTTCCCATGACCGCGAAATTCAGCGATGAGGGGATCCCGAGCAGGTTCACCAGGTTCTGCAGCATCTGCAGCAGCACGACGCCGAGGACAACGCCGAAGATCGATCCTTCGCCGCCGCGCAGCGAGAACCCGCCGAGGACCGCGGCGGCGATGGCGTAGAGTTCGTAGAAGTTGCCGTGCGAGGCCGGATGGATGGAACGGGTGTACATGGCAAAGAAGATCGCCGCGAGACCCGTCAGAACGGCGCAGATCACGTAGGCCAGCACGATCACGCGCTGCGTGTTGATGCCTGTGTAGCGGGCCGCTTCCGCGTTCTTTCCCACCGCGTAGAGATGCCGACCGAAGACGGTCCGGTGCAGAACGAACCAGGCAATGACGGCAATGATCGAAAAGGCGATGATCGAATGCGGAACCCCGCCTGTCCGTCCGGACACCAGCCATTCCAGGACCGGAAACTCGTCGCCGAAGGAAAATCCGGCGGTTCCGTCCTTGGTGTAGAAACGGGCGATGCCGCGGTAGATCAGGAGCCCGCACAGGGTCACGATGAAAGGCTGCAGGCCGAGCTTCGTTATCAGCCAGCCGTGCAGCAGTCCGAAGACGGCGCCTAGCATCAGCACGATCATGGCGGCGAGAGGCCATGGCACGTTCTGCGTGACGATCAGGTCGACGAAGATCACGCCGAGCAGGGCAATGACGGAGCCGACCGAAAGCTCGATGCCGGCCGTCACGATCACGAAGGCCTCGGCGAGCGAAAACAGGCCGAAGAGACCGATCAGGTTGGCGGTGTTCGCCAGGTTGATCGGGGACAGGAACCTCGGATTGATCATCGCCACCACGGCTCCGACAACCAGTACGAGGACGGCCAGTCCGATATCCTTTTTCTGCATTCCTGTTCCCCAGCTTGCCTAGCCGACGGCCAGCCGGAGGATGCTTTCCTCCGTCAGTTCGTCGGATTTCAAAATCCCCGTGATCCTGCCGCCATGCATGACGGCTACCCGCCCGGAAACGCCGATGACCTCTTCCATGTCACTGGAGATCATCAGGATCGCGACCCCGGCATCGGCGAGCTCCTGCATGAGGTGGTAGACCTCCGCCTTGGCGCCGACATCGATCCCCCGCGTCGGCTCGTCGAAAATGATGACCTTCGGGTTCATGGCCAGCCATTTGGCCAGAACAACCTTCTGCTGGTTGCCGCCCGACAGTTCGGCGGCGGCGCGCGACAGCGACGTCGTCTTGATCGTGAGGCTCGACCTGGAATGTTCGGCGAGTTCGCTTTCCCGTATCCGGTCCACGAAGCCGTGGCGGGACAGCCGGTCGAGACAGGGCAGGGAGATGTTCTCGGAAATCGTGAAGTCGAGCAGAAGCCCCTGTTCCTTGCGGTCTTCCGGAACAAGCGAAATGCCGGCGTCAATCGATGCCTTCACGCTATTGGGCGCCAGCACTTCTCCGTTCAGGTGGATCGTGCCTCCGAGCGCCGGGTCGATTCCGAAAACCGTCAGTGCCAGGTCGGTCCGTCCGGCGCCGACCAGCCCCGCCAGTCCCAGGATCTCTCCGGCATGAAGCTCGAGATCGACTTCGACATCCGGAAAGGCGGCCGTTCTGACGCCGCGCAGCTCCAGGACGGGAGCGCCGACGCCGTGGTCGGTCTTTTCGTAGAATTGCCGCAGGTCGCGTCCGATCATCAGGCGCACCATCTCGTCCCGGTGGATTTCCGACCTGATCAGTTCTCCCGCATTCTTTCCGTCACGCAGGCAGATGACCCGGTCGGCGATGTCCTCGACTTCGGACAGGCGGTGGGAGATGAACAGGATCGCGACGCCGCGGTCGCGTAATTGGCCCATGACTTCCAGCAACCGTTCGGTTTCCGAAAGCGTGAGGCTCGAGGTCGGCTCGTCGAGGATGACGAGGCGGGCATTCATGGACAGTGCGCGGGCGATTTCCAGGAGTTGCTGGTCGGCCAGAGACAGGTCCGCGACCGGGTCGTCGGGGCCGAAGCGCGTGCCGAGCATCTTCAGGATCGGGGCAACCTTCTCGGACATCGCCTTCCGGTCCAGAAGACGCAGCGGCCCTGTCGTGATCTCACGGCCGAGAAGCACGTTCGCGCTGACGTCGAGATTGGAGAACGGGTTCAGTTCCTGGTGGACAAAGGCGATGCCGAGATCGGCCGCGCCGGCGGGCGTGAGGTCCTCCACCTCTTCTCCATCGATATGGATGGTTCCGCCATCGGGTGGCACCATGCCGCCCAGAACCTTCATGAGCGTGGACTTTCCCGCGCCGTTCTCGCCGATCAGGCCGACGATTTCGCCGCCTGAAATCTGCAGGTGAACGTCTTCAAGGGCGACCACACCAGGATAAACCTTGGTAACGCCCAGAAGCTCGAGGGAAATCCTTTGTTTTCCGGAATGCACGATCAAACTACGCCTCGACGAAATTATCCGGCTGCACGAGCCGCGCAATGCGGTCCGTGCAGCCGTCAGCCCCACCAGCCCCACGGGTGGTTCAGCCTCCGATGCGCTCCTTGAGTTCCTTTTCGAAAGGATCCACGTTCGACGCATCGATGATTTTCGTGGGAACGATGATCAAGCCGTTCTCGGGTATGCCGGACTTGTCGCCTTCCAGGAAATCGGCCATCAGGTGCATGCCCTGGTATCCCCATTGATAGGGATCCTGGACAACGGTTCCGGCGAAGCTGCCTTCGCGGATCGCGCCGAGGGTGATCGGGTCTTCGTCGAAGGCGATCACTGTGATCTCACCCAGCTTGCCGGCCGCCCGAAGCGCTTCGTAGATCTTGGGCGGGTTGTAGGAATAGAAGCCGACCATGCAGTCGATGTCCGGGTTCGCGGCGAGGACGTCGTCGACATTCGATCTCGCCTTGGCGAAATCGACATCGTCACCGCGGACATCGACCAGCTCGATACCCTTCGGACCCGCGACCTCCTTGAACCCGGCGATGCGTTCCTTGGCATTGTCCGCCCCGAGGAAACCGACAAAGCCCATGCATTTCGCGCCGTTCGGCAGAGCCTTGACGGCAATCTCACCGGCCTGGTTTCCGGCAAGGGTGTTCGAGGATCCGAGATAGGCAATGCGGTTGCTTTCCGGCGCATCGCTGTCGGTGGTGAACAACGGCACCTGGCTCGCGATGCGGTTGAATGCGTCAATCGATGTCTTCGGATCCACGGACGAGATCATGATGGCGTCCGTACCGGCCGCGACGAGGTCGTCCATCAGCGCATTTTGAAGCGCTGCGGTGCCTTGGGCCGGATACCGGAACTGCAGGTCATAGTCCGGCAGCTCGGCCTGAGCCGCATTGACGCCTGCTTCCGCAAGTTTCCAGAAATCCGAGGCCGCGTTCACGACAAAGGCCAGCTCGGGCTTGTCCTGGGCGAAGGCAGCGGAAGAGGTGAGCGCGGCAACAGCGGCCACGCAAAGGGTTTTCCGTATGTTCAATTTTTCCTCCCTGTCTTTGGGTGGCGTGCAGCCACCCTCCAAACAAGTATATAAGTAATATTATTAGCTAATATTATCAAGTTTTTTATTCAGCTGGCGAATGGTGGGGCCGGGAAGAGTGCCCCTGCGTCCGATCGCAAGCCGGGTAGGGAAGGCCGGTAGCCGCCGGATGGCCGTCTTTTGCAGCTGGTCCGGAGTGCCTGGACGGTGGTCTCCGCCTGCCTGTCGGCACCTTGCCGGGGCGGTGGTCCGTGGTGTGGACCGTGGCCGGCCCGCGGCCGGCCCATGGCCTTCGTGGTTTCAGAGGCAGGACCGGATCCTGCGGATGTGAGACATCCGCCGCGCATGGCCGCGGGCCGAAAAAAGACCGCCGGACCAATGCGGGAATCCGGCGGTTAGTGGAGAGGTCGGTTGATCAGTTGTCGGCGCAGAAGCCCGGATCTTCCTGGTTGCAGACATCCAGACCCGTGAACAGCGGATCATCGACGGCTTCGCCGTTGATGAGCTTGATCATCACGTCCGGTGCCTTGTAGCCCATCTCGAACGGGCGCTGACCGACCTGGGCATGGCTCCTGCCGTCCCGGAAGGCCTTGGTCTGCGGCGGCAGCGTGTCGCCGGCGATGATGATCAGGTCCTTGGACTGGAGCTTGTCCATCACCTGGTCGGTGACCTGGGTGTAGGCCTGCGGCGCGAACTGGGCCCAGCCGCCGATCAGGATGAAGGCATCCAGATCCGGGTTGGCGACGAATGTGTCCGCCATCTGCTGGTTGGCGAGGTCCGCCTGGTCATTGGTAAAGACCGGGCAACCCTCGATTTCCGTCCAGCCGTTCTGGCCGGTCAGGCGGTCAATGCCCTTTTCACCTGCCGCGGTGTCGCGGAAACCCTGGGCGCGTGCGTTGATGTTGTCAGCGGCCACGTTGCCCAGCTGCAGGCAGACCGTGCCGCCCGCCGGTTTCAGCGCGGCGGCTTCTTCAGCCATCTTGACGCCCATGAGATAGTTGTCGGTGCCCAGATAGGTCTTGCGCAGGTCGCGGTCTTCCGCGAGGAAGTCGGCGTCGACCGTCATGACGGGCACGCTCGGTGCGATCTGCCGAATGCGGTTTGCCATGGCCGGGGCGTTGGATGGCGAAATGGCGATTGCCGCCACGCCGCGGGTCAGAAGGTCATCCACGATCTGGACTTCACCGGCTTCGTCGGCGGAAGACGCGGGGCCCGTGTAGAGGCACTCGTATTCGCTGTCCGCGTTTTCCGACATCCATTTCTTGCAGCCCAGATTGATCTGCTCGAAGAACGGGTTGTCGAGCCCCTTGACCACGATGGCCAGGGTCTTCTTGTCGGCCGCCACGCCGGAACCGACCTGCAGTGCCATCACCACGGCGGTGCCCAGCAACAATAATTTATTCCTCATGTGTTCACTCCCTTCTGTCTGACTGGCCCTGGAGCGATTACCCCGGGTACCAGATTTTGCGGGGATCTTTTGCGTCCCTTCTGTAGTTCCAGGCTCCTTCGACAAGAGCCTCGAGATCCGTTGACGGTTCCCAGTCCAGTGTCTGGCGCGCCTTGGCGTTGACCAGCCAGTTGCTGTGAAAATCCGTCGGTATTTCCGCGATCCGGTAGGATCGCGTTTCGGCGAGGTGCCGGGCCGCCTTTCCGTAATCGACGGGCTCGTTCATGGAGATGTTGAACAGCTGCTGCCTGGCGGCGGGATTGTCGAGGGCGGCCAGGATTGCCGAGACGAGATCGCTCACGTGAACGAAATTCCGGCGCAAGGGCTTGCCGTCACGGTCCAGCAGCAGGGGGACATGGTCCGCGCCGGCGTAAGTCCGCAGCGCCTCCCCAGAGACGAGTTCGGGCCAGGGCGGGCCGCCGAACTGGTCCGGCCCGAAGGACAGCGCATATTTGAAGTCGTCCTTTTCCATGATCCAGGGCGCCCGCAGCACGCAGCCGTTCAGGTCGTATTGGTGCTGGTACTGCTCGAGCATCACCTCTTCGAGGACCTTCGTCAGCGCGTAGCATCCCGGGTAGGCCTTGCGGGCCGACTGTTCGGTGACGGGACCCTGGTAGGGCTGGAACATGTGCCCGACCGAGCAGTCGCCGCCAACCAGGATGAACTGCTTTGCGCCTTCGAGCTGCCGGAAATGTTCCAGCAGCAGGAACATGCCCTTCACCGAAACATCGATCGCAAGATCGGGAGATTCCTTCACCGCCGCCATGTGCAGCACATGCGTGACCCCGGTCAGAGCGTCCCGGACGGTTTCGGGATCGTTGATCGATCCCTTCACGACGCGGACCCGGTCGTTTTCATCGATCACGCGGTTGTTGCAAAGCGCCACGACGCTCCAGGTCCGGAAGGTGTCCGAAGCGAGAAATGCAGGCAGAAAATTCTGTCCCACCTTGCCTGTGGATCCTGTGACCAGAAGCCTCATCGTACCTCCCTCTTGCTTTTCATGAATAATATTAACTAATATTAATTAGTCAAGAAGTGAAAAGGCCGGCCAGCGCGGCGGTGCGACGTGGCTTCCGGTTCCGGTGACCCGCCTGGAGGCGCCGTGGGGGTGTTAAGGTCCGGGCCGGAGAGCCGGGGCCGAATGGGAGGAAATGAAGGAATGTCGAGGCTAAGGCTGTCGGGGATCTCGAAAAACTTCGGGGCCATCCAGGCTCTGAACGAGGTTTCCCTTGAAATCGCACCCGGTGAGGTTCTGGGACTGATGGGGGACAACGGCGCGGGCAAATCCACTCTGGTGAAGATAGTCGGCGGCAACTTCAGGCCCAGCCATGGCAGCATTACCATCGACGATGTGACGGTGGATTTTCACAGGCCGCGCGACGCGCAGAGGGAAGGGATCGAAGTGGTCTACCAGGACCTGGCCCTTTGCGACAACCTGTCGGCGGCGTCCAACGTCTTTCTCGGGCGCGAGCCACGCCGAAAGTGGGGCGGCATTCCGCTGATCGACTATGCCTCCATGCACAAACGTTCGGGTGAACTCTTTGCCATCCTGAAGTCCGAGACCCGGCCCCGGGACCTGGTCCGCAAGATGTCCGGAGGGCAAAGGCAGGCGGTCGCGATCGCCCGCACGCTGCTCTCCAACGCCAAGATCGTGATGATGGACGAACCGACCGCCGCCATCTCCGTGCGCCAGGTCGCAGAGGTGCTCGACCTGATCAAGCGTCTGAGCGGCCAGGGCATCAGCGTCGTCCTGATCAGCCACCGGATGCCGGACGTGTTCGCGGTGTGCGACAGGGTCGCCGTCCTGCGGCGCGGCACGCTTGTGGCCTGCAAGCCTGCGGCGGAGAGTTCCCCGGAAGAAGTGACCGGCCTGATTACCGGCGCGATTGAAACGGCCTGAGAAAGGATCGACGGATGACAACCCTTGAACAGGTTATCGGACACAGCCAGCACCATACACCGCTATCCAGGGTGCTCGGTTCGCAGGTGTTCTGGGTCCTGGTCGCGGCCGTGCTGGCCTGCGTCGCCCTGACGCTCATGACGGATTCCTTCGCCACCCAGCGCAATCTCTTCAATGTCACGCGCAACTTCGCATTCGTCGGCCTGATCGCGATCGGCATGACCACGGTCATCGCCTCGGGCGGCATCGACCTTTCCGTCGGCTCGACCGTGGTCCTTGCGGCCATGGTCATCAGCGTTCTGATGGCGGCCGACAACCCGTTCTGGATTTCCGCTCTCGCGGCCCTTGCCGCCGCGCTTGCGGTCGGGCTGGTCAACGGACTGCTGATCGCCTATCTCGGCATGCCGGCCTTTGTTGTCACGCTCGGGATGCTGTCCGCGGCAAGGTCCCTGGCAATGGTCCTGTCCAACAACAAGATGATCTGGGAGTTCGGGCCGGACCACGATCTGCTGTTGTGGGTCGGCGGCGGGTCGACCCTCGGGCTGCCGCATCCCATCTACGTGCTGGGGTTCCTGGCCGCCTTCATGAGCATCGCCTACAGGTGGACGCGGTGGGGCCAGTATGTTTTCGCCATCGGCGGCAACGAACAGGCAGCGGTTCTGACCGGCATACCCGTCAAGCGAATCAAGGTGTCGATTTACATGTTCTCGGCCCTGACCGCCGGGGTGGCCGGTATCCTGATGGCGGGTTGGCTCGGCAGCGTGACGACGAATCTCGGGCAGGGAATGGAACTGACCGTCATCGCCGCCGCGGTCATCGGGGGAGCCAACCTGGCCGGCGGGCAGGGGACCGCCCTTGGAGCGGTGATTGGAGCTCTCCTGATCGAGGTCATCCGCAACTCCCTCATCCTATTGGGGATTTCCACCTTCTGGCAGGGCATGTTCATCGGTTCCTTCATCATCCTCGCGGTGGCGTTCGACCGGATCAGGAACTTGCGCACGGCTGATTGAAACGTGAACCGTACCGCGTCTCAGCAGCGTAAGGACAACCATGGTCTTGTTGATTTTGCGTTTCAATCCCGATAGTCATTCGCCGTTTCAGGCGGCTGGCTGCCAATGACTAGGAAATAAAGAACAAGCATGACGAAGAAGCGCCGGCTCAGCACGAACAGACGTCCCACCATGATGGACGTGGCGGCGATGGCCGGTGTTTCCCAGGCAACCGTGTCGCTGGTGCTGAACGGAAGTCCGGGTGCGAAGCTCAGCGATGCGACCCGCAAGAAGGTTCAGGATGTTGCCAGGGAGCTTGGCTACAAGCTGGTGCGCCGGGGCGCCAAGTCCGCGCCGGAGGACCGCTCCAACATCGTCTTCATCGCGGACGAGATCACGACCGACCCCTGGATGGCTCTTGCCTTCGAAGGGGTTCGCGACAAGGCCTTCGAGTTCGGCATACATGTCAGCCTTGCGGTCAGCCACGGCGATGTCGAAACCGAGCAGATGATCATCAACCAGATGAGCCGCCTGCCGTTGCTCGGGATTGTCTACGGCACCATCCTGACGCGGCGCGTTGACATGCCGTCCGCCTTTGACGACCAGCGTGTCGTCTTGCTGAACTGCTACAATACCGACCGGTCCCTGCCTTCGGTCGTGCCGGGTGATGTGATCGGCGGACGGATGGCAACCGAACACCTCATCAAGGCGGGCTACAGCCGGATCGGACTCATCAACGGCCAGCAGGGCGTGGATGCGTCCCGTGACCGGCTCAAGGGCTACCGGCAGGCCCTTTCCAGCAACGACATTCCCTTCGACAGCACGCTGGTCAGGCCGGGCAACTGGGAACCGCTCTCCGGCTACGAGCACACCCATGCCCTGATGGACCTGGCCGTGCCGCCCGACGCCATCTTCTGCGCCAACGATCTCATGGCGCTCGGGTGCTACGACGCCCTGAAGGAACGGGGCCTGCGTGTGCCCGAGGACATCGCCATCATCGGCTTTGACAACCGGGAAATTTCCAAGAACATGCACCCGCCCCTGTCGACGCTGGTGCTGCCTCACTACGAGATGGGGGAAATCGCGCTCGAACTGCTGCTGGACAGCGCCAACGGCGTTCAGGCGGGACCGGCCCAGATCAAGGTCGAGTGTCCGCTGGTCGAGCGCAACTCGGTCGCACGGGTCGCCGCGCGGATGCAGGCCGCGGAGGTCTAGCTTCGCGGGTTCCGCTTACAAGCGGGGGATGGTGTTGTCAGTCCAGTTCGATGACCGCCTTGATCAGGCCCTCCTTGGCCTTCGCCCAATGGGGAAGATTGGTGGCGGCTTCCGCGAGACACGTTCGGTGGGTGATGAGTTCTCCGACGGGCACCAGACCTTGCCTAATACTCCGGATGACATGCTCGAAATCCTCCGAGGTCGCGTTCCTGCTGCCCGACAATGTCATCTCCCTGCGATGAAAATCAGGGTCTGAAAACGACACCCTGGAATTGACGACGCTGATCAGGACAAGATGCCCGCCATGGGCGACGAAATCGAAGCTTCCTTCGATGGCCTTGGCGTTTCCCGTTGCGTCCAGAACGATGTCGAAGCCGTCTCCGTTTGTGAGCGCACGCATTGCGTCGAGCGGGCTTTCCCCGTCAGTGCAGCGCAGATAATCCGTGCCGGCAATCGCGCTGGCCGAGAGTGCCCGGTCCCTGTCGAGGTCCAGAAGCACAGGATTGCCGCCGGCGATCCGTGCGAACAGCGCGGCTCCAAGGCCGATCGGCCCCGCTCCGACCACCAGCACTTTTGCGTTTGCGCCTATTCCGGCTCTCCTGACCGCATGTGCACCGATCGCCAGGAACTCGACACAGGCGCACGCATCCACCGTCAGGCCGGGGGCCTTGAGGATGTTTTTTGCCGGAAGAGACATGCGCTCCGCCATGCCGCCGTCGCTGTGAACGCCAAGGACCGAGATGTTCATGCAGCAGTTCGGTTTTCCGGCTCGGCAGGCGTGGCAGTCATCGCACGAGATGTACGGATTGACCGCACAGATTTCCCCGGTAGCGAACCCGCTGTTCGCCGGGACCTCCAGGATCTCGACCGCGAGTTCGTGGCCCATGACGCGCGGATATTGAAGGAACGGGTGCGCGCCTTCGTAGATGTGATAGTCCGTTCCGCAAATGCCGACGCGGCGCGGGCGCACAAGAACATGTTCCGGCTTGCGCTCGGGCGCCCCGACCTCTCGGTATTCAAGTCTTCCGGGCTCAGTGCAGACAAGTGCCTTCAAGGGAACAGTCCTCCGAGTTCAGCTTTCCGGCACCTTAAGGGGGCAAGGTGGAGGTTCAAACCGCGGATTTTGCATTCACGGCAATCATGTAGATCGACGTGGTTGCGGTGATGAACAGGCGGTTTCCCCGCGTGCCGCCAAAGCAGAGGTTCGCGACGACTTCCGGTACCAGGATCTTGCCAAGCCGCGTGCCGTCGGGATGAAAGCAATGGATACCGTCCGCCGCCGAGCTCCACACGTGCCCGGCCGTATCGACGCGCATGCCGTCCGGCAATCCCCTGTCTATTGTCGCGAAGGGTTCGTCCGACTGTATCCGGCCGTTCTCGTCCAGCCCGAAAGCGCGAATGACGGACGGAACGCCGGCATCGTGGCTGGAACCGGACTCCGCCACATAGAGGATCTTCTCGTCCGGCGAAAAGGCAAGTCCGTTGGGCTGGACAAAATCCGTGATCATGGCCTCGACGTCACCTGTTTGCGGGTCGATGCGGAAGACATTGTGTGTTTTCTGCTCGGGATCGGCCTGATAGCCCTCGTAGTCGCTGAGAATCCCGTAGGTCGGGTCCGTGAACCAGACCGCGCCGTTCGATTGCACCACGACATCGTTGGGAGAATTGAGGCGCCCGCCGTCGTGCCGGTCGGCCAGCACCGTCAGCGTGCCGTCCGGTTCGGTCCGGGTCACTGAACGGGTGCCGTGCTGGCAGGTCACCAGCCGTCCCTGCCGGTCCCGGGTGTTGCCGTTGCTGTAGTCGGAGGGATAGCGAAACAGGCTGACCTGTCCGTCGAGCGTCAGGCGCATCATCCGGTTGGCCGGTATGTCGGAAAAGAACAGGTGCTGATGGTCGGCGAACCAGACCGGTCCCTCTGTCCATTCAAAGCCGGTGGCGATCTGGTGCAGACGTGCGTTTTTCTGGACCAGGTTCCGGAACCTCGGATCGTCGATCTGGTAAATTGAGGAAATCTGGGTCATGCGGCTCGTCCTTTTCCGGATGCGGCGGCAACAATTGCGATGATGATGGTTCCGGTCATGATGAGGCGCACGCCCGCGCCAAGACCGTAGGAATTCAGCATCGAGACGACGAGGAACATCAGCAGGGACCCGCCCCAGATCCCGGGAACGTTCGAACTTCCGCCTGCTATGGAACTGCCGCCGATCACCACGACAGCAATCGAGATGAGCAGGTACTCCGTGCCCATGTTCAGCGCGGCGCCGCCGGAGAAACTCGCCAGGAGATACCCGGTGAAGGACGCAAGCACGGCCGAGCAGACATAGGTCGCGGCCCTGACCGTCTCGACAGGTACGCCGCTCAGCCTGGCCGCGCGCGTGTTCTGTCCGAAGGCCGACAGCCACCGGCCGAAGATCGTCTTTTCAAGAACAATCCAGCCGGCCACGGCGATCAGCACGCCGACATAGGTCATGTTCGGTATGCCGGCAAAGGACCCGGTGGTGAAGTCGGCCAGCAGCTCTGGAGGCTTGATCCTGAGGCCCCGGTTCGACCAGATCGCCAGGGACTGGTAGAGGAAGGAGGCCGACAGCGTCGCGATGATCGGCGGGATCCGCAACAGCCTGATCAGCAGGTAGTTGATGGTGCCGGCGAACAGCCCGACCAGCAAGGCGATCCCCAGGCCCGGCAGGGCAAGCGCCGTGAGCCCGTCCATGAATTTCAGGGACAGGGTTCCGGACAGGGTCATCGTTGCCGGAATGGAGAGGTCGACATTGCCCGGCCCGAGCGTGATCACGAACATCTGGCCAATTCCGACAATCGCGGAGAAGGAGGCGAATGTCAGTGCCGCCGACAGGAGCTCCCCGCTGCCGCGGCCGTCTGTCAGGTAGATGGTCGCGACGAAGGCGAGCGCGCTGGCGGCAAAGGCCCAGAACCAGGGCCGTTGCGGCATGGAGCGCAGTGATGCAATCACGGGATTAGCCACTTTTTGCTCCTTTCCAGGTCTTTCCTCCGCGCGAGAAAATCAGCCGGACGGCCAGCACGAGGATGAGGATGGCCCCCTGCGCCCCGATCTGCCAGTCGGGGGACAGGCGCATGAACGACAGGAAGCTGCCCGCGAGCGCAAGCGTCAGGGCGCCGATCACGGCACCGACGGGGGACACCTTGCCCCCGGTGAACTCGCCGCCGCCCAGGATGACGCCGGCGATCGACAGAAGCGTGTAGCGCAGCGCGATGTTGGCGTCGGCCGAGGTCGTCAGCCCGACGAGGCTCATCCCCGCCAATACGCCGAACAGCCCGGCGAGCGCATAGGCACCGGCCTTCAGCCTGGTCACCGACCAGCCGGACCTGGAGACGGCCTGCGCATTGCCGCCGACGGCCCTGAGCAGGGTGCCCGTTGCCGAGCGCATGATCAGCAGGTGGGTGACGCCGGCAATGAGTATGCAGGCGACGACGGCCATCGGCACGAAGGGCGGCTTGACCGTCATCAGGGACCGGATCCACTCGGGGGCGCCGCCACCCGGAGACGGCAGGATCAGCACGGCAAGCCCGCCCCAGACAAAGGACATGCCGAGCGTCACGACGATCGCGGGCAGCTGCCGGATGTGGATCAGCGCTCCAAGCGCCGCGTAGCCGAGTATGGAGGCCAGCAGGATCAGGCCGCCGGTCAGGGGCGCCTCGTTGACATAGGTCGCGGTGACGCAGGCCACGAAGCTGACAAACGTGCCGATGGACAGGTCGATGTCATTGACCATGATGATCATCATCTGGGCGATCGTTGCCAGCGCGATTGGAACCGCGAGGTTGAAGAGCAGGTTGAGCCCGAAATAGCTCATGGCCCGGGGCTGGAGATAGAAGACCGCCGCAAGCAGCACAGCAAGCGACAGGACGGGGAGCAGGATCCTGTATCTGCCGCTCACTGGACGGCCTCCTGCATCTCGAAGGAGGCCGACAGGATGTTCTCCTCTGTGATGTCGGTGCCGGTCAGTTCGGCGGAAATGCGTCCGTTGCGGAACACGAACACCCGGTCGCACTGGCAGACCTCGTCGGTCTCGGTCGAATACCAGAGGAAGGTACGCCCGCTTGCGGCTTCCGCGCGGATCAGGTCATAGGCCTCGCGTTTGGTGCCGACATCGACACCGCGCATCGGGTCGTCCATCACGACGATGGGGGCGGTTGACGCGAGGGCGCGCGCAAACAGCGCCTTCTGCTGATTGCCGCCGGACAGCGACAGGATGGGATTGTCCATGTTTTCCGTTCTGATGCCGATTTTCGCCTTCCATGTCGCACCGAGCTCGCGTTCGGCCCGTGTGTCGACAAGGCTGCGCCTGGCCAGGCGGGGCAGGTGGGTCAGCGTGAGATTGCGCAGGATCGACCAGAGCGGCAGGACGCCGTCCCGGCCGCGGTCTCCGGCAACGAAGGCCACTTCGGGGTTCTTGACCTGTTGGTAACTTCCCGAGCGGGACATGAAGAACCTTGCCAGGGCTTCCGCCTGGCCGTGTCCCGCGAGGCCCGCCAGTCCGACGATTTCGCCCTGTCTCGCCGACAGTCCCTCAGGTGTGTTCAGGACTTCCGTTCCAAGATTTTCGGCCGTGCCGGCGGCGGTTCGGCCTTGCCCCGCCTCGCTGGCCACGTGACCCATGGCGTCGATCAGGCCTTGCTGCGTGAAATCCCCGGCCGGTTTGCTGGCGATGATCTTTCCGTCTTTCATCACGTCGATGCGTGTCGCCACCTCGAAGACTTCGCCGAGCATGTGCGAGATGAACATGACCGCGCCGCCGCCTGCGCAGAACCGGCGCACATGCGCGAGCAGCTGGCGGGCAATGGCGGCGTCGAGCGAGGAGGTCGGTTCGTCCAGGATGACCAGCCGGGCAGGTGTGCTGTCCTTGGCAAAGCCGGCCGCGATTTCGACCATCTGCCTTTCCGCCAGCGTGAGGTCGCCCACGGTCATGCCCGGTTCGATGCGATGCCCCGGAAAGATCTCGTCGAGGGCGGCGGAAATGCGGGCCCCGGCCCTGGAACGCCAGCCGGGTCCGGTCAGGTCGCGATGCGGTATTCGGAGATTCTCCAGAACAGTGAGGTTCGGGCAGAGAGACAGTTCCTGGAACACGCTGCGGATCCCGCAGGCACGCGCCGTGGCGGTCCCCGTTCCGGTCCGGCCGTCGGGCAGGGTATAGGTCACGCTTCCTGCCGTCGGTGTCAGGCCGCCGTTGATGACATTGACCGCAGTGGATTTGCCTGCCCCGTTGTGACCGATCAGCCCGACGCATTCTCCGGGGCCGATGGACAAGCTGACCCCGTCCAGCGCGCGCACGGCACCGAAATGCACACACGCGCCGGACAGGGCCACCAGCGGGACATCCGGTGTCAAGTCACCGGCGCTGGTTGCCGATTGCAATGGCGCTTCTCCCTCAGTTGGCGTCCGCAATCACGGCCTTGGCATCGTCCAGGCTGTATTCGACATTCGCGACGGACCCTTCCGGCGTTGCGGCCAGGGTTTCATCGAGCGTGTCCTGCGTCACCTTCAGGAACGGAACCGTCAGGTCCTTGGGAACGTCCGCGCCGTCGAGAATCTGCTGGGCGACCCAGAACGCCAGCGTTCCGACACCCGGCGCGATGGACAGCGACAGGGTTTCATAGCCGTTGGCATCCCGCGCTTCGGCCCACCATTTCATCTCGTCCTGGCGGTTGCCCATGACGATGATCGGGATGTCCCGGTTCGCGGCCTTGATGGCCTGCGCGGCGCCATAGCCGTCACCGCCCTGGGTCACGACACCAACGATTTCCGGAAGGCTGGGCAGAATGCCGGCAACCGCCTTCTGGGCGACGTCCTGTGCCCAGTCGCCATGAACGGACCCGACGATTTCGAATTTCGGAAATTCCGATACGCCCTGTTCGATACCGGCGTGGATCTCGTCGTCGACGAAGACGCCGGCCAGTCCACGGATCTCAAGCAGATTGCCGCCATCCGGCAGGCGGGAGGCCAGGTATTCCACCTGCTGCCGGCCCATTTCCTTGAAGTCCACCGCGATGCGCCAGGCGCAGGGCTCGGTGACGATGCCGTCGAAGGAAACGACGGTGATGCCGGCGTCACAGGCTTCCTTGACGGCGCCGTTGAGGGCCGTCGGCGAGGCCGCGTTGAGGACAATCGCGTCATAGCCCTGCAGGATCATGTTCTGGATCTGGGCGGCCTGTTCCGTCGCCTGGTTCTCCGATGTCGTGAAGGCGTCGGCTTCCGCGACAACGCCGTCCTCCACCGCCTTGTCGGCGACCTTCGCCCAGCTCGACAGCATGGCCTGACGCCAGGAATTGCCGGCGTAATTGTTGGAAAGTGCAATACGCTTGTCCGCCGTGTCGGCGATCGAATGGCCCGGAATGACAACCGCGAAAAGCGCGGCGGCCCCCAGGAGCTTTGCCTTGGTGTTCATGTTTCCTCCCTGGCGCTGAAGGCGCCGTTCCATAGCGGACACGGTTCTCCCAACGCGTCCTGCCCGAAGAGTGCGTGGTCGCATTGGGGCGGTAAAGCCATACACGCGCATCGCAGTTGCGGGTTCCCGCAACTGCGATGCGCCTGGAAACCACACTGATGACTTGCCGAGCAGGGGGGCTTACCTCACACTGGCACCAACAAAGGGAGGAGCTTGTTGTTGCCATGCGACAGGAAGCTGACAACAAGAGAGAAACGGGCGAACCAAATCCGCTCGTCTCGCTGCTGCGCATATCGAGCCATCTTGCCGGGCAGGTCGAGATACGGGCCGCGCTTCGATCCGTGAAGGCGGAAATCGAGAACCTGCTGCCGATCGATCATCTCGATGTCTGTCTGGTGGATGACAACGTCACCTGGAACACCAGCTACGAGGTTGGCCTGAGAACGCGCTGGAGCCTGTCACGGACACCGGTCGCGATCTCGCCCGTGCGCAGCATCCTGCTGGGCCAGACAGATTTCATGCTGACCGACAACGCGGTCGACGATCCGCGTTACACCTATGAGGGCGCGCTGGCGCAGCCCATCATCAAGCACAAGCTGCGCAGCCGCGTGAATGTCGCGATGAAGGTGCTCGGACGCACAATCGGCGCCCTGAACTGTTCGTCGCGGACCGCGGGTATCTACGACATGGAGACCGTGGAAAGGGTCCGCCAGATCGCCGATGTCCTCGCGCCCTATTTCTATTCGCTCCGGGCGAATGAGAAGGCCAAGCAATCCGCCGTCATCCGGGCGGAGGCGCAGGCGCGGGAAGAGGGGTTGCGGCAGGGCGCCCTGGAGCTGACGCGCGTGCTGGAGCAGGAACGCCAGCGCATCGGCATGGATCTTCACGATCAGACCCTGGCGGACCTCACCCGGATCATGCGCGATCTGGAAAAGGCGAACACCGCCGACGACAAGGCCCGCGTGATCGCCAGCATCCAGGACTGCATCCAGGATCTGCGCGGCATCATCGACACGGCGGTGCCGAGCCTTCTGGACATGTTCGGCTTCGCGCATGCGCTCAGAATTCACCTGGAGCGCGCCGTGGAAGATGTGGAATCCACCACCTTGCAGGTTGTCGACGACAGCGGCGGCCTGATCGACCGTCTCGATTCCACCACACGGATATCCCTCTTCCGGATTGCCCAGGAAGCCCTCAACAATGCGGCGCGGCATTCGGGAGCGGACCGGATCAGCGTGACGATCTCGAACCGGAATGACCAGTTGCAGATGGTCGTCGCGGACAACGGACGGGGGGTGACGGGCTCCCGGCCCGGACGGCAGGCAACGAAGGCGACCGGCGGTATCGCCCACATGCGCACGCGCGCGCGCCTGGTTGCGGCGGATTTCAGCATGTCGAGCAATGAGGGGACACGGATCAGCGTCAGGCTGCCCTTGCCCGCGGAGCCCGAAGACACAGTTGCGGCCAAAGGCGGATGGGAGGAACTTGCATGAAGGTCCTTCTCGTCGAGGACGATCAATTCCACGCCGAATTCCTGAGCGAGGCCCTGCGCCAGGCGCTGCCGGAAGTCGACGAGATCCTTCGTGCCGTCAACGGCATCGAGGGGGAGTTGCTGGCGCGAAAACATGCCATACCAGCCGTCGTCATGGACCTCCAGATGAAGGAGCGGAACGGGATAGACGCGGCGCGCACCATCTGGCGGGAACGACCGCAAACCCGCATCCTGTTCTGGTCGAACTATTCGGACGAGGCCTATATGCGGGGCATTGCCAGGATTGTCCCGAACGAGTCCTCCTACGGCTATGTCCTGAAGACGGCGACCCGCGACAGGCTCCAGCTGGCCTTGCGGGCCGTTTTCCTGGAGTCCCAGATCATCGTGGACCAGGAGATCCACCGGGTGCAGCAACGCCAGGTTCGCACCCACGACACCCTGACAGACAGTGAATATGCGGTGCTGATGGACATGGCGCTCGGCCTGTCGGACAAGTTGATCGCCAGGAGACAGGGGCTTTCGCTGCGCACCGTCCAGAACCGGCTGCTGTCGCTCTACGACAAGCTCGGCGTCGACAGTATCGAAGTCGGTACCGCGGATTTCGCCATCAACAAGCGCACGCGCGCGATCACCCGCGCCCTGAACCTGCGCGCCATCAATGCCGAAAGCCTGGAGAGCGCGGAGCGGGACCTGCAAAACTGGTTGCGCAGGCTGTAGCAGGCTGTCGCGAGGAAGCGTTTACGCTGCAGGGTCGTCATGCGTAAGCATGACGCTGTCTCCGGACTGTGCCGATTTCTGGATCGCGTCGATCACTTGCATCGACCTCAATCCCTCGCGCGCGGGAACAAGCGGGGGTTCGTGTCCCCTGATAACGGCGGCGAAATGGCGGATCTGGCGAACCAGCGGATCCCCACCGGACCGGGGAAAGCGGGTTGCTGAAATCGGCTCCCACCAGCTGCGTTTGTCCGGATTGGTCCAGACCTTCAAGTTCGGCAGCTCCATCGAGCCCTGCGTCCCGCCGATGAAATAACAGGATTGGCCGGTGGCGGGATAGGCGGGATTCTCGCCCGCCGTCAGCTCCCAGCTCCAGGGAGCGACCGCTGTGTCGGTGACGTTGACCGTGCCGAGGGCGCCGTTGTCGAAACGCAGCAGGATCGCGCAGCTTTCCTCGACCGGAAATCCTCGGACGTGACCGGCCTTTTGTGCCTGCACGCTGACAACCTCGCCGACCAGGTGGCGCAGCAGGTCGATGTCGTGAATGAGATTGACGAGCACGGGACCGGCGCCGGACTGCCGGCGCCATTCGACATCGAAATAGTCGTCGGGCTTGAACAGCCAGAACATGCCGTGGACCGTGACGATCGTGCCCAGCAACCCTTCTTGCAGCTTTGCCTTGGCTGCCGCGATCAACGGGTTGTGCCGGCGGTGATGGCCGACGAGCAGCGGCACGCCCGAGGTCTCCGAGGTTTCGGCAAGTTGCCGGGCGCCGCACAGATCCGCGGCCAGGGGCTTTTCCACGAGCGCGGGAATCCCCGCCGCGATACAGTCCAGGGCATTGTCGACATGCAGCCGGTTGGGGGTTGCCAGGATGACGCCGTCCGGTCTTGCTGCCGGGAACAGCGCCTGCAGGTCCGGATACCAGGGCACATCCAGTTGCCCGGCCAGCTCCCGCGCGGGCTCTGCGGGATCTACGATGGCGGCAAGCCGGGTTTCCGGGACGGCGTCGATTGCCTCGATATGGCGCTTGCCGATCAGGCCGGCGCCGGCGACGGCAATAGACGCCCGGCCACCCATCAGGCCGTGTCCGTCTGCGCCCTTGCAGCTTCGATCCGGTTGGCGGCCCGCTGCAGGGCGAGCAGATAGCCCTGTGTTCCGAAGCCGGCGATGACGCCGTCCGCGCGCAGGGACACATAGGAATGGTGACGGAAGCTCTCGCGTTTGTGCACGTTCGAGATATGGACCTCGAAAACCGGGCCGTCGAAGGCATTCAATGCGTCAAGAATGGCCACCGACGTGTGCGTGAACGCGCCGGGATTGATGATGATCGCGCTGCCCGCGTCGCGTGCCTCGTGGATCCAGTCGATGATCTGGCCTTCCCAGTTCGATTGGTGAAAGCGGATGGCAAGGCCGTGTGCGGCGGCCTGTTCGCGGCATTGCTCCTCCACATCGGCGAGGGTTTCCGTTCCGTATATGTGCGGCTGACGCTTGCCCAGGAGATTGAGGTTCGGGCCGTTCAGGACGAACACTGCGGAGGTCATGTCTCGAGATCCTCGATGTGGAAGGTTACATGTCGGCGGGTTTGCGGCTAGATATCTGTCGATGGGGCGACGTTTTCTAATTTCTTATATTTCGCAAAATATCCTATAAATGCAAACCGTCAAGGGCCGCGCAGGAGCAGGAATGATCGAGGCAACAGGAAGCGATACGGTTGGGGACAGCGTGTATCGGAATATCCGGAACGACATCATTTTCGGACAGCTGAAGCCGAGTGAGCGGATGCGGCTCGAGCCGCTCCGGAAGCGCTACGGCGTCAGCGTGACCACGCTCCGGGAGATCCTCAACCGCCTGACCTCGGACGGCTTTGTCGTTGCCGAAGGGCAGAAAGGCTTCGAGGTCGCACCCGTCTCCGATGACGATCTTCGGGAACTCGCCGAATTGCGGATCCTGCTCGAAAGCCATGCCCTGAAACGGTCCTTTGAGCTGGGGGACCTGGACTGGGAGGCCGGCGTTGCGGCGGCCTATCACAAGCTGCAGGTTCTGGAGAAGAAGATGCTGGCCGGGGAAACCACCGTGCGGGAACGCTGGAAAAACGCCGATTGGCAGTTCCACCGCGCGCTGATAACCGGTTGCGGCTCACGGGCGCTGCTCGAAACCCATGGAGCGGTTTTCGACAAGTACCTTCGCTATCAGATGCTTACCCTGACCTTCCGCGGTGATGAGGCCGCCAGGGAACACAAGATGCTCTTCGACGCCGCGCTGTCACATGATGCCGCCACGGCGGCAAAAATCCTTGAAACCCACATTCTCGGTGGTGTCGAACACAGCATTGCCAACCGGGACAGAAAGCAATCCGAGCTGATTTCATAATAGCCTACATAATAGAGAACGTATGTTGAAATCGGGTTGATCGTGTGCAAAGGATTGAAGTGGAGTGGTCGGCTGCGGTTTCGCCGGCTAACCGCATATGGGAGGAACCAAATGAAAAAATATCTGAACCGCCGCGCATTCGTTGCGACAGCCGCGGCTCTCACCATCTCGGCATCCAGTTTCGGCATCACTGCGGCAAACGCTGAAGACAAGGTTAAGCTGCGCCTGTCGGCTCCGGCTTCGGCAACCGATCAGCGCGCCGTTGCAATGACGGAAGTCTTCGGACCCGCCGTCGCCGAGTTCGCGGAATTCGAGCCGCACTGGAATGCGACACTGTTCAAGCAGGGAACGGAACTCGAAGCCATCGCGCGCGGCAATCTGGAAATGTCGATCACGTCCGCACAGGAACTGGCCGTGTTCTTTCCCGAGTTTTCGATCTTCACCGCCGGTTATGTCCATCAGGATGCCGCGCACCAGGTGGCGGTCTTCAACGATGCGCTGATGGAACCCTTCAAGCAGAAGGTTGAGGATGAGCTCGGGGTGAAGCTGCTGTCGGTCATGTATCTCGGCCGCCGGCAGGTCAACCTGCGGCAGGGCAAGGATGAACTCACGGTCATGACACCGGACGATCTTGCCGGGGTGAACCTGCGCATGCCGGGAACGGACGCGTGGCAGTTCCTGGGCAAGGCACTGGGCGCGAACCCGACGCCGATGGCGTTCACCGAGGTCTACACCGCCCTGCAGACCGGTGCGGTCGACGGTCAGGACAATCCGCTGCCGACGGTGGTCGACGCGAAATTCTACGAAGTCACCAACCAGATCATCCTGACGTCCCATCTGGTCGACCTGAACTACATCGCCATTTCCAAGGCTGTGTGGGATGGGCTGACACCGGAGCAGCAGGCGGCCGTGCAGAAGGCTGCCGATGACGCCGCCGAAGCCGGACGGCAGGCCCAGCTGAAAAAGGAAGAGGATCTCGTTTCCTTCCTGAAGGAACAGGGCATGGAGATCTATGAGCCCGATGTTGCCGCGTTCCGCGATCGCGTGCAGGGCATGTACCTGGAAAGCGATTACGCCGCCAACTGGCCCGACGGCCTGCTGGAAAAGATCAACGCCCTGGGGAACTAGTCACCCGAATCTGAAGTTCGTCTCATTTCCCGGCTTGCTCTGAACGAACTTCAGATTCAAAAGGGTGACTAGCAAGTCTATGTTTCTAGTGTGGTTTTCAAATTTACCACACTAGGCCCGAAACACGATCAGGCGGTGGCAACGGTTCAACACCGGAGGGGATGTCCTGGACATTCTCCCCGGAGCCGTCGCCTGGTCGGTCACCGGGTCATGACTGCCGGAGCACCCGTTCGCTGCAGCACGCTGCGGTGCAATCCGGTCTCTCGCCACCACGTTTCACCAATGCCGGAAAACACATGCCGTTCCTGAAAATCGCTCGAGAGACACGCTGCCTTTGACCTTGCCGATGGGAACGAAGCAAACTGGGGCCCAGCTGCAAAAGGGTATCGGGGGAGGAGAGAGATGGCCTTGTTGTCCAGATGGGGAATGAAAGTCGGCGAAGCGGTTGCGGCCGCCATGCTCGGTGTGATGTTCCTGACCTTCCTGTTGCAGATCTTCTCGCGCTACGTGATGGAGCAACCCTTCGGCTGGACACTGGAACTGTGCCTGGTGCTCTGGGTCTGGATCGTCTTTTTCGGGAATGCCTTCATTGTCCGCGAACGCGATCACGTCAGCTTCGACATACTTTATCTTTCCGTTCCGCCCGGGCCGCGAAAGGTCATGGCGCTGGTGTCGGCTTTCTGTGTCGCGCTGGCCCTTGCCTGGTCGTTCCTGCCGACATGGGACTGGATCGATTTTCTGAAGATCAAGAAGAGCGCCACCTTGAAGATCCCCATGCGCACGATCTATTCGATCTACGCGATTTTCCTTGTGGTCGTGGCCCTGCGATACGCGTGGACCTTCTTTCATGTCCTGCGCCACGGCGCCCCCACGGATGCCCATGAAATTCACGTGGGGGAGGAAGGATGAGCCTGCAGCTGGCCCTGTGCCTCCTGACACTTTTCCTGCTGGCCGCAATCGGCACGCCCATCGCCTATTCGATCCTGGTGGGATCGCTTGTCTACCTGGCTGTTGCCGGGCAGGACATCGCCCTTTCCGGTGAACAGATCCTCGCCGGTCTCTACGAGAGCTTCGTGCTCCTGGCGGTGCCGCTGTTCATCGTGGCCGCGAACATCATGAACGCCGGAACGATTTCGGAGAGATTGCTGCGGTTCTGCGTCGCAACAGTGGGCCGGTTTCGCGGCGGACTGGGCCATGTCAACGTGGTCGCCTCCCTGATCTTTTCCGGGATGTCGGGTTCGGCCGTTGCCGATGCGGCCGGCATCGGCAAGATCATCATCGAAATGATGACCCGGAGCGGCCACTACACCCGCGGCTACGCGGCTGCCATCACCGCCGCGTCGGCAACCATCGGCCCGATCATTCCGCCGTCCATTCCCATGGTCCTCTACGCGCTGGTCTCGAACCAGTCCATCGGCTACCTGTTTCTGGGCGGGATCGTTCCCGGTGTCCTCATGGGCGCGGTGATCATGGGGATGAATACGGTCATTTCCACCCGGCGCGGGTTCGCTCATGAAGACCCGGTCCCCCTGGGGGACTTGCCGCTGCACACGCTCAATGCGTTTCCGGCCCTGCTGATGCCGGCCATCCTGCTCTACGGAATCTATGGCGGGGTGACCACGCCGACGGAAGCGGCAGCGGTTGCCGCCGCCTATGCCCTGCTACTGGCCGGGGTGTTCTACAGGGCCCTGACCGCCGGGGCGCTCTACAAGATCCTTGTTGAAAGTGCCCGCTCGTCAGCCGCCGTGGGGCTGGTGATCGGAGGCGCGCTCATCCTCAATTACATCGTTGCCTCGGAAAACATACCGAACCAGCTGGCGGGAATGCTGACCGGCCTTGATGTTTCGCCCATCGTGTTCCTGCTCGGGGTGAACCTGCTGTTGCTCGCGCTCGGATGTGTCCTCGACGCGACCACCATCATTCTCGTGATCATTCCCCTGTTTCTGCCGACCTGCCGCGAGCTGGGCATAGATCTCATCCACTTCGGCGTGGTCGCCGTCGTGAATTGCATGATTGGCCTGATCACGCCGCCCTACGGGATCCTGCTCTTCGTCATCAATGCGGTGAGCCGGATTCCGCTGCAGGAGATCATTGGCGAGATCTGGGCGTTCCTGGCCGTGCTCATTGCGGCCCTTGTTACGCTGATCCTGGTGCCGGATCTCATCTTGTGGCTGCCGCGCGTGTTCGGGTATCCGGGATGATTGCCGGTCAGCAGCCGCTTGGGACGCCCCGGACAATTCTCGCAGGCCTCGTCGGCAGCGGTATCCAGAGGTCGCGGACCCCGGCCATGCATGAGGCGGAAGGGGCGGCCAACGGTATCCGCCTGGTGTACCGCCTGTTTGACACGGGCGAAATGGGAGCCCGGCCGCCGCCGCTGGCAGAGATCCTGCGATCTGCCGAGGTTTGCGGGTTTTCGGGCTTGAACGTGACGTATCCGTTCAAGCTGGAGGTGATGGAGCATCTGGACGAGCTGTCCGAGAACGCCAGGGCCATCGGCGCGGTCAACACGGTTGTGTTCGCGGAGGGAAAGCGGGTTGGCCACAACACCGATCTATGGGGCTTTGCCGAGAGCTTCCGCCGCGCCCTGCCGGGTGTCCCAAGGCGAAGGGTCCTGCTTGTCGGTGCCGGAGGAGCCGGTGTCGCCGCTGCCTTCGCCATGATGGAGAACGGCGCGGAGCACTTGCGCATCCATGACAAGGATCCGGCGAAGGCCGCTGCCGTTGCGGACGCGGTCTGCCGGCAAAAAGGACCCGGAGCGGCCTCCCTTGCCAATGACCTGGCCGAAGCAAGCCGTGACATCGATGGCCTGATCAACGCGACGCCTGTCGGCATGGACAAGCTTCCGGGGACACCCTTTCCGCTGGACTTGCTGTGTCCCTCCATGTGGGTCGCCGACGTCATCTATTTCCCCCTCGAAACCGAACTCCTCAAAGCGGCGCAAGACAGAGGATGCCTGGTCATGGGGGGTGCCGGCATGGCGGTCTTCCAGGCCGTGCGCGCATTTGAACTCTTTACCGGGATCACGCCGGATCCCGACCGTTTTTCCGAGTGTTTCGCAAGTCTGGGATAGTTCCGGGGCATACAGTCCGGGGCAGGGCGTCGACAGCGGACGGTCTGGTGGATGCAGGGGCCGGATTGGCGCGGATATCGCCGGTTTGAAGGCTTCCTGACATGTCGCATTTGTCAATGTTTTTTCCTGATTCTGCGACTTTTTATTGTTATAAATTATTAGTTGTTTTCTTTCGTGTAGCGGATATCTGTTTTTGAAATCTTGATGTTATGTTGAAATTCCGTAGCGTTATTTGGTGTTGTGGAGGTGTTCTGTTCATAAAATCTACAGCTTTCCTTACGAAGGTTGATGGGGTGGAAATGCCCTATCAAGTCAGGTTTGGTTAAGGTTGGGGAACTTGCTCAAGAAAATCGGATTATCGGCCAAGGTCCAGTTCCTGGTTGTCGGCCTGGTGGCCGTCGCGAGTGCGGCCGTTGGTGTCGCCAGTTATTTCACGTCGCGCGAAAGCCTCAACGAGATTATCCAGGATCGTCTCCAGACCGCGATTGATGCCGGCAAGTCGGACCTGGAAGCTTATCTTGCAGGAATTCAGACTGACCTGGAGCTGGTCTCACAGCATCCCGGAACCGTGTCCGCTGCGAAGGAGTTCGCCGCGACCTGGCAATTCTGGTCGGAACTCGGTGGGCAACCGAGTGTGGAACTTCGCGAGGCCTACATTGAGAACAATCCGCACCCGGCCGGCGAAAAGCAGAAGCTCGACGCTGCCCAAACAGGCTCCGGCTATGATCAGGCTCATCTGAAGTATCATCCCTGGTTCCGCAAGCTGCACGAAGACAGGGGGTACTACGACGTCTTTCTGTTCAATCCGAACGGCGACCTGGTCTACAGCGTCTTCAAGGAGCTCGATTTCGCCACCAACTTTGCCGCCGGAGGCGGCCAATGGGCGGACACGGATCTCGGGAAGGTCTTCCGCGAAGCGATGGCAAGCCCGGACCGGCCCGTCTTTCGCGACTTCAACAGATACGGCCCAAGCGGCGACGCTCCTGCAAGCTTTGTCGCAAAGGCCATCGTCGATGGCCAGGGCAAGGTGGCGGGCGTGCTTGCCTATCAGCTGCCCATCGACAGGATCAACCTCATCATGGCTCAGGAACTGGGCCTTGGCGAGACCGGCGAGCTCATTCTGGTCGGGCAGGACGGGCTGCTTCGAAGCAGCTCGAAGACCACTTCCGAGGAAGCGGACATCCTCCAGACACGACTCGAACTGCCTCTGATAGACGCCTCGCTTGACACCGGTACGGCATCCGGCACTGCCGCGATTGGAGGTGGAGCGGAGTATGCGATCGAAGGGGCCGCCATGGATTTTCTCGGCTCCCGGTTCGTCGTACTGGCAGTCGAAAGTGTCGAGGAAGCCTCGCGCACGCTCGTCACCATGCGGAACCGGATGCTGCTCACCGGTCTGGCCCTTCTCGCGGTCGCAACCCTGGTCGGCGTCCTCAGCGCCCGGTCGATCACGAGGCCGATCAAGCGCATTGCCCAGGCGATGATGTCGCTGGCCGACGGCAAGCTGGACGTCAAGTTGCCCACGGAAAATCGGGGCGACGAAATCGGTGAGATGTTCCGCACGGTCGCGATTTTCAAGGAAAACGCCGTGGCCCGGTCGCATCTTGAAAAGATGAACCAAAGCGAACGCGGACGGGAACGCCGCCGCCAGGCCCATCTGGACGAGGTCATTTCCAAATTCAGGTCGGCCATGACGAGCAGGCTGGAGATGGTCGCCGGACAGATGGAGCTGATGAGGCAGAGTTCGTCGGCGCTTGACGAACTTGCGGAACAGTCGTTTCGGCAGTCGTCGGCTGCAAGTGAATCCACTTCGACCGCTTCGCAGAGCGTGACCTCCGTTGCGACGGCAACGGAACAATTGACATCGACCGTTCAGGAGATCGCCAAGCAGACGGAGAGTACCAGCGTCCTGGTGGACCGCACGGTCGAGGAAGCCGCCGATGCGAACCGGAATGTCATGGCCCTGTCGGAGGTCGCAGAGCGCATCGGTGGTGTCGTCAGCCTGATCCGCGACATCGCGGAACAGACCAACCTTCTTGCGCTCAATGCGACGATCGAAGCGGCGCGCGCGGGGGAACTGGGGCGCGGATTTGCGGTCGTTGCGTCGGAGGTGAAGGAGCTCGCGGAGCAGACCTCCAAGGCCACGGACGAAATTTCCAGCCAGATTGAAGAAGTCCAGGATTCCGTTCGCCGCGCCGTGAGTTCGATTGAGAATATCGGGGCGCGTGTAGGCGAAGTCCGTTCTCTGACCACGGTTGTCGCCGGGGCTGTCGAGGAGCAGCATGTCTCGACGCAGGATATCGCACAATCCGCGCAGGACGCGGCGTCCGGTACCGGTGTCGCGGCGACCAACATGAACGATGTCGCAGCTGCCATTCAGCAGACGCGCGGCGAGGCCGGGACCGTGAACACGGCGACTTTCATGGTCGCTGAAACCAGCAAGGGCCTTGCCAGCGATGTTGAAACCTTCCTGAAAGCCGTGACCGAGGATGTCGAAGACCGCCGACTGGCGTTGCGCGTTCCCGGAAAGGGCCCAGTGAGCGTGGAAGACGCCCGCGGCAACCAGCATGTCGCAACGCTGATCGATATCAGCGTGTCGGGCGCGCAGATTTCGAAGCTCGAGAACATGGCCATCGAGGACGATGTCACCCTGATTTTCGGTGGCACGCGCGCAATCGGCGGCAAGATTGTCCGCGAAAGCGAGAACGGGTTCGGGATTGCCTTTGAACAGCAGCTTGAAGAGGACGATTACCTGCTTGCGGCATGAGTTCGAGTCACAAGTGATGAAGGGAGCCCGAAACAGGGCGGTGACCGCAAGAGGGGGGCAGCAGAGATGTATTTGACGAGCTTGATCTATGCCAGTCGGGCGAGGAACATCGACGAAGACGCCTTGAGAGTGATCCTTGAGAAGGCGCGCAAGAACAACGAAAGGCTGGATGTCACGGGCGTGCTCCTGTTCAACAGCAGCTATTTTCTGCAGTGCCTCGAGGGTGGGCGGGAGAGCGTCAACTTCCTGTACCGCACCATTCTTCGCGACGACCGCCACGACGATCCGGCAATACTGGACTACCGGACCATCGACTGCAGGAAATTCGAGAAGTGGCGCATGGCCTATGTGGGGGAAAGCGTTCTGCGCCGGGATGAGATCCTGAAGTGCTCGGTAAGCAGCACTTTTCAGCCCTACAACATGTCGGGTGAAGGGGCGTGGCAGTTGCTTGCCTCGATCGGCTCCTTGTCCGAGACGCAGCCCTGATCCGATACTCCCATCCTGCCTTGGAAAATTGTCCTTAAGAAGGTCCTTTCCTTCGAGGCCGGTCGTTGCTGCACAGGCTCGGCACGATCGCGGCGCCCGGTTGAGGATGGATCCGTCCTTTCGGGACCACAGGCGCACTTGTGGGCCGATGCCGAACGGTGAGACATGCCGGTCAGACCGGACCAAGAAGCCGGTTGGACGCGGATCCTGTCGGCTCACCGCACGCCGAATCGGCCTGCCTGGCCTCGGCAGGCAGGTGGGCTCTTAAAAAATGTCGGTTATCCACCTGTTCGACGTGATTTCGGGTCTTCAGGCAACGAAACGGCCGCTCAATCGCGAAACCGGTAAAATCTATCGGAAGCTGTGAAATTCGCGAAATACGTGAATATTTTACACCTATGCGTGCAAGTCTTTGAAGTTGCTTGCAAACTCCAGTCTGCAACCTCCTTGGTTGAAGAGCCTGGATCGGGATCAAAAGATGACCTAGCGGCATACAAGTTTAGATCAATGAAAAACGAATATAAAATATTGTAATAATTTACAATAGATATAATTGCCGAGCTTTTTTCAAAGAATAATGGGAATCTGTCGCTAATTCTTCGATAGACTCCAAGTTTCAGCCCTCGAATTAACGAATTGTAAACCATAAACAATTGAATACTTTAACAGTCTTGAAGGAACTTTCCGTAAGAATACTTGATTGAAGCTTCGTAATTCTGCGTAGGCTGGAAACGGGGGCGGCAATCAAAAATGTCAACTGAGGTGGAACTACCCGAGATACTCGACCTTGAGTCGGTTCCAAAGCTTCGCGAATGCCTGGCCGGGGCGCTTTCCGAGCAGAGCGAAATTCAAATCGACGCCGGAAAGGTCGAGCGGATCGGCACACCCGCGGTTCAGGTCCTGCTTGCAGCGGCTGCTGAACTGGCGGGGGAAAAGCGTCGTCTGGTGCTGACCGGTTCATCATCTGTCTTCCAGTCGGCCTTCGAAGATCTCGGATTGAGTAGCCAATATGCGGAGTGGAGCAAGTCATAATGAGCAAGAAGGTTTTGACCGTCGATGATTCCAAGACCATGCGCGACATGGTCCGTTTCACTCTGAGTGGCGTTGGGTTTGATGTTGTCGAAGCCCAGGACGGGGTTCAGGCGCTGTCACTTCTGGACAGCACGAAAGTCGACCTGATCATCACCGATATCAACATGCCGAACATGGACGGCGTGACCCTCGTCAAGCGCGTGCGCGGCGGAAGCAACCATAGGGGCGTGCCAATCCTGGTGCTGACCACCGAAGGCGGCGACGCCAAGAAGGCAGAGGGCAAGGCCGCCGGTGCAACGGGTTGGATCGTCAAGCCTTTCACCCCGGACAAGCTCGTCCAGGTCGTCAACAAAGTCTGCCCGTAATCGGGATTGGAGAATTCACGCATGACCGGGTCGTCCTTCACTCCAGATAATCTTGCCCAGTTCAAGGCGACATTCTTTGACGAATGCGCCGAGTTGCTGGTTGATCTGGAGGAGCGTCTCAACGAGATGCAGGCGGAAACGGCCGACTCGGAAGCCCTGAATGCGATCTTCCGCGCCGTTCACTCCATCAAGGCCGGCGCCGGCGCGTTCGGTTTCACCCAGCTTGTCGAATTCGCGCACCGCTATGAAGCGCTCCTGGACAGGATGCGCGACGGACTCGTTCAGCAGACCGCCGCGGTCGCAACGGTTCTGATCCACGCCGGAGATATCCTTGCAGGCCTGGTTGAAGCCGCGCGTTCCGGAGAGGAGCGCAGCAAGGATTATGGCTCGGAAGTCAGTGTCGAGATCGATCTGCTTCTGGCGCAGGTCGACGGCCTGGAATCCGTCATCACACCGGTGGCGGCGCAGGGTTGCGACAGTGACGGCGGCGGCGAGGAACCCGACAGGCAGCCGGATACAACCGTCTATGTAATCGATTTCGCGCCCAGGACGGAGCTTTTCCGTCATGCCAACGAACCGCTTCTGCTGATCCGGGAACTCAAGGGGCTGGGTGATCTGCAGATCGAGTGTTTCACGGACCGTCTGCCCGGTCTCAGGGTCATGGAGCCGGAAGACGCCTATCTGCGCTGGCGTGTGACACTGACCACCGACAAGAGCCTCGACGAGGTCCGGGAAGTTTTCGAGTTTGTTGAAGACGATTGCGAACTTGCAATCTCTGCGGTGGCGGCCGAGCCCGAGCCGCGGGAAGAGGACCAGGACGCAACGGCCGCCGGGACACGGGACGCGGATCCGGCCCCGTCGGTCGAAGCGCCGGCCGTGACGGACAATGCGGCGCCGGCGGCAGACGATGCGCCTGCGACCGATGGCGCCGCACCGTCGGTGCAACCGGCTGAAGAACGGCCCGCGAAGACCGTCAGCTCCAAGGCCGCGCCACAGTCCGGCGGCGTCAGTTCGATCCGTGTCGATCTCGACCGTGTCGACCGGCTGGTCAACGTTGTCGGGGAGCTGGTGATCGCGCATTCCATGCAATCGCAGCTGAACCTGAACTCGGGAGCCGATTTCCAGTCGAACCAGAACAACGAAGACATGACCCGGGTTATCCGGGAACTTCAGGAATGCGTGATGGCCATCCGCATGCAGCCCGTAAAGTCGGTGTTTTCGAGAATGCCCCGCCTCGTGCGTGAGGTCGCCGCCAAGGTGAACAAGCAGGTTCGCCTGCTGACGGAAGGTGAGCAGACCGAAGTCGACAAGACCGTTATCGAGGAGCTGGCCGACCCGCTCACCCACATGATCCGCAACGCGATCGATCACGGCATAGAAACGCCGGAGGAGCGCGAGGCTGCCGGCAAACAGCCCATGGGCAAGATCAAGCTCTCGGCGCGTCATGCGGGCGGCAACATCATCATCCAGGTCATCGACAATGGCGCCGGCATCAACAAGGAGGCCCTGCTGAAGAAGGCCATCAGCAAGGGCATCGTCTCCGAGGACGCCAAACTCACGGATGAAGAGATCGAGGAACTCATCTTCGCACCCGGATTTTCCACTGCGGGCTCGGTGACCGATGTGTCCGGCCGTGGTGTCGGAATGGATGTGGTCCGGCGCAACATCAACAAGCTCGGAGGGCGGATATCGCTGCATTCGACGCAAGGAAAGGGAACCTGCTTCACGCTGACGATCCCTCTCTCTCTTGCTGTTCTGGACGGAATGCTGGTCGCCATCGGGTCCGAGAAATACATTCTGCCGCTTGCCAGCATCATCGAGAGTTTCCGGCCTCAGGGAGAACAGATCCGTGCGCTCGCAGGCGGGGGCGAAGTCGTCTCCATGCGGGGCGAGTACATTCGCCTGATCCGGGTGCACCACCTGTTCAACATCAAGGACGCGGTGACAGATCCGCGCCGGGGCCTCGTCGTCGTCACGGAAACCGCGAATGGCGGCAAGGTCGGACTTCTCGTCGATGAACTGATCGGACAGCAGCAGGTCGTCATCAAGAGCATTCAGGAGAACTTCGATCCGGTACCGGGCGTTTCCGGCGCGACGATTCTGGGCGACGGCCGGGTGGCGCTGATCCTGGACATCGAACAGTTGAAGACGATGCCCGCCGCCAGCGGCGAACTTTGGCGGCCGTCGTCCGCAGCCCAGACGGAACAGCTTGCCGAAGAGGCACAAGGCAATGGCCAGAATGCGCATGTGTCGGCGCCCACGACAGATCCGGAAGGCCGGCAGCTGCCGATAACCGTTTGATTTCTCTAGTAGGGAGACATTTATGAGCGAGCAGATCGATAATCCCCTGCAGGACGAGGTGTCCCGAGAAGCATCGCCCGTCGAGAGCAGGAACATACAACAGTTCATCAGCTTCAAGGTAGGCGACGAGGAATTTGCGATCGACATCATGGCGGTCCGCGAAATCAAGGGCTGGACGGCGACCGCGCCATTGCCGAACCAGCCGGAATACAATCTCGGCGTTCTGAATTTGCGCGGGACGATCGTGCCGACCTTTGACTTGCGATGCCGGTTCGGCATGGGGCGAACAAAGACGACACCGTATCACGTGGTCATTATCGCGAGCGTGCAGGAGCGGACCATCGGTCTGCTCGTGGATGCCGTTTCCGACATTCTCACCGTCAATGAAGACCAGATCCGGCCGGTGCCGGACATGGAACGCATCACTGCGGCGGAATTCCTGTCGGGCATCATCACCGTCGAGGAAAGCATGGTCGTCCTGCTTTCACTCGAGAAACTCTTTCATCGCGGCGAGACATCTTCGTCCGCCGAACTCGCCGCTTAGTCCGGAGCACGCGTAACCGCAATCGAATAGGGCCTTGCTCCAATCGCCATGCTTCAACGCGGCTGTGTCTCGGCCAGAGAACTCCTGAGAGGAACTCTCCAATGAACTTTTTTCGGAAACTGAACAAGAACGAGACCGGGTTTGCCTTCAGCGCAGCCAAGGCTCTGGAGCATATCCGGACGCCGCTGATGTTTGTCGATCGCACGCTGGTGATCGAGCATATGAACCCGGCTGCCGAGGAATTGCTTCTGAAACGCTCCGGAGATTTTCAGGAAATCAGCCCTGGCTTCAGCGCAGGAAATGTCATTGGCCAGAACGTGGAGATGTTCTTCCGGGATCCGGGCAGCGTACGGCAGTTGCTCTCGAGCCCGGCAGGCAAGGCACATAGCTTTGACACTTCAGCGGGATCGGCCGACTTTTCAGTCCGTGCAACCGGCACCACGGATGACAAGGGCGATCTGGCAGGGTTTGTTCTTGAGTGGACAGACACGACCGAAATCAACGCGCTGAACAGGCAGCACCTGGATTACAGGGGCCAGATCGACGCCATCAACAAGGCGCAGGCTGTCATCGAGTTCGACCTGACCGGAAATATCCTGGACGCAAACGAGAACTTCCTGAACACGGTCGGCTATTCCATCGACGAGATCCGTGGCCGCCATCATTCCATGTTCGTCGATCCGGAAGAGCGGACCAGCTCGGAATACAAGCTGTTCTGGGAAAAACTCGGCCGGGGCGAATTCGATGCCGGCAAATACAAGCGCATCGGCAAGGATGGCAACCTCATCTGGATCCAGGCCTCCTACAACCCGATCCTCGACGCGGACGGCAAACCCTACAAGGTCGTCAAGTTCGCGTCCGACATTACCGAGCAGATCCAGTCGGAGGCCAGCTTCCAGGACAATTTGCGTCTCAAGGTTGCGCTCGACAACTGCTCGACCAATGTCATGGTCGCCGACAACAGCTTCAACATCGTCTACATGAACGACAGCGTCGTCGACATGTTGCAGGATGCTGAAGAGGATCTGCGCAAGGAACTGACCCAGTTCGACACCAGAAAGCTGCTGGGTGCCAATATCGACGTCTTCCACAAGAACCCGGCGCACCAGCGGTCCATGCTGGAGAGCCTGTCGTCGACCTACAAGACCAATATCAAGATCGCCGGCCGTTCGTTCGACCTGATCGCGAACCCGGTCCTCGACGAGGGAGGCAACCGCCTCGGCACCGTGGTCGAGTGGGCGGACCGTACCAAGGAAGAGGCGCAGGAACGCGAAATGAAGGTCGCGTTCGAAAACAACATGCGCATCAAGGTGGCGCTCGACAATTGCACCACGAATGTCATGGTGGCCGACAACAACTTCAACATCGTCTACATGAACGACAGCGTCACGGAGATGATGCATGACGCCGAGGCCGATCTGCGCAAGGAACTGAGCCAGTTCGACACCAAGAAGCTGATCGGTTCGAACATCGACATCTTCCACAAGAACCCGGCTCACCAGCGCGGCATGCTTGAGCGGCTGTCCTCCACTTACCAAACCAGCATTGCCGTTGCGGGCCGCAAGTTCGACCTGATCGCCAATCCTGTCCTGGACAGCGACGGCAACCGGCTCGGCTCGGTTGTCGAGTGGAAGGACGTGACGCAGGAGCGTGCCGTCGAGGACGAAATCAACACCATGGTCAACGCCGCGGTGAACGGCGATTTCGACGAGCGCATTCCTCTTGAAGGCAAGGAAGGTTTCATGCGCAACCTTGCCGAAGCCATGAACAGGTTGTGTGAAACCACCGGCCAGGCGCTGGTCGACGTCAACGAGAACCTCGGGGCCATTGCGGAAGGCGACCTGAACAGCCGCATCACCAAGTCCTACTCCGGGCGTTTCGAAGATCTGAAGAACGCGCTCAATGAAACCGCCGAGCGCCTGAGCGAGATTGTCACGGAAGTCACGGTCAGCGCGAGCGAAGTGCGCAACGCGGCCACCGAAATCACGACCGGCACCAACGACCTGTCGCAGCGCACCGAACAACAGGCTTCCAACCTCGAGGAAACCGCGGCGTCGATGGAAGAGATCGCCTCGACGATCAAGCAGAACGCCGACAATGCCCAGCAGGCCAACCAGCTTGCCATCAGTGCCCGTACGGTCGCGTCGGACGGCGGCCAGGTCGTCGGCAAGGCGGTCACGGCAATGTCGGAGATCGAGGCGTCCTCCCAGAAGATCTCGGACATCACCGGGGTGATCGACGAGATTGCCTTCCAGACAAATCTGCTGGCCCTGAACGCAGCGGTGGAAGCGGCGCGCGCGGGTGATGCGGGCAAGGGCTTTGCCGTCGTCGCATCGGAGGTGCGGTCGCTTGCGCAGCGCTCGTCGGAAGCCGCCAAGGACATCAAGTCCCTGATCGTGGAGAGCGGCTCACAGGTGCGCGACGGTGTCACGCTGGTGAACGATGCCGGCAAATCGCTGACCGAAATCGTCGACTCCGTCAAGCGGGTGACCGACATCGTGTCGGAAATCGCCGCAGCCAGCACCGAACAGGCAACCGGCGTGGAAGAGATCAACAAGGCCATCAGCCAGATGGACGAGATGACCCAGCAGAACTCCGCCCTGGTCGAGGAAAACGCGGCGGCTTGCCGGATGCTCCAGGATCAGGCCGGCAACATGCACAAGCGGATGTCCTTCTTCAACGTCGATCAGGCCGGCGGGTCGGGGGCGCCGGCCGAGGCCCGGCCGGCGAAGCGCGTGGTCGCCAACGCCCCGGCCATGCAGATGCGCAAGGTTGCCGGCGGAGGCGCGGTTGCCAGCATGCAGGCGGAAATCCAGTCGGCCTTTGACGAGGACGACGACTGGAAGGAATTCTGATCCTGACGTCCCAAAAGTGACCCCAACAAACGATCGCCCGGCATTCCGCCGGGCGACTGAAGCTTTTCCGGACACGTGCGTACATGCCTGCACAAGCAGCCCAAGATACTGCCCAGAAGGAATTTCCCTTCACGATGAAGGAATTCAGGTATCTGTCTTCCATTGTCTATGACCAGACGGGCATTGTTCTCAAGGATCACAAGATAAACATGGTCTATTCGCGGCTGGCGCGCCGGCTGCGCGAGCTGGGCCTCAAGTCGTTCGCCGACTATTGCCGGCTGCTCGAGGGTGAGGGCGGGGCCGCCGAGAGCGGTGTCTTCATCAACGCGATCACGACAAATCTCACCAAGTTCTTTCGCGAGAGCCATCATTTCGATCATCTGGCGGACACCGCATTGGCGGAGACGGTCCTGCGGGGAGACAAGACCGGTGACAGGCGCCTGCGGATCTGGTCTGCGGGCTGCTCGTCCGGCGAGGAACCCTACTCCATCGCGATGACCTTGCTGGCGCGCCTCCCGCGTCTCGGCGCCTGGGACGCCAAGATCCTGGCAACCGATCTGGACACGGCAATGGTCGCAAAGGGCAAGTCCGGCACCTATCCCAAAGGTGATCTGGAAAATGTTCCTGCCCAGTACAGGAAACGTTTCTTTACCCTCACGGATGACCGGTCACAGGCGGTTGCGGGCAATGCGCTGCGGCAGCTCATCACCTTCAAGCAGCTGAATCTCCTCAAGCCCTGGCCAATGAAGGGCCCGTTCGATGCCATATTCTGCCGAAACGTGATGATCTATTTCGACGAGGAGACAAAGACCAGGCTGATCGCGCGCTACGCAAAGATGCTCAAGCCCGGCGGCTGGCTCTATATCGGGCATTCGGAGACCCTGCTCGACACGGCGGGCGCGTTTCAACTCAATGGCCGGACCATCTATCGCAGGAGCGGCTCATGAACGCGGGCGCGAACAAACGCGTGAATGGAAGCGGGCAGTCGCTGCCGCGCAGCCAGGAGCCGATCGCGCAGGGCCCCCATGTCGTGCGGACCTACAATCGCAAGCTTCACAGCTATTACATGCGCATCTTGCCCGGAGGGTCCTACGCCACTGCCGCCCGGGACGAGATCATCGTCACGGTTCTGGGGTCATGTGTGGCGGCCTGCATCCGAAACCCGCGCACGGGGTTCGGCGGCATGAATCACTTCATGCTGCCGGAACACGAAACCGGGGAGTGGAGCGGCGTCAGTGCATCCCTGCGCTATGGCAATTACGCCATGGAAGCGCTGGTCAACACGGTGCTGAAGTCCGGTTGCAAGCGGCACGAGCTCGAAATCAAGCTGTTCGGAGGTTCCAGCCTCTATGACGGCGTTTCCCTGGTCGGGAAGAAAAACGCCGAATTCACGCTGAAATACCTGGAGAAGGAAGGATTGCGCGTCGCGGCCCAGGACTTTGGAGGTTCGAGGGGGCGCCGGATCCACTATTGCCCCGCAACGGGACGCGTGCACCGGCTGCTGCTGCGGCACAACGTGGATGAAAGCGTTGTGAAGGCGGAGCGCAAATACATCTCGCATCTCGCGCATTCCGAGATCGAGGGCGACATCGAGCTGTTCGATTAGGGAGGCACCACGTTGCGAAAACCAGTGCGGGTTCTGATTGTCGACGACTCGGCGCTTATGCGAAAGCTGCTGACCGAAATCCTGTCCGGCGACCCGGGCATCGAGGTTCTTGGCGCCGCTCAGGACCCCTATGTCGCCCGGGAGATGATCAAGACGCTCAACCCCGATGTCATCACCCTGGATATCGAAATGCCGAAGATGGACGGCATCGAATTCCTGAAAAAGATCATGAGGCTGCGCCCGATGCCTGTCGTCATGATTTCGTCGCTGACGCAGCAGGGGGCGGACGCGACGCTGCATGCAATGGAGATCGGTGCGGTCGACTGCGTCGCCAAGCCGACACAGGACCTGCAGCACGGCCTCTCGGAGAAGTATCTGGAGGTCATCGAGAAGGTCAAGATGGCTGCAACCGCACGGGTCAGAAGCCTGGATGACCGTCCGGGCAGGGCGGGGCAGAGACTGTCGTCGTCGCCGGCATTCGCTTCCACGGAAGCCGTCATTGCCATCGGAGCCTCCACGGGCGGGGTAGAGGCACTTTCAAGCGTGCTGCCCGTCCTGCCGCCGGACAGTCCCGCGATTGTCGTTACGCAGCACATGCCGGCGTCCTTTACCAGGAGTTTCGCGAACCGGCTGAATGGCCTGTGCGCGATCAGCGTCGTCGAAGCCAGCGATGGCGCGAGGATACTGCCTGGTCACGCCTATATCGCTCCCGGCGACATGCATCTTCGGGTGGCAAAGAGCGGTGCCAATTATATCTGCAGGATCGGCGGCCAGGAGCGCGTGTCCGGACACTGCCCCTCGGTGGATGTGCTGTTCCAGTCGGTTGCCGAGTGCGTGGGAAAAAACGCTGTGGGCGTCATTCTCACGGGCATGGGCAAGGACGGTGCCAAGGGGCTGCTGGCAATGCGCAACGCAGGAGCATACACGCTGGGTCAGAACGAAGCGAGTTGCGTTGTTTATGGGATGCCAAGAATAGCCGAGGAAATGGGAGCGGTTATGGAGCAGCTTCCTCTGCGGCAAATTCCCCGAAAAGTTCTCGATATCTGCATTGCGCAGAAAGGAAAATCCATTCGTGTCTGATTTTTATACTCGTATAAATATCTAGATGGCGCGAATACACCTATTATCAACCAGATAGCGATACTTTTTCAGGATGTTACAGAGAGCCGACGAAATCGAAGACATCGAGGATGGTGTCGATACCTTAAATTCCCCTGCGTTAGGTGGCGCCGGTGTGGATTCGGGGAGCTATGAGCTTCTTTTCCGACTGCTCAAAACCAGTCTGGACCTGTCCGCCGATCAGCAGACGGCCCTGAACGGATTGATGGAGGAGATCGATCGTGCCTGTGCATTGATCGACACAAACATCGAGGGCGTCACTTCCAGCTTTCAGAACATTTCGACCCGTTCGAGGGAACAGGCGGAGCAAATCGGCAATCTTGCGACGCTTTCGCAGGAAGTCGTCATCGACGGCAAGCCGCGCAACGTTGCAGATCTGGCGTCCGGCCTGAAGGACATCCTGGCGGAATTGATCGAAAAGATCGTGCAGCTTTCATCGCGCGGAATGTCGATGGTCTACAAGCTCAACGATATCAACGACGAACTGGTGCATGTCGAGGAAAGCGTCGGCAAGATCGAGAAAATCAACAGCCAGACCAACCTTCTGGCGCTGAATGCCAAGATCGAGGCATCCCGGGCCGGAGAGGCGGGCCGCGGGTTCTCCGTTGTGGCCAACGAAGTGCGTGAACTTGCAAAGACCGTCGAGACTCTCTCGACGGATCTCAAGGCGCAGATCAACTCCATCTCGACCGGGTTGCGCGGTGCCTACCAGCTCGTGGAAGAAATCGCCACGATGGACCTGTCCGAGCAAAACCTGGAGATCAACGCCGGTTTCAACTCGATGGTTGACCGGCTGATTTCGCAAAATGAGCAGGTTTCCGAGGTCCTTGCCCATTCGGCTGCTGCATCGCAGGAAATATCGCGGGACATCTCGATGGCCGTCGTCGGCATGCAGTTTCACGACAGGACCAAACAGATTTTTGAGAACGTCAACAACGCGCTCGATGTCATTTCCAGTTCGTTCGATGTCCTGGAGGCGGATGCCCAGGAACTCGGGATTGCCGGTGACGACGCGGCGGAGCGGCAGGACCCCGCCTTCCGGGAACGCCTGATCGGCAGTTTCAGCCTGAATGAGATTTCCCAGCGCTTCGAGGCACGTTTCCAGCCCGGCATGATGCTCAATGGCGGTGTCACCGCTGTCGCATGCGAGGAGGCCGGCAAGGCGGAGCAGAACGGACCCGGACAACCGGCCGCGGCAGCGCCGGCACACGGTGCCGGCGCCAAGGTGGATTTCGAGAACGATGATGAAATCGAGCTCTTTTAGGGCGGGGGGCAAACAACGAGCCGGTCAGGGACAACGTGCCTGTCCGTGCCTGATTGCGCACCCGCTCCAACAACGGGAGGAACCCGCATGAACCTGACGACAACGCAGGACGGAACGACCTTTCACGCCAGGATAGCTGAACGGCTGGCTTTTTCGGATCACAAGGCATTCAGGGAACTCCTGAAGCAGGTGACCGCGTCCGGGGCAAAGACCTGCGTCTTCGATCTGTCGCAGCTCAATTCCATCGATTCGTCCGGTCTCGGAATGTTCGTTGTTGCGCATGAGGAAGGGCAGTCCAATGGCTGGACGCTGGTGATCCGCGGCGCGAAGGGGCACGTGGATGCTCTCATGAAACTCGGAAAATTCGACAAGATCCTGACCCTGGAAGAGGCTTGAATGGCCCGAGCGGCAGGTATTTACAGGAAGCTGCAGGAGCAACAGTCAAGGGCGGTTGAGAACCACCTCGCGGATTATGCAAACAGCAGGATTCTCATAGTCGAGGACAGTTCCGTCGTTCTTGCCCTGATCAGCCGTTTCCTGACCCATTACGGACTGCGTCAGATCCGGTCGGCCGAAAACGGCCAGGCGGCCTTGCAGATCATGACGGAATGGCAGCCTGATCTCATCCTGACGGACCTTCACATGCCCGTCATGGACGGCTTCGAGCTGTGCCGCAGGATCCGGTCGGACGGGTCCTTGTCCGACATCCCGATCCTCGTCCTGACCGGCCTCGAGAAACTCGAGGAGCGGATCAAGGTATTCGAGGCCGGCGCGACAGACCTGATCGGCAAGCCGGTCTATCATCTTGAACTGGCCGGACGACTTCACGTCCACCTGGAACGCAGCCATCTGATCAAGAGATTGAAGGAATACAAGGAACGGGTCGCGGACGAAATCGATCTTGCCCGGTCCATGCAAGTGGACCTGTTGCCCGGCGAGGACCTGATACGATCCGTGATCGACAGCATGCCGGTGGAGCTTGCCTCCCACTACGAGGCCTCGATCGGTCTTGGCGGAGACCTCTGGGGTATGCGGAAACTCGGACCGGACCAGCTGTTTGTCTATCTTCTGGACTTTTCCGGGCATGGTGTCGGATCTGCGCTTAACACTTTCAGGTTCCAGGGCTTTTTCAACAGCTGCGACGCGATTGATGTGCCGTCGAATTTCCTGGCGGAACTGAACGGCTTTTTGCACGAGATCCTTCCCGTCGGACAGTTCGCCACTATGTTCTGTGCAATCATCGACTTCAGAAGCCGGCAGATGACCTTCTCTTCAGCAGGTGCTCCCCCCGCCCTTTTGAAAACGGGGGGCGGGAACGGTGGGTTCGTGACGCTCGATGGAACCGGTTTTCCCCTCGGGCTGCGCTGCAAGTCCGATTACATGGATCAATCACTGGATTTCATGGAAGGAAGCCGGCTGTTCCTCTATAGCGATGCCCTCATCGAAACGCCGGATCCGCCCGACTCGATCTTCGACTATGACGGCCTCGCCGGATTTTTGAGCGCTCAACCGGAGGAGACCTCCTGCAAGGCTTACATCGATGCGGTCCTTGCCCGGCTCACTTGCGGCGAAACGAAGGCTTTCAGCGATGACGTGACAATTGTTTGCGTTGAATTTTCAAGAGATTTACCGGGAGCAATTGACGATGAGTGTTTCTGACAAGCGTGCACTGGGCCTCGTCGAAAAAAAGGGGACGGACAGTGCCCGGTTGCCCGATGCCGAAGGCATCAAGAAGTATGTCTCTCGATCCTCCTCGTCCTTCGGTCGGTTGCTTCGGGGAACCTTCGAGCTCAGTACCCATGGCGAGGCCGAACGCCTTTCTGCCATGCTCGGTCTCAACACCGTCTGCCCGGAAAAAGCTTCAATGGGGTTCTGGGAATTGCTGAGCAATGCCATCGAGCATGGCAATCTCGAGATCTCGATGGACTTGAAAAGCGAACTGCTCCTGAACGACCAGTTCGAGAGCGAGGTGGCAGGCCGCCAGGAGCGCGAGCCCTACAGGAACCGCCGGGTGACCGCGGACTTCTCCGTTGAGCCGGAGGTGATCCTTCTGAGGGTCACCGATCAGGGTCCGGGCTTCAACTTTCGACAGTACTTGAACAACGAGGTCGCCTACGACAGGCCAAACGGCCGGGGGTTGTTCCTGGCCAGGAACTACAGCTTTGACACGCTGGAGTTTTTCGGCAGGGGCAACATCGTGGAGGGCAAGATTTTTCTCAAGTGAAGATCTGTCGCGGAAGGCAGCTTTTGCCTGGAACAGCGAAAAAGCTCGACCCGATGTGGCGGCAGACATTCTGCCTGTTCGATCTCCGTCGTATCCGCAGGTGAATGGCACCGGACGACTTCCGTTGCCGCGCGTCGTCGCGTGTGCCGGTGCTTGCCGGACCGCGATGATAGAAATTTTTCTTTGGAACTCTCCGCCTTCAACTCCGTTTGCCGTTCAGTCCGTCGCACCCTCGCCGGGTGAGGCGGAGTCCGGCCGGCGGATTGCCGTGCAATCCGGCCCGGCCAGCATGAAAAACGAGGAGATTTCGATGAAACGCTTCGCAACACTTGCCCTGGCACTTTCCGGCACAGCCCTGTTCGCCGCCAACGCGCTCGCGGAAGACAAGGGGGCGGGCGTGAAAATCGGCACGCTGACTTGCGCCGTTGAAGAAGAGACCAATTTTGTCGTCGGTTCCAAGGCGACGCTGGCGTGCACCTACAATCCGGCCGACGGTGACAAGGTTGCCTATTATACCGGAACCGTTTCCGATTTCGGTCTCGACATCGGCGTCACGGAAGATGCGACCCTCGTCTGGGGCGTCGTGGCCCCGAGTGCGGACATGGAGCGTGGTGCGCTTGAGGGGACCTATGGCGGCGTGACTGCCGGTGTCAGCCTTGGCGCCGGAGTAAAGGCAAATGCCCTGGTCGGCGGGTTCGACAAGTCGATCGCGCTCAATCCGGTCAGTCTGGAAAGCCAGACCGGCACGAACATCACGCTTGGCGTGAGCCGACTGACCTTGAAAGGCGTCAGTTGAGACTAGCGCCAAAGGAAGGAACGAGGGCCGGCACTGCCGGCCCTTTTCTTTTGCGTGGTTGCGAACAACCCGAGTGGCCGCCCGGACTTGAACGAAGCCGAGGCCGTCGCCCGTGAGCGGGACCGCGACATCATACCCAACCGCATCCAACCGCTCTGACAGGGCAGGCACGGGAAGCCGTCAAGGCCCCCGATACTTGCCTGCCTGGAACTGCCCAGATCCTCCCGATGATATTCCCCTTCCTTTCTGTCTTGCCCTCCGGAGGGAACACTTTCAGGGCAACAGAGCCGGACCGGGTCTCTCAAAAAAAATAGGTAAGGTAGATAGCGTGAACTTCATGCTGGAGTGGCTTCTGCGGGGCTTTGTGGCCTGTTCCATTTCTGGCAAGTCTCGCAATGGCCGGGCGTATCCGCAGTCGCAGGCGCAGGCGCAGCGCAGTTCGGGGAATAATGGTCTGGTCGTCGAGGCTCGCAATCCCGGTGTGGTGCGGCCGGGAGATGGGGCACATGTGGGGATGTGATGCGGCGGCAAGGCCTTGGAAGAGTTTGCTGGCTGCTGCTGCCTGCCCGACCTGAGACATAGGTGACAAAACGTTCCGGACACATAGGTAACACTTTCCGTTTTTCGGGAGGTGTCGATGCCGTGGCAAGAGGTGTCCAAAGTGGGGACAGGAAAGGCCCGCGAAGCAAAGCTCCGCGGGCCGGATTCAGTCTCAGCGGGTCGGTTCAACGAGCTGACTGCCAGTCCGCTCGCTGAACGAAGATTACCCCTTCAGGATGACGCTCTCCGGGCTTTCCTTGTATTCTGCCGGCTCGAACGTCTTCGCGTTCTCAAGCTGCTCCTTGGAGAAGGGAGCCGTGACAATCAGGGCGCCGTTGCCGGATTCGAACATCTTCAGGCTGTCGAAGGAGACGGCCACGGGTTTTTCGCCAAATCCGAGAAAACCGCCGACATCGATCACAACAGCCTCGGCCTTGCCGTCTTCGCCGATCAGAACCTGCGAGACCTCGCCGATGTTGCGGTCCTTGCCGGTATAGACTTCCGCACCGATCAGCGCTTCCGTCGAAACCGTGCGGGCATTGACGCGGGTTTTTTCAGCCGTCCAGGCGCTGCTGACGGTCTCGTCGAGACCCTTCTTGGCCGGAGCGATGGCTTCCTCGCGTACCACTTCATAGGTTGTCCTGGCGCTCTCGGAAATCTTGTCCATCTCTTCGCGAACCGTTTCGGCGTTCATCCAGTCCGGGATGTAGTCCGGGCGCTTGAATGCGTTTGCCTGGTCCAGCTCATCGCGCGAAACGTCGCTGACGATCTCCAGTCGGTCGTCGCCTTTCGTCATGAAGGACAGGCGGCTCATGTCGAGGGCAACGTCTTTCTCGCCAATTCCGAGGAACCCGCCGACACCGACGATCACGGCGCGGACGCCGCCGTCCCGCGTGATAATGACGTCGTTGATGTCGCCAATCGCTTCGGCCTGATCGTTATCACCGTTCATGACGGCCTTGCCGATCAGGTTGGAGGCGAGGATCCCCGAGGTGGCGTCCGGCGAAAGCGTGTGGAACTCGAATTCGTAGACCCCATCGGGCATTGCAGTCGCCGCTTCCGTTTCGACCTTCGTGGCAGAGCTGCTGTCGGCAAGCGCGCCAGTCGCGATCATGGTTGCAACAGCGGTTGTTGTAAGAAGGGTGCGGATCATAATATTTATCCTTTCGAATATTTATTCGATTCTTTGGATGCGCTTGGTAAACTTTCTCAATTCTGGATGGTTCCAATAAAATCTCGAAAGTCTCTGGATTTTAGATGTATTACGCCAGGCGCCCCGAGCTTTTCGGTCCGGCGAGGAGCCAGACGATGAAGCCGACGATGGGGAAGATCAGGATGCCGAGGACCCAGAGGATCTTGGCTCCGGTGGACGCTCCGCTGCCCAGGATCTTGATCACTGCAAAAATATCCAGGATGAGAACCAGCAAACCCAGAATTCCATATTCCATGACTAACCTCCGGTTGAGACCTGTCACGGAAACGAAGTGGAGGCCGGATTGGTTCCGTTTCCTGGAAAATGTTTTTGGGAAAACGTCGAGAAAAAAATCTTGCAAATCCGTGGAACTATTTTCTTTTTCTGGCGTTGCCTCATCGTGATGTTGATATTGGAGGTAACGATGCTTTCCTGGGCTATTCTTTTCCTGGTTGTTGCGCTGGTTGCGGCCGTTCTCGGTTTTGGCGGTATTGCCGGAACCGCCGTTTCGATTGCCAAGCTGATCTTCTTCGTGGCGATCGCCCTGTTCCTGATCTCGGCGGTCATGCATGCGATCCGGGGCCGCAGGACCTGACGGGAAAGGGCGCCGGAAGGCGCTCTTTTTATTTTGACTTGTTCATGATCACCTGGCGCGCCAGGTATATGCGACGTGCCAGTTGGGCCCTGTCCGGCTTGCTCCGGACGGCCTGTTTGGCGTCCATGGCAATCTCCAGCAATTGCTGCCTGATCAGGGGCAAATGCTCCTGTCTGCAGACATGCGCCATCTTGCCGAGCGCCTGGACCAGATGATCCAGCACCAGGATGTTGGTCCTGGCCGACTGCCGCAGCGGCCGCATGGCGGTGTTCACGATATCATTCACTTCCAGAAGGTTGAGCCAGACCCGCGGCGCGCCGTCCTCGTCGCAGACCAGCGCGGAAGGGGCGCCCCGCTGCAGGATCCGGGCAAAACTCGCGGAAAGATGATCGATCGCGCTCATGGCCGTGTAGGAATCGTTGATGCCGGGGGACAGGGCGCGCAAGGCAATCTCGACCATCAGGTGCACCGAGAACTGGACATCCCCTTCCGGAGCCCGGGCCTTGCTGACCTTGAAGGCAAGGTGGAGATCCTCAAGGTCGGGTTCTTCGGCCCTGGTCCTGATTTCGGCAATCGGCATTCCTTCAATGACAAATGTGCCCGGCAGCACCAGGACCTCGACGAACCCCTCGATATGCCGCGCAAATGCGGACAGGCGTTCGCTGTCGATCAGCGTGACATAGCCGCTGCGGCTGGCGGGAACGGAGCTCACCGGAAGGTCGGGAATCCCGTCGCGGTCGTTTGGCTGTTCACGCGGCTCGCTTGCGAGCAGCATGTCTATGGAGTTGCGCAGGGAGGTCTGAATGCGGCCGATCTCGGCATCCACGCGGATGCGACCTGCAACGTCATTGACGAAATACACCAGCCAGAAAAAGCTGGTTGCCGCCAGTATAATGGACATTCCGACCGAGAAACGGACCTCGCGCCCGTCTTCGACAACAAACAGGACAAACAGGGCGTACAGGAAGGTTGCCCCGAGCAGACCGATGGTGATCTGGGTGGTTCGGTTGCTGGCAAAGGTTTCCAGCAGGCGCGGCGATATGTTGCCGGCGGCAAGCGTGAACACAACAAGGGTCAGCGAATAGACGAGGCTGATCACCGACATCATCGCGCCGGCAATCGTCGACAGGACCGACCTGGCGCCGTCCACGCTGATCGAGTCGTATCCGAACATGTCGAACAGGTTCGACAGAAGCCCGAGTTTGTCGATGTAAAGGGTCAGGAAAGCGAGCGCGGCGCCCAGCAGGGCGATGCATACCGGAATGAACAGAAAGCCCTTGATCAGCCTGTAGAGTGCCTGTTCCCTGACATCGTCCTGGTAAGCCAGTGGCATTGGAGTCTTCCGCCGGTTGGAGCGTATCCCGGATACACAGGACTGGAGAAACCGGACCCGGGAAGGGATCTGGTCCGCGGTGAGGCGGCGCGCCCGAAATCAGGAGGGCGCCGACAGCCCGTGCCCGAAGGGATCAGAGGGTGAGGGCGTCGTGGATCAGGGCTGCCGACTCCGCGACGGCGACGTCCGAGCGCTCGAAGTCCTCCTGGCCGTTCAACAGCTCTTCGAGCCGCAAGCGTGCGCGGGACACCCGGCTTTTCACCGTACCCACCTTGACGCCGAGAATGTCCGCCGCCTCCTCGTAGGAAAATCCGCTGGCCCCGATCAGGATCAGCGCTTCGCGTTGATCGTCGGGCAGGACCTGAAGGGCGCTCATGAAATCCTTGAGCTCGAGATGGCCGGCCTGCTGGGGTTTGCTTTCCAGGGTCGCGGCATGCTCGCCATCGGGGTCGGCGACTTCGCGCTGCAGCTTTCGCCCGACGGAGTAATACTGGTTGCGCAATATGGTGATCAGCCAGGCGATCAGGTTCGTGCCCTCGGCGAACTTGTCCTTGTTTGCGATCGCCTTGGCGAGCGTTTCCTGGACGAGATCGTCGGCACGGTCCCTGTCGCCGCTGATGGAGCGGGCGAAGGCGCGCAATCGCGGAATGGCCTCGACCAGGTCCTGCTTGAACTGTGCACCGGTCATTCGGCGGCCTCCTCGTCGGAGCCCTGGTCCTCGGGTTCGCCGTCGTCCAGAGCCGACAAAAGCTCGAGCATGTCGTCCGGAATGTCTTCAGACAGCGCTTCGTCATAAACTTTTTTCAGCTGGTTTCCGATCCAGTCTTCCTTTGTCCTGGCTGAGGCTGTCGGCTTTATAATACCGAAACCGGAGTCGGGCCGGTCTGGTAAGGTCTTGCTTGCCATGGCGAATTCCTAAAACTCTTGTGGGTCACGAACCGGGATTTGTGGCGTAAACGCGGCAGCGAAAAAAAAGTTCCGGCAGTATGGAACTTTTTTTTGATCAACGCATTTCCTTGTTACTGCGGCAGCTTCTGCTGCTCCGTAGACGACTGCAGCCTGGCTGTGCCACATCGAGGAAGAATTGAATGTCCATTAGCCTTTCCCAGGAAATTGCACCTCTCCTGCCTTACCTGCGTCGTTATGCAAGGGCCCTGTCCGGAACGCAGAAGAGCGGCGACGCCTATGTCCGTGCCTGTCTTCAGGCCCTGGTGGCGGATCCCTCGATCATCGACACCGGCGATGGCGTGAAGATCGGACTGTACCGGCTGTTCCATGTTCTCTGGAATGCGACGGTGGTTCCTCCCGCGGGAGATGACGGAGCGACGTCCATCTTTGAACAGACCGCCCAGCAGCGTCTTGCTTCAATGGCACCGGAAAGCCGCCAGACACTGTTGTTGTCGACGCTTGAGGGATTTTCAATTCCCGAGACCGCCCGCATCATCGAGCGGAGCGAGGACGACGTGTCCCGCCTGATCAAGGACGCGATCGACGAGATCGACCGCCAGACCAAGACGGATGTGCTCATTATCGAGGACGAACCCCTTATTTCCATGGATCTCGAGCATATCGTCGAATCCCTCGGGCACGGGGTCACGTCGGTCGCCCGGACGGCGTCGGCTGCGATTGCCGCGGCGAAATCCAATCCTCCCGGACTGGTCCTGGCCGACATTCAGCTGGCCGACGGTTCGTCCGGCATCGACGCCGTGAAGGAAATACTTGCGGAGATGACCGTGCCGGTGATCTTCATCACGTCCTTCCCCGAGCGCCTGCTGACGGGGGAGCGGCCGGAGCCGACCTTCCTGATCACCAAGCCGTTCAACCCCAACACCGTGAAAGCCGGCATCAGCCAGGCGCTGTTCTTCAAGGGAAGCGATGCCGTGGCTGCCTGAGCGGGGGTATCGTTCGTGGGGCGGATCGTGGAAAGGGTCGGCAGGCCGGTCATGTGCCGGTGGCCGTGCCCGGTGCTCCAGGCACCGGGCGACGGAACGCGGGAGACGGCGGGGAGGCCCCGCTTCCCTTGCTCAGTGACGTGCCATCCAGGCGTCGATTTCCTTCTCGGCCTCTTCGCGGGTCTTGCCGTATTTCTGCTGGAGCAGTCCGGCCAGTTCCGTGCGGCGGCCTTGCACGCGGTCAAGCTCGTCTTCCGTCAGCTTGCCCCAATTGGCAACCGCCTTGCCCTTGAACTCTTTCCAGTTTCCTTCGATTTGGTCCCAATTCATCAGTCTCAAACTCCTTTGTTTACAGACATGATGGAAACGGTTGGGGCGCGGGAAAGTTCCAAAAATAGGCCAACGTGCCGCGATCGATTTCCCAAGGACAATCCGAGGGGACAGGCGCTCAAACGCCGGCCGTTACCGTTTCTGATTTCCGGATGATGGAGCCGGCAACGCATGACTGAACTTTTGCACTACCTGTTCGGAGCGGCGTCCTTCATGCCGCACGGCTACTGCCTTCTCTGGCGACCGGACCTGGTTGCCATGCATGCGATCTCGGACGGGCTGATCGCCCTGGCCTATATCGCCATTCCGGTCGCCATGCTGACGTTTCTTCGAAAACGGCCGGACATCCAGGGCAACAGCCGAAAGATCGGCTACCTGTTCATCGCCTTCATCCTGGCCTGCGCTGTCACACACCTGACCGCTCTTTTGACGCTTTGGTGGCCGGCTTACGGCGCACAGGGCCTGGTGAAGGTGGTGACCGCCGGTGTTTCCATCGTGACCGCGGTGGTCGTCTGGCAAATGTTCCCCAAGTTGCTGGCCATTCCCTCATTGCAGGACCTGGAGAGGGCCAACGAGCTGCTGCAAGCAGAGAACCAGCAGCTGAATTCGGAAGTCGGCAGGAGCCGGGGGGAGCTCGACCGCATCAATGACCGGTTCGAAACCGCGTTGACCGGGTCGAACATTTCGGTTTTCTCCCAGGACAGGGACCTTCGCTACACCTGGATCCACAATCCGCGTTTTGGCTTCGAACCGGCGGAGGTCATCGGCAAGACGGACGCGGACGTGCTCGGCCGTGAAACGGCGGAGGATGTTGTCGCGCTGAAACGGCAGGTGATGGAAACCGGAGACTCCGCTTCCACCTATATCGCCATCGACAACGAGGAAACGGGCACCCAGTTCCTCGATCTCATCATTCACCCCACGACCGACAGGTCAGGCGCGGTCGACGGTGTTCTGTGCACAGCCGTCGACATGACGGAAAAGAACCTTTACGAAATCCGCCTCGCGTCGATGGCGACGCAACTGGCCGAAGCCAACAAGCGGTTCGAAAAGGCGCTCGACGGGTCGTTGATCACCGTGTTCGAACAGGACCGGGACCTGACCTACCTGCATGTGGTCAACCCGCCGCCGGGCCTGGATGTGGAGCATTTCGTCGGCAAGACCGACCGGGACCTGTTTTCAGAGGAAGACCAGCTGAAGCTGATCCCCGCGAAACAGAAGCTCATGGAGACAGGGGAAAGCACCGTTCTGGAAGTCGATATCGACATGGACGGAACACCCAAGAGCTACAATGTCAGGCTCGATCCCGCCAAGGATCGGGAAGGCAGGGTGACGGGTGTGCTCGGGACCGCGGTCGACATGACCCACAAGCGGGAAAACGAAAGGCAAATGCATCTCGTGATGCGTGAGCTGACCCACAGGTCGAAGAACCTTCTTGCCGTGATTCAGGCGATGGCGCGCCAGACGGCGGCGAAATCGGACAATACCGAGGAGTTCGTCGAGAGCTTTTCCGCACGTCTTCAGGCCATGGCGGCCAGCCACGACCTGCTGGTCTCGCAATCCTGGTACGGCGCGGACCTGCGTGAACTGGTTCTGACCCATCTCGGCCAATCCATCGATCCCGGCAGCCCGCAGATCGAGGTTCGCGGTGAAACGCGCGCCATCACGGCGGATGCGGCCCAGAACATGGGGCTCGCGCTTCACGAGCTGACGACCAATGCCGCCAAGTATGGTGCCCTGTCGGTCGTCGATGGCAGGTTGACCGTCTCTTGGGAACAGGTGGGAGAGAACATCCGGCTGACCTGGACGGAAACCAACGGTCCGGAAGTGGTGCCGCCGAAGCGGAACGGGTTCGGCCGCATGCTGCTTGAGCGTCTGGTCGGTCCCTCCCTGGACGGAGACGTGAACATAGACTTCTCGCCGGAAGGACTTCGCTGCGTCATCGAATTCCCGTCGAGGCACCTGGTTTCCTGAAAAGGCTCCTGCCGGAGAAGTTCAGCCGCCGGTGTTCAGGCGCCGGCGGCTGCGGTGTTTCCATTCGTCCGATGCTTGTCCGCTCTTTTCGAGCGACACCAGGGCCTGGCCGATATCCTTGAGGATCCGCGCCCGGTTTGCCTTTTCCTTGCCGGATGCGGGCGTCTGACGGTTCAGGGCCTCGCGCCAGGACAGTAGGGCGGCCTTTTTCTGGGTGCGTGAAAGTCCGGGGTCAGCCAGAACGCTCGATGCAGACCGAAAGCCCGCAAATCTCTGTGGTACGCTCACCATCGTTCCGCCGTGCTGGTTTCTCGTTCAGGGACAAGTTGCCCGCCGCGCCGTGCGGCAGGCAACCGGTGGCGCTGCCGCATCAGTCGGTGACCAGGGCCCGCAGCATCCAGGCCGCCTTCTCGTGGAACGTGATCCGTGCGGTCAGCAGATCCTCCGTCACCAGGTCGCCATGGGCGCCGGCATAGCGGGCCATGTCGCGCATTTCGGCCGAGATGATTTCGTGGCTCTGGACAAGGTCCCGGATCATGTCCCGGGCGTCGGGCATGCCCCCGGCCGGCAAGGTGACGGTCAGGTTCAGGCTGCCGTCCTGGACGTTGACCGGGGCGCGGTGGCCGAGGGCCCTGATGCGTTCGGCAAGCTCGTCCGTGGCGGCAAAGAGATCCTCGTAATGTTCTTCCGTCAGATCGTGTATCGGCTTGAACATCGGCCCGACCACGTTCCAGTGGTAAAGGTGCGACTTGATGGTCAGCATGTAGGTTTCCGCCAGAATGACCGACAGATGCTTGGCCAGCTGTTCGCGAACCTCTTCGTCAATGCCGGTTTGCACGGTGTCTGTCCGGGGTGTTTCGATCGTCAGGACACTGGACATGTGAATGTTCCTTTCCGGTTTGTGGTGGCGAGGGTTACTGCGTGAGGTCGGCTGCCTGACCGGTGCCATCGATGGCCCCGATCGAGAAGTCCATACCGGCCGTCTGAAGCAGGCTGAGACCGACAAACGCGACGGCCACCAGCGCGAGACTTGTCAGCAGAATGGCGAGGACGGGACGTCCGCGTTCTCCCTGCCGGACCCGCTCCGCCGGGCGATTTGAGCGTTGTTCGTTCATCTGTGCCTCCTTCGGTTGGCAAGGTGATCTGCGTTACGTTGTGTAAAGTTTCGTGAACTGGAATCGTTCCGGCGCAAAACAGAACTTCTTTTTCAACACCTTGGAAAAGGAAGCCGCGACCCCCGTGTCCTCTCCGGAGGCGCAGGGCAAGATGGCCGGCGATTGAACCGGCCTGTGGCTTCGCGAACGCTGCGTGCGCACGGTTTCGCGTGGCGATGCAGCTGGTCTTGAGGGAGCCAATGACATCATTTTCCGGCGCCAGGCAGGCTAGTGACCGAAGTCCGAGCGGGGAGCCGGCAAAAAAAGACGGGAACCATTTCGGCCCCGAGCGGTTTACCGGGCGAGCCGCACCCCATTGCGGCTCGGGCGCCGCCGCCTCCTGACAGGACGCGGCCGGTCGCCGTTTTTCCATGTCCTCCCGCATTCCGGGAGTGTTACGAACCCGAACCATTGGAGCGTTACGATGGCAACTGCCAAGACCGCTACATCAGCTTCCGCGAAACCCGCAAACGATCATGTCAGTGCAAGCGAGATCGAGAATGATATCGAACGCATCCGCGAGGACATCGCCGCGCTGGCCGGCTCGCTGAAGAAATACGGTGCGGGCAAGTCGGACGAGTACAAGGAACGGGCAAGTTCCGCCGGTCAGGACCTGACCAGAATGTCCCAGGACGCCCTCAACGATCTGACAACCGAACTGAAGGGTTACGAACGGGCGTTGACGTCGGAAGTCCGCCGGCATCCGCTGCAGGCGCTCGGCATTGCCGCAGGCGTCGGTTTCCTGGTCGCGGCACTGGTGCGCCGCTGATGCTGATGCGCGCCGTCCCTCTTGCGCTTTCCGCGGCTTCCCGTGACATGCGGGGCCTGTACCGCCGCGCCAAGCGCAACACCGCGCTGATGGTGTTTGCGGGGATTTGCTTTGCCACGGCCTATCTGGCGGCTCTTGTCGCCGCGGGGGCGTATCTTGCTCCCGTCTTTGGGGCGGGGCCGGCTGCGCTCCTGATCGCTGCCGCGATGGTGGTGGTCGGCGCTCTGGCGCTTTGTGTCCTTGCCATTCTCAGGCACCGTGACAAGAGACGCAACGCGCGCAGGCAGGCCGGGCAACGGCTTGCGGCCGCTGCCGCGGTTTCCGTCTTGCCGCAGCTAGCCCGTTCGAAAAGCCTGCTCGTCGCGGCCGCGATTGGCGGGTTGGCCTACATGGCCGCCCAGGGACCGGGCGATGACGACGCCTGACGTGCGCCGGCCCCAGGCAATGGGCGGGAGGAGATCCCGATGACACCACAGGCAGATATTACGACCGGCAGGCCTGCCGCCGCGACCGCTCAAGGAGGCCTTCGGCCGTACCCGGGCGTGCCTGACCAGATTGTTCGGGGCGCCCTGGTGATCCTGTGCGCCATCGCCGTGATCGCGGCGCTCAACGTCGGCCAGGTCATTTTCGCTCCTGTCTGCCTGTCGATCGTCGTCGGGTCGATTTTCGGCCCGGCCGCCGACCGGCTGGCACGGTTGGGTGTGCCGTCCTGGATATCCGCGGCTTCCATGGTGCTGCTGTTCATCCTGCTGATCTTCACGGCCGGGGCAGCCTTCGTCGTGCCGTTGTCCGACTGGCTCGACAGGTTGCCGCTGATCTGGGCGCGGCTTCAGGCCCAGCTGATCAGCTGGCAAGGGTTCTTTGCTTCGCTCAGCAGTCTTCAGGAGGAACTGCGAAATGTCATGGGCGGTGCGGACGAGGTCAAGGTAAGCGTTGAGGAGACGTCCCCTGTCGAAAGCGTGTTCTATTTCGCACCGGCCTTTGTGGCGCAGGTCATCCTGTTCCTGGCAAGCCTCTATTTTTTCATCCTGACACGGCCCTATCTCCGCCGGTCGGCGCTCGGCCTGTCGGGTGACCGGGAGGGGCGGAAGTTCATCTCTGCGGCTTTCCGCACGATAGAGGAGAGGCTTTCAACCTATCTCCTGTCGATCACGCTCATCAATCTCGGTCTTGGAGCTTCCGTTGCCCTGGTGTTTTGGCTGCTGGATGTGCCGTCTCCCCTCTTGTGGGGCCTGCTGGCCGGCATGCTGAACTATGTCATCTACGTCGGACCGGCGCTCATGGTGGTGGTGCTGGCCGGCGTCGGTCTTGCAACGGGCAACACGGTTCCGGCTGTCCTGACCCCGCCACTTGTCTATCTCGGACTGAACCTGATCGAGGCCCAGTTCGTCACGCCGACCGTTCTCGGGCGGACGATGACGCTCAATCCCTTTGCCGTGTTTCTCACCATCGCGTTCTGGATCTGGCTGTGGGGCCCGGTCGGCGGTTTTGTAGCGGTCCCTTTGTTGCTTGTCGCCGCGTCCCTGATCGAGCTGATAACCGTGTCGTCCGCACCGGGATGATGCGGGATTGCCCGGCCTAACGGCACAAAAAAATCGCCCCGAGGGGGGCGATCTTTTTGTCAGTCGTGTCCAGGGTCAGGATCAGTTGTTGTAGGCGATCATGTCGGCGGCAACGGGCCAGCCGGTGCAGGTGGTTACGCCGTCGCCGGATACACACCGCATCGGGCGGCTGCGGGCATCGGCGAGATCCATTTTCAGGTCGCCTTTCCCGCCTTTCACTGCGTCTTCCGCGACGGAGATGGCGGTTTTGTCGGTAGATGGCTTTTCAGCATCCTCCGTGAGGGTCTCGGCGGCTCCGAGAGCCGTCGCCAGGAAGACCGTTCCCATAACAATGGGAGCACCTGCGGCAAGAATGCGTTTTCGAAAAGTAATCATGTCGTTACCTCCGCCTCGTAAACGTTTGTAACAAGAATAAGTTTCAAATTTTTTCGAACACTGTTTCTCTTTTGAGCGGCAACGCAAAGAATCCGGTTACCAATTTGATCGCCGGGTGCCGGTTGTTCGAGAAACAGGTTTGCCGTGCCCGGAAACCACGGTCCGCCATTTGCGGAAACCGGCCGGAATTACGAAGCGCGCCGACACTGTCGGGACGTTTGCGAAAATAGGCTGCGGCGGGATAACCTATGTTAATGCGGGCGCAGATAAAGCGTGTAAGATCAGGGCTCTATATTCAGTCCGCCCAAGAGCGCTTCCATGATTTCTTCAACTGATATGCCCCTGAAGGGAGCGCTTGGCGCGGCCCTGATTGTCGAGGACAATCCGATCATTGCCCTGGATACCCAGACGATGCTGGAGGAACTCGGATTCATGCCCGTCAAGGTCCTGACCAGCCTGTCCGAAGGCATCGAGACAATCGCGCGCGAGCTCTACAATTTCGTGATCCTTGACGTCAAGATGGGCGATGATACCAGTCTGAAATTCGCTGAACTCCTGCTCGACCGTGGCACCCGCTTCGTCTTCGCCAGCGGCTATGGCGACATGGAATCGATGCCCGAGATTTTCCGGAACCATACAATTCTGAGCAAGCCCTACACCAAGGACCAGATTGCCAGTCTGCTTTCCCGGATCTGAACCGCAAGCGGCCGCCGGCGTGCGCCTGACATGACTGGCATCCCGTCTAGATGAGCGGGCGCCGGGTCCTGTCGTCACGTTCATAGGACGCGACCGCTTCAAGCTTTTCCCGGTTGAGGATCTGCAGGCGGTCCTTCTTCCAGCTGATCAGGTTGCGGGCCTGCATCTTCTTGAGAGTCCGGCTGACGTGAACGGGCGTGATGCCGAGCGCCTCCGCGAAATGCGCCTGGGTGAACGGGGCATCCAGGGTGTGGTTGCGCGCATATCCAACGCTTTCCGCCCGGTCGTGCAGATGGAGCACCAGATAGGCGAGACGCTCGAGCGCGTTGCGCTGGCCGAGGCTCAGCAGGTGACCGTCGATCATCTGTTCCTCGCGCGAGGCCATCCAGGTCATCGAATAGGCGAGCGCCGGATATTCCTTGAACACCGACCAGACCTTGTCCCGCTGAAAGACGCACAGGGTCGTGTCTGTCAGCGCCGTCACCGTGTGCTGCATCTCGTTCAGGATCGCCAGTTGCAGGCCGACCAGGTCACCGGGCAGGGCGAAATTCAGGACGTGGCGCCTGCCGTCCGGAAGCGACTTGTGCCTGAACGCCCAGCCTTCCAGGATCGTGTAAAGGTGCGGGGTCTTGTTGTCCTCCAGCACGATGGTCGAGCCGGCCTCGACCTTGAGTTCGCCGGTCTTGAATTTCGCGACGAAATTCAGTTCCTTGTCCTCGAACGGGCGGAAGGTCTGCTTTTCGCGCAGCGGGCACGCATGGCACTTGGTCTGGAACTTCAGCGTATCGGCCATGGACTGACGGCACTCCGGTTGTTCGCTACAGGCGCGCCACGGTCACGAGAGACTGCGCGCATGCGGCAACGTTATACCAACCGCAATTAATGGGAACCGATCTGATGTCATTGTTCCGGTTTGCCGGCAAGGCGCGTTGCGCAGGACGGCCTGGTTGGCCGTTCAAGCGGCGCAACGCCGTCCGGCGGGCCGGAACAGGCCACCGAAGGCCGCGTTTGGAGGCTGTTCTGCCGCGTCGCAGATTTTGGACGATACCCCGTATCGCCCTGCAATCTGCTCCTTGCCGAACAGTCTCCAAACGCGGTCAGATGGGTTCCTATTAAGTGCGGTTGGTATTAGCCCAGAAGTCGCTCGACGGGCAGGGAAATCGGACCTTGCCGATTTCACGAAAGCCCGTCACTCTTCGGTTTTCAGAAGGCCGGAAAAATGCGTCAGCAGGCGGTGCTTCAGGATCTTGCCGGTGGCCGCCACCGGGAGCGCCTCGACGACAAGGATCCGCGATGGACGCTTGTACCCGGCAAGCCGTGTGGAAACGTAGGCGCGCAGGTCGTCTTCGGTCACGGCTCCGTCCTGGGAGGGCTGCACGAAGGCCACCACTTCCTCGTCGCCATTCACCCGGCGGCCGACAACCGCCGACTGGACCACCGCCGGGTGATCGTTCAGCGCGGCCTCCACTTCCGGCGGATAGACGTTGAAACCGGAACGGATGATGAGTTCCTTCGAGCGCCCAACGACATGTAGCCGGCCCTGGTCGTCCCACTTTCCGAGATCGCCGGTTCGCAGGAAGCCGTCATCGGTCATCATCGCGGCGGTTGCCGCGGGGTTTCGAAAGTAGCCCAGCATCACCTGAGGGCCGCGGGTCAGGATTTCGCCGACTTCGGCATCTTCGCCGACATCAAGGTCCAGCTTCAGTTCGACGCCCCGCAAGGGTGAGCCGACACTGATATCCGGATCCCCGATCCGGTTTCGTGTGCCGCAGACACCCGCCGTCGTTTCCGTCATGCCGTAACCGTTCTGAAGCGGCAGACCGTAAAAGGCTTCCGCCTTGCGTTTCCAGGCCGGATCGAGCGGGGCCGCGCCGGAAGACACGTATCGCAGGGTTTCCGATCCGAGTTTCTTCAGGCCCTGCGCCTCGGCATGGGCCATCAGCAGCGCATGCATCTGCGGGACCGCCGGCATTACGGTGGTTCCGGATCGCAATGCATGAAACAGGTCGGCAGGCACGAACCGTGTCACCAGTTCAACCATGGCCCCGGTATAGGCCGAGGCCATCAGCATGGAGGCGACACCGAAGACATGGGTCAGCGGCAGGGCGCCGTAGACATGATCCTGCGGGCCGAGGCCACGCAGCTCGGACGAGGCGATGGCCGCAAAGACGAGATTGGCGTGGCTCAGCATCACGCCCTTCGGATCGCCGGTTGTTCCCGTGGTGTAGAGAAGCAGTGCCGGGGGCGACGAGGTCTCGGGCAGGGGCTCCGGGTCGCTCGAGCCCGCAGCGATGTGCAGGGCACCGAACCCTGTTGTGATTCCGGGCGCGATTCCGGCCGCGTCACCCGCGTGGGCGGCGGCTTCCTTGCTGACATTCGACGTGTAGAAGGTGAGTACGGGCTTCGCATGAGCGGTGATCCGCGCGATTTCGGCCGTCGACATGCGCGCATTGACGGGCACGGCCCAGGCGCCGATGCGCGAGCAGGCCATCATCAGGACCGGGACGGCGAGACAGTTTTCCGCCACCACCAGCACGCGCTCGTTCGGTGCCGCCCCGTGGCTGCGCAACAGCGCCTCGGCCTCGGCAATCAGGCCGTGGTATTGCCGCCAGCTGTAGAGCGTGCCGTCACAGTCCTTGATCGCGGGTGCGTCCGGGCGCAAGGACAGGTGCTGTTCGACAAGCTCGTGAATGCGGGCAAATGTCATCGCCCTTCCTCCGTGCGGGATGTGCGGGCGCGTTTGAAGACGCCGATCGAGGTCGCGATCAGCCGGTCGTCCTCGTCGACCAGGGTCGCTTCCAGGTACAGAAGGGCCCGGCCGCCACCGGTCACCCTGGCAGTCGCCGTCACCCGCTTGCCGGCATGGGCGGGTGCCTGGAACTGCGTGGACATTGAGATCGTCAGGAAAGGCGTGCGGCCCTTTGGGTCGACGGTCAGGGACGAGGTCGCTCCCATGGCATTGTCCAGGATCGTGGTCGCGATCCCTCCGTGAAGGACACCGTGCCGGTTCGAGTGCGCTTCCGTGACATCAAGACGGCAACGTGCACTGCCGTCCTCGTGGCCGATTTCCAGAACGTATCCGAGTGTCTTCTGGGCGCCGGTTTCTGCCTCTATGATCTCGATCATGCGGCGGAAAGCCTGATGAATCGCTCAAGGTGGAAATCCGTGTCCCCGAAGCGGTGATCGACCATGGTCAGCCGCTTTGCAAAGTGACCCAGGGCGTATTCCTGTGTCATGCCGATGCCGCCATGCATCTGGATCGCTTCTTCCGCGACGAGCTTGCCCACGCGCCCGATCAGGTTCTTGGTGGCCGACACATGCAGTTCGCGCTCGCCGGCGCCGGACGCCAGATGACCGCAAAGATTGATCACGGCACTGCGTGCCTGTTCGATTTCGATCAACATGTCGGCCATGCGATGCTGCAGCGCCTGGAACTTGCCGATCGGCTGGCCGAACTGGCGGCGCTGGCGCAAATAGTCGACCGTCAGCGACTTGATGGTTTCCATCAGGCCGAGGGCCTCCGCGCACTGCGCGGCCGCCGCGCGCGCATTGGCGCGTTCGATCATCGGGAAGGCCTTGCCTTCCTCCGCGACGAGGGCCGCGGCGGGAACACTGCAGTCCAGCGCCACTTCGGCGGCATGCCCGCCGCCATATACCGGATAGTCCCGCAGCTGGACTGCGTCCGCGGGGACCAGGAACAGGGAGATGCCGGCTTCCGCGTCGGCGTCGCCGGAGGTGCGGGCGGACACCACCAGGGTGTCGGCGGCAGAGGCGTGGTGGACAACGGCCTTGCGGCCGGTGAGGTGCCAGCCGTCGCCGGTCCGCTCCGCGCGCGTCTGGACGCGGTTGAGATCGTAGCGCGAGGCCGGTTCGCCATGGGCAAATGCAACCAGGCGTCCGTCGATGATGTCACCGACCTCTTCGGTCCGTCCGGCCTCGCCGAGAAGACCGCCGGCGAGCACCGCGGTTTCGATAAGCGGCGTCACGGCACCCGCACGGCCCAGTTCCTCGAAGACCACCATGATATCGAAGCCGCCGCCGCCGAAGCCTCCGTGTTCTTCGGGCAGCATCGCGCCGGGCAGTCCCATGTCGGTGAGGCCCTGCCACAGCGCGGTGTCGAGACCTGTCCCGTTTTCATCCGTCTGGCGGATGCCTTCAGGCGTGACATTGGCAGCCAGGTAGCGCCTGAGGCCGTCCTGCAGCATCTGGCGTTCTTCGGTCAGTTTGAAATCCATTTCAGAGCTCCAGGATCGCCTTGGAAATGATCTGGCGCTGCACTTCGTTGGAGCCGCCGTAGATCGAGAGTTTCCGGTTGTTGAAATAGGCCTGGCTGGCGGGCAGGGCGTAGTCGGGTCCAACCGGTTCCACGTTCGAACCGTCCTCCAGCGCTTCGGAAACGAACGGCGCGGCATAGGGGCCGACGGCCTGGCGGGCGAGGGCATTGATCTGCTGGCGGATCACCGTGCCCTTGATCTTGAGCATGGAGCTTTCCGCGCCGGGGGCCTGGCCGTTGCTGGCGGCCGCAATCGTCCGCAGGTTGGTCGTCGCCATCGCCATCAGGTCGATCTCGACCTGGGCGACCTTGGCCGCGAAGAACGGGTTCGACATCAACGGTGCGCCGCCCTGCATCTGTTCGCCCGCGATGCGCTTCAAGGTGGTCAGGCCAGCCTGCGCATAGCCGACGCCGGCGATGTTGGTGCGTTCATGGGTCAGAAGGTACTTGGCGTAGGTCCAGCCCCTGTTTTCCTCGCCGACAAGGTTGGACACGGGCACCTTCACATTGGTGAACCAGACTTCATTCACCTCCGGCTCGCCGTCGATCAGGACGATCGGGCGCACCTCGATGCCCGGGCTGTCCATGTCGATCAGCAGGAAGCTGATGCCCTGCTGGGGCTTGCCTTCCCTGGACGTGCGCACGAGGCAGAAAATCTTGTTGGCGTACTGGCCGAGGGTCGTCCAGGTCTTCTGCCCGTTGACGATGTAGTGGTCTCCGCTGCGTTCCGCGGTCGTCTGCACGTTGGCGAGATCTGATCCGGCGCCCGGCTCCGAATAGCCCTGGCACCACCAGTCGTCACCGTTCAGGATGCGCGGCAGGTAATGGGACTTCTGGGCGTCACTGCCGAATTTCATCAGCACCGGCCCGAGCATGGCAAGGCCGAAGGGCAGGATCCGGGGCGCGTGCGCCCGGGTCGTTTCTTCCTCGAAGATATGGCGCCGGACCGCATCCCAGCCCGTGCCGCCATGCTCCTTCGGCCAGGTGACGCCGAGCCAGCCGCGCGCGTTCAGGATGGCATGCCATTCCTCGTAGTCGGCCTTTGTAAGGCGCTTGCCGCGGGAGACCTTCTCGGAAAGTCTTGGCGGCAGTTCGCGGTCCAGAAAGGCGCGCACCTCGTCGCGGAAACCCGTCTGTTCGTCCGTGAAGTTGAGGTCCATGACTAGTCTCCGAAAATTTCAAACAGGCCCGCGGCGCCTTGCCCGCCGCCGACACACATGGTGACGACACCGAGCTTCGCCTGCCGGCGCCGGCCTTCGAGCAGCAGGTGTCCGGTCATGCGCGCTCCGGTCATGCCGAAAGGATGGCCAATGGAAATGGAGCCGCCGTTGACGTTGAGTTTCGTGTCGTCGATGCCGAGCCGGTCGCGGCAATAAAGGACCTGGCTTGCGAACGCCTCGTTCAGCTCCCACAGGTCGATGTCATCCACCGTCAGGCCATGACGTTCCAGCAGGCGCGGCACCGCGAAGACGGGACCGATCCCCATCTCGTCCGGCTCGCACCCGGCAACGGCATAGCCGAGATAGCGGCCGAGCGGTTTCAGGCCGGCCTTTTCCGCTTCGCGTTCATCCACCATCACCAGAGCGGCGGCGCCGTCTGAAAGCTGGGAGGCATTGCCGGCGGTGACGAACTTGCCGTCGCCCATGACCGGCGGCAGCCCCGCGAGCCCCTCAAGGGTGGTCGACGGCCGGTTGCATTCATCCCTGGAGATGGTCACGTCCTGATACGTGACGTCGCCGGTGGCCTTGTCGGTGACGGCCTTTGTGACGTCAATCGGCACGATCTCGTCCCGAAACAGGTCCGCCTCCTGTGCGGCGGCGGTCCGCTGCTGCGATTTGAGGGCCAGTGCGTCCTGGTCCTCGCGGCTGATGCCGTAACGCGACGCAACCGTGTCGGCGGTATCGATCATGGTCATGTAGAGGTCGGGCCTGTTTGCCTCGATCCAGGGCTCGCGCGAGAGGCGCGGTACCGGCTGGTTGAGGGAGATGCTTTCCGCTCCGCCGACAAGGACGGCCCTGGCACCTTCGGCCGCGATCATCTGGCCGCCCATGGCAATGGCCTGAAGGCCCGAGGCGCAGAAGCGGTTGACCGTGGTGCCGGCGACATCGACCGGAAGACCGGCCCGGACCACGGCCTGCCGACCGAGGTTGCCTCCGGTGACGTGTTCGGGATAGCCGGTTCCCCAGATGGAATCTTCCAGCAGGACCGGGTCGATCCCGGCCCGGTCGACGGCATGGCGGGCAATGTGGCCGGCCATGGTGACGCCGTGGGTGCGGTTGAAGGCGCCGCGCGCGGCCTTGCCGATCGCCGTGCGGGCGGTGGAAACGATGACGGCCCGGGTCATTGCGCGTCTTCCCTGTTGAGATCGGAGAAGGTCCGCCCTTCCTCGACCAGCCGGACCAGGAGCGGTGCGGGTTGCCAGAAATAGGGATCGTCTGTTTCCCAGGACCTGATGTCGTCCAACAGTCCTGCCAGTCCCTGCGTGTCTGCCCAGAGCATCGGCCCGCCGCGCCACCGGGGAAAGCCGTAGCCATAGAGAAGCGTCACATCGACATCGAGCGGACGGCGGGCGATGCCTTCCTCGACCACCCTGGCGGCCTCGTTGACCATCGCTGCCATGTAGCGGCGCACGATTTCGTCCGGGCCGAGGGGGCGTTGCCGGTGCCCTTTGCGGGCTTCTTCCAGAAGCGGCTCCACGTCCTTGTTCGGTGACGCCTTGCCGTCCTGATAGGTGTAGTAGCCGCGCCCGGTTTTCCGCCCGAGCCAGCCCTTGTGGTACATCTCGTCGCCCCAGGTGGGGACGATGTCGCGGGGGTCACGGGTCGCCGCCTTGCGCTGACGGGTCATGTAGTTGATGTCGAGCCCGGCGAGATCGCCCATCTCGAACGGTCCCATCGGCAGCCCGAAATCCCTGATGGCCGTGTCGATGTCCCAGGGCGACGTGCCTTCCAGGATCATCCGGTCCGCCGCACCGCGGTAGGTGGACAGAATGCGGTTGCCGATAAAGCCGTCGCAGACACCGGACCTGACGGCGACCTTGCCGAGGCGTCTGGCAAGGGCAAAGGCGGTTGCCGTGACATCGGCTGCCGTGCTGTCGGCAACAACGACTTCCAGCAGCTTCATGACATGGGCCGGCGAGAAGAAATGCAGCCCGATGACATCGCCGGGGCGGGCCGTGGCGCCGGCAATTTCATTGACGTCGAGATAGGAGGTGTTGGTGGCCAGGATGGCGCCCGGTTTCATCACCGCGTCGAGAGAGGTAAACACCTCCTTCTTGACGGCCATGTCCTCGAAGACAGCCTCGATGGCCAGATCGGCCGCGCCGAGCGCGGCATAATCCGTCACTGTCGCGAGTGCCGCCAGGGCGGGCTCAAGTCTGCTCTCCGCAAGCTTGCCGCGTTTCACGGCGGCTGCGAGATTGGCCGAGATGGTCGAGCGGGCCTTGTCCGCCGCGGCATCGTCCCGTTCGAGCAATGTCACGGACAGTCCCGCAAGCAGGCACGAGGTCGCAATGCCGGCCCCCATGGTGCCGCCGCCGATCACCCCGACATGGGCAAGGGTGCGCGGCGCCACGCCTTCCAGGTCGGGCAGCTTTGCGACCTTCCGGTCGTTGAAAAACGCATGGATAAGCCCGGCGCGTTGCGGCGTGTCCAGAAGGTCCAGAAAGCACCGCCGTTCCTCGGCCATGCCTTCGGCGAATGGCAGGCGTGTCGAGGCTTCGACAACATCGATCGCCTTGAGCGGGGCAATTTCACCGCGGGCCTTTTTCTTCCAGACGGCGCGGGCCTCCGCAAAGGCGCCTTCGTCGAATTGCGGGTTGGGCAGCTCGCTGACCCTGCGGACGGGAGCCCCCTTTTCCGCAATCTCCCTGGCAAAGGCGAGGCCGGCCGTGCGCACGTCGCCATCGGCAACACGGTCCACCAGACCGATTTCCAATGCCTCCTGCGCAGAAATCGAACCGCCGGCGGGCATCATCGCGAGCGCCGGCGCCACACCGGTCAGACGGGGCATGCGCTGGGAGCCGCCGGCGCCGGGTACAAGGCCGAGCTTGACCTCCGGAAAACCGAAACGCGCATCTTTCGTCGCCAGGCGGTAATGGGCTCCGAGCGCGATTTCGCAGCCGCCGCCGAGGGCGGGGCCGTGGACGGCCGCGACCACCGGTTTGCGGCTGCTTTCGATATGTGTGCAGACATCGGGAAGAAAGGGTTCAAGGGGCGGTTTTCCGAATTCCGAAATGTCCGCTCCCCCGATGAAGAGTTTCCCCTCGCCGACAATCAGGGCAACGGCGGCATCGTCCCCGGCAAAGCGGTCGAACGCCTCCCACAGGCCCTGCCGGACCGCTTGCCCGAGCGCGTTGACCGGAGGATTGGCAATCGTGACGACCGCGATGGTGCCTTGTCGTTCGTAGCGTACAATTTCCGTCATTCTGTCCCTGTTCCCTGGTGAAATCGTCTAGTCGCGGCGGACTGTCATCGAAGGCGGCTGGCCCATCATCCGTTCCAGTTCCTTGACCGCATCGTTGAGCTTCGGGCCGACTTCCGTTTCCATGCGTTCCACGCTCAGGTCCTGGGGCATGGCCCCGCAGGTGAAGATCACGGGCTCGGCGAGGTCCCGGGTTGAAAACGGTTTGGAAACGGCGTGGATGGTTGTTGCGAAATAGTCTTCGGGCGGTGTGATGGAAAACCCGCGTGCGACCAGCTGGCCATAGGCGTCGTCGCGGATCGCCACCGCGCTTTCCATCGTGAGACCGCGGTCGCCGCCGGCATCGGCGACGGTTTTCTCAAAGAGCTCCTGCGACAGTGCCGCCAGAAGTGCATGGCCCGAGGACGAGCCTCTGACCGGCACCCTGTGGCCGACTTCCAGCCAGAGCGAGGAGACGCCGCGCGGCCGCCATGTCTTGACGATCAGCAGCTTGGATTCGTCGCGCACCAGCAGCAGGGCGAGGGTGCCGGTTTCATCCGCCAGCCGCTGCATGATCGGGCCGGAAATGTCGACAAAGGAAATCGACGCCTGCGCGACGTTCCCGAGGGCCAGCAAGGCCGGGCCGGGGCGATAGCGGTCATGCCGGCGGGCATGGGTCAGATATCCCAGGGACTGCAATGTGAACGTGAGCCGCGAGACGGTGCTTTTGGGAAGGCCGGTGCGCTCGGAAATCTCGGCGTTGCCCAGACCGTCGTCCGACGCCCGGAAGGCGCGCAGGACCGTGAGCCCCCGGGCGAGGGTGGTGGCGAAGCGGCGGTCGGTCGAGGCAGGCGTCTGGTCCATGGTCATTCTCACATTGAATTCGGGATCAGAAGCGACAGTATCGGGAATGCCATGATGAGGGCCAGCACCACGACATCGATATACAGAAACCGGAGGATGCCCGAGAAGATGCGGTCAATCGGCACCTGGCGGCCGACCACCGAGCCGATGACGAAGACGTTGAGCCCGACCGGCGGCGTGATCAGTCCGATTTCCAGGAGCTTGATGACGACAACGCCGAACCAGATGAGGTCGAGGCCGTAGCCCTCGATCAGGGGAACGAGGAGCGGCAGGGTCAGCACCATGATCCCGATCGGGTCGAGAAACATGCCGAGCAGAAGGTAGATCGCGGCAACCGCGAGCATCAAAACGACAACGTTCAACTCGGCCTGCTGCACGGCGGTGACGATGTCGCCGGCAACGCCGGTCAGGGCAACAAAGGCGACAAAGATCTTGGCGCCTGCGGCGATTATGAAAATCGACGTGGTCTGGATGACGGTTTCCCGCAGGGCCTCGACAACGGATCGCATGGTCAGGCGGCGTTGAAGAAAGCCGATCAGCAGCGCGACGGAGACGCAGACCGCGGCTGCCTCCGTGGCCGTGAAGATGCCGCCATAGATGCCGGCGACGATGATGACGAACAGCAGGACCGCGGGCCAGGCCTCGATGGCTGCCTGGAGGCGTGCCGCGCGGGTGACGGCGGCCTCGTGAACCGGGGCCGCCGACGGGTCGCGCATCACCCAGATCCAGATCACCAGGACGAAGCCCAGCAGGGATATGATCCCCGGGATGATACCGGCAAGGAAGAGCGAGGAGATCGATGTTTCGGTGAAGATGCCGTAAATGATGAAGAGAACCGACGGCGGTATCAGGCTGCCAAGCGTGCCGCCCGCGGCCACGGATGCGGTGGCCAGGCGCTTGTCGTAGCCCATGCGCAGCATTTCCGGGGCGCAGATCCGGCCCATGGTCGAGGCGCAGGCGATGGACGATCCCGTGATGGCGGAAAACCCGCCGCAGCCGACCACGGATGCCATTGCGACGCCGCCGGGAATGGCGGCCAGCCAGACGCGGGCGGCGTGGTAGATCCGGGTGGTGATCTCGGCCCTGTAGGCGATGTGCCCCAGAGCGACGAACAGCGGGATCATGGAAAGATCGTAGCTGTGGATCAGGTCGAAACTGTTGGAATAGACGAGGCTCGATGTCGGGCGGATTGCGCGCTCCGGCATGAAGGTTCCGGTCCTGAAGGCGAACATCACGAACGTGCCCGCCGCCGCGACGCCGGCAAGGGCGAAGGCAATCGGAACACGCAGGCCCAGAAGCACGATCAGGGCGGCAAAGGCACACAGGCCGACCAGGGTCCCGTCCATCAGGCGGCCTCGTCTGTCTTGTCGGCCGAGAGGCGGCCGCCGGAACGAAGTGTCCGGATGTCGTCGACTACCATCACCAGCAGGCGCAACCAGCAAAACACCATGCCCGCAAGAAAGATCACGCGTCCGGGCCATTTGGGCAGATGCAGTTCGCCGAAGAAGAAGGACCCGGCTTCAAGGGCGTGTGCAGCTTCCCGCCAGCCCGCATAGATGAGCGGCGTCAGCGCAATCAGACCGAATACCGAACCGAACACGATCAGGCCGTCGCCGACGCGGGGCGGCAGCTGGTTGGCGACGAACTCTACCGCGATATGGGCCCGGTTCGCCGTGGTGGCCGCGAGTGGCAGGACCACGGCCGCCACCATCAGTTCGGCAACGACAACCGTTGAATCGGGAATGCCCGAATTGAAGGCCGCGCGCAGGACCACGTTGGCGGTGATCAGCAGGCCGAGCCCCAGGACGGAGACAATGGACAGGTCGACGAGCAGACGCTCGATCCGGCGAAGCATGGCAACACCACTGGCAAGGAAAAGGGGATCAGGGAAATCGGCCCCGCCCGAAGGCGGGGCCGGCCGGCGTCAGCGCGTCCAGGGATATCCCTGTTCGTCACGCTCGGCTTCGTATTTGGCGATCAGGGCCTTGTAGTCGTTCAGGAGTCCGGCACCGTCCAGGCCGGCGGCATCCGCACGCTCGATCCAGGCATTGACGTAGGTGCCACCGCCCTCGACCAGCTTGGCGCGATCGGATTCGGGCAATTCGATCACCTCGACCCCGGCCGCCTTCATCGTTTCGATGGCTTTTTCATTATCGGCGGTGATCAGGCGGCCAAGTTCGTCCGCGATGCCGTCACCGGCCGCCGCCAGGGCTTCCTGTGCTTCAGGCGACAGGCTGTCATAGACATCCTTGTTCATCAGGATGCCGAGCGCACCGACCTGTCCCCAGTTGAGCAGGGTGTAGCTGTCGATCACCTCGTGCTGCTTCAGTGCGGCGGTTGCGTAGCTGTAGCCCTGCGAGCAGTCGAGCAGACCGCTGTCGAGACCCTGGTAGGCGTCGTAGATGGACATGGGCACGAGGTTCGCTCCCATGTCCTTGAACGTGTCGCCGTAAGCACCGACGCCGCGGACCTTCAGGCCGCTGATATCGTCAACGGACCGGATTGCCGTGCCCTTGCAGCCGATATGAACCGCGGAGGTCGTGAAGGTGCCGATATAGACCAGGTTCATGTCGGCGAGGTTCTGCCTGATCGCCTCGTTGTTGCGCATGAGGTCGTTGGTCGCCTTCATGCCCACCCAGGCGTCATCGTTCTTCAGAGGCAGGTCGGCGATGCCGTAGGCGACCATTTCCTGGGGGAAATAGACCGAGATGATGGTGCCCAGGTCCGCGACCCCGTCTGCGACCCCGTTCAGGGCCGCGCCGGCCTTGAACAGGGCGCCGCCCCACTGGATGTCAAATTTCAGATCGTCGCTGGAGAGCTCGCTCGCCTTTTCGGCGAACCAGTTCAGGGCTGCGGCGCGCGCGCCGCGATTGGGGCCGGCTTCCCCGAGGATCAGAGTTGTTTCGGCCTGTGCCACCGACACGGAACCGATCAGGGCGCCAAGCGCCGCTGCTGCCAGGAATTTCATGTTTGCTCCTCCCGAATTCCACTATGCGGAATAGTGTTCCGCATAGTATGCTTCCTCCTGTTCGAATAACGCAAGGCCTTTCTGTTCGCTGTCGGCGGGCGGCCGCTCTACGGGACGCTCGGGCGTGGGGGAAAACCGGTGGAACTTTCTGATTCTGAATGGGAAATTTTCAGGGGGCGGTCGCCGAAAAATCTTGCGGCAAGCTCACGCACGCCTGCTTGTGGCCTGTAACCGCGCAAAAGGCGGCAATCACCGGAAAGAGGCATCCAGGCAGCCGGGATGTTGTCCCGGTTCGTGTGCCGGCGGCTTGGCCCGGGTTTGCGCTGCTCCGCACGAGGCGCTAGCCTGAAACGTCTGCCCTGTCTCAAGTTCTTGCAAAGGGGTGTCCGATGAGAATTCTCACCGCTGTACTTGTCCTGTTCGCCGCCACATTGTCCGTGAGGGCCGACCAGCCGCTCCTTGACAACACGGTGGAATTCACCGGTCAGATTTTTTTCCTCGATAGCAAGGTGCCGGGCCTGGTCATCGGAGTGATCCGGGACGGCGAGACCGCGGTTTATGGTTTTGGCGAAATCGCCAAGGGCAGCGGACGGGCACCGGACGCCGGAACGCGCATCGGGGTCGGTTCCATCACGAAGACCCTGACCGGGCTTGCACTGGCGCATCTGGCGGCCGACGGCACGGTTGGGCTGACCGATCCGGCCAGCAAGTGGAACGCGGATCTGAACGGATTGCCCGATCACGAGGGGCGCGAAATCCGGCTGATCGACATTGTGACCCATTCGGGCGGCCTGCAGCGTGACCTGTTTCCGGTCGAGAATCGGGACGGGGGCGACACAAGGACCTTTCCCGCCAATCTGGACAGCCTGCCCCTGCTCTATGCACCCGGAACCGGCGTGCTCTATTCCAATGTCGGGTTTGATGTTCTCGCGCTGGCGCTGGAAGGCGCCGCGCAGCAGCCCTACACGGCCTATTTGCGTGAACGGGTGCTCGATCCGCTCGGCATGCAAAACACCGGGTACGGCCGGCCGGAGGGTGCAAACACGATGACCGGCTACGACTGGAACGGCGACGAGATGAAACCGCCTGCTCCGGCCCCCAACCGGTATGGTGCGTCACGCATCTACACCACAGCGGAAGACATGCTGCGCTATCTCGCCTGGAATCTGGACCGTTTCGGCGAGGAGGGGCGGGAAGCCCGCCTGCTGAGCCACGCGGCCTGGCTGAAGCGGGACGGCCTTGCGCCGGTCTACGGGATGGACGAAAGCGGGCACATGGATGCGATCGGGCTCGGCTGGGTCGTCATGATGCCCGAGGGCGACCGGCCGCTGATCCTGCAAAAGGCCGGCGGGGCGGACGGGGTGTTCAGCTATCTCGCATTCGCGCCGAGCCGGAATGTTGGCGTCTTCATTGCCATCAACCAGTTCAATTTCGCCGCCGGCATGGAAATGGCGCATGTGGTGAACGAACTGATTGCAACACTTGCACCGCGGTAGGCCCCTTCCGGCCGATCGATGCCGATACAATTTCCGCTAGGTAAACTTTTTTCCGGCGAGTGGTATCGTTGACGTTGTGCTCAGCCCCTTCCATCAGCGCAAGAGTGAAGCCATGGCGATACAAGATACTCCAGCCTCCGGACCCGCACAGGAGGGGGCAGGGGCAGCAATTCCCGCCATTTTGACCCGGCAGGAGGCCGACAAGGCCGGGCGATACAACCAGAAGCGCGGCCGCCGGGTCGGCTGGTCCACCCACTGGTCGGGCGTGTGCCGTGTCCTGGGCATATCCAACGGTGCCGTGTCGCGGGAAGACTTCAGCCAGTATGTCGCGCAGTTCCAGAAAGCCAAGAGGCTCAAGGACGACGGCATGCTGGGACCGGATACCTGGCGCCGGATGAGCGGCGAGGCCCGGTTGGTGTTGAAGGTGCTGCCGCTGCCGGGTTGGGTGCCGAAAACGGCTCCGAAAAAATCACCGCTCCGCGCGGTGTCCGTGGAACCGCTCAACTTCGAGGCGCCCTGGATGGCGATTGCCCTGAGCGAACAGACGTCCAACTGGGTGAACGACGACGAAAACGCGATCGTGGAAGGCGATACGCGGGTCGACGAGGGCTATTTCGAGGCCTGCCCCTATATGGGCGGTGAGGCGTGGAAGCTCAGCGACCGGCAGAAGCTCAAGATCAACAATCGCCACTGGTGCGCCGCGTTCGTCAATTACTGTCTGCACAGGGCCGGCTACAGCCACACCGGCAGCGCCGGTGCCTTTTCCTTCAAGCAGACGCGGCGCTGGCGTTTCGAGGCCCTGAGCGAACCGAGAAGAGGCTGTGTCATCGTGATGGAACACAACAAGGACGGTTTCGATCACGTTGCCTTTCTCGACAAGGTGGGCGACCTGCCGTCCAACCCACGGGGGGACATCGACGCCGGCGATTACAGCGGGTTCACGCTGCTTGGCGGCAATCAGGGGGGAGACAGCGTGAATTCGAAGCGGTTCGTCAACTGGACCTTTTTTGCCACCCGGGATTCCTTCGGCAACAAGTCCCCCTACCTCTACCCGATCAGGGCGGAGGGCGAGGCCAACTGCAACGTGGAACTGCCGACGGCAGGCCCGCATTATTGCGGTGAGCAGTGGAAATAGCACCGGGGAACGCGTCTTTTAGGCTACAACTGGCCCTCGATCGGAAGACTGCCGATAAGGCCTGATGAAATGCGCTGCCCCAGCGACGATCCCGGGTCCGATGTGTAGGTCACGACCTGACCGTCTTCCTCGGTCGTCCAGAGCAGCCTGCCGGTTTCATCCAGTTCGAGCCGATAGCTGTTTCCCGGCAAAACCCCTTCATCCATGAAGGCCTTCAACTGGCGTGCCAGGACACGGCTTTCGACATAAAGGCCGATCTCGGTGTTGAGGTTGGCCGAGCGCGGGTCGAGGTTGAAGCTGCCGACAAACAGGGAATTGCCGTCGAAGACCGCGGCCTTGGTGTGCAACCCGGCCTTCGACTCGGTCGAAATGAAGGTCTGCTGGACCTTCGCCGAGTCCGCCCTGACCTCGTAGAGTCCAATGCCCGCCTCCAGCAATTCCTTGCGGTATCTGGAGTAACCCGCATGAACGGCAACCACGTCGTTCGAGGCCAGCGAGTTGGTGAGAATGCGAACATCGACACCACGCTCGCTGAGTTCCTTCAGCCTGTCGGCGCCGGCTTGCGTGGGGACGAAGTAGGCGTTCTCCATCACAAGCTCGCTTTCAAGACGATCCAGCTTGCCCGACAGGGCACTCAGGATCCTTCCCCCGCTCTCGCTGGAAATGAAATCCGCCGGGTCGTCCCAGACAACATGGGTCGGGGCCCAGGTGAAGTCGTTTTTCAGGGAAGACATGGTCCGGCGAATTTCCGCGACTTTCCGGTTCACGGGATAGGGGTAGCCTTCGGCATTTATGGTCTGTTCGAGCCGGTCACGAGCGAATTGCAGATTGTTGTCGTCAAACGTCTTGGTCACGGTGGCGCCGACGGGAACCGACCACTCCTTGTTCCAGAAATAGTCGAAGACCCTCGAGGCATCGCGCACGACGGGCCCTGCCGCGGCGATATCGAGATCCCGGTAGTTCGAATCCTCCGAGACATCGAAGTAATGATCGCCGATGTTGCGCCCGCCGAGCAGGGCCAGCGCATTGTCGGCGACCATCAGCTTGTTGTGCATCCGGTGGTTCAGCCGGTCAAAATCTCCTATCAGGTTGAACACACGCGCCTTGCGCCGGGCAAAAGGATTGAACAGCCTGATTTCAATGTTCGGATGTGCATCCAGGCTTGCCAGGATTTTGTCGCGCCCGCCGACATTCAGGTCATCTATCAGCAGGCGCACACGTACGCCCCGGTCCGCGCTCCTGAGAAGGGCCCGGGCGAGAATGCGACCGCTCTGGTCCGCATCCCAGATGTAATATTGAAGGTCGAGGCTGTGTTCCGCCAGTTCGGTCATTGCAATGCGAATGGCAAAGGCATTGCGTCCGGTTCTGACCAGTGAAACACCCGACCGTCCCGGATGGTTGATTTCATCGCGCAGATAAAGGCGGCCAAGATAGCTGTTCTCGTAGCTGGAGAAGGAAACCGTCCGGGAACGGGGATAGTCCGGATTCAGCGAGGCGCAGGCTGCCAGGAACAGCACCGGGAACAAGACAAGGCAAATGTGGACATGAACGGATCTGCGCATGAATAGAGTTCGTTTCCTGAGCAATGCCTTCCCTCGGCTCAAACCCGCAAGAGCGGTTCCTGTTCATCTACGGTGCATGAGCCGCATCGGTTCTGTCATCGCGTCACAGACCGATGCGCGCCGGAGAAGCCTTGATTTTTCCGGCCATTCCGGCCCCGGGGTGTCGATCATAGCCAATCAAGTGCCGGAGTGCCATTCGAGCTGGTGTCGCGGAATTTTTCGCCAATCAGAGCGTGCGGATCTTGCTCCGCGCGGCTGAGCCGGGCAATTTGCGGAGCCTGGTTAATAGACGGAAAGATGCTGCGGCCTGCCACCCAAACGCGACGGCGGCATCTTGATGCAACGCAATGTCAATCCCTGTCATATCGGCCAGGGTGAGAAACGTTTTCAAGAACCCGACGGGCTCCGATATGAAAGGCACCCTTATTGCGCTTGCGGCAGCTGTCCTCCTCATCCTCGGGGGTAGTCTTGCATATCTTGTGATACTGCAAGACCGCAATGGCCTGCCCGCGGGCTTCGTTCAGGGCAACGGGCGGCTTGAGGCCGAGCAGGTCGAGATCGCGCCAAAGATTGCGGGACGTGTCGACCAGGTGCTGGCTGCCGAGGGCAGCCTCGTCGAAAAGGACGCCGTGCTCGTCGAGATGGATACGGACGAGCTCAAGGCGGCCCTCGACCGGGCGAAAGCCGAGGTTGCGCTGGCACGCCAGACGAAGGCCGAGGCCGAAGCCGTCGTCCTGCAGCGTCAGAGCGAACTCCGTCTCACCAAACATGAACTTGAGCGTGCGCGAACGCTGCTGGTGAGCGAACACATTTCCCAGGCCATCTTCGACGAGCGGGAAACCGCGGTTCACGTGGCCGAAGCGGTGCTGGGCGCCGCCAAGGCGCGGGTGGCAACCGGCGAAAGCCAGATCGCCGCAGCGGAAGCCGAGGCCCGCCGGATCGCAACCCAGATCAGCGACAGCAAGCTCTTTGCCCCGCAGCCGGGGCGCGTGCTCTATCGCCTGGCGGAACCGGGCGAAGTGGTCCAGGCGGGCGGGCCGATCCTGACGCTCCTCAGCCTGGAAAACGTCTACATGGACGTGTTCCTGCCGGCACGCGATGCCGGGCTCCTGCCGATCGGCGCCGAGGCGCGGATCGTGCTCGACGTGTTGCCCGATTACGCAATCCCCGCCGCGGTGACCTTCGTTTCTCCCGAAGCCCAGTTCACGCCCAAGCAGGTTGAAACGCTTGAGGAGCGCGAAAAGCTCGTCTTCCGCGTTCGCGTCCGCATACCGCCGGACCTTGTCGCCGGACGGATCCAACATGTGAAAACCGGCCTGCGCGGGATCGCTGTCGTGCGTGTGGATGGCAATGCCGTCTGGCCCGAGGCATTGGACCGGCGCATTCCGCCCGAGCTGTTCGAATGACAAGCGGTGCGAAAGCCCCGCCCATTCGAATTGCCGCCGTGACGCATCGGTATGGCAGGCGCGTGGCGCTGGATGACCTGTCGCTTGAGCTGCCCGCGGGACGCCTTGTCGGGCTCATCGGGCCGGACGGCGTCGGGAAATCGACCTTGCTTGGATTGCTGGCCGGGGCAAAGGCGCTGCAGGCCGGAGAGATCGATGTTCTGGGCGGCCCGATCGCGGATCCGGCGCACCGGCGCCGCGTCTGCCCGGCCATCGCCTTCATGCCGCAAGGGCTCGGCAGGAACCTCTATTCCGAGCTGTCGGTTCGTGAGAATCTGGAGTTTTTTTCGCGTCTCTTCGGTCAGGGCGCTGAAGAACGCGACGTGCGCATTGCGGCGCTCTTGTCGGCGACAGGCCTCGCTCCCTTCGAGGACAGGCTCATGGGCAAGCTTTCGGGAGGCATGAAGCAGAAGCTCGGCCTCTGCTGCGCATTGATCCACGATCCAAAACTGCTCGTTCTGGACGAACCGACCACCGGCGTGGACCCGCTCTCGCGCAGGCAATTCTGGGCGCTGATGGACGCGATCAGGGCACACAGTCCCGGCCTCAGCGTTCTGGTCTCCACGGCCTACATGGAGGAAGCGGAACAGTTCGACTGGATCGTTGCCATGGATGCAGGACGCGCGCTCTTCGAAGGCAGCCCGGCCGCTCTCAAGGGCGAGGCGGAAACCCTCGAGGCCGCGTATCGGGGGTTGCGCGAGACCGGCGCATCGGAGCGGCCTGTCACCGTTCCGCCGCTTCCCGAGGATGGTGCCCCGCCGGTCATTGTCGCACGGGATCTCACGCGGCGCTTCGGCGACTTCACCGCCGTCGACAGGGTCGATTTCGCGATCCACAAGGGCGAAATCTTCGGGTTCCTGGGGTCTAACGGCTGCGGCAAGTCGACAACGATGAAGATGCTGACCGGCCTCCTTCCGGCGAGCGGGGGCGAAGCGCGGCTGTTCGGCAAGCCGGTCGACGCCGGCAAGAGTGAAACACGGCGGGACATCGGCTACATGAGCCAGGCCTTTTCGCTCTACGGCGAGCTGACGGTGCGCCAGAACCTGCGTCTTCACGCAAGGATCTTCGAGCTCGCGGACAAGGATGAACGCATCGCCGAGCTGACCGACCGTTTCGGGCTTGAAGCGCATCTCGACACCCTTGCCGATGCCTTGCCGCTCGGCATCAAGCAGCGCCTGTCGCTTGCCGTCGCGGTGCTCCATCGCCCGCGCGTGCTGATCCTTGACGAGCCGACATCCGGCGTGGATCCGGAGGCACGTGACGCCTTCTGGGCATTGCTGATCGAACTGTCGAGGCGTGACGGCGTGACAATCTTTGTGTCGACGCATTTCATGACGGAGGCGGAACGCTGTGATCGGGTCTCGCTCATGCATGCGGGCCGTGTCCTTGCCATGGGCGCGCCCTCCGAGCTGGCGTCGGATGCAGACGTGGAGAGCCTGGAAGAAGCCTTCATCGCGGCACTCGAGGCAGAGGAGCCGCCGGCTCCCGTCATCGCGCCGGATGTGCCTGCCAGGACAGGAAGCGCCCGGTCGGGTGGCGGTCTCGGACGGATTGCGGCCTATGCCCGTCGCGAAACCGTCGAAGTGCTGCGCGACCCGGTCCGGCTCGCCTTCGCGTTCCTCGGCTCGGCGCTCCTGATGCTGGTGTTCTGCTTCGGCATTTCGCTTGATATCGAGGAGCTGGATTTTGCGGTGCTGGACCTGTCGCAGGGACCGGAGAGCCGCGCCTATGTTTCCGAGATCGAAGGCTCACGCTACTTCAGGCCCACGCCGCCGCTCTCCTCGGTCGAAGAGGGCCATCGCCGCCTCACCGACGGCACCGCTGCCGTCATCGTCGAGCTGCCACCGGAATTCGGACGCAAGCTGCGCGCGGGCGAGCAGACCGAGGTGCTGACGACGGTCGATGGAGCCGTTCCCTTCAAGGGGGAAACGGTGGCGGGGTACGTTGCCGGACTGCACCGAAGCTTCCTCGATGTTTTTGCGCGCGAGACAGGGGAGAGGCAGGTGCAGCTTGCGCGGATCGAACCCCGTTTCCGCTATAACCAGAGTTTCGAGAGCATTGCCGCCATGGCCCCTGGCATGCCCGCGATCTTGCTCATCATGCTGCCTGCAATCCTCACGGCGGTCAGCGTTGCGCGCGAGCGCGAACTCGGGTCGGTCACGAATTTCTACGTCACACCGACGACCAGGCTGGAATTCCTGATCGGCAAGCAGGCGCCCTATGTCGTGATTGCTTTCGCAAATTTCCTCCTGCTCTCGGCGATGACCATCGTCGTCTTCGGCGTGCCCCTGAAGGGCAATCCGGTGCCGCTGGCCATCGGTGCGTTTCTTTACGTCTGGGCGACGACATCCTTCGGGCTGCTGATCGCCACCCTGACGTCCAGCCAGGTCGCCGCCGTCTTTGCCACCGCCATCGCGTCCATCGTGCCGACCATTCAGTTCTCCGGCCTGCTGCAGCCGGTTTCCACCCTGGAGCCCGCCGCCCAGACCATCGGCTCGCTCTGGCCGTCTTCCTATTTCCTGCATCTGAACGTGGGCGCCTTTACCAAGGGGCTCGACTGGAATGCGCTCCTGCCCGACATTCTGGCGCTTGCCTGTTTCGGACCGGCGTTCACCCTGATGGCAGCGCTCCTGCTGCGCGCACAGGAGCGTTGAGATGCACAGGGCGCGGCGCATTTTCTGGCTGGGCCTCAAGGAAATCATGAGCCTCCGGCGCGACTGGGTCATGATGGCGCTGCTGGTCTATTCGTTCTCCCTCGCGCCGGTCATGGAGGCGACCGGGGTGTCGACGTCGGTCAACAACGCGTCGATCGCCTTTGCCGACGAGGACAACTCGCCGCTTTCGCGCTCGCTTGCGGCCGCGTTTTTCCCACCCGAATTCCAGCCCGTTATCCAGATCGAGCCCGGCAGTGGCGCCGCGCAAATGGACGCCGGCCGGTTTCTCTTTGTCGTGTCGGTGCCGCCCGGCTTCGAGAAAGACGTCCGTGCGGGGCACGCCCCCGAGATCCAGGTGCTGATCGATGCCACCGCGATGGAGCAGGCCGGCATCGGGTCGAGCTACATAACGAATATCCTGGGTGCGGAGATCCGCCGGTTCGCGATCGGCGCCGATCTCGTGCAGCACGAGCCCATCAACCTCGTGATCCACACCGCGTTCAATCCGAACGGTGACACGGTGCAGTTCGCAAGCATCGTCTCGCTCATCGGCCAGATCATGTGGCTGACGACCATCCTGACGGGCGCGGCCATGATCCGCGAACGCGAGCACGGGACGATCGAGCACCTGCTCGCCATGCCGATCGCGCCCTTCGACATCGCGGCCGCCAAGATCTGGGCGAATGCCGCCGTGGTGCTCGTGGCCACGGTGGTCGCCCTGACCTTCGTGCTGGAAGGATTTCTCGGCGTTGCCATCGCGGGGTCGAGGATGTTGTTCCTGGCCAGTACGGCGCTCTTTCTCTTCACCGCGACAGCCCTCGGGGTCTTCCTGGCGACACTGGCCCGGTCGATGGCGCAATTCGCGCTGCTGGTGATGCTGACGGTGCTGCCGATGCTCATGCTGTCCGGCGGGGAAACCCCGATCGAGGGCCAGCCGGCCTGGCTTCAGGTCGCGACGCTGATCCTGCCGTCGCGTCATTTCATGTCGTGCAGCCAGGCGATCGTCTACAAGGGAGCGGGGATCGAGACGGTCTGGCCCGAGTTCCTGGCGATGGCGCTGCTCGGCGCCGCGCTCTTGTCGGTCAGCCTGCTTCTGTTCCGCCGGTCGGTCGCGCAGGACCGGTAAGCGTCCATCGCCGTCAGCGTGCCTGTGCTCCCTAAAGCAGCCTCCTGGAAGGCCCGGCCACCAGCCGGGACATCGCTCCGCTTTCTTCCGGCATCAGCCTTTTGCAATCGTCGGGTATCTTTTCTCCGTGACGTCTTCCGGAGTATCCGGCAGGTACCAGCTCGGCTTGGAGATTTCGCCAAACCAGCCGAACACGGCAAACAACGGCTGTTCTCCGGTCCGTATCGAGTGCATGTCGTTCCGGTGGTGCAGCGAGATGTCGCCGGGGCGTTTGAGGACAAATGGCCGGTCGTCTCCGACCTGAAACTCTGCCTGCCCGGTCACCGGAATGTAAAACTCAGTGGCCGGATGGGCATGGACAGGGTAAGTCGTGTCCGGTCCCTGGAGGAAAAGTCCGAGGATGACCTCGCTGTTCTGGAGCACGCCGTCCGGCCCGATGCCTTCCCCGTTGGCAAAGGCCGACAGGAAGGGGCGGCTCCAGTCATCCTCGTCATAGAACTCGGTCCAGTTCACACAGGAAAACGCATCCAGGGCCGCGTCGTGAAGGTCCTGCATGCCGCTGGCTGCAGGGTGGGAAAAAACCTGCGGTGCGAAGCGGAGGCCGCGTACCGAACGTCTGCCGCCGAGTGCGCGCGCGTGCAGATCGCCAAGCGCCTTCTCGAGATCGTGCGCCATCTGCCTGGCGAGATTGCGATCGGGATCGGTGCCCCCTGACATGCCGCGGAGGTGGATTGCAGTGACGCGGGCGAGTTCGGTCAGGACCTTCAGGGTACGTTCGGAATGGCGAATATTCACGCAGTCACCTTCGTTCCTTGGCGGTTGAGCGGTGTCAGGGACGTTGTTCATTCATGCCTCGGTAGTAGGAGGAGGGCCGGTGGCGACCGGTCAGCGATTAGACGATCGGGATCGTCGGAATGTGACTTCGCCTGCATTGCGGCAAATAGAAAAAACTGCAGGGATCGCCACAGGTAGGGGCCGAAGGTTGCAAATGCCACCCGAGACGCATTCTTTTTCCGCTGAGATGTCACGATCGGGGCTTTTGTTTCGTCTTTACGGCAGAGCTTCACTTCCTGGGACGAACCGGCATGGATCTTGTTGCGAAACAGAAGACGTTTGAAACAGCGCGGCCGCGCCTCATGGGCATTGCCTACAGATTGCTCGGGTCATCAGCAGACGCGGAAGACGTCGTGCAGGACACTGCCGCGAAATGGCTTGTCGCGGACCATTCGAAGATCGCCGAACCCGATGGCTGGCTGGTGACGGTCTGCACCAACAGGTGTCTGGACATCCTCGGCTCGGCGCGCGTCCAAAGGACCGAATATGTGGGGCCCTGGTTGCCGGACCAGTTGCTTGTCCAGCACGCACCTGATCTGGATGAACAGATTGATATCGCCTCGAGCCTGACAACTGCCTTCCTGCTGCTGCTTGAACGGCTGACCCCGAAAGAGCGGGCAGCCTATCTCCTCCACGACATATTTGGAGTTCCGTTCAAGGACATTGCCGACACCCTGCAGATCAACGAGTTGAATTGCAGGAAGCTGGCGTCCCGTGCGCGAAAGATGGTTTCGCGTGAAAATGTCAGGTTTTCGCCGAGCCGGGAACAGCAGAAGCAGTTCCTGCACCTGTTCGAAACGGCCGTGCGCACAGGCGAGCTGGAAGACCTGGCTGCGGCGCTCAGCGAGGATGTCGATTTCCGTGCCGACAGCGGTGGCAGCGTCACCGCTGCAAGAGATCCGGTAATTGGACGTTCCTCCGTGATGTCCTTCATCGGCGATGTCTTGCAGGGCGCCTGGCATGCGATGACGATGACGGTCGTCGCCACGAACAGCGGCCTTGGACTCCTCCTCCGGGAGGGCAGGGACAATCATGCAATCGTGACCTTCGGCTTCGATCAGGACGGCAAGATCGCCCACATCTTTGTTGTCCGGCATCCCGGTAAAATCGCGCGGTTCCTGTCACAAAGTTTCACGCTGACGCGCACCGGAGATCTCCGGGTCAATTGAGGCCGGAGCGATCCGGGCCTGACTGCGGCAACGCCTTTCCGGTGGCCCGCAGGTTCCTTCTGCCACGACCGGGACCGGTCAAATTGTTGTCCGCCCTGGTCACCTTCTGGCCTGGTCAATCGTTCTAGGACCGAACCAGAACGTTTCTTGCCAGAAGGAAGACTTCCCAATGAAAACCGAAACCGGAGCACAGCCACCCAGGTGGCTGGATCTTGCGGCTCGAGAGCATCTTCCCTTCTCCGTCATCCTGGGGGGAGGGGTTGTTCTGCACGCTCTGAATGTCTTTGTATCGACGACGATCCTTCCCTCGGTCGTGAAGGAGATCGGCGGGCTGACCTATTACGCCTGGAGCACCACGCTGTTCGTTGTCGCCTCCATTGTCAGCGCGGCCCTGACCTCCAGGCTGAAAAATGCCGTCGGTTCCAGACATGCCTATCTCGTTGCTTTCGGCATCTTCTCGGCCGGAACACTCCTGTGCGGTGCCGCCGACACCATTGGTGTCCTGAATGCCGGACGAGCCGTTCAGGGCGCGGGCGGCGGGCTGCTTTACGCGCTCGCCTATACCGTCATCCGGGCGGTCTACCCGGAACGGCTCTGGCCGATCGCCATCGGCCTGATCACCTTGATGTGGGGTGTCGCGACACTGCTCGGACCGGCTCTGGGTGGCTTCTTTGCCGAGATCGGCCAGTGGCGGCTCGCCTTCTTTTCACTGCTTCCGGCAACGTTCCTGTTTGCATTGCTGAGCGCGGCGAATCTGGACAATGACACCGGTCGCAGGGAGGTCCAGGCGCCGGTTCCCGCACTCCAGTTGCTGCTGATGGTGGCGACTGTCGTCACCGTCTCCCTGGCCAGCCTGTCGCCAAGTCCGGAAAATCTCCTGACGACCTTGCTTGCCTGCCTGGTGTTCATGGGCGTGGCGGCCTATGCGGAAAAGCGCTCGTCGGCCCGGCTTCTGCCAAGCGGCGCACTCAAGTTTTCCTCCGAACTCGGTGCGTTGTACCTGTGCGTCGGGTTCCTGATGATCGGCATGCAGCCGGAGGCTTTCATTCCCTTTTTCCTGCAGCACCTGCATGGCCAGACGCCGCTGGCGGCCGGCTATATGGGCGCGTTGATGGCATTGGGGTGGACGCTCGGCTCGGCAGTATCCGCCGGCTTTACGGGCAAGCGCGCTCAAAACACGATCCTTCAAGGGGCTTTCTTCAGCTTCCTCGGACTGGCAATCCAGCTTGGCCCGCTGCCAAGCCATGAAGGCGCGCTGCCCGCCTTGCTGGCCGTATGCCTCGGACTGACGCTGGTCGGGTTCGGCATCGGCTTTTGCTGGCCGCATCTGACGACACGTATCTACAAGGCCTCGCCAACCGGAGAGGGAGACCTTGCCGCCGGGGCGATCACCACCGTGCAGCTCTTTGCGACCGCTGTGGGGTCGGCACTGGTCGGCCTCGTCGTCAATGCAACCGGCCTGGTCGAACCGGGTGGACTGCAGGGCATCTCATCCGCTGCCTTCTGGATGTGCCTCGTGTTCCTTGGCGCGCCGGCCACCGCGTTTTTCTTTGCCTTTCGTGCCCTGCCCCCCTCCACAATCCGACCGGAGCGATAAATCATGACCTATGCACACGCTATGATGAACGGCGGGCAATGTGCCCACCGTCATCGCGATCATCAATCAGTGCAGCGTGCCCATGGCCTTGTCCGCCTTCTGGCGGGATTTCTTGATCTTCCGTTGCCGGGCCGCTTCCGCCTTGCGGGCCTTCCGGTTCAGCTTCAATTCACTTGAGGGGGAGTTGTTCTGAAAACCAATCGGATTGTTCCGGGGCATGTCGTCGAACTGCTGAACGGAGAGCGGTTGAACCGGCCCGCTATCCATTGTCACAGGCGCAGGCATTTGCGGATGGACGCTCTCCCACTCCGAGGCCCTGTAAATATCCTCAAGCGTTGTCTGTGATCGTCTCAGCACAAAGTCTTCCGGATTTGGCAGCGTGTCAGAAAGCGTCCACGCAAACACCGTTGTCAGACCTGTTTTCTTGAAACGCACATAGCCTTCAAGCTCGCCGGACTCGACAAGCTCGATGCCGCAGCCTTCCATATATTCGCGCATGGAAAAGTGTTTGCCGTTTGGCATCATCCAGCGCGTACCCAGACGCAATTGCCTCTTTTCGCGGACTCGCTCCATGCCATTTTTGTCTTCATACAGCATGAACGCCCAGAGCGGCTTGTCGTCTTCAGAGCCAACCTCGCAGCCGGTGGATGCTCTGATGAGTGAGCCATCCGCATGCTGGACAACACCATCATCCCGCAGAATGTCGATGAGCGGGACAAACTTGCCCTCGTACGTACCGCCAGCGCAGTAATAGACGTGTGCCGGGGTAACGAACGTGCCATGGAAATCCAGGATGTTTTTGGCTTCGTTCTCGAAGGTCTTCTTAACCCGTCCAGGTTTTAGGTTGCCGTCCTGGTCGAATGACAGCACCCAATCGTTCGCAGTCACTTCTTCAATTGGTTTCTGCCAGATCTTCGCCCGGACTTCTTCCTCGTCATACAGGCCGTCTGCCGCCGGCTTCAAACCCGCCTCAACTGGCCACATGTCAACCATTGTGCCTGCGAGGAAGCATTTCTCTAATTTTTTTGTCAGAAGGCCGCGTTCATCAATCTGAGTTAAAGCTCGTTGAAGAAAAATATTGTAGTATTCTTCTTCAAGAGTTCTTGGTGAAATATGCAAATATCCGCTTTTAGCAAGCTGAGCCATCGCTTGGTAGTATTCTGTAGCAGCCATGTCGGGATATGCTTTTGTATTTCACGCCCGAGAAAATTGTTTAACAAATCTTTTTGATAATCATCACTATACATAGTGTATATTTCCAGATCATGCCCTGCGCCCCACGCAGTATTTTGTCCTTTTACATCGGCGACAATGGCAGATACTGCTGCGTGTTTAACTGCATTCATTTCGGCTGCAGTAACGACAATATTCGCTTCAAGAAGCGCTTCCTTCATTCGCTGCGTATAAAATTCGTTTTGTTCCCTGTGGTCATCCCATCCGTGGTGAGGTGAAATGTCATTTTCATCCGCCATTTCTCTTAATCCGTTGCTAACAATAGGATCCCATCGCCTTGCTTTACGACGATATCGTCCGGCCTTTCAAAGCAGTGTGGCGTTCCAAGTTTTATGGGGTAGTCGTGATTTAGTACGTCGTTGTCTGCAAACGTTACGACAATATCCTCGTTTTTATGCTCAATAATTGTTATTTTTCCATAAGGAGCAGTTGAATCTGTTCCTGTATTCTTTGGAAGCTTTGTTCCGTCTGGATAGATACATACTCTGTCTAAATTTTTATTGGAAAAAGGCTTGCTTCCTACAGTAAAATTCTCCATTTTTACATATGAGTTATCATCTTGTGAACAGCCAAGAAGAAAGGTGAACGCTAGGAATGATGAAAAAACTGCAGTTAATTTGAGCATGTCTGTGTCGAGTATTTTTTGGAAATACAACTTAGATCATAAAAGGGATTTTGTTATTTCATGTCAATGTCGAAGGCTGGCTAGAACTCAGAAACAAGGTGTTGCATAAGTCATGACTACTTACCCTGTTCACGACCTTACCTACATCCTGCTGCTCGGGGGCTGGCCAGCTGGACGACGCTCGCAGCCTTCAACAATCTTCGAGATTTCGGTCACGGGGCTAGGTGTGGAATCCAAAAAGGTTGTTCACTCGCATTGAAGATCTGAGACTGGTTGGTGACCAAACCTAATCAGCTTCAGGATCGATGGAATGAACAACCCGCATCAGCAGCGCCGGATGGCGCTGCCTCTCTCTTTAGTATTTCGAGATCTGGACGCGATTCCAGAGGTTGATCATGCCGACACAGGTCGTCATGAGGGAGATCATTTCGTCGGAATAGTGCTTGCGCAGATTGCCCCTCAAAGAGGCGTAATCCGCATCGCGGTCCAGATAGGTCAGTGCCTCGGCCCAGGCAAAGGCGGCCTTTTCCGCTGCGCTGAAATCGGAAACATGTTTCCACGCCGCCAACCGGTCCAGACGCTCACTGGTCTCGCCATCCCGTCTGGCGTCGCGGCTATGCATCTTCACGCAGTAGGCGCATTCGTTGATCTGGGAGATCCGCAGCTCGATGAGATGCGAGAGGGAAGGGGGCAGCCCCTTTTCCGCCATGAGGGCATGTGTCTGGCCGAGATGTGTCATCAGGTCCGGCAACTGGGTTTCGTGAACGATCGCCTTGGTGTCAGCTTCCATAAGTCCGTACTCCGTTGGTTTGGGAATGACCTACTGGAAACGAATGAAGCCCTGAAAAGGTGACGTGCTGAGAGCTGGTCCGGCGAGGGCTGTTCAAGCTCGCAGAAGCCAGCCGCCAATTGCCGGTGTCGCGGCATCGCGCTGAGCGGCGACTTCCTTCAAACGGTCTTTCAGAAAGGTCCGGAAACTCAGGAGCTTGGCATCGTTGCGCCTGCTCCTTTGAAGACACATGTGCAGCGAGTTGGACACGAACACCTTTTCCTCGAACAGTTCGATGAGATCACCGCTCGCAAGGTAGGGGTCCACGAGCTGGTTGGGCAGCTGGGAAATTCCGTGACCGGCCAGTACGAGTTTCAGGATTTCCTCGGTATCCGTCGACAGGAAATTGCCGGTGAACCGACGGTAGATGATGTCCGCGTCGGTCTTGAAACGCCACTGGAACACCGAGTGATCGGACGGAAACCGGAAATTCAGGCAATTGAACCGGCCAAGGTCGTCGACAGTGTCCGGAAATGTCTGATCCTTGAAATAGTCCGGTGAAGCAACCGTCCTGAAGCGGATGTCCATGAGCTTGGTCGCGATCATGTCCTGGTGCCGGATACGCCCGCTGCGGAAATAGATATCGACTTCGCCCGAAGTCACATCGGCGCGGCCATCGCTGAGGCGCAGATCCACGGTCATTTTCGGGTGTTTTTCCAGATACCGGTGGATCACGGGCGTCAGAAAAAAGCGGCCGAAAAGCACGGATGACTCAATCGTCAGGACGCCGGCAGGCTCGGCGGAAAAGGCGGAAACCTCGCTTTCCACATTTTCGATTTCCGAGAGCACGGTGCGCATGCCCCGGACATAGATCTCACCGGCCTCCGTCAGGGCGATGCTGCGCGTGTTGCGCAGGAGAAGGGGCGTGCCGACGGCCTGTTCGAGCAAAGCGATGTTCTTGCTGGCGGCGCTGCGGGTCATGTTCAGCGCCCGCGCGCCGGCAGCAATGCTGCCGCCCTCCACGGCGGCAATCAGGGTGCGGACCAGATGAAGCTTGGTGTTCAAGGGGTGTTTCTCGCTGTCAACTTTTTGGAACCGGAAGAGTGACAAATCCGTATCTTTTTTGTCAACACCGGGGACGCTAGCTGTATCGCACCAACAACGAAAGGTGCAGATGCATGCGCTATTATGTGCTCGATCCCGTCGGAAGTATCGAAAACCTCCAGCTCAGAGAGGGAGCCGTTCCGGTTCCGCGCGGGGACACGGATGTGGTCGTCAAGGTCAAGGCGGCCACGCTCAACTACAAGGATCTGGTGCTGGCTCTCGGCTGGTTGCCGCTGAACAACGGCGATGCGGACTACGTGCCGCTGTCGGATGGCGCCGGCAAGGTTGTCGGCGTCGGTCCGGGTGTCCGAAACCTGCAGCCGGGGGACAGGGTCGTCCCGTCCTTTTTTCCGGATTGGGAAACGGGCGAGCCGGCGGGCGACGAGAAGTCGCTTGGACGTGAACTGACCGGAATGCTTGCGGAATATGTCTGTCTGCCGGAACAAGCGCTGGTCAGGATACCCGATTCAATGAGTTATGCCGAAGCCGCAGCGTTTCCCTGCGCCGGCGTGACCGCCTGGCATGCCTTGTGTGAAAAAGGGCCGGTAACGGAAGAACACACGGTCCTGACCCTCGGGACCGGCGGTGTTTCCATGTTCGCACTGCAGATCGCAAAGGCAAAGGGTGCAACGGTCATTGCGACAACGGGAAGCGCGGAAAAGGCGCAGCTGCTGCACCGGGTCGGCGCCGACCATGTGATCAATTACCGCGAGACAGAAGAGTGGGACAAGGAAGTCCTGCGTCTGACCGACGGAAAAGGAGCGGATATCATCGTTGAGGTCGGCGGTGCGCAAACGTTCCAGAAGTCAATGAACGCCGCCGCCTTCGGCGGACGCATTTCGTGTGTCGGTGTCCTTGCCGGCGTCGACGGTCACGCCGACCCGACCAGCATATTGTTCAAGTCCCTGTCGGTCGATGGCGTTTATGTCGGCAACACGCAGATGCTGCATGACGTGATTGCATTCTACGACAGGAACCGCCTTCGTCCGATCATGGATGCCGAGACATTTCCGTTCGAGGATGCCGGCAAGGCCTATGCGCGGCTCTTGCAGCAGAGCCATTTCGGCAAAATCGCACTTCAGATCCAGTAAATCTCCAACTCCGAAAGGAAATACCAGATGGCAAAGTCACTGCCGTATGTGAACCCCTATGCGTATCTCGTCGCCACGGCACTTGCCGTGATGCCGGTACAGGCCCATGCCCAGGAAACGCAGGTGGCGCCCTGGGAACTGACGGGAGAAGCCTTGCATTCGACGATCGGCGGGGTCCGGGCCGGACAATCGCTCAAGCCGCAAAGCTGGCCGGGCGGAGCGAAAGTCGCCGTGATGTTTTCCTTCGATGCCGACTTCGAGGCCGCGCATGTTGTCGGTCTGCAGCCCAACCCGGGGCCGGGTCAGTACGCCGAGGGAGAATATGGCGCCCGTGCGGGCCTGGACAGGGTGCTTGCAGCACTGGCCAGGTACGATGTTCCGGCGTCCTTCTTCATCCCGGGGGCAAATTTCGAGAGCCATCCGGAGATCGTCGGCAAGATAACCGCGCCCGGCATCCACGAAATCGGTCTGCACGGCTGGATCCACGCGCCAAGCCAGGCGGTTCCCCTGGAAGCCGAACTCGCTGCCGCCCGCAAGGCCCTGAGCACCATCGAGGCGGCCACCGGCACGCGGCCTGTCGGCTACCGCGCTCCCATGTGGCAAGTCACGCCGGACACGATGGCAATCCTCCAGGAACTTGACCTCCTCTATGACAGTTCCCTGATGGCGGATGACAATCCCTATCAGCTCGTGGCGGCCGGCAAGCCCCTGGACGTGGTGGAACTTCCGGTAAGCTGGCTGCTGAATGACTGGCCGCTTCTGCACGGTCTCAGCCCGGCGCATACGCCGGCGCGCGATGTGCTGGACATGTATGTTGACGAGTTCGACCGGGCCTATGCGGAGGGGTCGAGCTACACGATCACCTTGCACCCGCAGATCATTGGCCGCCGGTCCCGAATTTTCATTCTGGAAGAGCTTCTCAAGCACATCGCCTCCCATGATGGCGTCTGGTTTGCCACCCACCGGCAGGTCGCGGAACACGTCTCGCCGGGGATCAACTAAAGCCCGGCGGATTTCACGGAACAACAGGTCCGGGCTCCGGACGAAGGCAATCGGCCGCCGCAGCGAGCAGCGTGTTGTGGCCGGCCGGTTGCGCCTTTCAAGTTTCAAGGATGACAACAATGGACCAGATGAAGGCATTTGCGGTCTTCGAGGCCCTCCCGGCAAACCACCCCGACTGCTTTGTTCGCGTGGACAGGCCGGTCCCGGAGGCTAAGGGGCGGGATCTTCTCGTGCGTGTCGACGCGATTGCGGTCAATCCCACCGACGTCAAGGATCGCAATGCCGTCAAGGGGCGTCTCGAGGACCCGCTGATCCTGGGGTGGGATTTCTGCGGGACGGTCGTGGCAACCGGCAGCGATGTCGGCAGATTTGCGGTCGGCGACAAGGTGATCGCCGCGGGAGACGTCAGCCGGCCCGGGTGTTATGCGGAATATGTGCTCGTCGATGAACGTATCACCGGTCACAAGCCCGTGGGCCTGACGGATGAACAGGCGGCGAGCCTGCCGTTGACGACACTCGCGGCCTGGGAAGCCCTTTTCGAGAAGCTGAAAATACCGGAGGTCCGGCACGGAGCCCAACCGGCGCTTCTCATCATCGGCGGAGCGGGGGGGGTGGGGTCCATGGCCATCCAGTTCGCGCGGCAACTGTCTTCGTGCACCGTGATTGCCACCGCATCGAGGCCTCACTCCAGGGACTGGTGCCTGGATTTGGGAGCCCATCATGTCATCGATCACAGCGGGGACCTGAAAAAGCAGCTTCGGGATCTGGGACTGGATGTCGTTCCCTACATTCTGAATTGCAGCGACAATCTTCCCTATTGGCAGCTCATGAGCGATCTTGTTGCGCCGGAGGGAGCCGTCTGCCTGCTGTCCAGCACGAAGGCCAGGCTCGATCTTGACCTGTTCATGGTGAAAAGCGCCAGCATCCACTACCAGCTGATGTTCACTCCGTCCTTTTTCCAAACGGAAACGATGACCCGGCAAGGCGACATCCTCGACGACCTGAGCGCGTTGATCGGGTCCGGCAGGATACGGCATGTCCTGACCCGGTCCTTTGGTCCGATGGACGTCTCCTCCCTGGCAAGGGCGCATCACGAGGTCGAACAGGGCAGGATGATCGGCAAGGCCGGACTGTCGAGGCCGAATTGACGGACTGTGGTAACAGGCACTTGGCGCTGCTGTGCCGCACGGACAGCCGAGGCAACCTGTGCGGCTTTGCGCAAGGTTTTCCGGGGGCGATCTTTCATCATCAGCGGGGCTCTCGCGATACGATTGAAAATCTCGGTTCGTCCCCTTGTCACGCAATCATCAGGACCCGACATGTGGATGCCGGATATCATCCATAGGGCGGGCAGGAGCAAAATCATGACCCAATCCGATACCGCAGACACGGCCGGTGCGAACACGCAACCTGAGACCATTCAAGGCGGGTGCCTGTGCGGTCAGGTGAGCTTTCAAATCGAGAACCGGTTCGACAAGCTCCTGCTGTGCCATTGTGCGCAATGCCGCAAGACCACCGGTTCGGCGCATGCGTCGAACCTTCTCGGGCGGGCGGAGACCCTGGTGTTTCTGGAGGGAGCGGACCAGGTGCGCGAGTTCCGCCATCCGGAACGGGACTTCACGAAAGCCTTCTGCAGCCGGTGCGGCGGCGCGCTTCCGTATGTCACGGGCGATGGCAGCACCTGCATCGTGCCGGCGGGCGCGTTGAACGCGGAACCCGAGGTCGCCGAACTCGACAATATCTTTTCCGAGGAGCAGCCGGGATGGAGCGAACAGGTTTCGGCGGCCCCGCGCCACGTCGGCTTCGGCTCGGTCTTTGATTAAACAGGGAATATGCCATGATCAGTTGTTACGTCCGGTACGAGATCGATCCGGACAAGGTTGCCGAGTTCGAAACCTACGCAAGGATGTGGATGCCCCTGGTGGCCAGGTTCGGCGGCACGCATCACGGTTATTTCCTGCCCCATGAAAGCGCGAATGATCTGGCGGTGACCCTGTTTTCCTTCCCCTCGCTCGCCGCATACGAAGACTACCGGGAGCGGAGCATGTCCGATCCCGATTGTCAGGAAGCCTATGACTTCGCGCGGCGAACCGGGTGCATACGCCGTTACGACCGGCAGTTTCTGAGGCCGGTTCTTCCCGACAAGGGGTAAGACAGCTTGCCGGCGATGGGGCGAATGCGGGACGGGAAAAGCCGGAGCGCGCGAGCGGACCCTGAAAGTTGGCGGTAAAACGGCCTGCACGGGCGCTTGCAAGAAGACCGGCGCCCATCCGGCGCGTCCGGCCGGATCTTCGGCCGCAACCCTGGCTGCGCAAGGCATGTCCCTTGGTGTCCGGCCAGACCGACGCCGTCACGACTTGCCAAAATACTCGTCGATTGCCCTTCTGGTGTTCGGTCCCATGATCCCGTCTATGGTGCCGTCGTAGTAGCTGGCATCGTGCAACAGCGATTGCAGCTCCTTTCGCAGCGGTTCCGGCCAGGTCCTGAAACCGGAGATGACACGCTCGTAGACAACCTCGTCGCCGCGCTCCAGACCGTCTGCCACGTGATCCATGACCTCCCACTCGGACAGATCGTCTTGCGCGGGGTCGTAAAGGTCGATCAGCGCAATGATTGCCGCGGTGCTTTTGAGGTCCGCCGCGCGCGTGTAGGTCTTGAGACGTCCGGCCCGGTCTCCTGCCGGCTGACTTCCGGCAAGCTCCATCAACCGTTCCGCCTCTTCTGCCTCCTGCCGGCTTTGCCCCGGCGCGGTCTTGCGGTTTTGAGCCTTGTAGTCGGCGGCGAGGGACTGAGCCGCCCGCCAAGCTGCCTCGCGCTTGTGCTTGAGCGCCAGCCTTTGCTGGGGATCCAGCCAGACGGCTGTTTCCGGATCGATCTTCTCCAGCGAACGGATGGTCATTCTGGCATCACCCCAGGCCTTGGCCGAGAAATAGAGCGAGTTGATGATGCATTCCGCCTTGGTGTCGGAGTAACAGTGTTCGGTATCGAGCGCTGATGCCACGTTTCGTTCGATGCTCCCGACATTATCGGACGCAAATCCATAATTCTTGCCCGCGGTTTGCCAGCGCTGAACGGCTTTCAGGTGTTTGTCGGACGCAGGCTTCCAGTTGCCACGGATTTCTGCCGCGAGATCCTCCGCGTCTGTCCGGAGGGCGTCCGCTTCTCCCGTCTTGCCCTCGGCCTCCAGCTTGTCGGCAATGCGCGCCAGAAGGGGAGGCACTTCTCGGGCTAGAACGCCCTCCGCCAGCATTTTTCGTGCATCCTCGAAAGCGCCTTTTTCAATCAGGAAAACGGCCGCCGTCTTCGCCGTCCGTGCGAATTGAATGTCGATCGAGTTCTGCCAGCCGTCGCCCCAGTCGTGATCGCGTTTGGCGATCTGGGAGAGGGCGGCCCCGATGTTGCCCTTGGCGGTGTGATGGAGCAGGTCGGTCATGCCTGCAAAATCATTTTCCTTTCCCGACAGTTTCACGACCTGATTGCGCGAGCGCCTTATTCCGTCAAAGTTGCCGACCATCAGCGACATGCGGGCGACGGTGAGGGTGTCATACCACTGTCCCAGCGGGTTGAACGGATTGCCGCCGGTTTCAAGGATATGTTTGAGCGCCTTTTTTGACGACGACAGCGCAGCCCAGGCTTCCGGGCTGCCGGGGTCGTGCGCGAGGATTTCTTCCGCCAGCGCCTTCCACTCCGACTGTGGCCGGCCGTCCAGGACCTTGTCCCTGAGATCATTTTCCGTGAGGTATACGATGTTCTTGTGCCAACGCTGCTCGCGTGCGAACGGGTCGTTCCGCCCTGCCGAAAGAGCAAGTCGGACCAGATCGTTGCGACGGTACTCATCGTCGGCAAATGTCGCGGCAGGAACAGCCGGAAGCCAGGTGCCCGCGATGTGTGGGAAATAGTGCCCCAGGTCGATCACGCCTGCCTGCAGGCTTTTCCAGAAATCCTTCGGGTCTTCGTATCGTTCATGGTCTTCGATGATGGCAATGATGTCGCCGACATCGTCAAGGTTGTCGCGGAACAGATGGTCCCGTTCCGACGGGCTGTAGTCATATCCGACGGCATCGGCCGCCTCTCGCGCCCGTTTGCGTGCCTCTTCAACGATGATCTTGTTGCCCACCTCCCGGGCGCGCCACTCTATCGACTTGAAAAGTGACACTTTCTTTGGATCCTGGAAGCTTTGCGGATCCTCAGGCATGTCCGGAAACTCGGCTGCGGCAGCGAGCGCGCGTCTGAAGAGTTCCGTTTCCCCCTTGGCGATCTCCTGATCGACCCGTGCAATCTCGTCTCTGACGGCCTGTGCGTTGGGCGCCTCCGGCATCATCACAAGGTACAGGCGGAACAGCATCGCCGACTTGATCAGGTTTCCGGCTTTCGCGTTTGCCAGGGCCAGATTGAAGACCACGGCAGGGTTTGGCCCGGTCTCTTCCTGGACGCGATCGAGCCCCTTTATGGCCGTTTCGAAATCGCCGTTCTGGGCAGCCTCGATGCTTTTTTGGTAGAGAGCCTTCCAATCGCTGAATTCCGCCCTTGCCGGGATCGAAGTGACAAGCCCCAGGAAAAATGCAGCGAGAATGACCGGCAGCGCGCGCATGGCTGGTTCTCCTATCGCGGTGACCCCGCCAGATCGGCTCCGGCAGCAAAGGGATCGGTCAGAAACTCAGCCCAGGCGTCCCGCTCCTCGGCGCGCAGGCGCTCACCAATCACCTGCCATGGCGGGCGAAGCTCCGGGTCGTGCCGATTGAGGTTCTCCGCCGCGAGGCGGGTTTCCTGCAGGTCGCGCCAGACGGCTTCGAGGCGTGTTTCGTTGTCCCCGGACGTGAGGAAGGATGGAGTGGAATCGTAGCCCTTCGCCAGTCCTCGGGCATGAAAATAGGCGAATGTCGCGGCGTCATCATCCCAGGAGATCGCGCCCAGGATATCGAGAGCGCCGTCGTAGTCGCCATTCGCCAGGCGGATATAGGCATCGACCATGCTGTCCGTGTTTTCGGTTTTTTCCGCCTGCTCCAGCACCCTTTGCCTGAAGTCGTCCCAGGCGCCAAGACCCTCGACGTAGTGGAGCGCCGCCTCTTGTTCCAAAGACGCGCCGGACTTGCCCGGCATTCCTTGGATGTCGGCCAGTTTCCTGCGGTCAGTCTCGTCGAGCAAACGGTAGGCCGGACTGTTCAGGATCGACGCGAATTCCTTCGGATACGCAAGGGGATCCGGAGGCGGGCAGTTGATGGCCCCGCAGTCGCGGGACCAGTCGAGATAAGCCTCGGTTTGAGCCAGTCCGGAAACGAGACCATAGGCTTCCAGAGAGCCATAGTCACTGGGGTCTGCGGCGTAGCTTTCGCCAAGGTGACGGGCGGCGGCCTTGTAGTCGCCGTTCATCCAGGCGTCGACCCCTTGCCGGTAGCGCACATTGTTCAGCTTCGATACCGCCAGTTGCCCCTTGTGCAGGCCGTGCAGATAGATCAGGGCGTCGCGTGCACTCCTGTTGTCGGGGTCTATCTCCAGCACGGCTTCCAGGTCACGAATGCTTTTGTCCCAGTCGCCATCTCCGCTCTGGAGAGCGTCGAGGAGGTAATTCGCTTTAGCGCTCGGAACGACAGCGACCGGGTCCATGAAGTTCAGTCCCGAACTCGTCGGGCTTGCCGACGTGTCCTGGCTTGATCTGGCCGCATCTGCGATCCGGCCTTCACTGGCTTCGGCCTGCCTCATCAGTTCGGCCTTGCCTTCCGCAGTTTCCCTCTTGCTCAGGAGGTTGGAACGCATTCCCGCCAGCTGTTTGAAGTTCCCGACATTCGCGCAGTCGTCGTCATGGCCACACAGGTCGAGGGCGGCGTCATAGAGCCTGACGGCATCCGAAAACCGTTTCTCATGCTCCGCCTTGATGGTTTCTGCACGGTTCAGGTTCCAGGTATGGACCTTGCAGCCCGCGCGGCCTTTCCTGCAGTATTCAAGGGCGGCTGCGCAGTGGCGCATCAACGTGGAAACGCTGTCGTCCGTCCAGTAGCTTTCATCAAATGCGGCCAGGCATTTCTTGTTTTCTGCCGTGGCGCGCCGGCGCCATTCGGACAGTTGTTTCTGCTCGCGGATCTTCTTTTGCTGGCTGATGCTCGGTTTCAGTTTGCCTTTGCCGGTGTTGGGCTTGCCGGTTTTTCTGTTCGGCGAATACCCCTTGCCACCGCCCTGCCTGCAGAAGGTGATGCTGCAGTTTCTGGCGTGTCTGCCGCATTCGGAAAGCGCATAGTTTCGCGCATTGGACTTGCTCGGAGACTCTCCCCAGCCCCAGGAGCCGTCCGGTGCGCGGGCCTCGCAAAACCAGCCGTGTCCCCGCGGGGTCGTGTAGAAGTCGTCTTCGACGATCGTGTCGTCATCGGAGGGCGGTGGAACATAATCTTCGCAGAACGCGACGCAGACGCCATCGATAATGTCCTGCGCCGTGGCCAGTTGGGGAAACGCCAGGAAAACGAGAAAAGGCAGACAGACTGCGAGATTTTGCAAATGCCTGGTTACAATGGGGAGGGGGGACTGAGCGCACGCGTCCTGCCTTTGACCGCCATATTCGGAGCGGCAATTGACGCGATTGGAGTACCGGATGGTCGTCATGGCCCGGGCTTTTGCAAACCGCCTCCGAATTGTGAAGGAACCAACAGACGCATGTTAGCAAGTCTGGCAAGCGACCGGAATTGCAATTTGAACCCTTGAGAGTTTGATCAGGTTTCTACCTGCCCCCCCCCGACACTGGGGTCGATTGGACCTGGATCAGGCCGTCGGCGGTCCTGTGGCGGCCTCGCGTCACGAAGACGCGAATGTGACCTTCACGCCGCGCTGGCGAAAGTAGGCCTGCAGGAGCTTGCGGCCGGACCGGTTGTTCTGGACGAGCCTGGCCGGATCCAGGACGGCCTCTTTCAAGCTCTCGCGCTTCAATGCGGACTTGAGGTCCGCGATATGCCGGTCAATGTCCTCATTGTCCGCCTGCAGGGACTGGTAGATGCGGTCTGTCGCAGCCGCTACGCTCACGTCGCTCAATGGTGCATTCCTAGTGTTGTTTTGCTGGCCCGATGCTGTTTTGCCGGCGATTACCACATTTTCGAGCCGGAGACCAAAGAGAGTTGGCCGCGATGGTTCTGAGAGACTTCAAGGAGCCTCGGCAAGCCCGCGCCGGACCGTACGACTTCACCGGTCGGTTGCCCGGCTTTGCTGAGAATTATGACGGAAAAATGTGAGGTGGATGGGCGCGCAGAGGCATGCGCCCGGCAGCAAAAGGATCAATAACCACAGGCGCGATGATGTTTCCCGCTTGTCCTCTCGTGGTCGCAACAGCCACCAGCCGGACGTTGTCGCGACTTCGACAAATTGCGGCCAAATCCTTCCGGCTCAACACATTACGCTGCTGGTTTCGATTGACCTCGACCGGCGATTTTTGCAACGCGCTGAAAAAGATATCCGCACCCCAAAAAAACGATGGCCAACAGCGCTGGCCCAAAAATGCTCCAGGTAACCCATACGCGGTCAATGTGATTTTCTTCAATTGAGCCGGGGAGATAGCGAACGGAAATTGTCTTGCCCCTGGCGAGATCCTTGTAAAAGGATTCGGAGACCCGGCGTTCCTGCTGATGTTTCCGGCCATCGGCTTCAAACGAGTAGGTGACGTAATAGTCGGTTCGCAAACTGGAATCCACGACCGTGCCGCTGCCGCCGCCGTAGGTGCGCATCGTGCGATAGGTGTCCTCGCGCAAATTGAGAACAGTTGCCTGTCCGGTGACACCGGAAACCGCCATGCGAATGGCGTCAAAACTCGTGAAAGCAAGGGCTATGCATAACAGGAACGCGACGACGTAGAGGAAATAGCTGAAATAGCGCAGGACCTTGGCGGCGTCCGCCGGGGCGGTGCCGTTGGTCTTTTGTGTCGTTGCCTGAGACATTAGCCGCTCCAGCCGGGTTGGAGGTCATTCATTGCAGTTTCAAAAAGGCGGAATTCGACAATTCCGGTGGGCAAGGCTACAGCAAGCGAGGTGATCGGACATCACACAAACGTCGCATGCGCTGCCGGGTTTGCTTGTCTAGGGTCGGGACCCATTTCAATCAAATTCATGAGTCCTGACCCCAGTTTGCCGGGCAAGTCGTCTGAAAAGGTAACGTGATGAAGAGCAGCCACGAGATCGATTACACCGTCCATGGCGGTGACCTGCAATTTGTCGAAATCGAGCTGGATCCCGGTGAGACCGTGATTGCCGAGGCCGGTGCCATGGTCTTCATGGAGGAGGGCATCACCTTCGAGACGAAGATGGGAGACGGTTCCAATCCCGATCAGGGGCTGTTGAACAAGCTGGGCGGGGCGGCGATGCGGGTGTTTACCCAGGAATCATTGTTCCTGACCCATTTCACGCATCAGGGAAATGATCGTTCACGGGTTGCCTTTGGTGCGGCCTATCCGGGACGGATCGTACCAATTGATCTTGGCAGCCTTGGCAAGCCGCTGCTTTGCCAGAAGGACGCCTTCCTTTGCGCGGCTTTCGGCACCCGCTTGGCAGCGGCCTTTCACAAGAAGATCGGAGCGGGCCTGTTCGGCGGGGAAGGATTTGTGCTGCAGAAGCTGGAGGGCGACGGATTGGCCTTTGTGCATGCCGGCGGCACGGTCATTGAGAAAGACCTCAAGGGCGGGAAACTGCGCGTGGACACCGGCTGCCTTGTCGCATTCGAAGACGGCATTGACTATTCGATCGAGCGGGCAGGCAACCTGAAATCGATGCTGTTCGGCGGCGAGGGCCTGTTTCTGGCGACCTTGCAGGGACACGGCCGCGTCTGGCTGCAATCCCTGCCATTCTCGCGCCTGGCCGATCGCATTCTGGAAAACGCACCCTCCGATGGCGGCAATCAAACCGGCGAGGGGTCGCTGCTGGGCGGTGCGGTCAGCCTTTTCCAGAAGCGGTAGCAGACTGCGCAGGTCCAGGGGCAGCTTTTCAGGACAGGCTGCAAGCGCCTTGTCCCGTCATTGGGGCCAAGAGGATCTTTGCAGTCCGGCACCGGATAGCAACAACAACCGAGCGAATCCGGGCGATCTGATCCAGATCACCTCTGTAGAAGGCGACACTTGCCGAGCTTTAAGGCGAAAGAAATGAAGGGCTTGAAGACCTATTTCACGACATTTTTCACCAATCCGTTCATCATGGTTTTTTTCTGCCTTGGCCTGGCACTGTCGTTCATCGGCTTCAGGGCCATGTATCATTTCTATGAGGGGAATTATACCGTTCCGGTTGTGGCAACCGTCGTCAAAACCGCCAAAATAGAGGTAACGAATTCAGGCGGTCGGTTGAATCAGGGCTATCAAATTCACTACAGCTACCAACATGAAGGTCAAGGGTATCAATCAGACCGGTACAGCTATAGCTACGATACCCCGAAAGATGTGCTCCAGTTTGAGCCCGGCGATACACTTACGGCCTATGTCAATCCGGAGAACCCGAATTACGCCGTGATAGAAAATGAATTCACCTGGACCAATATTGCCGCATGCGTTCTGGGAGTGTTCCTGATCCTGTGGGCATTTGTTGTTCACGGCAGAATGTCGCTCTGATATCGGGGGGGGGGAGGCGCAAATTACCCCGCGTGGGGTAAGCGGTGATCGTCTTTGTTCAATATCGTCCCTGGTCGCACCAGGGGATTGACCGTGACAATGAACACCGAAGATGCCTTCAAAATGATCGGCTGGATTTACGACGCGTCGCTGGATGCCGAGCAATGGCCGGACTTGCTGTGCAGCTTTGCCGATGCCTGTCGCATGGAAAATGCGGCACTTGTCGTCGTTGATCCCGAAACTGCCTTTTCGTCTGTCCTGTCGCCACGGTCCGATCCTGATGTTGCAGTGGCCTATAACGACTGCTGGTGGCAGCACGACCCGACCGCCGAAACCGCGACAAGGTCCCCCGCAGGACATATCACCACCCTGGCCGATACCGGCAGGGACAAGTTTATGGCAAGTGCCTTCTACAACGATTTCTGGCGGCATTCAGGCCTTGGTGCCGACCGGTTGGCGGCCAGCCTGTTCACGAGGGGGAACGCCTTTTCCAGTCTCGTTTTGCAGCCGCCGACACACCGGGACTTTATCAGTGACGAGGCTTATCAAACCGCGGCACTTCTTGCCCCGCATGTGGCCAAGGCTGTTGCCATCGGCCGCCGGTTCCATCAACTCGAACTCCAGCGGATCGTGTTGGAGCAATCCCGCCAGCCGGACCATGCAGGATCGATTGTGGTTGATCAGGACGGGCACTGCCTCCATGTAGACGGTACGAGCGAAGACCTGATGCGAAGCAGCACCGTTTTCAAACTAGAAAATGGTGTCGTCCGGCTGTGTGATGACAAGGCGGATTTGCGTTTCAGGACCGTTCTTCAATCGCTTGCCAAGGGCAGTCTGGCGCTCTACAGCACAAAGCCGATCCAGTTGGAGCGCCCGTCCGGCCAACCTCCCATTGAGCTTGAAATACTGCCCTGCCGGGCAGAAAACCATAATCCGGTGGGGCGCCGGGCCGTGGCGAAACTCATTTTCAATCATCGCGAAATTTCCCTGTCGGCCCGGCGGCAGGGCTTGCAACAACGGTTTGGCCTGACACCCACGGAAGCGGCGCTTACGCTCGAGATGCTGAAGGGCGACGGACGGTCGGCCGCCGCGGGCCGGTGCGGCATTTCCATCAACACGGCACGCACACACCTGACACGCATATTCGAGAAGGTCGGCGTCAAGCGGCAGGCTGAACTGGTCCGTGTTGTGATCGATAGCGAAGGGTAGAAGCGGGGCTACCCAGACCAACCTCAACAATCGGATGCCGATCGGATGGCCCGTTTCGGCTCGCCGGACGGCGTTGCGATGCTTGACCGGTCAACCAGGCCTGCAAGGATTTGCAACGACGTTGCCGGGCAGGAAGCCCGCTTGTCGCGTTTTTCCTGGAGCGTTTTCCGATCAATTGGGGTCATTTGACCGAGCCGGTTTGTTGCGCCATCTCAATCAAATGAAGGAGCCCTGTCCCTATGAACTCCGAACGCGCCAGCGTGCCGCGCGGGATTCCCAGGGCTGTACCAGCACGTGCTCGATGACCAGCATGATGGCGACGAAGACCAGCGAATAGGCGAGCACATGGGCTATGTCGAAGAGCTGGAAATAGAGATGGATCATGAAGCCGACCCCGTCAGGCCGGCCAAGAAACTCGACCACGAGGACGATCTTCCAGATGACTGCCAGGCCGTTGCGCACGCCCGCGGAAAAAAACGGTGCCAATTGCGGCAGCCAGACATGACGGCAGCGCATCCCAAGGCCCATGCGATAGACGTTGGCCATGTCCGCGATCTTGGGATCCATCGAGCGGACACCCTCGCGGATTGTCACCGCCACCATCGCGGTCTTGTTGATCGAGACAGCCACGATCGCGGCGGCCTCATTGAGCCCGATCCACAGGTAACACAGCACGATGACAACCAGGGCCGGCAGGTTGAGGAAAAAGATCACCCAGGGGTCGACCCAGCGGTTCACGCGCGGCATCAGCCCAAGGGTGATGCCGAGCAGTGTTCCCATGGTCATGGACAGGAAAAACGCGGCACAGACCCGGCCGAATGTTGTCATCGTATGAAACGTCATTTCGCCGGACCGGATCTGGTCGACAATCACGGACCAGACGGCGACGGGGCCGGCGAGAACGCTCTCGTCGCCGACGAGCCACGACAGCAGCATCCAGCCCGCGACAAGGCCGGCCAGCGACAGCGCCAGAACGGCGCCATCCGGCAAGCCACTGTCTTCCGTCCCTCTCAACCGCACCGCCATCGTCTCCAGGTCAAACGTGTTGCAATCGTCCCGATGATAAGCCGGATCGGGCATCGGCGGGTCCGGACTTTGGTACAATACTGGGCCGAAAATCCTGCCGGTATGCTCGCCGGACAATGGGAGGATTTCAGCACACCCTGCGGATTTTTCTGATCGCGGCCACCCTGCTGCTGGCTGCGGCGTCAACGCGTGCGCAGGGCCTGACGGAAGAGGAACTGGCGGCCTTCGTGATGCCGCCCTTTTCCGTCGGAGACCCCGTCAACGACAAGGGTGTCCGGACACTCCTGAATTCGGGCGGGGCTCCGGCCGGTTTCGTCCTGGAAACCGGACAGCTTGCCCCTCTGCCCGGCTTTTCCGGCGCGCCGATCAACATGCTGGTGATGCTGGATCTCGACGGCCGCTTCCTGGATGTGCAGCTTATTTCCCAGAACGAGCCCGTGTTCGTTTCCGGGCTTGGGGAGGCGCCCTTCCGCAAATTTCTCGAACAATACCGCGGCCACTCCCTCCAGTCGCCTCTTGTTGTCGGAACCCCATACGGCAAGGGGCAATCGGGCGGCGAACTGGTCTATCTCGACGGCGTCACAAAGGCGACGGCCAGCGTCCGCATCGCGCATGAGAGCATTCTTGCGGCGGCCCTTGCCGTCGCCCGGGAAAAGATGCGTGGCATGTCGGCGGGGCCGCCGGCCTATCCCGACCCGGACCATGACGAAGCGCTTGACTGGCGGACGCTTGTGGAGACAGGGCTGGTGACGCGTCTCACGGTTCTCAACCGCGAAGTGGAGGCCGAATTTGCCGGCACCCTGTGGGAGGACGACGATCCTGCCGCCCGCGAGGCGCCGGACGAAGTCTATCTCGATCTGTGGCTGGCCGACCTCGGCCCACCCGCCATCGCGAGGGCCCTCCTGTCGCAGGACAGCTACGACGAGCTCCAGAACTTCCGGTCGGTCTTTCCGGACGACGAACCGATCCTGGTCGTCGATACGGGCCGGCACGGCCTTGTCTCCGAAAGCTTTGTCCGCAACACCGCGCCGGACCTGTTGTCGGCGGAACAGGACGGGTTGCCGGTGGCGCTGCGCGACGCGGATCTTCTGGTCGAGTTCGCAGCGGATGTTCCCGAAGCGCTCCGGGACGGAACGGTCATGATCCTTCGAACGGACCGCAGGCTCGGCTTCGATCCGACACGCGAATGGACGTTGAAGGTTCAGGCGGTCCGGGCGCATGGCGCCTTCCAGCCCGAGCTGGGCACCGCCTCACTTGCCGCCATCCACAAGACGGACGGCCGTTTTTTCCTGCGCTCCGGGGGCGCCGCTCCCGCGCCTGCGTGGCTGGAAGCGATCCGCGGCCGCGCGCCGGATCTTGTTGCACTCGCGGTGTTTCTTGCGGGCCTGATGGCCTTGCTGCTGGTCTGGCCCGGCAGACTGGCCGCCCTGAAACACTTTACGCCGGTCCGCCTGGCGGTCCTTGTGTTCGTGCTCGGTTTCGTCGGCTGGTGGGGGCAGGGGCAGCTGTCCGTCGTGACCGTGCTCGGCACCCTGCGCACCGCGATCGACGGGGGCAGTTTCGCGTTTCTGCTCTACGATCCGTTTTCGCTGTTGATCTGGTGTGCGACCGTTGCCGGGTTCGTGCTGTGGGGGCGCGGGTTCTTCTGCGGCTGGCTGTGTCCCTTCGGGGCCCTGCAGGAATTTGCCCACCACGCCGGCCGCATCCTGCGTTTGCCGCAACTGGAGCCTTCCCGCAAATGGGACGCCCGGCTGAAAAAGCTCAAATATGCCGTTCTGGCGCTGTTGATCGCAACGGTCCTGGTCTCGCCCGGGAAACTCGACACGGCGGCGGAAGTCGAACCGTTCAAGACCGCGATCACGGTGGTCTTCGCGCGCGAATGGCCCTTTGTCGCCTATGCCGCATTCTGGATCCTTCTGGGGGCGTTCACGTTCAAGGGGTTCTGCCGGTATGTCTGTCCGCTCGGCGCCGTCATGGCCATCGGCGGCCTTGTGCGCGGGCGCGACTGGATCGCCCGGCGCAATGCCTGCGGCGATCCCTGCCAGCTTTGCCGCGTGCGCTGCAAATACGGAGCGATCAGCCCCGCCGGAGCGGTGGACTATTCGGAGTGTTTCCAGTGCATGGATTGCGTCAAGATCCATGACGATCCCGGACAATGCGTGCCCCTTGTTCTGGCGGCGCGCAACGGCGCGGGCAAGGTGGCGGGCCGATGATCACCAGACGGCGCTTTTTGACCCTGACCGCAATGCTGCTGACCGATCCGGCGGCTGCCATGACCGTCCCTGTCCGCTGGCGGGCGCGCGCCCTTGGTGCCGACGCCGAAATCACGCTTTATGGCCCCCGGATCTGGGCTGGCGATGTCCTGAAGCACGCCGAACGGGAACTGGTGGAGATCGAACGCCTCTTCAACCTGTTCGATCCGGCCTCGTCCCTGTCCCGGCTCAATCGGCAGGGAGCGCTCGTGGAAACGGACCCGCGCTTCCATCATCTGCTGGCAGCGGTGGACCGGATGCATCATGCGACCGGCGGTCTGTTCGATCCGACGGTCCAGCCGCTGTGGCGGGCCCTTGCCGATGGCCGCGGCGTATCACGGGCCCGGGGCCTGATCGGCTGGTCGCGGATCCGCCGCGAGGCCGCGCGCGTCCGACTTGCGCCCGGTCAGGAAGTGACCTTCAACGGCATTGCGCAAGGCTATGCCACGGACCGGATCAGGGCCCTCCTGAAACGCAAGGGTGCGGCCGAAGTGCTCGTCAACATCGGTGAGTTCGCCGCGCTCGGCGGCCCGTGGCGCCTCGGCGTGTCGGATCCGCTGCACGGCCTGGTCACCACGCGGACACTGACCGGCCTGGCGCTTGCCACGTCAAGCCCGGGGGCCCTGAAGCTCGCCGGACGGGAAACGCATATCCTGAACCCGGCCGGCGGCAAGCCGGTCTGGTCGACGGTGAGTGTCGAGGCAACATCGGCCACAATCGCCGACGGTCTGTCCACCGCGCTTTGCCATGCCGATCTTGGATCGGTCCGCCGGATCGTGTCCCGCCTGCCGGGTGTGCGGCGGATCACGCTGATCGACCCGGACGGTGATCTGGTGACGATTCGGACGTAGTGCCGCTTCAGCGTTCGGGACTTGTGAAACTCAGACCGTAACCGGCAAAGATCTTCTCGATCCGTCCGCTCTCCAGACCGGCGCGGATGGCATCGTCGACGGCATAGGCCAGGGGGCGGTAGCGGAAATTCACCGCAACGCCGACGGTCCAGCTGCCGGTTGCGAAGCCCGGCAAGGGCGGCTGGTGAATGCCGGTTTCCTGGTTCAGGCCGAATTCAAGCTGGGCCTTGGGGCCCATCACCGCCTTGACATCGCCGGCAACCAGCGCGGCCATTGCCGCCACGGTGGAAGGATAGCGGGTTATGTTCCGGTTAAGCTGTCCACCGGCCAGGGACGACAGATAGAAATCGGCGATGGAATCGTTCTCGACACCGACGCTGTCGAACCTGAAAAAGGCCGGGACCGGCGGTTCGTCTTCATAAACGTCCTTGCGGTAGGCGATCGCGACCGCCTCGTCGTAGTACTGGCCCGTGAACACGACCTGCTCGACGCGGCAGGCAAATTCACTGTCATAGGGCACATGCAGCATGACGTTGGACACCCGGCCACCGATGATGGGGCCTTTCCAGACATTGTTGCGCAGGTCTGCATCCAGGTTCTCGCCGGCGGGTACGAAATTGAACCGGGCCTCGATGCCGAGTTCGTCCGCGATCAAGCGGCCGATCTCGATATCGACCCCCCTGGCCTTTCCGCCCTCCCGATAGGAATAGGGCGGAAAATCCTGGTAGACCGCGAACTCGAGAAATCCGCGGTCGCGGATCGCATCCAGGTCCTTGCCGACGACATCCCGTCCGGTGTTTTGCGGCTTGGGACCGGGTGTATAGCCTTCGCAGCGCGCAAGGGCCGTCCCGCCAAGAGCAAGGCTGACCGCAAGCGCCGTCAGAATTGAAACCACGCGTCGCATCGTGTCCTCATTCGGCAGCGGACAGGCCCACGGTCAGAATTTCCGCAGCGGCCTTGTAGGACGCCGGCGTTCCGTCGATGTTTTTCGACGCCCGGTAGGCAATGCTGTCGGCCTTGGGCGCACCGGAACCGGTCTCGATCTTGCTGGCGATTTCGGCGAGCTCCGTTGTCACGGCTTCCTGGTCGGCGCTGCCGTCACCGTTTTCGGCCCATGTCTCCAGCAGGTCGCGCAATTCCTTCAGCCGGGGCATGTGATCGTCCAGCGCGCCCTCGTCGGGACGGGTCTCGACATAGGTCCGGATTGCCCAGGCCGCCTTCTGGCCGAGCAGTTCGCCAAAAGCCGGCATCTTGGTCGTGCCGTTCTGCGTGTAACCGAACTGGAAACGCTCGGCGAACCATTCATCGCCGAATTCTTCCGCCTCGAGATAGCGCAGATCGGGCGCCAGGCCGCCGGACACCGCGCCGAGGCCGTGGCAGCGGGCGCAGTTCTGGTTGAAGGCAGATCCGCCGATATCGATCGCGGTCTGCCAGACTTCCGGCCCCATGTTCCGGTAAGGGTTCTCCGTCAGCCACTCCTCGCCGACATCCGGAAGGGCATCGGTGTTGACCGGCTGTGGTGTGACATCGCCATGTGCGAATGCCAGGCCGGTGGCGGCAATAAGCCCCGCCAGGGTGAAAGACAGTCGGGTGCGCGTGTTAGCCATGGTTCTCCTCCCGAAACAGGCATAATCAAGCTCTCGTCGCGGTCGATCATCCGGTCATCGGGCCATGAGCGGTACTGTACTTTGGTGCCAAGACCGCGCCTTGTACCTTAGTGCAATTTTCCTCCTGCCGATTCGTTGCAAGGCTTTTTCCCGGAGGAAGCCATGCTTAGGATCACCTTGTGTCTGTTCGCGATTCTGGCGGTGGAAACAGCCGCCGCCGTCGAGGTGCATGTTCAGTATCTGCGGCAGGAAATCGACGCGCCCCCCACCTTGTCCAATCTCGATGAGGAGCCCGATGATCTTGGTCTCGCGGGCGCCCGGGTCGGGCTGAACGACAACCGGACCACCGGTTCGTTTCTGGGCCAGACCTATGAACTCGGCGTGACGTCGCTCCCCCCCGGGTCGGACATCACCGAAGCCGCAAACGAGGCGCTGGCCAAGTCCCGGTTTCTCATCATCGATGCGCCGGCCGGCGATCTTCTGGCCGTTGCGGACCTGCCGGCGGCCGAGGGTGCCCTGATCTTCAATATCGCGGCTCCCGAAGCGCGGCTTCGCGATGCCGACTGCCGCGGCAATGTCTTTCATACGCTGCCGTCCACGTCGATGCGGACCGACGCGCTCATCCAGTTTCTTGTCCGCAAGAGATGGGACGACCTCGCGCTGATTGCCGGAATGCACCCGAAGGACACGGAATATGCGGCGGCCCTGAAGCGGTCGGCCACCAAGTTCGGCCTTGAGATGTCTGCCGAGAGGACCTGGGCCTACGACGCCGACATGAGGCGGAATGCCGCTCAGGAGGTTCCTCTTCTCACCCAGGAGCTGGGCGACCATGACGTTCTCCTGATAGCCGACGAGATTGGCGATTTCGGACGCTATGTTCTCTACAACACCTGGGAACCGCGCCCAGTTGCCGGTTCGGAAGGCCTGACGGCCGTGACCTGGTCCCCCGTCGTCGAACAATGGGGGGCGGCTCAGATGCAGCAGCGCTTCGAGACGTCCGCAGGCCGGTCCATGCGGTCGAAGGACTATGCCGCCTGGGCCGCCATCCGCACGATCGGCGAGGCTGTCACGCGGACCGGTTCAGGTGAAGCCGCGCGGTTGCGCGACTACATCCTCTCTGAAAAATTCGAGCTGGCCGGCTTCAAGGGACGCCCGATGACCTACCGGTCCTGGAACGGTCAGCTGCGCCAGCCGATCCCCATCGTGCACCCCCGCGCGCTGGCGGCACTCGCGCCGCTGGAGGGGTTCATGCATCAGCGGACCGAACTTGACACGCTCGGGCTTGACCGGCCCGAAAGCGCCTGCCGGGCATTCGAGGATTAAACCATGCTACGACTTGCGGCAGCCCTGCTGCTCTTTACAGCCTCTCCGGCCGGTTCGGCGGAAATCTGGGTCACGAACGAGAAGGACGACACGATCAGCGTGATCGACATCGATACGCTGGAAGTGACCCGGACGATCGCAACCGGCGAGCGGCCCCGCGGCATCACCTTTTCAAAGGATTTCAAACGCGTCTATGTCTGCGCCTCGGACAGCGACACCGTGCAGGTCCTGGACCCGGTCACCGGCAAGATCCTGCATGACCTTCCGTCCGGCGAGGACCCGGAGCAATTCGTGCTCCATCCCGACAACCGGCATCTTTATATTGCCAATGAGGACGACGCGATCACCACCGTTGTCGACACGGAAACACGGAAGGTTGTTGCCCAGATCGACGTGGGCATCGAGCCGGAAGGCATGGCCGTGTCTCCGGACGGCAAGGTCGCGATCACGACGTCCGAAACAACCAACATGGCCCACTGGATCGACACGGCCACCCATGAATTGTTCGCCAACACCCTGGTTGACTCCCGTCCGCGCCATGCCGAATTCACGCAGGACGGCGCGCAATTGTGGGTGAGTTCGGAAATCGGAGGAACGGTGACGGTCTTCAGGACCGCCGACCAGGCCGAGGTCGCCAAGATCCATTTCGAGATCGACGGCATTTACCGGGACCGGATCCAGCCGGTCGGGTTCGAATTCTCGGCCGACGGCAGCCATGTCTTCGTGGCGCTTGGTCCGGCCAACCATGTCGCGGTCGTCAACGCGCGGACCTACGAGGTCGAAAACTACATCCTGGTCGGGCGCCGCGTCTGGCACATGGCATTCTCGCCGGACAAGTCGCTGTTGTTCACCACCAACGGCGTGTCGGGCGACGTGACCATCATCGATGTCGCCGCGCGCGAAGCCGTCAAGACCGTCAAGGTGGGCCGTTTTCCCTGGGGAGCCGCCCTGCGGCCCTGAAACCCGGGAGGGACCTGTGAAGAAACTGCTGACCCTTCCGCTTCCTGTGGGCTCTGCCGGTGTCACGCAGCGTGAGGAGATCTCGATCAAGTGAGCGGTCTGTCGGTATCCGGTATCTCCTATTCCTACGGCGCGAAGCGGGCCCTGGACAATGTGAGCTTTCGTGCCGAACCGGGGCGCTTTTGCGCGCTCCTGGGCCCCAACGGCGCAGGCAAGTCGACCCTGTTCGGACTGCTCACCCACCTCTTCACGACATCTAAGGGGCGGATTCGCGTTGCCGGCCATGACCTTGCCGAGACTCCCAGAAAGGCGCTTGCCGAAATAGGTGTGGTCTTCCAGCAGACCACACTCGATCTCGATCTGACGGTAAAGAACAATCTTCAGTACTTTGCTGCGCTTCACGGTCTTTCCGGTCGCCAGGCGGGCATGCCGATCGACAGGGCCCTGGAGTGCCTCGGCATGAGGGAGCGCGCCGACGAACGCGCCCGTGACCTCAACGGCGGCCACCGGCGCCGTGCTGAAATCGCCCGTGCGCTCATCCACGGCCCCTCCGTATTGCTGCTGGACGAGCCGACCGCCGGTCTCGACACCGCCTCCCGGGCTTCGCTGACCGACCATGTCCACGATCTGTCCGCCAGTGACGGCCTGACCGTTCTTTGGGCCACACACCTGACGGATGAGGTCCGGGCCCACGACCAGCTTGTCATCCTGCACCAGGGACACATTCTTGCCGATGGCGTGGCCTCGGACCTGACCGGCGATCGATCACTTCCGGACTATTTCCTTCAGGTCACCGCGGCCCCGGAGTCATGACCTGGCTGATCGCGCTCAACGCCATCACACGACGTGAACTTTTCAGATTCCTGCGGCAGCGGGGGCGCCTGATCGCGGCACTGGTCCGTCCACTTGACTGGCTTCTGGTGTTTGCCGCCGGATTTCGGGCGGCGCTCGGACTGTCGATCACGCCGCCATACCAGACCTATATCACCTACCAGACCTATATCGTTCCCGGCCTGTGCGGCATGATCCTACTCTTCAACGGCATGCAGTCCTCGCTCTCGCTGGTTTATGACAGGGAGATGGGGTCGATGCGCCTGCTGCTGACCAGCCCCTTGCCGCGCTGGTGGCTCTTGTTCTGCAAACTTCTGGCGGGCAGCGTCATCTCGATCCTGCAGGTGGCGACCTTCCTGGCTGTTGCCGCGGCTTTCGGCATCAGGATGCCCTGGCAGGGCTACTTGGCGTCCTTGCCCGCCCTGCTGGTCGCGGGCCTCATGCTCGGCGCGCTCGGCCTGGCCCTCTCGTCGCTGATCAGACAGCTTGAGAATTTCGCCGGCGTCATGAACTTCGTGATCTTTCCGATGTTCTTTCTGTCCACCGCCCTCTACCCGCTCTGGAAGATGGCTGAAAGTTCACGCCTGTTGCGTGACATCTGCGCAGTCAATCCATTCACCCACGCCGTCGAGCTGATCCGCTTCGCACTTAATGCCCGATGGAACGGCGCGGCCCTTTTCTGGACCATTGTCGTCGCCGCCCTGTTCATGCTCCTGGCCTTGTGGGGATATGATCCGGCGCGCGGCATGATGCGGCGGAAGCGGTAGAAAAACCGGCGGGCAAGGGGCTCCCTATGTCATCTTTCCGGATGCACACAGCTTCAGGTGCCGGGACCCCGTTTGGCGCTCGTCGACCACCACGGCCGGACTCCCGTCAAGCCTGAGAATGCGCGAGGCCAGGCGGTCCGCTTCGTCTTCGCTGTGGGTGACAAGTACGGTGGCCGGAGAATGGTTCGTCCGGAGCCTGAGAAACAGGGACATCATCTCGTCCGCCATCGCCGGATCCAGCGAGACGAACGGCTCGTCGAGAAACAGGACCTGCGGTGCCACCGCAAAGGCGCGCGCCAGCGCCAGACGGCGCTGCTGACCGAGCGAAAGCTGACCGGGAAACAATGCCTCACGCCCTTGCAGTCCGACCTCCGCGAGCGCCTCGAGCGCTTCGCTCCTGCCCGTGCCGGCGGTCAGGCAAAGGTTTTCCAGCGCGGTACGCCAGGGCAGCAGCGTGGGTTCCTGGAACACCATCCCGATCCGCTGCGGTACGGAGCGTCGACACGCGCAGCTGCTCTCCAGCCCGCACAGGATGCGCAAGAGGGTGGTTTTTCCGATACCCGACGGCCCCGTGATCGCGACCGTTTCTCCCGGCCGGATCTCGAGGTCGATCTTTCCCAGGACGGGCGTGCGGCCGTAACAGAAGGATTTCAGCGACAGCGACAGCACCGGAACAGCCGAACACCCTTGCCTGTCATGGTTCAATCCGGCCATGAAACACTCCATTCCGGTTTTTCCGGCTTCGGCCGCAGCGGCCGGCGCGGCGTCAGCTTCCGAAGTGAACGAAAACACCGTCGGGCAGCGCCTTTGCCTTGCCGACCAGTTCTTCGCCCGTCAGTTCGACGACCAGGTCGAACATGCGTCGCGCCGAGGTTTCGTCGACCGGTCCGGGCGCGGGGATTCCCTGCCGGAAACCCGCCTTGAGGGCCTCGAACTGGGCATCGGTTTTCGCCTTCATGAGCTCGCGCAGACGGTCCCATTCCGCGTCGTCCCGGGCCAGGATATCCTTTGCCGCCCGCGATGCCTGCGCAAATCCCTGCACAAGGTCCGGATTGTCGCGCAGCAGGGCGCCGTCGAACACATAACCAAGCAGAGGCATGTCGGGATCAAGACCCAGGGACTCCGCTGCCTGAGCGACCGATACCAGCTCGCGCATGCCGCCGGCCTTCATCTTGGCTGCGAAATGCCAGAAGTTGATAGCACCGTCGAGATCCCCGGCGAGGGCCGTCTTGTAGATCAGGGGAGGGGCACCGAAGACCTGTTCCGTCGAACCGGCGAGATCGAAGCCGTGCGTTTTCATGGTGTAGGCGTTCAATATGAGCCAGCTCTTGTCGAGCGGACCGCCCGCGATGCCGATCCTGCCGCCCTTGATGTCGGCCAGGCTTTTCGCGGGACTGTCCCCGGAAACAAGCAGGCCGCCGACCGATTTCGAATAAGGCAGAAAGACGAAGTCCTTGCCGGCTGCCCTCTGCCGCGCCACCCACAGCCAGTCGGAAACGATGATGTCCGCTTCTCCCCCCTGCAGGGCGATCTTGGCGGCAGCACCTCCGGCAACACCGTTCACTTCCAGGTCAAAACCGCGAGCGGTATCGAGCTGGTGATGTTTGATGGTGTCCAGTTCCCAGTTCACCGTACCGAATTTCAGGACGGCGATGCGGAGAACGGGTGTCTCGGAGAACGCCGTGGCACATGTGGCAAGGAGCGCCAGAAAGGCTCCCAAAACGACTGTCGAACGCATGATTTCCTCCCGGTATTGCAGTCCCGCACACCCCGCGATTGCATCGGAACAGTTCTGTTGCCGTGCAAAGGACGAACGCGGCTCCCGTCATCGCGCACCTCAGCCAGGGCTGCAGGCCGGGGCGCGGATCGCGGGGAGTGCGGGGCATTCAGGCTAACACCCCCGCGCCGGCCGGGAATTGGACTTAGGAAGGAGAAAATTCTTCGCGAACATGCTGGACTTCAATTTCCGGGAGAGGTGCTGGTGGCTTAAGTTATTGAGTCAAAAGAAATTTTCTGATCATTTCGCCAGCCGGCCGGGCCGTGCGGCCGTTCCGGTGTCACACCGGGAGCGTCAAAATTGGTACCTAAGTGCAATACCCCCGGCAGCCTGTTCTTGAAAGTTTTCAGAACGGCCGCCTCTGTCTTTTCAGATCGCGACCGGTACCGGACAGCGCAGGGAGGAAGCACATGCGCCGATATTTGATGACAGTGACTGTCAGTCTGCTCGCGACGAGCACGGCACTGGCGGGCGTCACGGAAGAAGATCTGGCCAACGACCAGACCAATACTTCGCAAGTCGTTACCAACGGGATGGGCCGGCATCTGCAGCGCTACAGCCCGCTGGAGACCCTCAACAAGGACAATGTCGCCAATCTCGTGCCCGTCTGGGCGTTCTCGCTCGGCGGCGAAAAGCAGCGCGGTCAGGAAAGCCAGCCGCTGATCTATGACGGCGTCATGTACATCACCGGATCGTATTCGCGGCTCTATGCGATCGACGTGAAAACCGGTGAGGAACTCTGGCAGTACGATGCCCGTCTGCCCGAGGGGATCCTGCCCTGCTGCGACGTGATCAACCGCGGCGCCGCGATTTACGGCGACAAGATCTATTTCGGCACGCTCGACGCCCGCATCGTCGCGCTGGACCTGAAAACCGGCGATGTGGTGTGGCGCAAGAAAATCGCCAACTACAAGGAAGGCTATTCCTACACCGCCGCGCCGCTGATCGTGAAAGGGCTGGTCATCACCGGCAATTCCGGCGGCGAGTTCGGTATTGTCGGCGAAGTGCAGGCGCGCGACGCGGAGACCGGCGAACTTGTCTGGACCCGTCCGGTGATCGAAGGTCACATGGGCACGTTCAAGGGCGAGGAAAGCACCATGACCGGGACGCTGAACGCGACCTGGCCCGGGGATCTCTGGAAAACCGGCGGTGGGGCAACCTGGCTCGGCGGGTCCTATGACGCCGACACGGACACGCTTGTGTTCGGCGCCGGCAACCCGGCACCCTGGAACAGCTGGCTGCGCAATGCCGGCGAACCCGTGGAAGGCAATGCCGGCGACAATCTCTACGCCGCGTCGCGTCTCGGCATCAACCCGGACAACGGCGAAATCAAGTGGCATTTCCAGACGACCCCGCGGGAAGGCTGGGATTTCGACGGTGTGAACGAGGTTGTTGCCTTCGTCGACAGGGACGGCAACAAGCGTTTCGCTACGGCCGACCGGAACGGGTTCTTCTACGTGCTCAACCGGGAGGACGGCGCGTTCGTGAACGCCTATCCGTTCGTCAAGAAGATCTCCTGGGCCGAGGGCATCGATAAAAACGGCCGCCCGATCTATGTCGAAAGCAACCGGCCCGGCAATCCCTCCGGCGCGGCCGACGGCAAGAAAGGCGAGGTCGTCTTCGCCGTGCCGTCGTTCCTCGGCGGCAAGAACTGGATGCCGATGGCCTACAGCAATCGAACGGGCAATTTCTACGTTCCGTCCAACGAGTGGGGCATGGACATCTGGAACGAGCCGATCAACTACAAGAAAGGCGCGGCCTATCTTGGAGCCGGCTTTACCATCAAGCCGCTGTTCGAGGATCACATCGGCTCGCTGAAGGCGATCGATCCGAATACCGGTGAGATCAAGTGGGAATACAAGAACGGCGCGCCGTTGTGGGCCGGCGTCATGACGACGGCGGGCGGACTGGTGTTCACCGGGACCCCGGAAGGCAAGTTCCTCGCCCTTGATGACGAAACCGGCGAGGTCCTGTGGTCCTTCCAGACGGGCTCCGGCATCGTCGGCCAGCCGGTGACCTGGGAACAGGACGGCGAGCAATTCGTGTCGATCGTGTCCGGCTGGGGGGGCGCGGTTCCGCTCTGGGGCGGCGAAGTCGCCAAGAAGGTGAACTACCTCAATCAGGGCGGGATGGTCTGGACCTTCAAGCTGCCGAAACAGCTTGCGTCCGCGAACTGATCGCACGAAGGGACCGAAACGCGCACCTTGAGTGCGCGTTTTGTCGGAACCGGGCTGCCGGCCCCACCGTGTATCGTGGCGGGGGCCGGCAAGGCCGGTGTCTTCGCAGACCGGGAGGAGAAGATGGCGGTATCCATCGGGGGCGTGGCAGGCAATCACGCCGACTTTGTCTACAGCGTAACCGGATCGGCCAGGGCCGCGCAATCGCCCATTGCCGCGTCGTGGTGGCGGTCGCTTCACTATCACGGTCTCAGACCGGAAACGAGTGTGCGGCCCGATGCCCTGTCGGGGGCGGAACTGAACTGCGCGCGGGGACAGATCGACGACATCCTTGCTATTGCCCGGCCCGTTATCGGACGGCTGTTCTCGGTTGTCGGCGATCCCGGCTGCTGTGTTGCCCTGAGCGATGCCGACGGCGTCGTCTGCGAAATGCGCTGCAAGACCGGCGACCGGAAGGAGTTCGACAATATCGGCTTGAGCCCGGGCAGCGTCTGGCGCGAGGAGACCGAAGGAACCAACGGTATCGGTACCTGCCTTGCCGAGAAACAGCCGATCATGATCCATCGCAATCAGCATTTCTACAAACGTAACACCGATCTGAGCTGCATCGACGCGCCGATTTTCGATTCCCGTGGCCGTCTGGCGGGCGCACTCGATGTCTCGAGCTGCCGATCCGACCTGACCATTGCCTTCGCCCGCGTGATCGCCGTTGCCGTCAGCGACGCGGCCCGCCAGATCGAGGCCGAGCTGTTCCATGCGGCCTATCCGGATGCCAGGATTGTCGTCGGGGAGGCGGGCTACAAAGGCGGACCTGTTCTTTTCGCGATCAATGAGGACGATCTCATCGTTGGCGCGACGCGCGCGGCACGGCGGCTCTACAAGCTGCCGGCCGCCTGGCACGGAACACCGTGTCCTGCCAGCGACGTGCTCACGGGACGGCGCCACCGGTCCGACTTCAAGTCCGCCATCCGCGGCGAAGTCCAGCGGGCGCTGGCCCGGTCGAAAGGAAATGTCGCGGAGGCAGCCCGAGACCTCGGGATCAGCCGTGCGACCATGTACAGGCGCATGAAGACGCTCGCCGCGCAGTAGCGCCCGCGGAAGCCCGAACGCCGGCCGGCACTTGCGCCGCCGCGGCGCCGTCTCGCAACGCGGCTTCCGGTGATCTGTCTTTCGGGGAGGGTATAAAACCGTTGCATCCTTTTTGACCAAAATGAATACTGCTTAGGCGGTCTGTCGATCGCCAATGGGAGGAGCAACCGGATTTGAAATGTGAACGCAGGACATATTCCTGCGGCATTGTCGTTGTGTTCGGAAGCGAACTGTCCGTGGAAGACTTCGCCGATGATCTCGCTGCCGCAGCGAAGGAGGCCGAGGCATCGCTGGCTTCGATATACTTCTGTCAGGAAAGCTTTGAACCGGAAGCGCTGGTGGCGGCGTTGCGCAAACACGCCCCCTGGCTGAAATACGTCGGCAGTTCGACCGCAGGAGAAATCACCCCTGCCGGCTATAGCGAAGGTCAGATTATCGCCATCCTGTTTCCGAACGACAGGTTCCAGGCGTCCGCGATTCTGATCGAGAATATCTCCACCTGCTCCATGGACGACGTCGTGGCGCGGATCAGCGACACCCGCCGGGACTTCGAGGAAGGGCTGGAGAACGACGCGCCGTCCATTTTCTCCGTTCTGTTGATAGACGGCCTTTCGCGTGCCGAGGAGGCCTTCACCTCGGCGCTCTACTGGAGCCTCAACAACATTCCTCTGATCGGCGGATCCGCAGGCGACAACCTGCGTTTCCGGGAAACCAGTCTCATCATGAACGGACGGGTCGCGACCGACGCGGCCATCGTCATTTTCATGCACAGCGAAGTGCCCTTCCGGGTGTTCAAGACCGACAATTTCGTGCCCACGAGTCACAAGCTGGTCGTGACCGCGTCGGATCCCGACAGCCGGACGGTCACGGAGTTGAACGCGGAGCCGGCGGCAAAAGCCTACGCGGAGGCGATCGGTATCGATCCGGAATCGCTCGGACCGATGAGTTTCGCTTCCCACCCCGTCGTTGTCCGGGTCGGTGGCGACTATTATTGCCGCTCCATCCAGAAGCTTAATCCCGACGGTTCCCTGTCGTTTTTCTGTGCCATCGACGACGGCATCGTGCTGACCATCGCCCAGCCGATGGGAATGGTGGAATCCACCGGCGAGAAATTGCGGGAAATCGAGGAGGACCTCGGCGGCATCGACGTATTGTTGGGCTTCGACTGCGTGCTGAGACGGCTGGATGCCCAGAACCGTCAGAGCTTTTCCGCACTTTCCGCGCTTTACCGGGAGTATAATGTTTCCGGTTTTTGCACCTACGGCGAACAGTTCCGCTCCATGCACCTAAACCAGACCCTGACGGGCATTGCATTCGGACCCGGACCGGCGGATTGACGATATGGCCTTGAGCGAAGTCGAAAAGCTGAAGCGGATAAATGCCGCGCTGATGGAGCGGGTGGAGCGGTCGATGGACCAGCAGGGCAGCTCCTTTTCGCTTTTTCAAACGGCCATTGGCCTGGAAAAGCAGGTCCGCCAGAAGACCGACGAACTGGCCTTTGCCCTGCGCCGGCTGGAACATACCAACCAGGAACTCAACACCGCCAAGGAAGCCGCGGAACAGGCCAACATTTCCAAGACGCGCTTTCTCGCCGCGGCCAGCCACGACATTCTGCAGCCACTCAACGCCGCGAGCCTGTCGATTTCGACCCTGGCCGACCTGCAGACCACGGGGGAGGGCCGCGCCCTTGCCGCCCAGGTCGAAAACGCGCTTGCCACCATGGACGAACTGCTCAAGACACTGCTCGACATTTCCAAGCTCGACAGCGGTGTCATGGTGCCGGAGGTCCGCCCGCTCCCGCTCGCCGACATGTTGAACGGACTTCGCGACGATTTCGAAGCCTTTGCCGCCGAGCGCAGATTGCGCATTCGCTTCAGGTTTTCCCGGCACCAGGTCCTGTCCGACCGGACGATGCTGAGACGGATCCTCCAGAACATCATTTCCAATGCCGTCAATTATACGCCCACCGGCGGTGTCCTGGTTGGAACGCGCAAACGCGGCGACCGGCTGCGGATCGACGTTGTCGACACCGGGATCGGCATTTCGGAGGAAGGGCTTCGCCACGTTTTCGAGGAATTCTATCGCGGCCGGCAGCCCAAATCGGTTCAGAAAAACATCTGCGGCGGCCTGGGGCTCGGACTCTCCATCGTTCAGCGCATGGCCACGGCGCTCGGTCACGAGCTCACGGTCAGCTCGTCGTCGGGGAAAGGCTCCCGCTTTTCCCTCTATGTCCCGCTTGCGGAGGCCGGCACCGCCGAGCAGACCGGCCCGGCGCCCGCGGCGTTGCGGTTGCCGGCCAATACCCTCGCCGGCGCACGCGTTCTGCTGCTGGAGAATGACCCGGCGGGCATCCAGGCCATGGAATCCCTGCTTTGGCGCTGGCAGTGCTCCGTCCGTATCGCCAGTCAGCGCCAGGAAGTCGACGAGATCCTCGCCGACGAAACCTGGCGGCCCGACGTTGTCCTGGCCGACCAGCACCTGGACAATGGCGATCTCGGCACGGAGATCGTGGAAGCGGTTCTGACCGGGCCGGAGCAGTCCATGCCGGTGATCTTCATCACGGCCGATCCGGATGACGACCTGACACACAAGGCAGGCGAACTGAACGCGGAGCTGATGTACAAGCCGGTAAAGCCCGCGGAACTGCGATCGCTGATGGCCAGTCTGCTGTCGCCGCGCCGGACGGGGCCTGCGCCCCCGCCGGTCTGACCGCAGGGCGGCGGTTCATCCGGTTTCGCCGCGGTTCAGGTGTCGGTCGGAGCGCGCCGGTGGCTCTCGTCGGCTTCCAGAAGGTTTTCGGCGTCTAGCCGGGAGACTTCAATCACCGCCTTTGTGCGGCTGTAGACATTCAGTTTGCGCAGGATTTCCGACACATGCGCCTTGACGGTGGTTATGCCGATATCGAGTTCGTAGGCGATCTGCTTGTTGAGAAGGCCGGCGCGCATCATCTGCAGAACGCGCTGCTGCTGCGGGGTCAGCGTTGCGATGCGGGCAATGATATCCTTGCGTTCGAGATCCTCTCCCGTCGGCTCCTGCGGTTTGTAGTCGTCCGGCAGATAGACGTCTCCGTCCATGACCACCTTGACGGCTTCGGCAAGGTCCTTCTTGCTGCTGGATTTCGGAATAAAGCCGCCGATCCCGTAGGTCAGCGCTTCCTCGATGACCCTGGGATCGTCATGACCCGAGACGACGACAACGGGAAGCCGCGGAAACAGGCCCCGGATCCGCATCAGACCGCTGAACCCGTCCGCGTCCGGGATGTTGAGGTCCAGAAGGAGCAGGTCGAAACTCTTGTCCGCTTCAAGGATCTCGATCGCCGATCCAACGCTCGTTGCGTCAACCATTTCGACCGTGGGAAGCACGTTCCTGAGGGCTCCCAGAAGTGCTTCGCTGAACAGCGGGTGATCATCAACTATCAAGACCCTTGTCATCTCGTCCTTCACGCTCGTCAGCATCGATCACGACAGGATAGCATATCTCATTCACTTTAAAACGGCGCTCGAGTCACGACATGATGCAACCCGTCTTGTTCAGGCGGCGGCTTGAAAGGTTTGCGGAAGTAGCTTAAGCGATTGACTTGACGTAGGAATCGGTTGTCCAGGCCCATCGCTCCACCTCATCCCGCGAGCGACGCCCGCCATGACCGGAGATACGTTGCCACCGTTTGCTTTGCCAGCCGTTGAACGCAACAAGGTTCGAGCAGGATGCATCGGTAGAGGCCGAAATCCGCCCAAATTCAAAGTTTGCAACAGAGACCGCGCGAACCTGGGTCATTCCTCCCGAAAGGCCCGGTTGATCTGGTCCATCAACGGCTTCGTCAGGTAATTGAGCGCGGTGCGGTCCTTGGTCCTGATGAATGCTTCGACGGGCATGCCGGAAATCAGCGTGTGGCCGTTGAGCCGGGCTAGCTCGGTCTCCGGAATCGCGATCCGCACCTTGTAGAAGGATTGCCCCGTCTGCTCGTTCACCACAACGTTGGGAGACACGGTCTTCACGGAACCGTCAATCTCGGGCGTTGTTCGTTGATTGAAGGCGGAGAAGCGCAGCTTCGACAGTTGTCCCGCATGGATTTCGTCGACGAATTGCGGCTCGACATTGGCCTCAATCTCGAAGTGACCGTCCTGAGGGATGAGTTGCAGGACCGGATCCCCCGGACCGATGACACCGCCGATGGTAAAGACACTGAGTTCATGGACAATCCCGGCAACCGGTGCCGTGATTTCAACCCTGCTGAGCTGCTCCAGCGTCGCATGGAGCTGCTGCGTCATGTCGTTGACTTCCTGTTCGACCTGACGCAGTTCGGTCAGCACCGTTTGCCGGAACTCCCTTTCAATTTGCAGGATCTGGATTTCGGTTTCGCTGATCGCATTCTGGATGCGGGCGAGCTCCGCGTCTCTCTCCGCGATCTGCCCGATAATGTCTTCCCGTTGCCGCTCAAGCGCCATCAACTGCGACTTGGGCGACAGCCCCTTTTCATTCAGGGTGCGGATGCTGTCGAGTTCCTGGTCCAGAAAACCGAGCTGGGTGCGCTTGGATGTCTTGAGCGCCTCCATCCCGGCGATCTGGTTCTCGAATTGATGGACTTTCTCCCGCAGCTGTGAAATCTGCCCTTCCCGGGTGATGCGCCGGGCCTCGAAGAGTTTCCGCTGTCCCGTCTTCACCGCGGGAATGATGTCGACCTCCAGGAGTTCCAGAATGCCGTCATCCCACCGGACCGCGTTCAATTCGTCCCGTTCGGCGACAAGTCTCGCGCGCTGCGCGACACCTTCCCGCAACCGGTTCTCGTAGATCTTGAGATTTGCCTTCAGCAAGGTGTCGTCGAGACGGATGAGCAGGTCGCCCTTTTCGACACGGTCTCCGTCATCGACCCGGATCCTGTCCACGATGCCGCCGTCCAGATGCTGGACGGTTTTGGGTTTTCCGAGGACAACGACCTGCCCCGTGGCGATGACGGCTCCCGAAAGGTTGGTGAAGGCAGCCCATGCTCCGCCGGCGACAAACAGAAACAAAATGAGCGCCAGCCCGGTACCCACAATTCGGCCGGTGGACGTCTTGACCTCGGTATCGCTGGACTGGTGCATCCCCATGTTCCGCTATGCCCGCTTCCTGGACGTTGGTTTCAGGACCTTCCTGGTGCCGGCCCCGGGGCGCGCCGGAGCTTGCTCGCCTTGTGGCAGACTTGGCCGGATGACTTTCTGAAGCACGTCCTGCTTGTCTCCGAATTCAACCTGCTGGCCGTTCCGAAGCATGAGGACCTTGTTGACCGCGTCAATGGCGCTGGGTCTGTGCGCCATGACGACAACACAGCTCCCCGCGTTTCGTAACGCCGCGATCGCACCGCTCAACGCCTCGTCGCCGTCGGTGTCGAGATTGGAGTTGGGTTCGTCCAGCACGACCAGGGGCGGTGTTCTCAACACGGCGCGGGCAAGACCGATCCGTTGCACCTGGCCGCCGGACAGCACCTGCATTCCGTTTGAAAGGTCGGTTGAATACCCGTCCGGCAAGGCAAGGATCAGATCGTGCACAGCGGCGAGTTTCGCCGCCGCAACGACATCTTCATCCGTGACCTCCTCGTCGAAGCGGGCAATGTTCTGCCGGATTGTCCCCGGCAAAAGCTCCATCGATTGCGGCAGGTAACCGATATATTTGCCGAGTTCGTCCCGGTCCCATTGGTCGAATGCGGCCCCGTCCAGCCGCACGGAGCCCTTGTCGGGCATCCATACGCCGACCAGGAGCCGCGCGAGCGAGCTTTTGCCGGAGGCACTTGGTCCGATCACGCCCAGGCCGTCGCCCGGCTCCAGATCGAAATGAAGGCCCTGCAGGATCGGGCGCCGGTCGGTCTGACCGGCGTCCGCGGCAGGCGAGAGTTTGACCAGGTTCGAAACCGACAGACGTCCCTTCGGAACCGGCAGTTGAACAGGTTCGTGCCGATCATTGCCACGCGCCATGAGCGCCGACAATCTGCCGTAGGCCTGACGGGAACGAATGAAGTTCTTCCAGTTGGCTACGGCGGCATCGACCGGCGCCAGGGCACGGCCGCCGAGTATGGATGCGGCGATCATCGTTCCGGGCGATATTTCCTGGTAGATCGCGAGATAGGCACCCAGGGCCAGCATGCCGGATTGAACAAGCATGCGCACCGCCTTGGTCAACGCCGTGATGACCTCGGACCGTCCACCGCCTTCCTGGGCCCTGGCCAGGGCCACGGTGCGGAGTTTCTGCCAATGTTCCGTGACCCGGCTTGTCATCCCCATGGCGACAATTGCCTCGGCGTTCCGGTTGCCGCCATCAGCAAAGACCGCGTCCCTGAGCTCCCAGCCGGACGCTTCGCCAATCGGTTTGCGGGTGATGAATTCGTTGACGATTGTCGCTGAAATCACCACCACCGCGCCGGCCGTTGCCAGCAATCCCAGCCACACATGCAACAGGTAGACAATCGCCAGATAGAAGGGCACCCAGGGCAGATCGAAGAGCGACGGCAGCCCGTTCGAACACAGGAACTGACGCAATGTACTCAGATCGTTTATGGGCCGGGATTTGATCCTGCCTTTTGCCAGTCCCGAAAAGATCCAGATCTTGTTGGCGAGAGCCGACAGTTGAACATCGAGCCGGTATCCGATCCGCGACAAGGCCCTGGTCCGGATGAGATCGAAAGTCCCCAGGAAGAGATAGAGAGCGGCCACCAGCGCAAAAAGCGCGACGAGTGTCGGAACCGAACGGCTCGCGAGCACCCGGTCATAGACCTGGAGCATGAACAGCGGACCGGTCAGCATCAGGATATTGACGGCGCAGGAAAACACGCCGACGGCCGCGAACGTTGCCCGCGACCGCCTGATTGCATCTGCCAACGGATTGCTGCCGGATTGATCGATACGTTCGGGCATGGGCGCGGTTCAATTCCGGAAAGGCAAATGGTTGTTGAGGTCGCCGGCGCACCGAAACCGGTGCGCCGGCGAAGTGGGCCCTAGTAGAAGGTGAAGGCATCCTTGTCGAGTGCGGCCAGACGCGTATGCGCGAGCACCAGTTCGTCTCCGTTGCCGAAATCGAAAACGACGTTCCGGCCGTCTTGCGACGCCGTGGCCATCAGGTCGTCGAAGCTGTTAATGCCGTTGACGTCGATCGAAATTGAATCGCCGCGCGAGCGGAACCAGCCCCAGTTCAAGCCTGTCTCGAAGTCCATGATGGTGTCGCTGCCGCCGCCGGTCGCATACACAAAATTGTCGCGTCCCCAGCCACCCCACAGCCTGTCATTGCCGGCGCCTCCGGAAAGCGTGTCGCTGCCGAAGCCGCCATAGAGCTGATCGTCGCCATCGTTTCCTTGCAGGTCGTCGTCGCCGAGAAGCCCCCAAAGCCGGTCGCTTCCCGATCCGCCTGCAAGCTGGTCTCCGTTCAGGCCACCGATGATGATGTCGTTGCCGCCGGCGCCATAGATCTGGTTGGGCGACCAAAGATCCCCGAACATCCAGTCGTCACCGTCGGTGCCTTGCGTCCAGCCCTCGTAGGGGTCGTCCGCCTCGACAAGCAGACTGACCGTTGCGGTCGCGGTCAGCTCACCGTCACTGATGGTGTATTCGAAGCTGTCCTCCCCCTGGAAGCCGTCGGAGGCGGTGTAAACCACGTTGCCGTCCGCATCGATTTCCACGGTGGCATTGCCGGAGGTGCTGGTGACCGACGTGATCGTCAGCGCATCCCCGTCAATATCGATGTCATTGGCGAGAAGACCTTCGGCGGCGAAGGTGACCGCGGTTCCCGAACCAACGACAAAACCGCCCTCTCCAACGGCAACCGGCGCATCGTTGACCGGAGCGATGTCGAGGGTGAAGCTGTCGCTGACCTGAAGACTGCCGTCGGATGCCGTTACGGTTACATTCAGGCTTCCGTTCAGGTTTTCCGGCGGCGTTCCGGCAAAGGACCGGGTTTCGGCGTCAAAGGCCAGCCAGTCCGGCAACGGCGAGCCGTCCTCGAGACTTGCCGCAAACACCAGGCTGTCCCCGTCGACATCCGAAAAGGCGTCTTGCGGAAGCGTGAAGGAAATCTCCGTATCCTCGTCGAAGCTCTGATCCTCCAGCGCGTTGACCAGCAACGGGGCATCGTTGACCGGAGAAATTTCCAGAGTGAACGTGTCGCTCGCTTCCAGGGCACCGTCCGACGCCGTGACCGTCACATCGAAAGCACCATTGAAGTCTTGCGGCGGCGTGCCGGAGAAGGTGCGCGTGTCCGCATCAAAGGTCAGCCAGGCCGGTAGCGAGGACCCGTCGGCCAGTGAGGCCGACAGCACCAGGTCATCGCCATCGACATCCGTGAAGGCGTCACCCGGCACCGCGAAACTGATGGCGGCGTCCTCCGCGGACGTCTGATCGCCGATCGGATTTACAGCAACAGGCGCGTCGTTTTCCGCTGTTATCTCAAGCGTAAAGGTATCGCTCGCTTCCAGCTCACCATCGGATGCCGTCACCCTGACCTCCAGGGATCCATTGAAATCCTGAGGCGGCGTTCCGGTGAAGGACCGGGAGCCGGCATCAAAGGCGAGCCATGCCGGCAGGGACGATCCATCCGCCTGCGAGGCCGACAGCACAAGGGCATCGCCATCCACATCGGCAAATGCGTTCTGCGGCAGCGTGAAAGCGATCGCCGTGTCCTCGACAACGCTGCGGTCGGCAAGCGCGTTGGCCACGACAGGAGCGTCGTTCACGGGCGTGATCTCCAGCGTGAACGTGTCGCTGATCTCGAATTCGCCATCCGTTGCCGTGACCGTTACGTCCAGGGGCCCGTTGAAATCCTGCGGCAGTGTGCCGGAGAACGCGCGCGTCTCGCCGTCAAAGGCCAACCAGGCCGGCAAGGCCGATCCATCGGCAAGCCTCGCGGTGAAGGACAATTCAGCATCGTCAATGTCGGTGAAGCTGTCGGCGGGAACCGCGAATTCGACCGCCTGGTCCTCGGCAACACTCCGGTCTTCCAGCGGGGCTGCCAGGACGGGAGCGTCATTGACCGTGGTGATCGCGAAGGAGAACGTGTCGCTGACGCTCGCACCATCTGGGTCCGTCGCCGTTGCGGACACCGTGACAATCAGTGTGCTGTCGCGGTATTCCTGTGGCGGCGTTCCCGAGAACGTGGCCGTCGCGGGGTCGAAGTCGAGCCAGTCCGGCAGCGGCGAACCGCCGTTCATGGTCGCCGACAGTGTCAAGGCGTCCCCGTCGACATCCGCGAATGTGTCAGCGGGAATTGTGAAGTTGATGTCCTCGTCTTCCGAACTGAACTGATGATCGATCCCGTTCACGACGATGGGGGCGTCGTTCACGGGGGTGATGTTCAGGACGAACGTGTCTTCCGTCTCGAACTCGCCGTCGGACGCGACGACCCTCAGGTCGAGCGACCCGTTGAAGTCCTGTGGCGGCGTACCGGAAAACGTTCGCGTGTCCGCATCGAAGCCAAGCCAGGCCGGAAGGTCCGAGCCGTCGGCAAGCGTCGCGCGATAGGACAGGATATCGCCGTCATCGTCGCTGAACGTTCCGTCCGGCACCACGAAGGACCAGGCGGTGTCCTCGTCGACCGACTGATCGATGATCGCGCTGGCAACCACGGGAGCAACATTTGCCGGTTCGATCGTGAGACTGAACCCGGATTGCGCGGTTTCGGAGCCGTCGCTGGCAGTGACGACGACGTCGAGCGCCCCTGCAAAGTCTTCGGGAGCCTCGCCAAGAAACACGCCGGTATCCTGATCGAAGGTCAGCCAGTCCGGAAGCGCGGCCCCATCCGCAAGAGACGCCGACAACGAGAGGTCGTCGCCGTCCACGTCACTGAAGGCCGACAACGGGACAAAGAAGACAAACGCGTTGCTGGCGACATAGGTCTGGTCGCTGATCGGCGTGCCGGCCACGGGAGCGTCATTGACGGCCTCGATATTCACCTGGACACGGGCGGTATCGGTCTTCACGCCGTCCGACACCGTGTAGTCGAACTCGATAAGGCCCGAGAAGTTTTCCGGCGCCGCAATGCGGATCTGGCCTTCCGCGGTCAGGGAGACATCCGCATCCGGCGATGCGACCGCGACGACCGACAGGACATCGCCGTCAATGTCGAGATCGTTGGCCAGCAGGCTGGCGGGATCGAGCAGCAGCACCTGGTCTTCAACGCCGGCTACCTGGTCATCGGAAGCGGCGGGCCCGTCGTTCAGGGCGGTAAGATCAACGGTGACCCGGCCGATGGCTTCGGCGCCGTCCTTGTCAACGACCGTGTATTCAAACTCCACGGCTCCGTTCACGTCCGCGTCCGGCCGATAGACGATCCGGCCGGCCTCGTCGAGTTCCACGGAACCGGAAGAGGCATTGCCGACGCTGACCAGCGTGACGGCGTCCCCGTCCGGATCGTCGACCTGGTCGGTGACGTATTTCGGGTTGAGGATCAGGACCGTGTCCTCCAGGCCGCTCACCTCGATATCGTTCGCGATCGGGGCAAGGTTCGGCGTCAGATCCACGACCGCCTGTTCGCCGCCGTCTTCATCGGCGAAGACCAATTTCTCGACGTTGACCAGGCGGTTGACACCGTCCCGGCCCGTTGTGTCCGTCACGACGGTCCACGCGCCGTCGGTCTCGATGGTGTAATCCGACCGGTGTCCGCGGAACACGGCAACGTCCCGGCCCGCGCCGCCGTCGACCACATCGTCACCGCCGCGCAGTTCGATCGTGTCGTCGCCTTCGCGGGCATCGATCAGATCATTGTTTTCAAAGCCGATGACGAGATCCGACCCGGACGTGACCGCTTCAGCAAGCAGGCTCTGGCGGATCTGGAGGCTGGTGAAGACACTGCCGTCAGCCGTCTTGAACTGCTCGATCTCACGGCCGTCACCGGCGAATTGCCCTTCGATCAGAAGCGTGTTGACGGCCTCGCCGCCAATCTCGATCAGCAGATCGTTCGAGTCCTCGCCGACCCGCCGGAAGGCCAGGCGTTCGGCGGTGATGCCGTCACCGAACTGGATCGTGTCGAACCCGCCCCTGTCTTCGGCAATGTCGCTGTCGGCCCCCAGCTCGAAGATGTAGGTGTCGTTCCCCGTGCCGCCCGACAGATGGTCATTGCCGCTGCCGCCATCGAGGACGCCGCCGGTATCGTCCGTCCGGATGTTGTTGTCGCCGTCATTTTCGATGTTGCTGACCAGAGCCGCGACTTCCGAACGCGTCAGGCTGGTCCCGTCCGCGAAGGTGAACACCTCGATGCCCGCCTGGAACAGCGCGTCCGCGCCGAAGTCGGCCGCGGCGAAGTGGTTCCAGTATTCCTGCGTGACCTCGCCGTACTCCCCGAGGCTCGGATTGTCCGTTCCCGGAGGGAACGCAAACGGGTCGAATTCCTTGCTCATCCGTCCCCAGTTGGCGTCCGGCATAAGCTGATCCCTGATCAGCATCTTGTCGCCGGTACCGATGATGGTGATTTCGAGATCGGCCAGGCTATTGCCGACGGCCGTGAACGTCAGGTCCGAGACGGAAATGCCGTCGCCGAAGAACAGGGTGTCGGTCTCGCGCAACAGCGAAAGATCCATCGGCCCGCCTTCGAACTCATAGGTGTCCGGGGTGTAGAGCAGACCGTCGGATGTCTCGACGATCTCGTCGTGGCCGGCGCCGATTTCGAAGCCGTAAATGTCGCTGCCATGCCCGCCGGCAAGAACATCGTCTCCCGCCGTCGGCGCGAAGATGTCTTCCAGACCCGTTCCGACCTGATTGTCGTTGCCGTCGGTGCCGGTATTGGTGATTTCGGCGATGTTTTCCGCGGCAAGCGCCCGGCTGGTGCCGTCGCTGAAAAACAGCTGGTCGACATAGGAGAGCACCTTCAGCCCGGCATCCGTGCCATAGTCGGTATCTTGCATGGACACATATTGGTTGACGATGGTGATGCTGTCGCCGGTGTCCAGCGTGATCACCAGATCCTGACCGTTCTCGCCGCTTCGGCTGAAGGAAAGGCTGTCAAAGGTAATGCCGTCGCCGAAGCTGATGCTCGTGGAATTGTATTCTTCGAGATTTGCATGGATGACGTCGTGCCCGTCGCCCGCGTCGAAGAAATAGGCCTGGTCGCCTCTGTTGCCGTAAAAGACATCGTCGCCCTTGCCGCCATCGAAGAGATCGTCACTCCGGTCAGACGCGCCGACGATCACCTGATCCGCATCCGTTCCGATCCGAAGATCCGCGGCGATGGACGAGACGTTCAATGTGGTTCCGTCCGCAAATTCAAGCGCATCCACACCGCCGATGTCGTCGCCGTAACCGCCGGCGAAGCTGATCGATCCGCCCTGCTGGAAGGTCGCCTTGATCCCCCAGGCCGGGTTTTCGAATTGCCAATTGTCGGTGTAGACGCTGCCGTCCATGTAGACGAAGCTGAACGAGACGTCGGAAACGGATATCGACGCATCGAATTCAATGACGTCGTGATCGCTTGAATAGGCATTGTCGTTGAAGATGAGATCATGGCCGTCACCGGCGGCATAACAGTAGGTGGCGCTGCCGTCATTGTCGACGATCACGTCGTCGCCTTCGCCGCCCTCCATGATGTCGGAGCCATAATCGCCGAAGATCAGGTCATTGCCTTCGCCGCCGGACAGGGTGTCGTTCCGCCAGCCGCCGTAGAGCTGATCGTTCCCGGCGCCGCCATGGAGTTCGTTGGCGGCCCGGAGGGACGACGAGGTGTCGCCGCGGTCACCACCGTCGAGAATATCGTCGCCGTCTCCACCGTTCAGGATATCGAAGCCGGAGCCGCCGAGGAGTATGTCGTTGCCTTCGCCACCGTTCACGGTGTCTTCGCCATCGCCGCCGTCAATCCGGTCGTTGCCGCCGAGACCCGAAAGCGTGTCGTCCCCGGAAAGCCCCAGGATCACATCGTCCTCTTCCGTGCCGTCCAGGACGTCTGCGTCGGCCGTTCCGAGGATCGCGCCATCCGTCCCGCCCGAATCCGCATAGGTGAGCACATCGTTTTCGGAAAAGCCGTAGGCGTCCCCGAAGTTGAAGGTCTCGATCTTGCCGAATGTTCTCATGACCGTCAGCTGATCGCCGCTGGCCTCGTGCAGGAACACGATTTTCCGGTCGTCATAGGTGATCGTCAGTTCGCCGAGGTCGTATTCGATCTCAACGACATCCTCATCGCGGACCCGCACGTTGCCGTTTGCATCCGTCGTGGTCGCGTCGGAGCCGAGGTCTTCGATCGTGTCCTGGCCGCTTCCGGCCTCGAAGAAATAGGTGTCGCCGCCGTCGAGGCCCCGGAAGGTATCGTTTCCGAGCGTGCCTTCGTTGCCGAGATAATCCGCGCCGGTTGTGCCGAAAACCTGGTCGTCCGCATCCGTCGGCGTCTGGAAAAGGACTGCAAGATCATCCGGTGTCAGGGTCGTTCCGTCTTCGAAGACAAAGGCGGAAACAATCGGGGACGAGCCGTCATACTGGTTCCGGATAATCAGGGTGTCGCCGGTCCCGTTGATCGTGATTTCCAGCGTGTCGAACCACCCGCCGGACCGTGTGAATGTCAGGTCGCCCGGCGTGACGCCCTCCCCGAAGAGGACCCTGTTGACGCCGTCGGCGGTATCCTGGATGACGTCCCGGCCGGATCCGATGCCGAATTTGTAGTCGGTATCCCTTGCCGCGCCTTGCAGGATATCGTTGCCGGCACCGCCATCGAGCGCCGATGTTCCCACCTGGATGATCAGGTCATTGCCGTCCGTGCCCGTTTCTGCAAGCGCGGCGATTTCGTCCGCGAAATCGGCAAAGGAAACTTCCTCGCCGTCCGCGAAGCGGATGACGCCCGACGCGGTCCCTTCCAGAAGCCCGCGGATGATCAGCATTTCGCCGGTGGCATCGATCTTGATCGCCGCGTCCGTCGTCAGGGCGTTCTCGATGCGGGAGAAGCTGATTTCCGAGCGGTTCAGATTGGCGAGACGCAGTTCGACGCGCGGTGTCGTGTCCCAGCCCTGCTGGCTGAACGGGTCGAGCGTGACGGTATCGGTTCCCTGTCCGGCGCCCCAGAACAGGATCTGCTTGTTTCCGCCGAGCACGATGGCATCGTCGCCCGCACCGCCGGAAACGACCGGGGTCTTGTCGCCGTACTGGTTGCCGGCAAAGGACTCGGTCAGGAAGCTGTCGTCTCCGCCGGAGCCGACACGCGCCGCGACAAGATCCTCGTAGGACAGATCGATGCCCGCACTGGCAAGCAACGCTTCCGCGTCGGCCCGGTAGCCGGCTCCTTCGTCCCCCGCCAGAGCCACGTCGGCAAAGGAGAGATAGATCATGTCCAGGATACGGATGCCGGCCTGGTAATGGGCGAGGGCCTCGAAAACGTCGCCGGGCGCGCTGTCGCTCAACCGCTGCAGGACGTCGGACGCATTGGTGTTTTCGGCAAGAATGAGGAAATGGTTGTTCTCGAAGGTCAACTCCGGAAACAGCTCCTGGCCGATCGGCGATTGCGCAAAGAGCTGAGCCGTCGTGGCCTGGAGAATGGCGTTGAACTGGTCGTTGAGGACGGCGCCCGCATAGGGGCGCGGAACGCTGCCGCTCCACTGCGCGAAGGACGTGTCGGAAAAGGCCTCGATCACTTCCACGGCGCGCCGGTCGGCAAACCGGCCCCGTCCGGTGGCGGTGTCCTCGTTGCTCACACCGGCCCAGGCATAAAGAATTTGTTCCGCCAGCGCGCTCGCCTGCGAGAGATCGGAGCCCTGGAGGGAGACAAAATCCTCGACCAGCGCCCGCAGCTCCGGCTGTTCCGACATGGCCAGGTGCAGCGGCTTGACGCTGCCGGCGCCATTCAGATCGGGAAGCGCGGCAATGGCCGGATCGAGATCCTCCGGAACCTCGTATTTGGAATCGTACTGGTTGAACCTGAACCAGACATCGGAAATTTCGCCGGTGCCGTTCGCGCCTTCGAAAGTGCCCCGGTCCGTGACAAGGTTTCCGTTGTTGTCTTCCGAGACCGCTTCGGCGGTCAGGGAAATCGAGGTCACGCCCTGTTCGGCAAGGGTCGTGAATTCGCCTTCGTCGGAAACGCCGTCGCCGTCCAGGTCCTGCCAGATGCGCAAACTGCTGTAGACGCCATCATTCTGGTCGATAACACCGTCGAGGTTCAGATCGAAATCGGCAAGTTGCGCAAACCCGCTGTCATAGCGGATGTCGATCCCGCCCGGACCGTCGAATACGCTTCCGCCCAGATGATCCCGCGACCTTGGATAGGTTTCGCCGTATCCGAACAGTTCGCCCGCGTCGTCGATCGTGCCGTTGCCGTTCCGGTCGAGGGTCAACAGGCCGTCGTCGGCCCGGACCCAACCGGTGCGCTCCCTCACGCCGTCCTTGTCGATGTCGAAATAGGCGCCGGACTCTTCAAGGGAAAGCAGCTCGATCCCGTCCCCGTCCAGATCAAGCACCAGCGGAGAGCCGTAATTGTCCGGGGACGGATCGCAGGGGCTGCCGTCCTTGGGATCCTCCTCGTCGAGCTTGATCCCGAGCTGCCCGTCCTTCCAGTTTTTGATGGTCAGCGTGCTGCCGTTGTAGGTGACGGTCAGACCCGAACCGGACTTCTTGTAGATCTCGCCGCTGGAGCCCTCATACTCGTTCTTGTCGTCGCTCTCATGGTCGTTGCCGCAGCCGCTTTCATCGGCCTTCTTTTCCCCGCCGGTGAGTTTGAGGCCGCCAAAATAGACGGTGCCTTCGCCGTCCCCGTCAGAGAGCGTTGTGCCGTCTCCGTCAATCCGGTAGGTGTCATCGCCGGTGCTGTCCGTGATTGTGTCTTCGCCGTCCGAAACATACTCATCGTTTCCGGCACCGGCTTCCAGTGTGTCTGTTCCGCCAAAACCATCGATTATGTTGTTCTCGTCGCCGGTGGTGATTACGTCGCCGAAAGACGTTCCAACGATTTCCTCAATTCCCTTTATGGTTACCTGGCCTGTCAAAGCCTCAGTGCTTTGGGAAAAGTCTGCTTTGTCTTTTTCTCCTGAACGGCCACTGACTTCTTTTGTCGTCGCCGCATCGAGAACGAAAGTATCGTCTTGATTGGTTCCTTCGAATTTCTCAAAATTCGCTATCTCAATCTGACTGTCGCCAGTGCTCAAAGTGCCGCCAACTGCATCCAGCTCGACACCATTCCCCTCAAAACCGAGATAGAATGTTGAGAGCAGATCTTCGTCTCCCTCTCCTGCGTCGAGACTTTCCAGATGCGCGGGAAGGCTTCGGACAATGACCTGATCATTGTGACCCGAACCGATGAGTTTCTCGATATTGAAAAGTGCGTCTATGCCTGAACCGACGACCGAGGCGGTATATTCCACACCTTCTCCCGGCTCGTTCTTGATCGCGATGTCGAGGCCGTTTTCAGCGTTGGAGTAGTCGGCAGTATCGATCCCCTCGCCACCATCGAGAATGTCATTGCCAGCTGAACTCACAATGGTATCGTCGCCAGCCGCTCCGTGGATAATTTCGGACTTGGAGCTTCCAGCCATTTCGGTGTTGTGCTCTCCCTCACGGTCCAACACAATCTCATCCGTGGCGAGGTTGAGAAGACTGCCGCCATATGCGTCGTTAAAAAAGTTTTGCGCATCAACCAACACCGACAATGCTTGACTCGTATCGATGTCTGATCGGAACGGACCGGAAATGAGATCAACCAGACTTGTAACGGCGAACGCAAGATTCGACCCTGCTTCCAGCGCAGCTTTTGCCGCCGTCAACAGTTCGTAGGTATCTGCTTTGTCAGGGATGATTTCTTCATAAAAGAAGCGGCTGACCCCGAGGGCCGGAAACAGGATATTTCCCGACCAGATCGCGGTTGGGTTCACCAGATCGGAAACGGATTCTACAATTGTATCGATCGTCTCCGTGGCATCGTTTTCACCGATCTGATCCAGCGTGGGCAGACGGTTCTCATTTGCCAGAATGTCGCTGAACACAGCTCGGCCGATATCGTCGGACGCTTTTTGCAAGATGTTTGAAATATCGGATGGTGAATAGCCTACACGGATCTCTATTTGCGCCGCAGTGTAGTTTCGGATGAAATCCGAGTAGGCACCAATACCAGCGTTGACATCCCGGGCAACGGCAAACCAGCGGTGAACGTTGGCGGGTACGGTTTCGCCGGCATCCACAGCTTCCTGCAAAATCTCAACGACGCGCGCGTAAAAGGACGAAACGTTCGCTGGGTAGGTCGTACCGTTATATTCTCCGCCATTAATTCGTGCGTTGAGTTCCGCGATATGATCATTGTTGAAAACAAACATTTTGCCCCACATCAATAAATTGTTGATCATTGACCATGTGCAATCCGCTATAATCCGGTTGCATCATGGATTACAACCGCCATAGCGCGAATTAATTGGAAAAATTGACGAGGCTCTGTCTGGAATGAGAAAACTTATCGTCTTTTGCGCCTTGCTCTTTCTGCCCATGGCTGATCCCAGTCCCGGCTATGCTCAGGACAGAGACGATACGGTCTGTCCGTTTGCCCCGGAAATTGAGAGCAAGATTGCGAAAATTGGTCCGTTGAGCTTCAGATATTGCGAAGGTTTCGGCCGCCATTCGGCACCACGTGAATTCTTGGTTGGCGAGAGTGAACTCTATCTGAATGATGTTCAAACAATCGAAAATGAGATTGAAGAAAAAACCGGAAAAATTTCTCGAGTCATATTTGTTTACAATGAAAAGCCGAACAGGAACCTGGACAAATTCATCCTTGATGCGACATTGGGGCTGGACCGGAACTCAGTTCCCGCCACGACGGCTTTGCGGGATCGTTCAACAGGTGAAACGGTCCTGCGTCTTTCGCACTATCCGAAGAGCAATACGGACTATTTCTATTTTCAGGAAGATGGGGATCCATCCAACGCAAACGCTTTTGTCATCTGCAATCTATTGAGTGAAGAACCCTCGTTCCGCAGGAGCAAGTTCAAGTTCCGCAGCAACGATGAACCTGTATATCGTCGTTGTTACTTCAGAATTCGCTACGAGGGCTCCGTCATGATTGATGCGGAATTTTACGACGTGATGTGGAACGAGCTGGCTGAAATCAAAGACAGCTTGACCGACACGCTTGATCGGCTGGTTGTCAGATAAGGTCTGCATACGAATATCGCCTCGGATTTAGACCACTACCGGTTTGCGCCGGGCGTTCCCATTTTTTTGAAGCGACGTCCTTCAGCATGGTATTGTCGAGCATGGCCTCAGCCAAAAGCTTTTTGAGCTTCGCATTCTCGGCCTCGAGCACCTTCAGCGTAAGCGGCGTTTTCACCCCACCTGGTCTGGTTTGAGACTTCCAGACTTCTGGTCGGCAGCGGATCTATTTTTTTGGGATACTTCCGCAGGCAATAAGCAAGTGTTCTGGGCTTAAGAAGCGTTCACCAGTACCGTGGGAGTCGGTACTGTGTGCCCAGAAGCTGCGGGCATCTGCAACTTTGTTGTTCGGAATTAGGATGATTGTGGCTCGCTCTGCCGAGTTGTCTGTTTTGACAAAAAGCCGAGCCTCCTCCCGCGAGGAAAAAACCGCTGCAAGCTGTTCATTGCCATAAAGCCCCTGCAGGACGAATTTGTTCTTCTGGTTCTCGATCGCACGCAGATTAAACCCCATTGGAGGTCCGTAGACCGACACACACAGGTTGTTGCTGTCGCACACAGTGACGGGATGGCAAAACCATGGCGGAGGTCCTGGATCCATTCTGGCAAGTGCAGACGGTGCAGAACAAAGAAAAAGCAAAAATACAATCGGTCTCATTACAAATCCTGGGCCTGCGGGATTGAAAGAGGAGCCGAGACACCAGGCAATGTCACGACGGCGTTTCGTCGGCTTCGTCCAGTTGTCCGAATGTTTTCAAAGGTTGACGGCACAGGCAGGCGAACAGGAAGCCAAGGATCAAACTGCCGCCCACGCCAACCAGATTGACAGGAACGCAGAAAAGGCTGTCCGGATCCGCCAGTGTTTGCCGTGAAACCAGGCAGGCTGCCGCTGACGGTATGATCACCAGCAGGAACAGGATCGAGGGAACTTTCCTCAGGGGCCTGCCTGTGTTTCGGACAAAGGCAAACAGGGCCAGTGCGGCAAGCGCAAGGTTTTGAATGAGCCAGCCCCAGGAACCGAGCGCGATCATGGTGAATATGGCCACGCCGACAAAGAGCCCCAGAAAAGCCGCTCCCGGGCCAACCGAGTTGATAAACCAGAAAAACAGAACAAAAACGAGGAAGCAAGCAATTATAAAATAATACAAGGCTGGCAGGAAGAACAACTAGCTATCCTTTTGCGAATAAGAAGTCATCCATTGTAATCACGCTTCCTGTTCGGTCTGGTGTCGCGCTATTTATATGTCAATTCTACCACCCTAGTGAATGGAAAACAGGTGCGCAAGTGAATTATACCCTTCCAGGTGGCGGGAGGCGTCTCTGGGGTTGCGGGCTGATCGGCAAGCTGTTGAGCTGCTTGTCCCTGGCTTTTTCCGGTTTCAAAACCGATGCATTGGAGTGCTGCCCGGCACGTACCCGGGCCGGGCTGCCCTGTTCCGGACCGGATCAGGAACCGGTGCCGGCTGCGCTGCCTCCGAACGTCGGACGCTGAAGCAAGCTGCGATTTGTTGTCCGTTGGTCTTCAAATAGACGGAGATCAGAGATGGCGAAACGCAAGCGGCATTCAGCGGAGTTCAAGGCGACAGCCGTCCTGCAAGGGCGGGAGACCGTGTCGGAACTTGCGAGCCGCTTCGGTAGCACGTTGGGTAGCACTCCACCCTGATGTGCCCCCGCTAAATTCCCTCGATTTGGGTTAGAGTTTTCCGCGACGATTTTCCTGGCTGAGGAAGGAGCGGAATTGATGAAGGCATCGAAGTTTTCTGATGCGCAGAAGGCGTTCATCGTCAAGCGTGGGGAAGAAGGTGTTCCGGTTGCGGAGATCTGCCGTGAAGCTGGCATCAGCCAGGCGACCTATTTCAACTGGCGGAAGAAATACGCGGGTTTGATGCCGTCGGAGATGAAGCGTCTTCGGGAGCTTGAGCAGGAGAATGCCCGGCTGAAGAAGATCGTCGCGGACCTGTCGCTCGACAAGGAGATGCTTCAGGACATTGTCAAACGAAAGCTCTGAGGCCTGCCCGGAAGAGAACGCTGGTCGACGAGATGCGGTCGGACTGGTCGGTGTCCATTCGCCGTGCGTGCGCGGTGATCCGGCTTGACCCGACGACCTACCGTTACAGATCCCGTCGGCCCGGCCAGGCCGCTTTGGAACAGCGTATCAGGGAGATTTGCCAGACGCGCGTCCGGTTCGGTTACCGGCGGGTGCATGTATTGCTGCTTCGGGAAGGCTGGGTGATCAACATGAAGAAAACACGGCGGATCTACAACGAGTTGGGCCTGCAACTGAGGAACAAGCATCCCAAGCGCCGAGTGAAGGCGAAGCTTCGGGAAGATCGCCAGGAAGCCGTGGGTCCGAATGATGTCTGGGCCATGGATTTCGTGCATGATCAGCTCGCAACCGGTCGGAAGATCCGCGTTCTGACGGTGATCGACACGTTCTCCCGCTATGTGCCGGCGCTTGATCCGCGCTTCAGTTACCGTGGCGAGGATGTGGTGAGAACGCTGGAAACTGTCTGCACCCGGATTGGCTATCCGAAGACGATCCGGGTCGATCAGGGCTCCGAGTTCATCTCTCGGGATCTCGATCTGTGGGCCTATAGAAGGGGCGTCACGCTTGACTTCTCCAGGCCTGGGAAACCGACGGACAACGCCTTCATTGAGGCCTTCAACGGCCGTTTCAGGGCGGAGTGCCTGAATGCACACTGGTTCCTGAGCCTTGCGGATGCGACCGAAAAGTTGGAGGATTGGCGCAAGGACTACAATGAACACAGACCTCACGGTGCCATCGGCAACAAAGTGCCGGTGGATCTCATGAAATCAGAACACGCAGCCAGCCCGTGTTCCTGATTTGGTCCGGAAAACTCTAGCCCTTCCTGGGGGCACGTTGGGTAGCACTCCAACCCGTGACCAGAGCCGACTTGTGATTGCGGACATTCGGGGGAGCAGGTCAGCAGCTGTTTTCTGAAATCCGGGGTTTTCCGGAACTGAAGTTACGATAACTGGGAATTATGAACACATCTCGCCACCTGTTTTTCCTGATGAACCACATTTTCTATGGGTTCGGGGTAAGTGTGCTTTTTGGATGCACTACCGCCTTGATATTGTGGCCGATCGTTGGAGCTACTTCTGCCAATGCTTATGCCAACGCTTTCTTCAGCTCTTTTAATTTTGCTATTTCAGGTGGCTTAGTGTTTAGTGCGGCTATTCTCATCTATAATAGTCAAAATTGGATTCCGAACCTCATAGACAACACGTTTAGCGAAAAACTACTTTTGGAGACCGAATATGGCGAATACAAAAGACGGTTTTTGTCCGCCAGTAGATCGGCCTCGTTTGCAACCATTTTCATTGCAATAGGATTCTTTATATTTAAGTTTGCAAAATTTCCTTTTGATGGCTTACCTGAAGCCTTTCTTATTGCGTTTTGTTGTCTTGAATATGGCTTGGGCGTCTATGTGGGTCGAAAGCTCTTTTATATTGCACAGATGTTACATGCGATTGAGAAAATACCAGTCGAAGAGGACATCTTTAAAGAAGATAAACTCGGGATAATAGCTACTTACGTGAACTCGATCTCAACAATAACTGCCATTTTCGTCTTTGCTGTCGTGATGAGCCAATATTACGGTCCGTTCAAATATGACTCTCCATTAGGAGAAAACATTCGGTTAGCGCTATTACTTCCAGCGATTATAGCAATTCCCGTTGTTGCATTATTCAATTTTTACCCTCGAACGGTACTGAAGACCCTATATGCAAGATCGATAGATCGGCAGGTTGATCGAATTAAAGAACAGTTAAGAGATGAAAAGCTGTCAGATTACGAGCGCCTTAGTTATATTATTGAATATGACAAGACATCAAAAGATGAATTGAGATATAGACTAAAAGCAAGCCTTAGCGATCTCCCAATAGCGATCACTATAGTTCTGATGATTGTAGGCGTCCTACTGAAGTAAGAATGCCAATCCAGCAATTGCTTGGGCTTTCATCGCATGGATGATTACTGGACGGAATTTTAACCGATGCCATAGAAATATATGTAAAATATAGCTCGCAAATAAAAATGCAATAACCGCCCAATGAATTGCCCCCTCTGCGATAGCAGCAAGTAGCAATATGGCAATAAACTGAGAACCAAAACCAATGCTGGCGGATGACTTTTCTCCCAAACTCCGAACAAATGTTTGCCCGTCACCCAACAAGTCCTGAAGATCCATGAGAAGCTCGCGCCCAAAGATGAAGAACATCATCGCTAAGGCTACGTTGTCAATAATTGTGAAGCTAAATTCAGAGGGCCGGAGAATAAGTATTGGTAGAACGCTTGCTGTAGCTACATAGAAGTTCTTTAAATATGGAAAATCACTCACAACGTGATCATAATTTGTGAAAATAATCAGGCATAGCAAATATATGTAATATTTATCTTGTTCAACAAAAGATAGAATTGATGACAGAGTGAGAGCGAGAAGTAGAAAATAAATGCCCATTGCACTGCGCTCAGATATCGAACCTGTAGGCAGCGGCCGAGTTGGGTGGTTTATTCGATCCTTCTCTAGATCGTGGATATCATTTAGAACAAAGCAGCACATGCTCGTTAGTAAAATCGGCAAAGCTTTTTGTGCTGCATGGAGAACGGTCAAACCTTTGTAGAGGTAAGGAACAAATATGATGCAAGCCGTCAGCAGGCTCGTATCGAACCGGACAAGTTTTAAAAAATTGATGACGTCCCAGGGCTGCATAATTCCCAGTTATCGTAACTCTGGCATCGCCAGTAAATTGCAATTCTAAAACGGATACAATCAAACAAGTATAACGTGGCTTTGCGGGCTACAACTAAAAAGTTTATTCGATTGTTTTTAAAGCAGTTTTTTACTCCTTCGCGCGCACTTCATGCTGCTGGCGCGACGAGTTCGTTCCGCGATCGGAGCATGTTCGCGCCCTGGAGGCATCTGAGGGGAAACATGATCCGCATCCTATATGACGAATTCGAGACCTACTGCCGGGAGCAACTGGGTCTGAGCCAGCACTCGCTTCGCGCCTATCGCCAGGACCTGAAGGCATTTCAGAAGTTCGCCAGTTCATTGAGCCTGGGTGCCTGGCCATCACATGAACAAATCATCTGCTATCAAAAGCATTTGCGGGAAAATGAAGACGCCAGCCCATCGACGATCCGCAGGCGTATGGTAACGCTCCGTTCGTATTTCAGGTGGTTGTGCGAGCGAGAAAACGTTTCAGCGTCACCGTTTGATGGTCTCAGATTGGATCTCAAGATACCGCGGCGCCTCCCTCGGCCGGTCGACCGTCAGACATTAAACTCGGTCTTCAAGTCATCGAAACACCTGGCCGAAACCAACGTCGACCATAGCCTGGCCTCCTCCACACAAAAGAGTTCCGAACAGGTAACCGGCCTTGTCGCGCGGTTGCTCCTGGTGACCGGTATGCGGGTAGGGGAGGTTACTAACCTGCTGGCTCGGGATGTAAATGGTGCGGGGTCCCGGATCCGGGTCAGGGGCAAGGGCAACAGGGAGCGCACGGTGTATGTGACCAACCACCGACTGCTTCGCGATTTCCGGGTCCATTGGGATGGGAGAATTCGAACGGACGGTGCCAACGCCCCGTTGTTCTTGAACTCCAGAGGCAAGCCTCTGACTGCGCCGGCATTCAGGAAACGTTTGCGGACCATCTCGAAAACGCTCCTCATCGAACCGCATTTAACGCCGCATCAATTCCGGCACTCCGCGGCGACGCTGCTTATCGAAGAAGGAGTGGATATCAGGATTGTTCAGCGTCTCTTGGGGCATGCAAGCATCGCCACTACCGAGATCTACACGAAGGTATCGGATAATTCGCTGATTTCTGCGATTGAACGGGCCGATACGCTTGCCCAGGTGGATCAGTAGGTCCGTCAACTCAGAATTATCGCAATTCCCGAATGGGCACCAAAGGTGCGTGAATGTCCGGGAGCCACGCCATCAAGCCTGTTTTCCCGGATCCTGCGCTTGAACGGCCCGGAGCAAGGAGCTCGGTCAGGAGGCCAAATGAGCTTGCGGGTTTTGTGTAACGCGCAAGAACACTTGGCACATATGGCATTTCCGGGATTACGCGGGATCGAACGGTTTTTGGCGGTTTTCTGCTGTATTTGAAAGGTCCATGTGAAAGCCGGTGCGCAACCTCACTTGGCGAAAAATACTGCAATTAGCGGGATGGCGATTTGTGCTATTTGAAAAAGCGCAATGAAAACAAACACCGTGCAAGTTCAAGGTAGCAACTGAAACGTAAAATTCGTAACGAGCTGGCACCTTCAAGGAAACGGCAGTATTCCGCCATTTTAGGCAAGTTTGCGCTCATCGATGAGTTGCTCAAGGTGGCAACTGCTTCTTACTGCATGGGAGTCACAGGGCATATTCAAGGTGGGAACCAAAATGCGTTATCTGGAAGGTGTTCCCACCTTGGCAAGAAGAGCTGAAATTTGCCGTGCCTTGGAACTCGGAGCTGGATGACCCCCCTCCCCAGGTGGGAACCCTGATCTGCAAACCTCCAAGGCAGGCAGTCGGCGCTCAAGGCACGTCACGTTGTGGCTGTCTTATGAAAGTGAACCACGCCCCGGACCTGCTTTGGACCGAGGCATGCAGTTCCATGACCAGATCCTGAACGCCTGAGCATCGCGCGGTCAGGTGAACAGGAAGTCGCTCTGGTCGAGGTCGGACACGAGAACACTTTCCAGGGTGATCACACTCGACCCGAAATGCACCAGCGCATCGTCTCCGGAAGTCTCCAGAACAAGATCCGCGAAGCTGAACGCACCGCCGTCGATCTGGATCAGGTCATCGCCATCCGAGAAGTCGGTGATGGTATCGTTGCCGTGACCGTCAGAAAAGACGAAGGTGTCGGATCCGGCGCCACCGGTGAGGTGGTCCACGGTCGTCGTTCCGGAAATACGATCATTCGCCGATGTGCCAAAGAGTTCGATCGACCCATCTGTCTGAATGTTGATCGCGCTCAGGCCGGTCCCATCGGCGAACTTGTATTGCTCGATCTCGTCCCCACCATTGGCCACATATAATTGACCCTTAGGGCGTGCGCCTTCAGCCTCCCATCCCAGAACCAGCGATTCCCCGTTGGCGTTGCCATGGTCGTAGGTGGAAACGGTCAGATCCGAGAGGTTCAGATCCTTGAAGCGGATTGTGTCCGTGCCGCCTCCGGAAACTTCCGATCTGTAATCGATGATGACAGAGCCAGCGTCTGATCCGATCAGATAGGTATCGTCGCCTGCTTGTCCGCCCAGCACTTGATAGTCCGCCCAGTCGCTTGAACCGGTCTCAAGCACATCGTTACCAGCGCCGGCCCATACGACATTGTCATCCGCATAACGTCCATTCTCGCCCCCCGTGCTCAGCGCACTGGCGCGAATGTAATCGGCCTCGTCTGTTCCATGGAGAACCGCACGTCCCAACCCATCAATCTCGATCTTGCTAAGGTTGGTCCCGTCGGCAAACTCGAACCGTTCGATCTCGTCCCCGCCATTGGCAATATCAAACCGGCCCGAAGGCCGGTTCTCTGACGCTTGCCATTCAAATTTCAGCGCATCGCCATTGTCGTTCAGATGCGTGTGGTACGAGATCGTCAGGTCCGACAGCGTCAGGTCCTTGAACCGTACCGTGTCCATGCCGCCATCGGCCTTTTCACCCGTATGATCGATGATCATCGAGCCGCCGTCGGACCCGATCACATAGGTGTCGTCACCGGCCTGACCGTAAAGATGCTGCCAGTCCGCATTATCGCTGGTGCTCGTCTCGAGTGTGTCGTTGCCTGCACCTGCATAAACTCGATTATCATCTGTAAACCGGCCGGTCCCATCACCAGGGCTAAGTGCTCCGACCCGAATGTAGTCGTCGCCGGACGTACCGTTCACAAGCACACGGCCTGAACTGTCCAGCCTGATCTCGTCAACAACAGTTCCATCCGCAAACTCGAACCGCTCGATCTGGTCGCCGCCATTGGCAATTTGAAGTTGACCCGCGGGGCGACTTCCTTCGTCCTGCCACTCAAATCTCAAGGCGACGCCGTTGGCGTTGTAATAAGTGCGATAGGAAATCGTCAGGTCCGACAGCGTCAGGTCCTTGAACCGGACCGTGTCCATGCCGCCATCGACCAGTTCGCTCGTATGATCGATAATCATCGAGCCGCCGTCCGACCCAATCACATAGGTGTCGTCACCGGCCTGACCGTAAAGATGCTGCCAGTCCGCATAATCGCTGGTGCTCGTCTCGAGTGTGTCGTTGCCTGCACCTGCATAAACTCGGTTATCATCCGTAAACCGGCCGGTCCCATCACCAGGGCTAAGTGCTCCGACCCGAATGTAGTCGTCGCCGGACGTACCGTTCACAAGCACACGGCCTGAACTGTCCAGCCTGATCTCGTCAACAACTGTCCCGTCGGCGAATTCGAACCGCTCGAACTGATCGCCGCCATTGGCTATGTGCAACCGGCCCGCCGCCCGGTCGCCTTCCGCGTCCCAACTCAGGACGAGACTGACACCATTGTTGTTGCTTGCGCCGTAATCGTGGGTCGATACGGTCAGATCCGACAGGCTCAGGTCCTTGAAACGGATCGTGTCCGTTCCCCCTCCCGCAACCTCGGCATCGTGATACAGGAACACAGAGCCCGCGTCAGACCCGATCACATAAGTGTCGTCGCCGGCTTGACCATATAGATTTTGCCAATCTGCATAGTCACTGGCGCCCGTCTCAATCGTATCATCACCAGCGCCAGCGCGAACCACTCGGTCGTCAGTAAAACGGCCTGCACCGTCGCCGAGGCTGAAGGCATCGGCCATAATGTAATCAGCGTCTACCGTGCCACTCAGCACAACACGGTTGTAGCTGTCCAGATGGATCTTGCCCAGCGTCGTCCCGTCGGCAAACTCGAACCGCTCGATGTGCTGCCCCATATCGGCAACCCGGAATTCCCCACTGTTTACGCCGTCGTTCCAAAGGAACCGGAGGGCTATCTTGTCCAAACTGGAAGGGTTGTTGATGGTGTAATCCGTCGTCGAGAAAGTGATGTCGGAAAGCGACAGATCAGAAAAGCTCACCACATCCGTGCCGTCGTTTTCACCCTCCCGGTAGTTTATGAACAGCCGGCCGGTTGCCTTGCTGTAGACGTAGGTATCGTTGCCTGCGTCGCCGTAAGCATACTGCCAACCACCCGCTGTCCCACCTGCATCCAGCACGTCATCGCCTGAACCGCCGTAAACAAAGTCATCCTTTTCGCTCCCAACGACATAACGGGTACCATCCGCATTGGCTGCACCGTAGAGCTGAACCCGCCCGTCTTCACGAAGGATAACTTTGCTGAGCGCACTGCCATCGGCAAACTCGAACCGCTCAATGTGCTGCCCCATGTCGGCAACCCGGAATTCCCCACTGTTTACGCCGTCGTTCCAAAGGAACCGGAGGGCTATCTTGTCCAAACTGGAAGGGTTGTTGATGGTGTAATCCGTCGTCGAGAAAGTGATGTCGGAAAGCGACAGATCAGAAAAGCTCACCACATCCGTGCCGTCGTTTTCACCCTCCCGGTAGTTTATGAACAGCCGGCCGGTTGCCTTGCTGTAGACGTAGGTATCGTTGCCTGCGTCGCCGTAAGCATACTGCCAACCACCCGCTGTCCCACCTGCATCCAGCACGTCATCGCCTGAACCGCCGTAAACAAAGTCATCCTTTTCGCTCCCAACGACATAACGGGTACCATCCGCATTGGCTGCACCGTAGAGCTGAACCCGCCCGTCTTCACGAAGGATAACTTTACTGAGCGCACTGCCGTCAGCAAACTCGAACCGCTCAATGTGCTGCCCCATGTCGGCAACACGGAATTCCCCACTGTTTACGCCGTCGTTCCAAAGGAATCGGAGGGCAATCTTGTCCAAGCTGGTTGGATTGTTGACCGTGTAGTCGGTCGTCGAGAAAGTGATGTCTGAAAGCGTCAGATCGGTAAAGCGCACCACATCCGTGCCGTCGTTTTCACCCTCGTGGTAATTCACGAACAGTCGGCCGGTTGCCTTGCTGTAAATGTAGGTGTCGTTACCTGCGTCGCCGCGGGCGTACTGCCAGCCACCAGCTGTCCCCCCAGCATCCAGCACGTCATCGCCTGAACCGCCGAAGACATAGTCGTCCATTTCGGTTCCAACGACATAACGGGTACCATCCGCATTGGCTGCACCGTACAGCTGGTATCGCCCGTCTTCACGAAGGATAACCTTGCTGAGCGCACTGCCATCGGCAAACTCGAACCGTTCGATGTGCTGCCCCATGTCGGCAACACGTAATTCTCCTGCCTCAGAGCCGTCACTCCACCGGAACCTCAACGCAAGACCATTGCTCGTGGTATATTGGTATGTGTCGAAAGTGACATCAGCCAGTGTCAAATCTTCAAAGACAACCGTGTCATCGCCCCGTGACGCGTTTTCCTCAATGCTGATGAAGACCTTGCCGTTTTCCTTTTTGTAGATGTACGTGTCGTCCCCCTCGAAGCCGTACAGATACTGCCAGCTGCCGTCGGTTGCGCCGGCGTCGAGGATGTCGTTGCCTTCGCCGCCATAGAGCCAATCATCACCGGCGCCGCCGAGAAGAAGATCGTTGCCAGACTGACCATAGAGCTTGTCACGACCTTCTCCTCCCAAGAGCATGTCGTGTCCGTCGCCGCCGCGTATGGTGTCGTCGCCGTCCCGGGCTAAGGAAATCTCATTGTCACTGTCAAAGCCTGTTTTGTCATCGACAGCGTTGCTAAATGGACGCGCCCGATTGAGATGCCCGATCCAGTAGCTGTCGCCATCGTCGAATGCCAGGCGTTCGATGCGCATGCTTGAATCGGAGAACCAGTATCTCAGCGTCAGGGAGCCAGTAAGCGCTCCCAGCCCCTTGGCTGCGGCGTCAGCAGCATCCGCCGCGCTCTCAGCATAGAATTCGATCTTGAGATGATCTCCCGTGCGGCTGAATTTCAGGTCGTCCAGCTCGATGCCTTCACCGAAGCGCAGGGTATCGATCTCGTAGGAGCGGTAGCCGTCATAGCCGTAATAGTAGCCGCCCTCGACGCCCGTTGTTGCGCTGTCGGTTCGCCACGGCGACCAGGAGCCATAATTGTCGTCAACCGTGCCGGTGGTGCCGGAATCGCCGCCATCAGGGGAGCCGGTGCTTCCGCCGGACGTGGTGCCGGATGTTGCCGGATCGTTGGCGCCCGTCGAGATATCGCTGCCTTCGTCGATGATGACATCATCGCCATCGCCGCGGTTGAAGACATAGGTGTCGCCGCCATGCCCCCCTCTCAGGCCGTCGTTGCCCAGTCCACCTACAAGCAAATCACTGCCTGATGATCCATAAAGCGAATCATTGCCGCCTTCGCCGAAGAGCGCGTCATCGCCCGAGCTGGTGAGCGTGTCGGCGCCATCACCGCCGATCTCCACCTTGGCTTCGTCGCTGGCGACATCGACGCCGTCGATGCCATAGGAGGCGCGGTGGTCGTCTTCCTCGACCACGTCGATCAGGAACACGTCGTAATTCTTGGTCTCGCCATGGCCGTTGCCGACCACGATATGTTCGGTGTTTTCGGAAAGCTCGGCCACGATCGCGGCCTTGCTGGTGCCGGCGTCAAGCTCGGCCAGGTGCTGGCCGAGTTCCTTGATCGTCGGTTCGCGGCCGAACGTGTTCTGGTAGGCCCGGGAGACGAAGCCCGCATCCGACAGCGTGCCGTAGCGGGTGGCATATTCGTCCGTCGTCAGCAGCGCGTCGGCCAGGTTTGCAAGGTTCAGCCGGCCATGCTCGGCATGCTGCACCAGCACCTCGATCTCCGAGGCGTCCATGTCGCGGTCGAGCACGGCGTCATAGAGCCGGGCCGCCTCGACCAGAAGCTGTGCCTTGGCCGCGGCATCGAAGCGCTGGCTCACCGTCGTCAGGGTGCCGTTTTCGCCGGAGGTCATCTCCCAGGTCTCGATGCCGGCGGCATCGACCTTGTGGGCGACGGTGACATGGTCCGCGCCGGACTTGCCGTTGTCCCAGTCGTAGCTGCCATTGCCGAGCTCGGACCGGGTGATGGTCTGGGTGACGCCGTCACGCTGAACCGTGGTGGTGAGACCGTCGGAGGAGGTTGTCGTCACGGCGCTTCTCTGGGCGCCGTTCTCGCCATAACCGGTCTCGACCATCAGTGTTGACCCGTCGGCGGCGGTCGTTGTCACGCGGGACTTGTCGGTGACGCTGTCACCGTCAAAGTCGAAGGTTTCAGTGACCGTGCGCCCGTCGGCGCTGACGGTTTCGCTGTAGCTGGAGCGCAGGTCGCCGCCGTCCTCGTGCCAGTCGCGGCTGGTGGTCGTGGAGGAGCCGTCCGCGTTGAAGACCGTCTCGGTCTCCGCGCGCGTATCGATCTCGCCATCGCCGTCGCTGTCGGTCTCCGTCGTCGAGCGCAAGCCGTTGGCCGAGGTCACCGTGGTGGACTTGAAGCCGAGCACGCCGGCAGGGCCTTCCTTTTCCTCAAAGACGCGGATCTCGTTGCCGGCATTGTCATATGAGATCGTGGTCTCGCGGCTGATGTCGGTGCTGCCGTCGCCATCGGTGTCCAGGCGGTAGATGTCGCTGGTGCCGTTGGCATTGGCCTGGCGCGTGATGATCGCCTCGGTGGTGGTGCCGTTTTCGGCAAATTCCGTCCAGGTGGTGGTCTCGTTGCCGCTGAGGTCGATGTCTGTCTGAACCTTCAGGTCGGTGTTGCCGTTGCCGTCCTGGTCCAGGGTCGTGGTGCGCTGGCGTCCGTCCGCGCTGGTGACGGTGGTCTCGGAGCGCTGCAGGTCGGTGCCGTCACCGTAGAAAAGGCTGGTTTCGGTGCTGCCGCCGGTGGCGCCGGTCTCCAGCGTGGTGTCCCGGTCGATGTCGCCGTCACCGTCCAGGTCGCTGCTGACGCTCACCTCCAGTCCATCTGCGCTGGTAACGCGTTCCGCGCTGCCTTTCTCTCCGCCCGGGCCGAAGGTCACCCAGCTCTCGCTGGTCGAGCCGTCTGGACCGAAGCTGGTGGTCCGGGTGGTGACAAAGTCATTGCCGCCTTGCCCGTCAAGATCGAGCGCGGTTGTCACGCTGAGGCCGTCATCCGAGCTGGTCACCTCTTCGCGGGCCAGCAGCCGGCCGGAACCGGTCTCATGGGTCACCGTCCGGGTGGTGGTGCCGTCGGCCGCGATCTCGGTAACCTCGCTCAGGCTGCGCTCGGCGGTGCCGTTGCCGTCGAGGTCGAAGGCCACCGTGCGTTCCAGCCCGTTGCCGCTGTCCGTTGCGACGGTCTGGGAGATCAGGTCACCGGTCTTCGAATAGGCCGACGCCGTGGTCGTGGTGGCGCCGTCATCGCCGAGTGTTGTGCTTGTCACGGTGTCGTTGAAGCCATTGCCGTCGGCATCGACGGCGAGCGAGGAAGAGCGGCCGTCACCGCTGACAGTTTCAACGGAGCTCATCAGCGTGTCGCCGTTGCGGGCGGTCACCGTCTCTGTGGTGGTGATGGTGCCGTCATCGGCAATCGCCGCCTCGCGGACGGAGGTTTCGTCCGTGTTGCCGTCACCGTCGAAATCCTGGACGCGCGTGGTTTTCAGCCCGTCATCGGTAACGGTTTCGACCGTCTCGCTCTGCAACGCACCGTTCTCGGCCTTGAGGCTCGCCGTGGTGGTCACCGAGCCGTCCGGGTTCAGAACCCGGACGGATTCCGAGCGGGTCTCGTAAGCGCCGTTCCCGTCCGTGTCCCGATAGGTGGTGGATGTCAGGCCGTCGGCGCTGGTGACCGTGCGGATCTGGTTCTGAACGCTGCCATCGGCGGCCTTGTGCTGAACATGGTCCGTCGCAACGCCGCTGTCGGCCACCGACTGCGTGATCCGGGTGTCAGTCTTGCCGTCGCCATTGACGTCGCTTTCGGTGACGCGGGCGCGGCCATTGTCGGAGATTGTCTCGGTGGTGCTGGCGCGCAGAACCCCGCCCTCACGGGTCTCGGTCGTCGTCACCGTGCCGCCATCGGCCTGCAGCACGGTCGTCGAGGTCTCGACGAGGTCAAAGGTGCCGTCGCCGTCCCGGTCGATCCTCTGGACCGTCACCAGACTGTCGTCGCTCACCTCGGTCTGGCTGCGGCCCAGAAGCTGGCCGGATTGCGAGCGGGTCTCGATGGTGCGGGTGGTGCCGCCATCGGCGTCAAGAACGGTTTTGTCGGTGACGACGCGCTCATGGGTGCCGTTGCCGTCCGCATCGGTCTTGCTCACCGTTGTGAGGCCGTCGTCGCTGACGGTTGACACCGAAGATCTCTTGAGCGACCCGTCCGCGTTTTCCGCGCTCTGCACGGTCGTGCGGCTGCCATCCGCGTTCAGGGTGGTTTCGGAGTAGGTGACCCCGTCGGCGGCCTGGTCGCCATCGAGATCCGTCGCTGTCGAGGTCTTCAGGCCATTGGCGCTGACGGTGCTGACCGTTTCCCCCAGAACCGTGCCGTCCGCCGCCGTCTGGGTCACCGTCTGGGTCACCGCGCCATCCGTGCCCTTGACGCGCACCGACGTGCTGTCGATCGCGCCGTCGCCGTCCCGGTCGATGGTCACGGTGGTGGTGCGCCGGTCGGCGCTTTGGGTGGTGACGGTCTCGGACAGCAGCGTCGTCTCATCACCGGCAAAGGCCGAGGCGGTGTGGGTGGTGCCGCCATCGGCTTCCAGCACCAGAGAATTGACGGTTTTCTTGTCAAAGGCACCGTCGCCGTTAACATCCTCGCGTACGGTCCGGGTCAAGCCGTCGGCGCTGGTTGTCGTCTCCAGGATGCCGCGCAGGGAAGTGTCCCCGTTCGCCGTCGTCACCGTGCGGGTGGACGAGCCGTCACCGTTCTGCACCGTGACGTCGCTGACCAGAAGATCCTTGTCGCCATCGCCGTCGAGATCGCTCTCGCTGGCCGTGGTCAGGCCGTCCGCCGAGGTCACGCTCGTTGTTTTTGCCAGGACCGACCCATCCGCGGAACGTGTCCACTGGGTGGCGGTTCGCTCCTGGGTGGCAGCATCGACCACGACGGAAGACACTTTCTCGTCGGCCTCGAAACTCCCGTTCTGATCGAGATCGACAAAAACCTCCTGGCCGACCTTGTCCGCGTCGAGGCTTTCCTTGCGCATGGCGCGGATCGAGCCGTCGCCGTTAGTCTCCGTCACGATCCGCTCGCGGCTGCCATCGGCGTTGATCGTGGTGGCATCCACCGTTTTGAGGTCGATGTCGCCATCGCCGTCCCGGTCAAGCTCCGTGGTCCTGGTGAGCGCGTCGTCGGAGGTGACGGTCGTGGACGCCGATTTCAGCGAGCCGTCGCCGTTGCGGATTTCCAGCCGCGACGTGCTGCCGCCCGCCGGCGTCACGGTGATGTCCAGGATCTCGCGCTGGTCGATCTGGCCGTCGCCGTTGAGATCCCTTGTGATCACCTTGGAGCGGTTGTCGGCCTCGACCTCTTCGATCGTTTTGGAGCGCAGCGAGCCGTCCTGGTTGCTCACCGTCACGGTTTCCGTGCGGCTGTCATCGGCGTGTTTGTCGACCTGGTGGGTCTCGATGGTGTCGGCGGCACCGTCGCCATCGGCGTCCAGGCCGTCAATGCGGGTCGAGCCATCGGCAGAGACCGTCTCGCTGCGGCTGGTAATGACCGAGCCGTCCTGGGCCAGGTTTTCGACCAGAACCGTCAGGCTGCCGTTCGAGAAGGAGCGGGTTTCGCGCTGGTCGAACCAGTTGCCGCCCGTTGAATCCCGGGAGATGATTTCGGTCGATTCCGCATCGATCTCGCCGCTCGCCGTGTTCACCAGCTTTTGGGTCTGCGTGCGCGAGGTCAGAACGGCCGAGGCGTCGTCCGCGCCGGAAAAATTCTGTTCCATTTCCGTGCGGCTGCCATCGGCCTCGATCACCGTGTCGATGGTCTGGATCCGGTCGACCACCCCGTCGCCATCATCGTCATAGCGGTTGGTGATGGAAAGCCCGTCGGCGCTGACTTCGGAGACGATCTCATAAGCCTTGCTGCCGTCCGTGGCATAGGCGGTGGTGGTCAGGCTGCGGGTGCCGGACCCATCTACAGTTTCCACCTGTTCCACCCGGTGGCCCTGGGCTTCAGAGGCCAGCAGCACATCGCCGACCGTGCCGGTCGTGCCGTCGGCGCGGGTGAAGGTGGTCTTGCCGGTGATGACCGAACCGTCGGAAAGCTCGATATTGGTCGCATCCGCCGTCAGGTCGATCGCGGTGATGCCGAGCTCGGCAAGCGTCTTGGACACGGTCGAGCCGTCCGCCAGGGTGACCATCACCTTGAATTTTGCAAAATCCGTGTCGGACGCGTTCAGGACGCCGTCGCCGTTTGAATCAAACACCGAGGCCAGCGCTTCCAGGTCGCTGGTCGCCGTCGGGTCCCACTCGGTGAAGACGAACTGGCGCTTTTCGGTGATCTCATCGCGCCCGTCCGGGTCGAAATACAAAACCCCGTCGCCTTCGCCGGCCCAGGCCGTGCGATGCAGAAACCCGTCGCCGCCGGTGTCGAGGAACACGGTCGAGCGGTCCAGCGCGGTGACCTCAAGGCCGTCGCCGTCGAGGTCGAGAATGATTGGAGGAACACCGGTTCCAGCGTCTATGTCGCCATAGGAGCTGCCGCCATCTCCACGGTCTTTGTAACTGTCACCGTGCGAGCGCTCCCAGTTGCCGTAGTCACGGTCATTGTTGGCTGACACAGATAGGCCACCATTGTTTCGCTCATACCCGGGGTTGGTATCGCCTCGGTCGCCGCCGCCATTTTCCCGTGAAGCGCGAGGTTCGGGGGGGGAATAATATTCGGTAGCGCCACCAGTTCCCAATGCTATGGAACCGTCGCCGGGTCCATTACTGCCAAACCAGCCATATCCTTTGTTTGATTGAGATTGTGCTGCTGGAGTTACCCTATCTGAAGCCGCCCTTGCGGTAGAGTGGTCATCTGCGCCCAATCTGACACCGTTGACGATCTGGTCGCTGGAGTAGTCATTTTTCAGGGCGCCTTCAATCCAGCGCTGTGACACGTGCCGACCGACCAGTCCGGCGATTGCGGCGCCTTCCTCTGTAACATCAACGTAATTTGCGGTGCCCCGCATTTGCTCCAGCACCACTGCAGCATCTTCGACCTTAGAGTTTGGAAATCGCTCCTTTGTTACACTACCATCAGGTGCGATGGTCGTTCTTTCCATTGAAATGCTGTACTTGGTCTTTGCGACGACTTTTTCAATTACTCGATTACCATTTCCATCAATATACTCCTGATAAACGTCCCGGTATTTACTGCTCGAAGTTCCAGCATAGACCCCACTTGAGGAAAAAGTACTTCCGAGTCCTTGAGACCCATCGCCATAAATGTCTGGCGCGGTCGGTGAGGATGTCTCGACAACTACTGTGGGAACATAAGCCGTCGCTGGGTTAATCCCTTGAAACCCAATTCTGTTATGAGGGAAGGACGGCGGCGGAGCTTCTGGCAAGTTAGGTATCGGAAGCGCATCAATGGCATACGATACTACAACGCCGACTGCGGCTGCGGTAAATGCTGGCAAAAGTACAGCAGTTGATGTAGCTACAGTCCCTGCTATAGCGACCCCTGCGGCCGCGCCTGCGGCCACACTTCCTACAACTGCAATCCCGTCCTTTAGTGTTAAGCCATCTTCATCGTTGTATCGAAAATATACGTCAACAGCCGGTGCCAGCCTACCAGCAATTCTGCCGGCAATTTTCGTACTGGAAATGTCGTCTATTAGTCCACCGGCTAGTGCAATCGCGTTTCCATAGTCACTTTTCCAATATTCATGAAGTCTGCCAATGGCATCCATCACATTTTCTGAAGAGAAAAGAGAGGGTCTGTCGTTTAAATACGGATTTCGGACATGTATTCCTCTATCAGTCCAAACGATTTGACCACCGCCAAACGCATCATCCACCCGACGAACCGTCGTTCCCGAAGCCCAAAAATTCTCAAGCATCTCAGCCCCTGAAAATAATAACTCAAAACACTTTTGTAAGAAGTTTTAAGTTGTTTCTATTTGGTTGTATCAAAATTGATTTATATAAAATTTTGATACACATATTTCACACAATTATTCGTCTTCTTTTTTGAAGCCTAATAAGAAAACTACTGCATATACTATTGTCAGAAATATAAGTGCCATTAAAGCCTTGCTCTCAAGCCTCGATTCGGTGCCGAATATCTTCGAAATAATGTACAAAAACCACATGGCAACAAAAATTATGTAATTCCATTTTGTAAGTCTTATTTTTCTCATGAGAAAATTCCATTTCTTTCGAAGAGTTCATTTTCTACATTTGTTAAAATGAAACGTTGAAGAAATACACCTTTTCTCAGGCGGCGGAAAATAAGAAAATGGGTATCAGCTTCCCGCGCGAGATGGATTCCGGCCCGGCAATCGCTCTCCGAACCGTCCGCCAGCCGGAGTTTCACGCTGGTGCGTTGTGGTGTCTCCGAAACCGCTGCTTTTTCGTATGCAGTGGCTTCCGCCTGAACAGGCGCCTGCCCAAAATGCCTGCCCGTCACCCCATCGGAGAGATCGCTGTCGCCCCTCACACCTTCGCCCCCATTCAGCGCCGCCTCGCATTTTCCAGGACGGCTCTTCCACCGAAGACATTGCCTCGGCATCTTTAGTTCCCACAACCCGGACGCCTCTTTCCGGTTGCGGGCGGGATATTAACGATATTGTAACCTTTAACAAGCAACCCGACTTCACTTTCAGGTTGCAGACTTGGCCTCACGCAGCGTCTTCAATGGAATGCGGTCATTGAAAAAATGTCGCACGTCTAGCGTGCGCACATTCAGTGGCTTTACAATATCTGGAACAGCCTTTTCGGGGCGCGAAAATGGTAGTTGCGATAACTCAGAATTATCGGAATTCCTAATTGAGCACCAAAGGCGCATGAGCGCCCGAGAACCCAGCTATCAAGCGTGCTTTTTCCCGGTTCCTGGTGCGACGGTCGTGGCCTTGAGGGATTTTCTGAGGCGAGCTTCGAGCCATGGAATTAAGCTAAGCAATTCTTCGGTGTCCGACGGGTTTTCAGCCCGTTCGATCAGGGCGTTATATGCGCTGGCTTGTTCGTGCAGAAGAACGTCAGCCGGGAGCTTCACGCTTTCGTCCTTGTAGACTTTTATGACCAGAAGGCCGACCTGGCTGAAAACGGATAGATTGATTTTTCGAAGATCTTGGCTGGCCGGGATTTTCACTGCATCGGCGAACATCTCTCCTTCGCCTGTAAGGAGCCAACGCGAGCTCACCCCGAACTTATCCGCGTACGCGGACAAGGTGGATGCCATCGGCTCCCGCTCCCCTCTCTCGTAATTGTAAAGCGCAGTCAGGCTCACTCCGACCGCTTTGGCAACGTCCTTTGCCTCAAGAAAGTCAAGAGAACTGCGCAATTCTCGCAGTCTTTTGCCTAGTTGGGTTTTCGGCTCGCTCTCTGGTCTAGCCAATAGCTCACGTTATAAAACACATATGTGCTTTACAAAAGCTCATACGTGCTTTATTCCTATCTTATCGGCTCGAACCTTCGCGCCGAGTTGTCACAACAAATCCCAAGAAAACGGCCTGCTGCAACACGCCGCTTTCAGCTTAAGAGAGGCACCTCATGGCAAAGCCGGATCAGGTTCCCCCGAACGGATGGGACAAGCATTCCATCAAGGCCGAGCTTCATCGCCAAGGCATGACGCTGGCAAAGCTGGCCGAGCTGGCCAGGATGACCCCGAATAGCTTTTCCCACGTGTGGACCCGTCCAGTGCGCAAGGCCGAGGCGTCGATTTCAGAGTTTCTGGAAACGCCGCTGAAAGACCTGTGGCCTGATCGGTATCCCATTAGGACCGCTCGAATCCTTTCTAGCAAATACGAGAACTTGCGCGCTAGCCAGAAAGGGCGGGCGGCGCCGGACAAGAAAGCGGCCTGAGCTCGGTCCCAATGTCCAAGATCGACGAGACGACGGGCACAGATAGCCGCCGCACTCCGGACATCCTTCTTCTACGCCACCTTGCCGGGCGGTCCGTGAGACCGCAGAGGCGCCTGCGCCCGGTTTCTTTTCTCAGAATATCTAGAGGTCTGACGTGAGCGCGTATCAGTCCATCAAAATCTCCTTGATCGATATCCCGGACGGACGGCTTCGGGACGTGGACCCGGATTGGGCCGATTGCCTTGCCGGCATGTTCGCTGAGGTCGGTCAGAAAACACCCATCGATGTTGTTGCGAACGGCAAACGCTTTTTTCTAGTTGCGGGCGCCCACCGGTTGGAAGCCGCCAAACGCGCCAAGTGGCGCGAGATCGAAGCTCGCATCCTGGAACCATCGACCGAACACGCTGCCGACGAACTGCGCCTTCACGAGATCCTGGAAAACCTCGGGCGCAAGGACCTCAACGCTCTTGAGCGGTGCGAAGCGCTGAGCGAACTGAAGCGGGTCTATGAAGCACTGCATCCTGACAGCAAGAATGGCGGAGACCGAAAAAGCCAAGTTGCTAGAAATAAACGGAAAAATCAGAACGAAATTTTTTCGTTCTGTTCTTCAGCGGCAGAAACCACTGGGCTCACAACACGATCTGTTCAGATTGCGGTTGCCATTTTTCACGGCCTCTCCCAGCAAACTCGCGAACGCCTCAAAGGCACGCCTTTCGCCGAAAAACAATCCGACCTGAAAGCGCTCTCGGATCTCGCCCCCGAAGTCCAGGCGAAGGTCCTGGACCTCATCCTGGGTGAGCTCCCTAAAGCCAGAACCATCGGTGACGCGTTGCTGATACTCGACGGCCGCGACCCGGAAACCGCCACCGATCGGGTGTTGCGATCCGCGTGCGACAATCTCAGCAAGCTCCCGAGAGCAAGCCGGATGGTGGTCTTCAAGCTCCACCGCAAGGAGATCGTCGAGCTGGTCAAACGGGAGGGCTGGCTCGATGGCTAGAAAGACCCCGCGCGATGATTTCACCATCGACATGTTCACCGGCTGGAAGCCGCCAAAAGTGTCGGTGGGGTTCGAGCCGGGAACGATCTCCGGTAACCGGTTGGCGTCGCGGATCAGCCGCGCAATCGCCAAGGCCCTCAAAGAATGCGGCAAGGACCGGGTGACGGTTGCCGGTCTCATGAGCGAACGGCTTGGGCACAAGGTCACCAAGGACATGTTGGAGGCCTACGCCTCGGAAGCAAAGACCGGAAACAACATCACGGTCGAACGCTTTCTTGCGCTGATCCATGCGACGGGCAAAACCGAGCTACTCGGGTTCATCGCTGAAGATTTCGACATGGCGGTTGTTCCGCGCAAATACGAGAACGTCATTGAGCTGGCGTTGATCGAAGACCATGAGCGCATGGTCGCGACACGCAAGAAAACACTCCAGATGCAGATCCGGAGTGCCAAATGAAACTCTGGCTGACCGCGCAGGAAATCGCTGACCTCAGGCTGGAAGGCTTTCCGACGTCAAAGCGTGGTGTACAGCTGATTGCAGCGCGCGAACACTGGGCGGATAGCCGGCTTGCCCGCAAGCGCGAAGGCAGGGAAGGGGGCGGTGGGCTTGAGTACCACATGAACCTTCTGCCCCATACGCAGCGGCTCGATTATGCCGCTACCTTTGTGCTGATCGAGCAACAAGACTATTGCACAGAAACCAGCCGGAACCTGACCACGCGAGAGCGCAACACGCGCGACGCCAAGCTGGTCGTGTTGAAAGTCGCCGATCGGTTCAAGAGAAGCTGCGAGCTGACCACAAGTCCGTCTGATGATCTCTTCGCGGAGCTCTATGAAGACGGTAAGGTTCCGGTACCCGAATGGGTCAGGCACCTGGTCAAACGCCTCTCCGGTCGCACGCTTGCCCGCTGGCGCAAGGACATGCGCACAGACATCAACCGGCTGGCGCACGATCCTTCCAAGGCGCGAAAAGGGACAGGCGTTCTCGACACGGCCGAAGGTGGGCAGCTGCGGGCCTACTGCCTGGCGCTCTATGTCTCCAACCAGTTTCTCAGCGCCAAACATATTCGCACCACGGCGATCGCGAAGTTCGGCGAAACGGTTCTGGTGGAAACGGCCAAGGGGCAGGTCCGCAAGAAAATGCCGCCTTTAAGGACGTTTCAAAACGCTCTTAAAACCTGGAAAGAGCAGGACAGAAACGCGCTGCTCAAGATCACCGACCCAGACGCTTACAAGTCCAGGGTCCGGTTTGCGGCTTCCGGCGCCAACCGTGTCGATCGGCTCAACGAGCGCTGGGAGATCGATGCCTCGCCCTCCGATGTCATGACCACGGACGGGCGCATGAACATCTATGTTGCGATCGATCTTTATTCCCGGCGCACCATCATTCTCGTCACCAGCACGCCGCGGGCCTCCGCCGTTGGCCTCTTGATCCGCAAATGCCTCATTGCCTGGGGCGTGCCGGAACTGATCAAGACCGACAACGGCTCGGATTTTGCCGCCCATGCAACGGTTCGGTTGCTGGATGCCCTTGGCATCGAGCAGGATTTTTCGGCGCCCTATTCGCCTGAGCAAAAGGGAACAGTCGAGCGGGTGATAGGCACCTTCCAGCGCGATTGCGCCGCAACCCTTCCCGGGTTTGTCGGCCATTCGGTTGCTGACCGCAAAATCATCGAAGCGCGCAAGGCGTTCTCAGCGCGGCTCGGCACGGACGATGCCAAGCTCTTCAACGTCACGCTTTCCGCATTGGAGCTGCAACGCGAAGCGGATCGATGGGCTGAGGAGCAATACGCTCACACACCGCATGAAGGCCTGAAGCGCAAGACGCCGTTTGAAGTCGCTGCCCGCTGGTCCGGGCCCATTCGGGCTGTCGGAGATCTGGCAGCTCTCGACGTTCTGCTGGCGCCGGTCGCCGGCCAGGATGGCAAGCGCCGTGTCACCAATCAGGGCATTCGGATCGACGGTGAATTCTATTACACCGGCGATGTCATGCCCGGCCGGGATGTTCTTGTCCGCCACGACCTTGAAGATCTCGGCCGGGTCTGGCTCTTTGAGCCCGATGGAGAAACCTATCTCGGCCAGGCGGTCAACCCGGCGCTTGCTGGTCTCGACCCGGCTGCAACAATCGCTCAGGTCCGCGCCAAACAAAAAGCGCTTGAAGATGGCGCGCTCGCCGACATTCGCAAACAGAAGCGATTGATCACGCCGCGCACCGTTGCCGAAGCACAGCGCGCTGCCTACCAGTCCAACGCCGACATCCTGAGCTTCCCGAAACTCACCGAAAAACATGAGACGGCAAAAACACAGGCTGCGGCTGCCGTGAAGGCAAAGCGCGCACCCAAGCCGCTGTCTGAAGCCGAGCAGAAGATGATGGCTCAGCTGGGCACTTCATCCGCTCGCTCAGCCAAGGTGCAGCCCATCCGACAGAAAGAAACTGCAGAAGATCGTTTTGGTCGCGCCAAGCGCTTCGAGGCGCGGATCACCAAGGGCGAGTCCTTAAGTGATCAGGACGCTCTCTGGCTCACCGGATATCAGGCCGGCCCTGAATATCGAGCGCGGAACCTTCTCTGGCAGGAGGATCAAAGCCGCGAAGGCCGTGTACCGCCCGCGTAGGCCTGGGCAAGAGAAAGGCCCCGAAAGCTGCACCTTCCGAGGCCTGACATTCAAGTTTGAAGGACTGAAGAATGACGAATGCAGATCCTGCAGTCAATCGTGTGCCAAGCGCGGGCGGACTGGCCGCGCTCAAGAACGTTGCCCGCTGCCTGACCCTTGTCGAAACCCTGCGCTCCCGCGGGCCGCATTTGCCGGGCCTTGGTGTCTTCCACGGCTATTCCGGCTACGGCAAGACCTACGCCGCGCTTTATGTCCAGAACATCACCGGCGCGCTTCGGGTCGAGGTTGGCGACAGCTGGACCAAGAAATCCCTCCTGCAAAACATTCTGCGGGAAGCCAACCAGGAGCCCCGCGGCACAATCGCCCATATGAGCGAATGCGCCATCATGGCGCTCGGTGATGACTTCAACCGACCCCTAATCATCGATGAGGCAGACAAGCTGGCCGACAAGGGCATGCTGGAGCTTGTCCGAGAAATCCACGAGCACAGTCAGGCACCGATCGTGCTGATCGGAGAAGAGCAGCTGCCGGGGAAAATCCTCCAGGTGGAACGGGTTCACAATCGGGTCCTGGACTGGGTGCCGGCAGAGCCGTGCGATCACGAGGATGCCCGTGCCCTGGCGAACCTGTTCTGTCCTGCGCTTTCCATCTCCGATGACCTGGTTGACCTGCTTGTCGAGAAATCCGCCGGCAAGGCCCGGCGCATTCACGTCAATCTGAACCGGATCCTCGAACACGCCCGCAGCACCGGCGAAGACAGCTTTTCCGCGGGCTCCTTTGAACAGGGATGGTTCTTCACCGGCGAACCGCCGCGCCGCATTCGGAGGGCTGCGTGATGCCGATCCAGATGGAACTGAAGGTCACGAGCGGCAAGCCGATTTACCGCGGCCACGATCACTATTGGAGCGTGATCAAGGATCTCGGCAAGGACAACAAGCCCTTCACCATGCATGAAGTGGCCCTGCGCTCGAACGACCGGGACGACTACGCGGTCGCCGACTACATCAAGCGGCTTCATGCAGCTGGTTTTCTGGAAATGCTCGAACAGCGGGTCCAGGTCAATCGTGGAGCCGGACACTCGCTCTACAACGTCTATCGACTGATCAAGCGCCAGGCCCTGGCACCGGTCGTCAACCGGGATGGCACGCTTGGCAAGCAAGGGCTCGCCCAGCTTCAGATTTGGAATGCAATGCGGGCACTTCCCGGCTTCTCGCTCATTGAGCTGGCTGTCACCGCCTCAACGCCGGACGTCGAGATCCCGCGCGAAACGGCAAAGAGGTATGTGACTCATCTGAACCGGGCCGGATACCTGCAGGTGCTGCGGGAAAGCAGCAACAAGGTGCAGGGCATATGGCGGCTGAAGCCCTCCATGAACACCGGTCCGAACCCGCCCAAAATCCTGAAGACCAAGATGGTCTACGACCCAAACCGTAAGGAGATCATGGGCGCTCCTTTGGCAGAGGAGTGCGCCGCATGAGCACTTCCTCGACCATGGTTCAAAAGGCGGAAGCTGCATGGGACGGCTCACCACCTGACTGGATTGCCGAGCTTGCCCGGCTGGCATCGGCCAAGGGCCTGAATGCCTGCGCGCAGCGGCTTGGCTATTCGCCGACCACCATCAGCCAGACGCTTGGCAACAAATATCCGGGGGATCTCACGAAGGTCGAGGAGAAGGTAAGGGGAGCTTTGATGGGCTCAACCGTCGACTGTCCGGTCCTCGGTGGGATCGGCCGGCACATTTGCCTCGACTGGCAAGCCAAACCCCGCGCCGTCACCAACTCGACCCGATCCAAAGTCTACCGCGCCTGCCGGAACGGCTGCCCGCACTCCCGCCTGAAAGGATCTCACGATGCTTAGCACTGATCTGCGCATGCTCTCGCGCCAGCTGAACGAGTGGAAAGATGAATGGGGCGCGCTGACCCTTTCCGCACAAACCACGGCCAAGGTCGAGAAGGTTCTTGACGAGTGTACTTCCATTGCTCGGCACCTGGAGAACTCCCGCGTCCAGCGGCCGGTGGTCATCGATCTGTCCGATCCGAAGATCGCGCTGTTCCCGATCGCCCGCCGGCCCATTCCGGCCGGGGTTTCTGAGAGGGCCGCCCCAATTCCGCCGAGCTACGTCGACGACGACGGCGCGGCTTAAGCCTTTTTGTTTTGCGTTTAACGAGACTGCAAAAGGACTTTGAACATGGAAGTTTCCCCGAACAAGGCAATGTCTGAGCCAGCTGACGGCGTCGAGATGATCAACGGCCAGTCCTATATGCGCGATGCCAAAGGCAACCTGGTGCCGCTGGAAAACGTCAAACCCCAGCACAAGCTGGAAGACGAGACCGTGCGCAAGATTGTCGGCTTTGCTGAAGAGCTGTCCGCGCAGATCAGCCGCTTCCGCAATCACACCTTTGCCGATCTCCTGAGCCTGACCGCACTGCTTGCCCAGGAATACGACTCCCAGAAGGGTGGCAAGAAAGGCAACACCACCTTCCAGACTGTCGACGGTTGCCGGAAGGTCCAGGTGCAGGTCTCCGACTTCATCGACTTCGGCCCGGAGATCCAGATCGCCAAGAGCCTGATCGACGAATGCCTGAATGAATGGGCCGCTGACAGCCGCCCGGAAATCCGCTCCATCGTCACCCGCGCCTTCAACACCGACAAGGAAGGTCAGATCAACAAATCAGAGATCTTCATGCTGATGCGGCTGGAGATCGAGGATGCGCGCTGGCAGCGGGCGATGACGGCTCTGAAAGATGCCATGCGGATCACTGGCTCCAAGAGCTATGTGCGTTTCTACCGGCGGGACCAGCCGGACGCGGACTGGCAGGCGATCACCATCGATCTGGCCAAGGCCGCATAGAAATGTCTCGCCTCGCCAACCCGGAAGCTTCTGAGTTGCGTGAGACCAAGGCTTTGCGCGAACGGCGTGATCATCTTTTGCGCAAGGCCGATCGGGCCCGCTACCGCCTGCACTGCCGGCCCGATCTGACCAGGCAATTGCAGCAGGCGACCACCGATCTTCTGAAACATGAACTTCAAGCCCGGCGCAAACCTGAGCCGCTCGGCGATGCTGGTGTCGCCGGTCAGCCCCACCGGATTCCATTGCCCTAAAAGGATTGAGCCCATGAGTTACCGCGAACGCATAGCCTTTGCGCTGTTCAAGACTGCCTTTCCAGAGGACGTCGCTGAAACCATGACGCTTGAGCACATGCCGGTCACCCGCACACCGATCGACGATCACCTGGTTCAGGAAGTCGACACACGGCTCCACTGGGAGAAAAGCCAAGATCGCTATCTCAAGCTTGCCGATGCCGCCCTGCTGGAACTCGACGCGATCGCAACCGAAGTCGATGCCAAACGCCAGGGAGAGAGCCGATGACCGCACTCGCCAAGATCCATGTCCTGAAATCCAAAGCCCGGCTCGACGACGACACTTATCGCGACATCCTTGAACGGGAGACTGGCAAGCGGTCTTCCAAAGGCATGAGTGAGGTCGAGCAGCTAAAGGTGATTTCTGCTCTAGAGGCGATTGCGCCCAAGCAAGTCGGTCAGACGGTCGCCGGGTCTTATGCCAAGAAGCTGCAGGCGCTCTGGATTGCCGGCTATAATCTCGGGGTCGTCGACAACAAGTCCGACAAGGCGATGGTCGCATTCCTGCGCCGCCAGACCGGACTGGACCATCACCGGTTCCTGCAGGATCCACAAGATGCCAACAAAGCAATCGATGCCCTGAAACTCTGGATCCGCAGGGAAACCGGCAACCCTGATCTCTTCATCCGGGATCAGAACCAGCCGGCTCTTCACAACGACCACCGCTTCCAGGTGTGCAGTCACATTTGGTCGGAACTGGTCAAACGGGATCGCACGCCAGTCAGCACTCTGACGGCCTATCTTCTTGAGCGCAGCGGACACACCGACGTGTCTCAGCAAACATCCGCCGACTGGATATCTGCGATGAACGCCCTCGGCACTTTGCTCAGGACGTGTCAGCGGTGAATGATGAGCTCCCGGGTCTGCTCGGCGATCTCGCCAGGATCGTCGGGCTGTCGGCTGCCCTGGCCATTGCCGAGCGGGTCGGCGGCACGCGGGTCTCCATCCCCGCACGGGCACATGATCAGCATTGGCTGGTGGAGACCGTTGGCCGGGACGCGGCTGACAGGATCTGCGACCACTTCCGCATATTAAGACCCGATGGCCAGGAAAGCGGTGCCTGTCATGTGATCATTCCCCGCGGTCCGACCGGTTGCCTGGCAAAAGCCCGCCGGCGATTGGCCCGGGAACTGGACGCCGGCACAAGTGCAAGGGAAGCAGCCCGGCGAGCCGGGGTCTCGGAACGGGCAGCATTCAGGATGCGGGCACGCCATCGCAGTGCCGATGACAGTCAGGGCGAGCTGTTCCAGAAGATGATGGGGAAGGTAAGTGACGGGAGGACGTGACCCCTCGCGGTCGCAGTTGACCGGCACCATCGATTTTGCGCCGCCACGCATCAAAAGATGCCTCGAATTTTTTGTCCTGGCAAATACCGAACAAAAGAAGACATGGTGCCCTCAGACCATACCCTACGAAAAATCGCCGTAGAGGCCGTTTGAGAGTCTGGAGGCTCAATGCCCTATGAAGTTTTTTGAAAGCGCTCTGTGCTGTTTAATGCCTGTTTAATTTTGATCCTGTTCCCCGACCTCAACTGCAATTGTCATCTGGCACCCTGAAATCCGGTCTGATACGGTCAAGTCACTCCCAAATTCGTGAATTCATCGGCTATGGCTGACGTTCGTCAGCCCTGACAACTGTCATCCGTCCGCTAACGTTCTGGCATCGCAATCGGGACCGCCCCGTTTGCGGCTTCCCTCAGTCAGAACGGAGCCCGTCCGATGCACGATGACCTTCTTCCTGGTGTCCTTGGTGAAATCGCAGACGTTGCCGGTATCCCGGCAGCGCTGGCCATAGCCGATCAGGTGGGCGGGACCAGGATCAACATACCGGCACACGCCCAGGATGATCACTGGCTGGTGCAAACGGTCGGACGTGAGGCGGCGGATCTGATCTGTGAGTATTTCCGGACGCTGTCGGCAGAGCATCGGGAAGCCGGTGCGCGGCACATCGTGATCCCTCTGGGAGCGACCGGGCCGATGGCGCAGGCGCGGCGGGTGCTGATCACCGAGCTGGAGAATGGGGTGAGTGCGCGGCAGGCGGCGCGGAAGGCTGGAGTGTCGGAGAGGACGGCGTTTCGGATGCGGGCGAAGTTGAGGGCGGGGAAGAAGGCCGCGTAAGACCATTGGTGCGAAGTTTCTCCGGACAAGGTCAGTGCGAGCCGCCTTATGGTGATAGCGCGCTGGCCGTGATCCGATTGGTGGATTTGCGTTAAGCGTGATCACCCGACCGGGCGGCCGCTGCCAAACTCAGTGGATGCAGCCGAGATACATTTCGCCAAATCGCTTGCGCGCAGCTTCCGCAACCGGTTCACCAACGCTCTCGTGAATGAACAGGCCGTGAGGCTCTACAGCGACAACTGACATATCAAACTCATCGTCAGGATTTGGCTTGGCTACGCTCAAAAATTCATAGCGTAAGTCGGCCCAAAGTTCGAAACCCAACTCGATATCCAGGTCTTGCGGATAGCCTGAATTCTTGATCTTCACCTTCTTATCGATATGCCCCAGCGCATCCAAAAGCAGTGTCCCGCATAAGTGGGCGACCAGATCAGCAACTTGAATGCCCGCAACGGACCTTGAATCCTGCTCGAAATGAAAACTGCATTTTTCCAGGCCCACGCACTCGCTTGCAATTCTCTGCGCCGTTTGCCTTGAAGAAAACAGTCCTTGGTCAAAATAGACCTCGTGTCGCTGACCTTTGAATCGTTTGTGCGCGATAGCTTTTTGAAGCAAACGTAGGGAAGCGGGACCAATGTTTCCGTCCCCTTCGACGACGCAGACAGCGATCTTGCAGTTTCTCCGAATAAACCATTTTAGGTGATTACGGAGTCTCTGTTGGCCGGGATTGTCTTTAATCGGCGCAGACGACTTGAACTCGTAAACAGATGGGTCAAACCCGTTTTCACGCAAAACAGAGGTTAGTTCGGCCTGTGGGTCGGTTTCACAAATGGCGAAGGCCGCGAGGGAAAATCCTCGTGTGTGATGCTTGCTGTCGTCTAGATAAAAATGCGCCATCGGTTGGTCTCTACTAATGCTGTACGCCTGGACGTGGCGCATTTCCATCAACAGGCAATTAGGAGTTTCCTCCTTGATTGTGAGACCTAGCTACGGGAGCCTCAATAGCCTCCGTGTCCTCGCCACTAATCTCAATAGACTTAACCGGCGTCGTGCCAACACCCAAGGCCTTCACTATCGATAGCGCACTTCCGTCCTCCGCTAGGCGCTCTTGAAGCAACTTAAAGTCACTGCAGAATTGAGTTTCGGCTGCGATGTCTTGCTGCGTGTTTCTTGGAGTGAAACTGTTTTTAAATCCGACCGTGCGCAACTGCATCCGTTTAGCGGGATCGCCGCCTAGTTCGACGCCGTAACCCGGTGACTTGGTACTCTTCATAACTACACGCCCATCGTTGACCCAGGCTGTCTCCATACCTTCCTTGACCTCATACCCCAGGTCGGCCAATCCACCCAGGATAGCTCGCCTTCGATGTACCTCGGCTTGTTCGTTCCTGATAAATGCGAGCGTTTCTTTGCAAACCGAGAGAAGTGAGTTCAGGCTGTCTATATCGGTCAGCCTGCCAAGCGCTGCGGAGATTTCAACAATTTTGGCTTCTGCAATTGAGGTACCCGTAGCTCGAAGCTCGGATTGAGTTCTCCTGATTTCTGCAAGCAAATTTGCTTTCTTTTCCGCATCGCTGCGTGCGCTTGCGATGTCGAGGTTTAGGCTGTCAATCAATAGTTTCCGACGACTTTCGGTTTCAAATTGAAGTCGATCGATGCGTTCGGCGAAAGGCTCCGCAACCTCTGGATCAAGTGCACGCAATTCCTCGAAGCGGCGTTCTATTGCTTGCAGTGCAGGGATATCTCGGTCCGTCGTCGTTTGGCCAGCAAGCCAATCCGATAATGTTAAACGAGCTGCGCCGGCACCCAAGCGCGACGCGAGTTCGCGTTGACTTTCAGTCACAACTGGGTCTTCGAAATCCGGAGCCAGCGCGGAGAAACCAACGCGAATTGCAGCCTGGAGAGCATCCGAAGAAAATTTCTCAGGTTGGGTCAACTCCGTCGGGATTGGAACGCCCTTAGCTGAAAGAGCCGCAGCGAGTGCTTCGGCAGCATTGATACGGCGTCTGTCTTCCCGACGGGCATTGGCCTCTCTCGCAGCTGCTAGTTCGATCCGTCGCTCCATGTCCGATTCCAGAAAACTGATCTCGGCCGGCACCTGCTTCTGCAGCTCGGTAAACTTATCGGTCGCGAGTAATGTTCGCATCGCCTTGATACGGTCTCTTGCCTGCTCTACGTCTGTTTCATCGAGGATGTCGTTCCTTTCGCCCACCAACCTCCATTGTTCGTATGCCGCCTCCAATGCGGCTATCTGGCCGAGGCATGTCGCGACGATTTCTTCGCGTGTAACGATTCTGACGACCTTGGGTCCGCTCATTCGGCTGCCTCCTGAAAAATCGTGGCCTCAACAACCGCCTTCAGTCGATCTCTTTCTTCATCACGGTTATGGTACCAACCCTGTGAAGACACGCGGTGGATTACAGGTATCGATCTCTTGAGTACGGACGGTCGCCAGATTTCCCTGGCACGAGCGCTTTCGAGAATATGGTGCCTTGGCGCGTCGCACTCGATACCGAGCCCGTAGAGACCAGTGCGCGGATTCTCTACAGCGAAGTCTAGGCCGAAGGCGCTGCCATCGTTAATCTGGTCCGTTTTCACTCCCAGCGTGTCAAGGTAGGCGGCGACCGAAGCAGTAAAGCCGTCTAACCCGTCATTTGCGACGGAGCGCGCGCTCACCCTTTCGATAACCATGCGCTCCAGGAGGTTGCGACCCCTATGAAACTCGCCCTCGGACATCGAGCGCGCATACTCCAGGTAGCCCTGTAGGTAGTCGCGCGCTGACGCGGGAGTGCGACGGCTGCTTATCATATCAGAGATGTCTTCAATCGGCATCGAAGTCACCATCACAACCTTCATGCGTGCTCTAGTAACGGCGACGTTCAATCGCCGTTCCCCCCCCTTTTGTCCAAGCACACCGAAGTTTCTGCGGAAGCTGCCTTGAGCGTTTCTACCGAACGTGGAGGAGAAGATGATATAGTCGCGCTCGTCTCCCTGAACGTTTTCGACGTTTTTGACGAAGAACCCGACATCCTCTCCGTTTTCAACGCGATCACGTTCTCGAGCGAGGGTGTTCCTAAATACACTGTCTTCTTCGGCCCGTTCCTCTAGGACGTCCTCAATCAGGTCGGCTTGCTTACGGTTAAATGTTACGACACCGATTGTCGGTCTACTTTCGGGCCTTCGCCAGATTTCGGCTAGTACGTCGACGACGCGACGTGCCTCGATGTCATTGGTTTGATTATAGTAAATGCCGTCTGCCCTGATCACCTCGATTGGTTTGGCGCGCAATATCTCCTCATCTGGGTGCCTCACGGGGACGTTGAGTTTGTTATTATAGAAAGAGCTGTTGGAGAAGCTGATAAGTTCGCGGTAGCTGGAACGGTAGTGTATTTGAAGCGTTGTAGTTGGCAGGACCGACTTGCCTAACTGGAGCAAATCCGGACAATCTTTAATCTCGCGTCTGTTCCAGGTCTCGTTGAATGTCTCGCGTTCAACTTCAGTTGCGTCTTCATCAAGTTCTTCGCCGTCGAAAACGTCAGCTTCGTCGTTCTCAACCTTGCTTGCGAAGAAGGCAGTCGGTGGCATCTGCTTCTCGTCGCCGCTGATAATAACGATCTCGCCGCGGAAAAGCGTCGGCAAAGCATATTCGACCGGCATCTGCGAAGCTTCGTCATATATTACGGTGTCGAACATCGACTTGCGAAGTGGCAGGACGCGGCTGGCGACATCAGGGTTCATCAGCCAAACTGGACGTAGTTCCATAAGGCCGAGATCGGGCCCTTTTTCCAATATTTCGCGCAGGCGCTGCGCACGCTGGCCACGCAGTCTGGTAATGCTTTCCCATTCGCGTGCAGAAGATATCCGGGCTGGGTCGACGCCCTGCGTCAACATATTGCGATTGGCCTTACGCATACCGAGTTCCGCCTCTTCGACGGAGCGGATTTTCGCCGCGAGTTCAGAGGTCTCATAGAGCAAGCGAGGGTCCTCACTCTCGAGCCGAGACTTCCAAGATAGCATCGCTTCTCGCTTGACTATTTTGCGAACTTCGTCTTCGAGTTGATCCAACCGGAGCGCCGATAGTTCGAATTCCAAGGGGCGGAGTTGCTCGAAAATCTTGAAACCTTCGGGGGATATGGCGTTCGCGCGAATACGAAAACGCTGAAAGGCCTCCAATGTCGGCCGTTCGCGGGCTATAGACGAGAGCGCAGTCACGTTGTCGTCGTCTGCTTCGATTGCTTTAAGCCTTGCTGCAACCCAGTCTTCATCAAACCACTGAGACACGTTTTCCAGGGCCGCACGACTGAACTGCTTGGCCTCGTAGCGCTCGAATGCGAGTTCAGCGCTGTCACGAAGTCGTTCATATGCAGGTAAGGACGCCGTCGCGACGGCTTTCTCCAATTCGGATTGTGACGGAAAGGAAGCTACTTTGTCTGCGACGGCTTGCACGTTCGATATGGACTGCGCGCTATGTGAAGCGATTCCTGCGAGCTTGACGGATCTCGATAGGTCGGTAACTAGGGAATCTTCTCCGAACGGTTCTAAAGCTTCGACTAAATCGCGCCGCAGCGGGCGTAGACGTTGCTCCCAACGGAGAGCAGCATCAAATTGGGCAGTGTCGGGAGGATTAAGACCGGCTTCTTTCAGGAAGACTTTGAGCTTTCTTCTCTTTGACCATCTGAAAGGATTGATGACATCAATGAAAGATGTCGGCTTGTTCAACGCCGCGGCTATAGTGGCCCATCTATCCAGCTCTTGATCGGAGAGTTCGATTGAGAGCTTGCGGTAGTCTTCCGCAGGTTCGTTGTCGCCTATCGATCCAAGCAAGTCATTTAGAGTGGCGAGCCTTGCGGTTGCCTGTATCGCTTTACTTGTGTTCTCACTGCGTTCACAAAGTCGGTACCACTGAGCCAATTGGGCGCGCTCTTGGTCCTCCAGCTCTACAAAACTCCTGTCATTTTCGGCGTACCAGCTACGGTAAGGCTCGGGATTGTTCAGTGAGAGCGCGTCTGCTGTCCTTTCGAGGACAGCATTACGCTCCTTTTCGCTTGCCACGAACGAATTAAAGTCATCATCGAATGCGCCAATATTGGCTGGGTCCGCGTTGAACTGTTTAAGCACTGAAAGCGGGTTATTCTCGAACTTGGCCGGCAGCCAGTGTCTGGCGTGTGGAGCGCACATCTCCGATAGTGCTTCAATCTCGACGGGAGTAAGCTGACCAAGCAAACGTCTAAGGGCTGGGACTTCAAGTGGTGCCCTTTGTCCTTCGATCTCGATTAAGTTGCCCAAAAGCTCGCGGTATGACAGGCCAATGCGTTCGTCCGTGCGATGGAGCGCTTCATGATGCTTGTTGAGATCTTCTTCAACTGCCTCAATCTTTAGCGCAAGATTCTGGCGATCGCGCTTCCACTTCTGATTGGCCTGCAACTCATAATGGGCCTCGAGCTGCGCTCGAAGAGCATGGATGATCGGTTCGCGGTCGCGGTTTACGTCTGAGACCATGAATATCCTGTCTTGGAGCCCCTCAGCTTCTAGCCGTTTCTTCACGACTTCGAGCGCGGCCTGTTTTTGGCAGACGATGAGCAGACTTTTTTTCCTACCAATTGCGTCAGCAACCATATTGACAATAGTCTGGCTCTTCCCTGTGCCGGGTGGTCCTTCGATAAGAAGACCGGGCGCACTGCGGGCCTCGAGAACAGCAGCTTCCTGCGAGGGATCGCTGGCCACGGTAAAAAAGCGGTCTAGTTCTGGAGGCTTTTTAGACGACGAATTAAGGGAAACAGCTTCAGTAAGCTTGAGCGCTGTCTGCAGAGCACTGTCATTAAGCTGCCTACTTTTTAGTTGGCGTAAATCCTCAACGATGGCTTGTCCCATATAGGCCATGTGGAAGAATACTGCTGAGCAAGCGATGACATCGTGGCCGATATCCGTATCGGTATCTCTTCCAGGAAGTTTAGCGAGCGTTCGTTCTTCGATGTTTGCTAGCCCGCCAAATCCGTCGACGACATCTGCAGCGGTGAGCGTAGACCTGCCAAGAAGATCATTCGCTGCTTCTTGCCACTTTCGCGAGGCATCCATACCGATCATGCCTTCAAAAGCCGGGTTTAGGCGTACCTCGTCTCGGTCTCGGTCGAACGCAATGGTCGCGTGGCCGCGATTGCCGACTTGTGGAACGACCTTGACTGGCCACAAGAGTATCGGTGCGATCTTTGCTTTCCGGCGATCATCGCGGTGGATCAGGAATGGGAAGCCCATGTATAATCCATCGATCCCAGTGTCGCGCTTATAGAGCGTTGCATGACTGCGCAGTGCGCGCAATCGACGCTCAAGCGTTTCGGACAGGCCGAAGGCTGTAGGGTCCAACTCCTCTACTCGATCAGACCGGGCAAGGATGTGTTCCAAAAGAGCAGCGGCAGGGCGCCTCTCAGTTCCGAGCTCCGTTAGATCGACTCGTGGTGTGGTCTTACCAATTGACATCCTCGTAAGTGGACCGCGCAGGATGCTGCCGGAAATCTTCTTCGAGAAGTATTCAAGCAGTGTTGCTACGTAATTCTGTTTCGGTGGCTCTTTCCACTCATGGTAAGGTACCGAAAGCAAAACAAGTGATCGGTCAAGGCTGATTCGGCGATCCAGTCGAAATTGGTCCGCCCACTCGTCGATTCTCTCAATTCCACATCGAGCAAATCCTGCGAGTCGATCATCAATTAGCGCCTGCAAGTCCCTTCTAGACAGAGAAAGCCATTCACGCGCTTGTTCTTGATTGAATGTAGCCAAACTTGCTCGATCGGCAGTTCTTGAGGCCTCATCGAGAATGTCGTCTACCGACCGGAACTGTCCTACGTCAGCAGATAGTAGAAGAATGAAGTCCTCATCTGTGGTCTGCCGCCTCTCGATCAGGGAATTCAGTCCGGGATGGTCGGTATCGGGGAGTATCCGACGTCGCTCGGCCCAAAGCGTTGCGAGTCTGGCTTTTGAGCTCGACAGCAGGTGAATCTGCAGGTCATCTTCATTTAGCGCAATGGAAAAATGGCGAGCCTTTTCGCGGACCGATAGTCCGCGCTCCTTCATTCGCTGCAGCCACTCCTCTGCATCTAGGCGCGCAAGAAATTCAACTGACGGCCCGAAGATTAGCTCGGTACCATCAATTGGGTGATCAAGTAGCCAGCCCGGCGTGACAATGTTTCCTTTTACTATGAGCGGCATCGCCGGATGCAGTATCTTTAGAGCTATCGAAAGCCTCAAGTCGTCAGAGAGGCCTTCGGTGTGAGCAAGGCGCCGTATTGCCGACTGCATTGCACCATCGAAACCTGCGTCTTCAGTCCACGCGGCGATGACGCCGCGCATTGCCTGATCGCGCGCCTCGTCCCAGTTACCAGGCTCAGCCGCAGCTAGCGCGTACGCGCTAGCCTTGTAAAAAGGCTTTCCAGCCAGATATATCGGTGTGGTTCCGTTCGAGTCAGTCTGCGCCGTTTCCGACCGAGGTAAGGCAACATACTCCCCGGCAAGCCAAGCACGCACCTCTTGCCATTGCCACCGTTCTCGATGGTCTCTAGCTAGGAGGCCTTTCAAAAGCTGTGCAACTGAAGGATCCAATCCTTCTGGAATTTCGACTCCGTTTGTGAGGACGTGGATCAGGAACGCTTGAGGATTGACACCATCGAAGCAAGCCCCGTCTGTGATGATCTCGAGAATGATCATTCCGAGACTCCACCAATCGGAGGACGCGGCCACGCCGCCAGCGATAGTTTCCGGTGCCATGTACTGCGTCGTCTCAAGCGGCGCGACGACATCTAGGTCATAGTCTGACAGACGAGCTGAGCCAAAACCCGTGATTACCAAATCTAGTGGTTTGGCGGTGCGAATTAGGACGTTTGCCGGGCGGATATCGCGATGACGCAGTCCCCCTTGGGAAAAGGAGCCAAGTGCCTTGCCAATTTCAAACACGATCGTTCTTAATACTTCGAGATTCGATCCGTCGAAGCTGACCTCGACAAGACTTCCTTCGGTTATCTCCTCCACTATTTCGTATGCCCGATCATTCCATCTGCCGACTTCGTAAATCTGAGGCAGGTGGTCCTCGGATAAGCTGCTAATAGCATCATAGACCGCTGTGTCAGGCTCTGAACCATCGGCAAATATGGTCAAGATTCCACGCTGTTCCGTTTCATTCTTGATCGCGAGATAGCGTTGCTGGACAGCGCCGGTCGGCTGTAGTTGAGACTCAACCCGCCAGCCACAAATCTCCGTCACATCCGTTGCGACAAGAGCCGTGTTTTCAGGTTCCTCTTCTTTTGTAGGCTCTATTGGAGTAGAGCCGATGTCTAATTCTGACCCACAGGTCATGCAGATAATGTCACCGTCGTCGACTAGGTGACCGTTCGGACATGTCGCGGTATTGGAGGCAAGAGGAGGCTGGGAACTTAGCGAAGTAATGGGAGTAGCGCGATGGAGCCCGCCTGCTTCTTTTACTGAAACCGATGTCAGATCCCAATTGCAGGTCGCGCCGCTATCAACGGTCCCCTGACAATAAAATTCGCTCAGTGGACGTTCGGTATGACAATTTGGACAAAGTCTGATCATCGGCTTTTCTCTTCTGCCGTTTCCTTCGAACAGTCCTGCGAAGTCATTAATTGATGGTTGTGTCGGGATAATGCAGCGGACAACCGCTTGAAATCTTCCCTGCCGGGAATACCTACGAACCAGACTGTTCCGTCTCCGTCCATCATCAGATCTAAACTGCGGTCTTCGGCCGTAAGTTTCCGCTGATACTGGGCGAATGCTTCTTGGCCAACAGAGGTTAGGAGATGTAGACGTTGATTGTCGCTACCGCGCAGTGCAAGCGTCTGCGGGGCGTCGACGAGGTATGGGTCTGATATTAGTGCGTCTATCAGGCCGGCCATCCGCGAAACCTTTGCAGAGATCTCTTCGATTTTGTAGCCGGAATAAAGCAATACGTTAGCGGCTGTGGCAGCCTTGATGGCAATCAGTAGTTCTTGCAGAGCTTCACACTGGTCGAAAGGCTCGCCTCCGGAGATCGTAATGCCGTTTGCCTCAGGCAGCCAGCGTTCTATCGCCCGCATAATCTCCGTCACTGTCGTTTGACCCCGCCCTGCCGCCCAAGTATCGGCAGATATGCAACCATGGCATCGAATTGAGCAGCCTTGGAACCAAATTCCGATGCGACTGCCGGGGCCCAGCGTCGTTACCGGAAAGTGGAGACGAGATATGGAAACGGCCCTCATGGGAAGCTATTCTCGCACGAGCTCTATGGTTGTGACTGGGCCCGGGACGACGCTTTCGATCCTGAAAGTTCCCGCGGCTTCACCGGAGTCAAAAAGCGCTCGTGACAATGGATTGGCAAGATGGGTCTCTATCATATTGCGGATACCTCGGCCGCCGTTGGACAGGTCCTGGATGCACAGATTGCGCAATTTTTGTTCGGCGTCTTCGTGTAATGAAACCTTGAAACCTGCTGCAACAGTGCTTTGCAATAGGCTGTCGACCATGCTGCGAAAAATCTGTTCCGCTATATCCCGTCGAATGAAGTCAAAGACTATTATGTTTTCGCCGATGCGATTAAGTATCTCTGGGCGGTTGAGTGACAATTTGAAGTGATTTTCTATTTCCTCCCGAACCTTGGCTGCGACGACTTCATGTTCTTGATCCGCGGAAACGTTTAGTGTTCGTGCTCCAGTTGCTTCAGTGCGGTAGATGCCGAGGTTCGAGGTGAAGATGATAACGGCCTCAGAGAAATAAACTCGGTCGCCACGTCCGGAGGTCAACACACCATCGTCGAGTATCTGTAGAAATTTGTCGAGGATGCGTGGATGGGCTTTTTCGATTTCGTCAAACAGGACTATGCTGAAGGGCTTTTCCCGCATCGCATTTGTAAGCTCACCGCCAGCGTCATATCCCACGTATCCGGGAGGCGCACCCAACAATCGTTGGTCTGCATGTTCTGCACTGAACTCCGACATATCGAAGCGGATGTAAGCCGTCTCGTCCCCAAAAAGAAGGCTTGTGATTGTCTTCGCAAGCTCAGTCTTTCCTACGCCAGTGGGGCCCGCGAAAAACGCGACACCACGCGGACGACCGTTTGTAGGTGACCGACCAATCCCTGTAACCGCTCGCTTGATGATGTCAAGCATATGGGCAATGGCGTGCTCCTGCCCCTTTACCCGAGAGCGGATGAAGTGTTCGGCATTGGTTATTTTGTTGCGGTCGAGTCTTTTCCACGGATCGTCCGTTACGCCAACCTTATAGCGTCTCACTGCAGCAGCGATCTCGTCGACGCGTAGGTCTTCGTTTCGGCCCAATTGTACGATGGCGTTCATGTCCGTGAGTAGTAATCCTTCGGTCAGGCTAACGAAGGCATCAGCAGACTTTTCAAAAACAGAAGTGGGTGTTTTCTCTGCCTCAGGAAGGCTCCTCAGAAGCGTGCGGGACAGCGAGGCGCGAGTGTGGCCGTCAGGTGGCGAGATCGGGATTGTTCGAAGTCTCGGATTATCGAGCGTAAACCAGTCGGGTAAATCGGACTCACGATCGACCACCCAAATAATGGTATTATAGTACGGTTGTCGGTTTGGCCCGAAGGGTCTGGAAGAGGCGCGGTGGCAAGCAATTTGAGCCGTCGTAAAGAGCGCATGCTCTTGAAGTGTCAGGGTATCCGACCTGTTTGTGAGACGGGAAGCAAAGTCTATGATCAGTGCGGCCGGTTCGCCATTCGAGGCGCTGAAAGTCGGAAGCACCTGAGCGAGAACGTCTAGTCCCATACCTCTTGGGTTTTCAGAACCCAGACCCGTGTTTTGCAACGCCTGTTGGAGATCTGCGCTGTCTATCCCACCTGGAGTTTCGAACCCAGACATGGGAGAAAACAGCAGGACATCGCGATATCCGCACGCCCGTAACTCATGATCAAGGGCTAGGGCCAGCGGCAGTGGTGCTACGGTATCCGGCGCAATTGGGTATGCCTGCAAGTCACGGACATTGCCTGTTAGGACAAACTGGCTTTTAAGAGGCAGGAAACGCTTTAGGTCGCGTAGCCAACGAGTTTTCGTAGTCACAGCTATTTCAATCAGAAGTTACGGTTTTTGACTGCCCTGTTAGAACACAAATAAAGCAGATATTAAAATGCGAACACAGGCTTCATCGAAATGATTTTCCAACCTCGGAAATTAACGAAATTTCACATCAAGAGTTCTAAGCTCGCGAATTAGTTCTGGGCTGGCCTTAGTCTGTTTGCTCAGGCGGTTCAGTGCTAGGTTCGACCTCTTGTTCCACTACTTCGGTTAAAGCTTCATCGAGCTTTGATTTCACCGGACGCGGCGGTGCCGGTTGCCAAGCTCTAAGATTCTGGCCCACCAGGTCATAGAAAGCCGGGACGATGGCCTCTACATCTTCGATAAACGTGCGTCGTCCACCGAACCTCTTGCCGGTGCTATCGACCAAAGTTATCTCGAACGAATGTGGAGCTAGGGTGGGATTGTCAGTCTGAATCAATTCTGGATCCTTGTGAAGCATCTCGAGCGGCTTTTGTGTCGGCGCAGCCCGACCGGGCCAGTGCGCTGATACCAAAATGCGAGGGTCATCCTGCTTCAGCATCTTCAGTAGCCAGTTGGTTCTAGCCTTTGTCGATTTCTTGTCTAACGGAGCTTTGACTTTCATACTCACAGATATTGTCCTGAGCTGAAGGTTGGCAGCTACTTCGATGTCTCCGGCGCAGTCGGGTACTCGGTAAGTTGACTTTAGGATTGGGCAGTCAATCAAGGCTGCGATTGACGCTTTTATTCTGGCCGCAGGGTCAATTCTGTATTTTCGCTCCATCATCGTCTCAACGGTCTGACCAACGTGACGAGATAATTGAAGGCAAAGATCCCGCTCTTCCTCTATCCAGCATCCGATTGCATTCGCTACGTCGTCATCACTCTTCTTAAGTGAAGCACCGTTGTTTATCCGCTGCGTCAAGTCCTTCCAATCGGCTCCCATTTGGCTGAAGCGTTCGACTCCGGTTCTTGGGTCTTCGAGGTAGCGCAATAGTTCACGAAGCAAGAAGGCCTGCTCCGTGTCCTCAATACTTTGTTGATGCTGTAAGATTTTGCATGCTGTGACAATGCTCATCCATGACCAGTGGTAGAGGCCTACCTTCCGTAGAAGCACTTTTGACATCTGGACCGGGGAGTGATCTGCGCGGGTCACAAATTGGTTGGAGATCGTGATGACAGCGTCAATGCCGTTGTCGCGTGCCATCTCAATATAGCGTTGAACTTGTTCGGGTTCGAGGTCTGATTTGCCTATCTTTGCTTCGATAAGCGCGCTCCACTTTGACTTCCCCGTTGTTACTACAACTAAGCCATCGGGACGGTTCTTCGCTTCGCTCTCTTCTATTAATACAACTTCGGTAAAAGCTTCAACTCTTGAACGTACCCCGATCCGAATACCCGCCGTACCGAGGAGCTCAGCCGCAAGCGCGGGAACTTGCGTCATGACCGCGAGCAAAATCGAAGTTATCCGTTGTTCTCGGCTTGAGTCTGCGACGATAGGAAATAGGCGGGCGGGATCACCCCATTTTAGAAAATCTGGTCGCTCAATCATTGGGCCCTCCTCAACTGCTAAATCAACTCTAGAGAGCAATTTCCTTGAGGGTCAATGAACTGCGCAGAAGAATTTGTCATTTCATGTCAGAAAAGCGCGCTGGCTCGAAACTCTAAAATCAATTCATATCGTAGGCTTGGTAGATGTAACTATGTCTTGTTAGTTCCATTAGAGTTGCGAATGATTTAGTTGCGATGCAGTATTTAAAAATGCTGCGTTGGCAATTTTCGCTGAAGTTCGGGCGTAATCTGCAAGCAACTGATCCCCTCACAGCTCATGAACTGCCACCCTGTCCCCACACACCTCTCTGGCGATGTCCACGACATGACGATGGTGTGTCAGATATATCGCCTGACCTGTCCGGCCGATCTTTTCCATGACCTTGCAAGCAGACCGGGTTCTGTCTTCGTCGAAGGTTTCAAAAACGTCGTCACAGAAAAATGGCAGGCAAACTCCCTGGCTGGAAAGCTGCTCGTAGGCGGCAGCTCGAAGAGCGAGGAATAGCTGGAAGCGTGTGCCCTTCGACAGGTCGTTTGCCTGTTTGGCTATTCCGGATGCGTCGATTGCCAGCAAGATTTCAGAGGAACCTTCTGGTCGAGTTTCTAGGCGGGTATAGGCCCCATTGGTGAGATCCGCGAACGCCTTTTCGGTGGCGTCCATCATGCCGCTTCGATGGCTGTCCCGGTAACGGCGAATGGCTTCTTCTGCCAGCTGCAGCCCGAACGTCGTTTTGAGATATGACAACGCGGCCTCTTCGATTTCAATTTCCAGCGTAGCCTTTCGCTCGATCAAGCTGGCGACGTCGGCTTCGCCGGTCACGGCAGAGAGATCTTTTTGGGCCGACGTGCGCTGTTCGATCGAGGTTTCAAGCCGTTTCTCAATCGCTAACAGGTCGTCCTCGACCGCCATCATTGATGCATTCAGCTCGGTTAGGGTCTGTCCTTCGAGTTTGGCCTTCGCGGCTTCAATGTCGGGAACCGATAGGTCTGAGCGAATGGAGTTACAGAGGTCCGTTAAACGCGCTCGTTTTTTGATCACGTCTTGGGCTTCGCCAATCGCCTTGCGCAGGTCTTGCAGCGTGTCCGTTGGAACGCGAGCCGGGAATATCGCAGCCAAATCCGCGGCTTTTCTGTCGATATCTTCGAGTTCTTGTGCGGTCTCGTTCAAAGCATCCTCTGCCGTCTGGATGTCCTTAGACAGTGAGTTGAACTGTTGCTCCGCGTCGCTGGCCGCCAGGGACATTTTCTGAAGGGCTTTGAAGATTTCCAGCGGAGGCAAAGAAGCGTCGGAACCCACAGCCTTTGCCAGGCGTGCCATCTCTCGCGCGAAATCCTTCTGGTCTTTCTCCATCGACTGGACCTGGCGCTCAGCACCAACTCGGCGGCCTTCCAATTCCCGAAGCTCTCGAAGGGGTTCAAGTGACTGGATCACCACGTCCGCGGTCAGGGCAGATTCGAAGAATTCGGATATCATCGCGGACCAGGTTTTCTGATGTCCTTCATGGTTCACTTGCAGGTTGCTCATGGCCTGGCGTTGGCGCATGAGCTCGGCTTTCAGTCTCTTGCAAACTTCGAATGCTGCCTTGCGCTTTTCGTCATGAGCACGCTCTTCTTTCTGTCGCGCTCGCGCCTCAACAATCAAGGTGTCGAAATCCTCGGTCTCAAGTCCCATTGCGTCTTGCAGCTCTGCGATTGCGCGCTGGGCGTCCGAGAGCGTCGTCTGGTGTTCTTTCTCAAGGCGTTTGCAATTTGTGTCGGCTTGGATGGCTGCTTCGAGCTTTCCAACCCACACTGAAAATATCTCTGCGCTGAGCGTGATGCTTAAGCCGCAGCGGCCGGCGTAGCCGTCTACGGTTTCGCTTACTCCGGCCAGCTCTTCGTCCAGCTTGGCAAGGCGTTCCTTTGCAGAGGACAGCTCGGTTTCAATTTCACTTTGCCTGTGCTCTTCGGCTCGTAGCCGGCCGAGTTCGGTCGCATGATCCAGGCGTGCTTCCGATACCTGGTCGACCTTCTGCATAGCTGTTTCGAAGGTGCTGGCAGACGAGAGGTCAAGCGTGGATTTATGGGCTGCCCATAGCTGATCGCGTTTCTCTTTTGCTGCCTGCGCTGTGGCGTCATCCACGACGCCTGCACCTGACTTGATAGCGGAAATGCGGTGTTCCGCGGCTATTAGATCTGCCTTTAGATCTTCGCGGCGGTCGGAGAGTTTGGAGCGTTGATCCTGGAAGGTGCGATAGTTCTCTGAGAGCTCTTCGGCTTCATCAGAAGAGATTGCCGCCGGTGGAATCGCATCAAATACCTGCCCGGAAACTGTTAGCGCGGACAGAGCGTCCTCTCGGGCAGTCCTTGCAGAGCGAACAGCCTGGCGGGCCGAGGCGTAACGCGGCGCAAGACTGTCGATCGAATAGCGGGTTAGGATCGGGCCTACGAGGACAGCGGTTGGATTGTCGCTCTGGAACTCAGCCAATTCCTGTTCAGCGATCTCCAGACGCTCCTGTAGACCTTCGATTTCCTTTTCGAGTTTGGCGATGTCGCGGGTGGAGGTTCGGAGATTGTCCCTGGCTGCTTCCAACTGCCCCATCTGTCCAGGCGAAAGCACCAACGTCTTTGGGTCTATGGTCTCGGGTGCATCTAGGTCCCTTGCAGCCCGGCTCATGTCTTGCTGAATGTCAGACAGAGTTTTGCGACGCTTATCGAGGTCCAAATTCGCCAATGAGTCACGCTTATGCAGAACATCAAGTTGCTCCAGATCACCCGCGAGTGACAGGTGTTCTGGATGGCGTTCCAATTGAAGCAGCTGCTCGCGTAACTCGGTAAGCTCCTGGTCAATCCGGTCTTTGTCTGCGCGGTGCCTGTTTTGCTCCGTCAGAAGCGTCACTAGCTCCTCCGGATTCACATCCAGGTGTTTCGGATAGTCTGCGTAATCTGTCAGGTCTTCCTCGAGAGTGTCGATCTCGTCGAGCTTCGGCAATGCAGCTTTAAAGGCCTCAAAATCTGCCTTTGAAGTCAGCAACGCACTGCGTTCCTTTCGGGCGCTTGCCTCTTCGGCCTGCGCAGCTTCCAAGGCCTGTTTCAGCTTCTTGTAGGCGCTGACTGGAACATCCGTTTCCCTGATTTCTCGCTCGATCTCCGCCAGCTCTCGCTTCAGCCGCGCCATCTCGGTAGAGGTGGCACGTTTGCGGTAGATCCCGTCGGCTATGGCCCGAAACTGGTCAAGGACAGCTGTCAGGTTGCTGACGCCCGCCGCTGCCGAGAACAGAAGGCGGCCGATGTCACCCTTGCTGCTGACAATCTCTTCGCCGCCCTTTTCGATCGTTTCGTCATCAAGACAGAGCAGGTGCCGGTAGTCTGTTTCTGACAATCCGCCCAAGTGAGCGGCGAGTGTCGTTTCCGGCAAGGGCGTGTCATTGGCATCGCGAAGAGACGGATCTCGGGTGGACAGTCTGGTGAGCGGGAGCTGTGTGCCGTCGACATCCAAGACGCCGGACACGCGCAGGTTTTTGCGCTGATGAAGAAAGTCGTATCGGTCCTGATGAGGGAAGCCGTAAAGTAGGCGCAGGAAAGCTTCCATAGTGGTCGTCTTGCCGGTCTCGTTCGGTCCGTAGATCACATGGAAGTCGGATTCACCGGGTTTGGCGCCGAAGTCGTAGGACTTGCCGGTGAAGTGGCCGAAGAAATCGAGATTGAGTTTCTGAAGGCGGATCATTCGCTTGCGCCCTTCATGGCGGCAAGGATGCTTTCGGCGCCGTCTTCGGACAGTGAACGCAACAGCTGTTCGGCAGCCTCTTCATTCGGCAAAAGCTGAGCTCTGCGAGCAGTTGGTATCTCGTTGACGAGAGTGTCCAGCAGGTCGCGCATCGTTGCGGCGTTCGCAGGCTCTTTGCTGATCTCTGCCATCAACGCTTCAAGTTCACCAACGGCTGATTTGGAATCAGATCCCTCCGCCTTTTCGGAGAGGTTAAATTTGGTCTTTTCGATCCAAAGCCGATCGGTGCTGCGAGCAAGCTCAGCGGTCACCTCTGTCCAGGCATCCTGGTCCCGCAACACCTGCCATTTGCGATCTGTCTGACCTGCCACTGTGAGCCGGATAAGTCCGACATCTGCTACAAGGTTTTCTGCTACTCCCTGCAATTGCTGACGGACATGACTGCGAATTTCATCGTCCGTCTCGCAGCCACCAATGTCGACCTTGAGCTCCAGAAACTCAGCAGCTGATGTCGGAACCTCGGAGACCGAAATGGACTTGTCTTCGATCGACAGCAATGTTGCGGATTTCGGTCCTGCCTCGCCGATGTCGCGTCCTTGCGGAATTCCTGCCATGACAATCCAGGGAGCGCTGGAATGGACCTGGCGCTTATGCACGTGTCCGAGCGCCCAGTAATCGAACCCCATGGCTGACAGTTCTGCGACAGAGCAGGGGGCGTAGGTGTCGTGCCCCTGGCTGCCGGCAAGGGATGTGTGGAGCATCGCGATATTGATTGCGTCAGGTTCTGGCGAGCCGAATTTTGGCAACAGGCTATCGGGCGCTTGCCGACCGCTAAAGCTTACGCCGTAGATCCAGATGTTCGTCTCGCCCAATTGATGCCGGCCGCCACGACCGTCGAAGACATACACGTTTTCCGGTAGACTGACTTCACCGGTCAGCGGGTTCTCAGCGTCGTGGTTGCCCTTGATGTAAAAGACGGGAATGTCGGCTTGCTTCAGTCGATCCAACTGGCCGGTCAGAAATGCGGCTGTCTTGGCGCTTCGCTCAGCACCGTCAAAGAGATCGCCTGCGATCAGGAGCGCGGAGACACCCTCGGCCAAAGCAAAGTCGACAAGCCGCGTGAACGCAGTCCTGGTTGCCGTTTGAACAGTGCTCTGCAGACCTTCGTCGCGCAGCGCGAGCGACTTGAGTGGCGAATCGAGATGGACGTCGGCAGTATGTAAAATCCTGATCAAATGCTGTTTCCCAAAACGAAGACCTGAAATTTCAATCCCTGATAGCCGTTTCCTTAAACCACTCCGGACAGGAGGAGCACAAACCCTTTCCCGGTTCACGACCAGGAATACCACCGTGCTTCCTTGGCCAACACCAGTTGCTGTTCTCAAACCATGAGGCCCGATTTGCGCGTTTATCAACCCATTAAACTATCCCAAATCGATATCCCCGAGGACCGAATTCGGGAGGTCGATCAGGACTGGGCAGAATGCCTTCGAGACATGTTTAAGGAGATGGGGCAGAAGACCCCAATCGACGTGGTTGAGAACGGCAAACGCTATACGCTGGTCGCAGGCGCTCATCGTTTCACCGCGGCAAAGCTTGCCAGATGGCGAGAGATCAATGCCAGGGTACTGGAACCGTCATCCGAGCACTCCGCTGACGAAATACGTCTGCACGAAATCCTGGAGAACCTCGGCCGCAAGAACTTCAACGCACTGGAAAGATGCGAGGCTCTGAGCGAGCTGAAGCGGGTCTACGAGGATCTTCATCCAAGTGCCCGGCGTGGAGGTGATCGAAAAAGCCAACGGTTTAAAAACAAAGACGAAAATCAAATGGCAATCTTTGCCTTCTGTAAAAACGCTGCAGAAACCACCGGGCTGTCCGAACGCTCCATTAGGTTCGCAGTCCAGGTTTTCGATGCCTTGTCACCGACGACTCGTGAGCGCCTGAAAGGGACGCAGTTCGCCGAGGTGCAAGCTGACCTCAGAGCGCTCGGTCGTCTTGATCCCGAGATTCAGGGCAAAGTCATGGATCTCGTAACCGGAGACGAGCCGGAAGCAGCAACGATCAAGGACGCGTTGACATTGCTTGACGGGGGGAGACCCGAGACAGAGACCGACCGAGTTTTCAGAAGAACAATCAACGGTTTTTCTAAACTTCCTAGGGCTAGTCGGAGAATCCTGTTTCGCTTGCACAAACAGGAGATAATCGAGATCGTGAAAAGCGAACGATGGCTATCGGGCACCAACTGGCGAGGATGAAGCCAGAGACAAAAATCTTTAGCGTGTACTTCAAAGGGGATTTCAACCACGACGCACTTTGATACGCTCGAGCATTAGATGAAGGCACCGGTGCAGAATATGCAAGAAGGGCTCGGGCATGGCTACAATCTCAAAGATAAAGACGTTAGCGGGCGTCGGTATTTTGGCCGACAAGACCGCCCAAGAAGACATCCCGCCATTCCGCCGATTTAATCTCGTTTACGGGTTCAATGGGTCTGGCAAGAGCACATTGTCGAGAGTCTTTGCCTGCCTTGAGACGGGCAAAATTCAAGAAGATCTGCCGGTTGGTTGCAGCTTTGAGATTGCGCTTGATGACGATGTAACGTTCAAGGCGCCAAGCGCGCTAAATGGTCTTGAGAGCCGTATTTGCGTCTTCAATGAGGACTTCATCGCTCGGAATCTGCAGTGGCAGGAAGGTCGAGCATCGTCGATCTTCTATATCAGCGAAGAGCAGTCCGATCTTGTGGCTGCACGTCGTAGGGCGCAGCAGGCACTTGAGGAGAAGAAGCGGTTACGGGATTCGGAAAACAACATCGCTAGCGAGCGGGAAAAGGCGCTTAAGAGCTACCGCACGGAGCGAGCCAAGCTGATAGCAGGCTCACTGCATCTGGGCAATCGCAGGTACGAGGCCGGACAGCTGGTGAAGGACTACGAAAAACTTCCATATGACGAGAGTTCAAGGTTGGAGCAAGAAGCCCTTGCTGCACTGGTTGAAGTAGCCCGCCTCTCAGCGCCGCCGCCTCCTTTGGGAGCCATTGCCGTAGACGTTGAGGGCGTCCGCAAAACGGTGGAAGGCGCACGGCATTTCGCGGAACTTAGTATCGGGACGGTGGTGCTGGATGAAATGGAAAACCACCCTTCGATGGTTCCCTGGCTGAAGATTGGCCAAGATTATCACAGTGGGAACAGCCTCGAGACCTGTCTGCTTTGCGGAAACCCAATCAGCGACGCCCGGAAACAGAAACTCGCTCAGGCGCTGGACGACCGCCTCTCGAAGCTACTTTCAGACTTGAAAGACGCGAACGCTAGAGCGTGGGCACTTCTGACCGGGATCAGGTCCGCTGCGGGCGACTGGCCTAAGACCGCCGAACTCGAATTGCAGCTTCAAGAGCAGTACACTGCTGCTCGCCAGCACACAGACAGCTGTCTGAAGAGACTTGTCCCTCTAATCGAGGAAGCGTCCCGAATTTTGGCCGCTCGCTTGGAGCAGCCAACCATTGCTGTGAAGCATAATCTACTTGGGTCCGACGAGATCGCTGCAGGATGCAAAGACATAGAAGAGGCCATCGAAGTGCAGAATGCCGTTATTCGCGAGCACAACGAAGCTTCCACGCATTTTGCGAGACGCCAGGACGATGCCCGAGATGCCATCAAGAAGCATTATCTTGCCGAAGGGCATGACAATTACGCTGTGCTCAAGAAGACGCTTGAGGAAGCGAACGGACGGGTCAGCTCTGCCGGTAATGAGATTGAGAAGCTGGAAGGTCATATTGCTGAACTCAGCGCGAAGGTGCGAACACATGGCCCTGCCGCCGATCAAATAACAAAGCTTGTTCGCGCGTACCTAGGCCACGGTGAACTGACGATATTCGCGGCCGACGAGGGGTACGAGCTGCATCGCCACAACAAGATTGTCAAAGGAGCGCCCAGCGAAGGCGAGAAGACTGCTATCGCGCTCTGCTACTTCATTTCATCGTTGGAGGCTGACGGACGAGCGCTCAAAGACCTGATCCTGGTCATCGACGATCCGATCTCAAGCCTCGACACCAAGGCCATGAATTATGCCTGTTCGCTAATTCGCTCGCGCCTGACCGGGGCAGCACAACTATTCATTCTGACCCACAATCAGAACTGTATGAACGAATTCAAAAAAGCTTGGCGGAACCCGGCCAAGGCCGACCCTCCGACGGCAGCGTTGCTTTTCCTTGATGTTTCAATACCTGAGGGCTCAGGCGCCAGGAGCGCCCGCATTGTTAAACTGCCATCTCAGCTTTCTGCTTACGACTCCGAATACCACTTCCTGTGCCACAAAATGCTTCAGTTCGAAGCAGCCGGTGCCGGATACTCAGATTACTGGTTCATGATGCCCAATGTGATCCGGAGGGTTCTGGACGTGTTTCTCGCCTTTAAGGTTCCCGGAAGCCACCCACTGCTACAGAAGCTCGAAACTCTGACAAAGAAGTATCCCGATATCGATGACGTCCGTATCAAGGCCTTGGACCGCTTGATCCAGGTGGAGTCACACTCTGACAGCCTCGATGATCTTATCTCGCATTCCTCGATGACGATTGAGGAGACGCGGGATGCGAACGCCGCGCTTCTCGAGCTGATGGCGGCAGCTGATGCCGACCACACTGAGGCGATCCGCAAGCAGTGTAAGGCCACATGATGCAATCGGATTGCTTGTACACGCGGCCGTAACATTGTGCAGTCGTGTGCGCGTCTGAAGCGAGGGCGGCGGCGACCATCGAATGTCGGTTTTCAGGGAACATAGGCATTGCCATATAGGACCAACCTGGCAATGACAGTTAGTCGTTTAAAAGAGATCTGCTGGTGGTTTGTGAGCCCTGAGCCGTACAATCCCTTCGAACCCAAATTAAGGCTCAAAGAAAGCGGGCTAATCAACGCGGAATAAAGCATCGATAAAGCTACAATCGCGCAAAAAAACGGGTGCCAAATGAAGTTGCGCGATTTGCCAAACGAACTTGCGCGCTACAGTATCTATCGGTGGCTGTGGGAAGTCAGAGCAGACGAGCGCAGTCGGGAAATCTGCATTGTCTCCGGATCGGACAATTCAGGAAATGGTAGCGGAGGAGGGACTTGAACCCCCGACACGCGGATTATGATTCCGCTGCTCTAACCAGCTGAGCTACTCCGCCATCCAAGGCGTCCGGGCCTTGGCGACCCGCGCAATGTGGGGTGCTTATAGTGAGGCGGCGGGCGGGCGTCAAGCGTTGAATCCGCGCCCGCGCGCAAAGTTTTGGGACAAGCCTCAGGCGGCGGAAACCGGGCTTTCGGCCTGTGGAAAATCGATCGTCCAGGTGCCGGTGCGCTCGGTCTTGTGGATCCAGCCGCCGCCGAGCACACGGGCGGTGTCGTCGTCTGAATCGAAGAAGACGCAGGCCTGGCCCGGCGCGACGCCCGTCTCGCCCTGGCTGAGGTCGACAAAGGCCTTGCCGTTCAGGATGCGCAAGGAGGCCGGTGCGGGCGGCCGGGTCGAGCGGACCTTGGCGAAGAGCTCGATCTCGTCGCCCTCGTCCAGCGGCTGGTCGCCGATCCAGTTCATGTCACGCAGCAGGATGGTGCGGGTCGCAAGGGCCTCGCGCGGGCCGACCACGACGCGGCGTTCCTCCGGATCGAGACGGACCACGTAAAGCGGCTCGCCGGTGGCGACACCCAGGCCGCGGCGCTGGCCGATCGTATAATGGATGATGCCTTCGTGCCGCCCCAGAACGCGGCCGTCCATGTGGACGATCTCGCCCGGTTCGGCGGCGTTGGGGCGCAGCTTGCGGATCACCTCGGCATAATCGCCATTGGGCACGAAGCAGATGTCCTGGCTGTCCGGCTTGTTGGCAACCGACAGGCCGAATTCGGCGGCGAGTTCGCGCACCTTCGCCTTGGGCATGCCGCCGAGCGGGAAGCGGACGAAATCGAGCTGCTCCTGGGTGGTGGCGAACAGGAAGTAGCTCTGGTCGCGGTCGAGATCCGCCGGGCGGTAGAGCCCGCGCTTGTTGCCCTTCTGGGAGGAGCGCACGTAGTGACCGGTCGCCAGCGCGTCCGCGCCGAGATCCTTCGCGGTCTTCAAAAGGTCGGTGAACTTGACCGTCTGGTTGCAGGAGACGCATGGGATCGGGGTCTCGCCGGCAATGTAGCTGTCGGCGAACCGGTCCATGACCTGTTCCTTGAAACGGCTTTCATAGTCGAGCACGTAATGGGGGATGCTGATCTTTTCCGCCGCGCGGCGGGCATCGTGAATGTCGACGCCGGCGCAACAGGACTTGGCCTTGGCGACGGCGGCGCCATGGTCGTAAAGCTGCAGGGTGACGCCGATGACGTCATAGCCTTCCGCCTTCATCAACGCGGCCACGACCGAGCTGTCGACGCCGCCGGACATGGCGACGACGACACGCGTATCCTCCGGGCGGCCGGGCAGATCCAGACTGTTTCGCATTTCTCAAGCTTCCAGAAGTCCTGGCCGATTTCGCACGCCGGAGGCATGTGTCCTCCAGGTCCGCCGCATGGAGCGGGGACAGGCGCCGATCTCAAGGCCTGTTTCAAAGTTGGCGGCACTATACAGATAAGGGCGCCCGGTGCCAATTGCCCGCCCTGCATGGCAGGCACGCTTTGCCCGACCGGCAATCCTTGCCGCCCGGCCGGAGGGGCTTAAGTCTGCGGTTCTGATTTTTTGTCAATGAAGTCAACGGGTTTTCCGGTCTGCTCCGGTTGGCCCGATGTTTGCTTTATGTCCTGTGACGAAATCTGCCCGACGCTACGGGCGCAGATCTGGGGGCAAATGTGCTGCCATTTGGACTGACAACGGATGTATCGGCCGGGGCGCTGGCCGCTGGTGCCGGAGGCGCTTTCGGTGCGGGCGCGGCTGCCGATGCCGCCGGAGCTGCCCTTCCGGGAGCGGGCGGGACTGTCTTTGCCGAGGAGCTGAAGGTTGCCACCGGCCAGGGGCAGCAGGACGCTGTTCGGCCGGTCTCCGGATTCAAGGCGGCGGTGCCGTCTGGCGCGGCCGATGAGGCGATCGAGGCTCTGAAGGCCCTGGTGGGCGAACCGGTCGCGATTGCGCAGCCCCCGGTGGAGGCGCCTGTTGTTGTGCCCGCAGAGGGGTCCGGGGCAGCGGCAAGCCTGGCCGTGGCCGGTGCCGATCCGCAATTGCCGCTTCAGGGCGCGCTTGACGGTGCGATTGAGGGCGAGGCTGACCAGTCCGCCCAGGAAACTGCCGAGGCGGCGCTGGCCGGAGCCGTGCCTGTACCGGTTGCGCCGGAGCTTGTGCCCGCGCCTCCTGCCGGGATGGCCGAGAGCAGCGGAGCCGTGCCGGGCGCCGTCCCGCCGGAGGCTGCCGCTTCCGGCTCCGGGGCAACGGTGAATGGTGTTCCGCATGGCATGGCGCCGGGGCAGCCCGGCGGCCAGGCGCCGGTGCCGCCGGACGTCGCCAACGCGAATGCGGCCAATGGATTGCAGAGGGCAGCCGCGGCAGGGCAGGGCAAGGACGGACCGGCCATTCCCGATGAGGCGGCCGGACCGGTCGTGACGTCGCCGGGGCGGCGCTGGCAAAACGAATTGCCGCAAGAATTCCGTGCGCCGGCGCCGCAGGCCGCTCCGGTGGCCCAGAACCGGGCCGCCGCGCCGCTTGCGCCGGTGGTGCAGGCGGGTGCCGGAGCCGCGAGGGCAGCAACCGCGCCGGTCCAGCCCGGTGCCGCCCAGCTTGAGAGCGCCGTGCCCGTTGCCGCGCCCGCGGCGGAGCTTCCGGTGACCTTGCCGGAAGGCACGACGTCCGCGGCCGCCTCTCAACAGGCTTCGGTACAAAACGGGCCGGTGCCGTCTCCTGCCGTTGACGTTCCGGACGCCCAGGTGACCGGTCAGGCCGTGATGCAGCCCGCCGGGGCCGCCACGACCGCCACAGGCAAACAGGCCACACCTGCCGCGGGCGGGCAGCAGGCGGTCACCGCCGTGCCCGCGCAGCTCGTGGGCACGGCCACGGACGTGCCATTGACGGTGTCCTCCGGCGAAGCGTTGCCGGCGGAGCTTGATCCGGAAACGGTGAGCCTGCTCAACAAACCGGGCGCGGAGGCGACTGTTTCACAGGCCCAGGTCAAGACGGGCGGCGGCAGTGCCGCCGGTAACGCCGCGGCGAATGCCGGGCCGGAGCCCGGCGGGCGGACAGCGGCCCCTGGCGCAGGGGCTGCCCCTGTTGCAGCGGCCGCGCTTGCCGCCGCGGTGATCCCCGATGACGGGGAGGTTCCGCTTTCGGACCTCGAGCCGGGAGCGGCAACCGAGTTCACCTCGGCGACCGTACGCGGGGGCGACCTGCATGGCGCGGTCCGGACCGAAAGCCTGCAGACACCGAACCAGACCCAATCCGCCCATGTGGCGACCCAGGTCGCGGCTGAAATTGCCCGCAACCTGAAAAACGGCCAGACCCATTTCCAGATGCGCTTCGATCCGCCGGAACTCGGCCGGGTCGAGGTCAACATGCGTGTCGGTGCCGACGGCAGCGTGCAGGCGCACCTGATCGTGGACCGGCCCGAAACCCTGGACATGTTCCTGCGGGATCAGCGGGGACTGGAGCGGGCCCTGGAAGCCGCCGGGCTGAACCCGGACAGCGACAACCTGCAATTTTCGCTGAAGCAGGACGGCGGACAGGAATTTGCCTCGGGCCAGGGTGACCGGGAGCAGCCGGCCGGCCCTGGCGGCAGCGGTTCCGAAGTTGATGCTGAAACGGAGCCGGAGATGACCGACCGGGTCCGTCTGATGCTTGCCGCGCAGCGCGGCGGTCTGGACATGAAAGTATAGAAGGGACGGGACCCGTCCCGGGAGTGATGCATGACCACTATTTCCTCAGCAACGTCAACGGCCACCCAGAGCGATGCCGCCAACAGCACCGCGGGCCTGATAGCCGACTACGAGCTGTTCCTGAGCATTCTGACGACGCAGATCCAGAACCAGGACCCGCTCGACCCGCTGGACTCGGCCGAATATACCAATCAGCTGGTGCAATATTCGAATGTCGAACAGGCGATCAAGCAGAACCAGAACCTTGAAGACATCATGGCCACGCTGCAGGCCAACCAGAGCCTGAGTTACGTCAGCTATATCGGCAACGAGGTCACGGCGGATGCGTCCACGACGACCCTGACCGGCAGCCAGGCGAGCTGGGCCTACGATATCACCGAGGAAGCAACGGGAAGCTTCGAGATCCGCAATTCGAGCGGCGCCATCGTCTATAGCGGCGATATCGAGCTCGATGCCGGCAGCGGCACCTTCAGCTGGGACGGGCGTACCGACAGCGGACAGCAGGCCGTCGACGGTCTCTATACCATTTCGTTCGACATGAAAGACGCTTCCAGCCGTCCCGAAACCGTGCGCACCACGGTGTCGGGCATTGTCGACCAGGTGGACTGGTCGAGTGGCGAGCCGGTCCTGAGGGTGGGCAATCAGGAGTTTCCGGTCGATTCCGTGACCTCGGTCGCCCGGCCGTCCTGACCCATTTCCCGCCGAGCGTTTGATGCATAGGCCCCGGATCCTTTCCGGGGCCTGTTTTTTTGCCGGTCGTTTGGCCTGAATACAGGGGTGGACGGTGGGGCCGCAATTTGGCAGGGAGATCGAATTGCCTCGCAAAATGCACGGGTTAAGCATTATGGTTAACAAACTCTAATATATCTATTTACAAATTGAGTGTTAAGATTTGTATTTTCCTAAATATCATTCACTAAATTTCGATTTTATAGTTAATAAAATCACAACTTTGCTTTAGTCGTTTGTTAAGCGTCATCTTGTAGTCTCCAATGAACCTTGGTCATGGTTAGTGTGAGAGTACAATGACCGAACAGATTCGTTCGCGTGTAAAATATGTTATCGGCCCCGACGGAAGCCCGCTTACCATTGCGGACCTGCCGCCGACTTCAACGAAGCGGTGGGTCATTCGCCGAAAGGCGGAAGTGGTGGCGGCCGTTCGAGGGGGACTGTTGTCCCTCGAAGAGGCCTGTCAAAGATACACTTTGACGGTTGAGGAATTCCTCTCCTGGCAAAGTTCCATCGAGAAACACGGGTTGGCCGGATTGCGCGCAACCCGGGTCCAGCAATACCGGAACTGACCGGACACATTTGGACATGAGGCGCGGCCGCGGCTGCGTCTTCGAGGGGGTCGGCTTTTGCCGGCCTTTTTTCTTTTTTATCCTTGAGTGAAGCGGTTCGCCCACCTTGCTGGTGGTCACTGTCCCCGTGCGCGGTTCCGTTCACCGCCGGCGATGGCAGGGTGCCGCATGACCTTTGGGGAACTTATCCAAAAATTAATAAGGTCGGCAGTTTTTCCCCACCTCAGTTGCGTTTTGCATTATAAGAAACCGCAGGAAACTGCCGATCCGGTAGAGTGGTAAAGAGTTTGTTAACCTCTTGTTAACCCTCAGGGCGGCAAATTTTGCCCATCGAAGGTGTGGCATGCCGAGCCGACTCCAACAATAACGGATTCAAGGCATGTTTCAGATGCGGGCGGGCATTCGTGAACGGATTGACTGAATTCATAAAAACACTGGGACCGGCGCGTATCGCCGCAATGGGCGCGGTTGCCGCGATCCTGATCGGCGTGTTTGCGTTCATCATCTTCCGCGTCACGGCTCCCCAGATGACAACGCTCTACAATGAGCTCACGCTGGAAGACAGCGCGGCCATCGTCACCCAGCTGGAAGGCCAGGGCGTGCAGTTCGAGCTGAAGCGCGAAGGGTCGACCATCCTGGTTCCGAGGGAACAGGTGGCCCGGCTGAGGATGCAGCTGGCGGCGGAAGGCCTGCCGACGGGCGGCTCGATCGGTTACGAGATCTTCGACCGGACCGACACGCTGGGAGCCACCAGCTTCGTCCAGAACATCAATCACCTGCGCGCCATGGAAGGCGAACTCTCCCGGACCATCGGGTCGCTGGACCGGATCCGTGCGGCACGCGTTCACCTGGTGATCCCCGAGCGGCAGCTGTTCCAGCGGGACCGCCGTCCGCCGTCGGCTTCCATCGTGCTGAATGTGCGCGGTGCGCTCGGACCCGGCGAAATCCGCGCGGTGCAGCACCTGGTGGCCACCGCGGTTGACGGGCTGGACCCGGACCGGGTGTCGATCGTCGACGAAAGCGGCCGGCTGCTGGCCTCCGGCGTCGGCAACGACGAGGACGGCATGGTCTCCGCCTCTCTTCAGGAGCGGACCGTGGCCGTCGAGAGCCGCTTGCGCAACCAGATCGAGGAAATCCTGAATTCGGTGGTCGGTCCCGGACGGGCCCGCGTCAGGGTCAATGCGGAGGTCGACTACAACCGCCTGACCGAGACGACCGAAACCTTCGATCCGGAAGGGCAGGTGGTTCGCTCCACGCAGTCCAAGGAAGAGGCCAGCTCCTCCGTGTCCCGGAACGGGCAGGTCACGGTCGGCAACCAGCTGCCGAACCAGGAAGGCGGACAGGGCGAGGAAGGTGGCCGGGATACCGCGACGCTGATCGAGGAAATCACCAACTACGAGATTTCCAAGTCGACCCGCACCGAGATCGTCGAGGCCGGCCAGGTCAAGCGGCTGTCGGTCGCGGTTCTGGTGGACGGCACCTACCAGCCGGGCGACGACGGCGGCAATGTCTATACGCCGCGGTCCCAGGAGACGCTGGACCGGATCGCGGTCCTGGTCCGCTCGGCGGTCGGTTTCGATGCCGCGCGCGGCGACACGGTTGAAGTGGTGAACCTTCAATTCGCGCTGCCGCCGCAGGATGACCTGCTGGCGGAGAGCGACGGGCTGTTCGAGTTCACGCGCGACGACATCATCCGCTTCGCGGAACTGGGGGTCTTGTTCCTGATCGCGCTGCTGCTGCTCCTGTTCGTCGTCCGCCCGCTGCTGCGCCGGATCGTGACACCGGAAGAAAAGCAGCCGCAGGAGCTGATGATCGGACCGGATGGCACGCTGGTGGTCGAGACCGAGGTGCCGCAGGACGAACCGGAAGAGGAGGAATTCGTTATCGAATGGCTTGAACAGGCCAAGCAGGAAGGCGCGATGCAGGCAAGCTCCATTGCCAAGGTGGGGGGCATGATCAAGGATCATCCGACGGAAGCGGTGAACATCGTCCGCGGCTGGCTGGATGAGCAGGCGGCCTGATGGTTAGCGATCAACTCCAGCAACAGCTCCAGGTCAGCGCGGACCACGAAGAACGCGAACTGAAGGGCGCCGAGCGCGCGGCGGTTCTTCTGCTGGCGCTCGGCGAGGAGCACGGCTCGCCGATCTGGGCCAAGCTGGACGAAATCGAGGTGCGCCAGGTGTCGGCCGCCATGGCCAATCTGGGTCCGGTCACGCCGAACATGCTCGAGGACCTGTTCAAGGATTTCGTCCGCCGTGTCAGCTCCAAGGGAGCCCTGACCGGGAACGTCGATGCGACCGAGCGGCTTCTGGCCAGCTTCCTGCCGGGAGACAAGGTCAACATCATCATGGAGGAGATCCGGGGACCGGCCGGACGCAACATGTGGGAGAAGCTCTCCAACGTGCAGGAGAACGTGCTCGCCAACTACCTGAAGAACGAATACCCGCAGACCGTGGCCGTGGTGCTGTCGAAGATCAATTCCGACCATGCCGCCCGAGTGCTCGGCATCCTGCCGGAAGAGCTTGCGCTGGAAGTCGTCAGCCGGATGCTGCGCATGGACGCGGTCCAGAAGGAAGTCCTGGAAAAGGTCGAGCAGACGCTCCGGGTCGAATTCATGTCGAACCTGACCAACACGTCCCGGCGCGACAGCCACGAGATGATGGCGGAGATCTTCAACAATTTCGACCGCCAGACCGAGGCCCGGTTCCTGGCGGCGCTCGAAGAGGACAACCGCGAGGCGGCCGACCGGATCAAGACGCTGATGTTCACCTTCGACGATCTGCTGAAGCTCGACGCGGCCAGCGCGCAGACGCTGCTCCGGCACGTGGAAAAGGATCAGCTGGCGATTGCGCTCAAGGGATCGACCGACAATGCGCGCGAATTCTTCTTCGGCAACATGTCCTCGCGTGCGGCCAAGCTTCTGCTGGACGACATGGACGCTCTCGGACCCGTGCGCCTGCGTGACGTGGACGAGGCCCAGACCAGCATGGTGAACAAGGCTAAGGATCTTGCGGCGAAGGGCGAGATCATGATTTCCAAGTCCAAGGGCGAGGATGAAATTATCTACTGATGAGGCAATCGGCAGGTAGCTACAACAGAATGGGCAGCATGACCAACCCGTCGAAATTTCTGTTCAACGTCGACTTCTCCGAGCCGGAAGAGCCGGAAGAGGTTGCCCCGAGCGAACCGGAAATCCCGATGATTCCGGTGGCTGAGCACAAGAAGCTCCTGAAGGAGGCCAGGGCGCAGGCGTTCGAGGAAGGCCGGGTCAAGGCCTTGCAGGATTTGCAGACCAAACAGGAGACCCTCCTGACCGCGGAAGTTGGTCAGCTCGTGGCGGCCGTCGGCAATGTCCTGCAATCGCTGGACGATATCCAGGCAGCCCGCGAGAAGGATGCCGTCAGTCTTGCTTTTCTTGTGGCTAGACGGCTGTGCGCCCACCTGATTGCACGCCAGCCGCTGGCCGAGACGGTGGCTTTGGTGTCAGAATGCCTGGGACCGCTGCGCAAGGCGCCGCATCTTGTCATCCGTATCGCGGAGAAGGACCTGGAGGCCCTCAAGGCCCAGGTGGACCCCATCGTTCACGAGAAGGGGTTCGAGGGACGGCTGGTCCTGCTCGGAGAACCCGAGATCGCGCGCGGCGACTGTCATATCGAGTGGGCGGATGGCGGCATCCGGCGGAACCGGAAGGCACTCGAAACCGAAATCGATGCGAGTATCCGTGCCTACTTGCGGGCGCGCAGTTCAGAGAAACGCGGAAATCCGTCCGGCGCGTCGGCGGAAAAGGACACTGACGTATGAGCGACGAACAGGAAACCAATATCCCGCTTGACGAGCTGGAAGCGCCCGAGCGCTCCCTCGGCGAAGGCGAGGTGCGCGAACCGCAGTCCGCTGCCGACCTGGAAGCCGTGTTCGATGTCCCGGTCCGGATATCGGCGGTGCTCGGCCATTCGCGCATGCATGTCTCGGACCTGCTCAAGCTGGCCTCGGGCACCGTTCTCGAGCTTGACCGGAAGGTCGGCGAGGCCATCGATATTTATGTGAATGACCGGCTGGTCGCGCGTGGTGAAGTCGTCCTTGTGGAAGACAAGCTCGGCGTGACCATGACGGAAATCATCAAGACGGATCGATAGGAAGACACGCGGATGCGTCTGTTAATTGTCGGAACCCTCGGCGGCCAACTGACCACGGCTTCGAAAATCGCCATGCAGAGCGGGGCGCAGGTCACCCATGCGGATGACATCGAAGGCGCGTTGAAGGTTCTCAGGTCCGGCCGGGGCGCCGATCTCCTGATGGTCGAGGTGCATCTCGACATTGCCGGCCTGATCCAGAAACTCCAGGACGAAAGGGTTCATGTCCCGGTCGTGGCCTGCGGCATCGAGACCGACGCGCAGGCTGCCGTCTCTGCCATTCGGGCCGGTGCCAAGGAATACATCCCGCTGCCGCCGGATCCGGAGATGATCGCGGCGGTTCTGGCTGCCGTTGCGCAGGAACGCGGTGACCTGATCTACCGCGACGACACCATGGCCACGGTGGTCAAGCTGGCCGAGCAGGTTGCGCCTTCCGAAGCGTCCGTGCTGATCACCGGGGAATCGGGCACCGGCAAGGAGGTGATCGCCCGCCACGTGCACAAATGCTCCAACCGGGCTTCCAAACCTTTCATCTCGATCAACTGCGCCGCCATCCCGGAACATCTGCTGGAATCCGAATTGTTCGGCCACGAGAAAGGGGCCTTCACGGGCGCCGTGGCGCGCCGTATCGGCAAGTTCGAGGAAGCGGACGGCGGCACGCTGCTTCTCGACGAAATTTCGGAAATGGACGTGCGCCTTCAGGCCAAGCTGCTGCGGGCCTTGCAGGAACGGGTGATCGACCGGGTCGGCGGCACGCGCCCGGTGCCGGTGAATATCCGCATCCTGGCGACCTCCAACCGGGATCTTGCGGAGAGCGTGCGGCAGGGCCAGTTCCGCGAGGACCTGCTGTTCCGCCTGAACGTGGTCAATCTGAAGCTGCCGGCGTTGCGTGAGCGGCCGGCAGACATCATGGAACTCGCCCAGTTCTTCATCAAACACTATTCGGAGGCCAACGGCGTGCCGGTCAGGCCGCTTGCGGCTGAGGCCCGCCAGGCGCTGATGTCAAATCCCTGGCCGGGCAATGTGCGCGAGCTGGAAAACACCATGCACCGGGCGGTCCTGCTGGCGAACGGAGAGGAAATCGGCGTGGAGGCGATCCGCATGCCCGACGGCTCTCCCCTGGCCGGAACCGGGAGCCCCGCCGAACGGGCGGCGCAAACGGCGGAAGCCGTCACCCGGTCCTTTGTCGGGCGCACGGTGGCCGACGTGGAACGCGATCTCATCCTGGACACGCTGGACCATTGCCTGGGCAACCGGACCCACGCTGCGAAAATTCTGGGTATCTCGATCCGCACGCTGCGCAACAAGCTGAATCAATATACCGATGAAGGCATCAGCGTGCCGGGGCCGGGCGAAGCCCGCGCCTGAGGAAACCGGCCCTGCAGGGCACAACAGACGACAGCGCCGCCGGAAATTGAACGGTCGGCGCAGGTGAGGAACGGCAAGCGGAATGTCGGACACGGCAGCAGGCGGACAAGGCGGACCAGGCGCCCCGGAAGGGAGCGCTCCTGAACAGCAGGCGACGGCTCCACAGGCCGGCGCCGGCCTGTCCGGCCTGCCCAGCATGCAGGAGCTGATCGATACGCTGCGCAAGGGCGATATCGGCCTTGCGACCGGTATTCTGGTGATCCTGACCCTGCTGATCCTGCCGATGCCGCCGGTGATGCTGGACACGTTCCTGGCAGTGTCGATCATTTTCTCGGTCATGATCCTGATGACCGGGCTGTTCATCCAGAAACCGCTGGAATTCTCGTCCTTCCCGACGGTTCTGCTGATCGCGACCATGCTGAGGCTCGGTCTCAACATCGCCTCGACGCGCCTGATCCTGTCCAATGGCCACGAAGGCACGGCGGCTGCCGGCAACGTCATCCAGTCCTTCGGCAACCTTGTCATGGGCGGCAATTTCGTCATCGGGATCATTGTCTTCGCGATCCTGGTGATCGTGAACTTCGTCGTCATCACCAAGGGTTCCGGCCGTATTGCCGAAGTGGCGGCCCGCTTCACCCTGGATGCCATGCCGGGCAAGCAGATGGCGATCGACGCCGATCTCTCCGCAGGCCTGATCGATGAGGCCGAGGCCAAGTCGCGGCGCAAGGCGCTGGAGGACGAAAGTTCCTTTTTCGGAGCGATGGACGGTGCCTCGAAATTCGTGCGCGGCGATGCCATCGCCGGCCTGCTGATCACCTTCATCAACATTCTCGGCGGCATTTTCATCGGCGTTGCCCAGATGGAGCTGTCCTTCTCGGAAGCGGCCAACAACTACACGCTGCTGACGATCGGCGACGGTCTGGTTTCCCAGATCCCGGCCCTGATCGTGTCGACCGCAGCCGGCCTGCTGGTCTCCAAGGCGGGGGTTCACGGCGCCGCCGACAAGGCGCTGGCCAGCCAGTTCACCGGCTACCCGAAAGCGCTCGGCATGTCCGCGGTGGTGATGGTCATCCTGGCCCTGCTGCCGGGCATGCCGATGATCCCCTTCTTCGCCCTGGCGGGCCTCGCGGGCTATCTGGCCTACAAGGTGAGCTCGACCAAGAAACAGGAGAAGGCCAAGGCCGCGCAGGTCAAGGCGATCGAGGCCGCGCCGAAGCCGCCGCCGGAGCCGCCGATCACGGATGCGCTGAAAATGGACGAGCTGCGGATCGAGCTCGGCTACGCGCTGCTGCCGCTGATCAACGGCAAGGCCACCAGCGAGGGAGATGTCCTGACGGAGCAGATCAAGGCCCTGCGCCGCCAGGTCGCCGGCGACATGGGCGTGATCATGCCGCCCGTGCGCATCCTCGACAATATCCAGCTCGGCGCCAACGACTACGTCATCAAGGTCAAGGAGGTCGAGGCCGGGCGCGGTGTGCTCTATCCGAACCATTTCATGGTGATGGATCCGGCCGGTGGACAGGTGAAACTGCCGGGCACGCACACGACCGAACCGACCTTCGGCCTGCCGGCCACCTGGGTCGAGGCCCAGTACCGCGAGGATGCTTCCTTGCGCGGCTATACCGTGGTCGATCCGGCCACGGTCCTGTCGACCCACCTGACGGAAACCATCAAGGCCAATATCAGCGAGCTTCTGACCTATGGCGACGTCCAGAAGCTGCTGAAGGAACTGCAGGGCGAACAGGCCAAGCTGGTGGAAGACCTGATCCCGTCGCAGATCACCGTTTCCGGCGTCCAGCGGGTGCTGCAGACCCTGCTCAACGAGCGTATCTCGGTGCGCGACCTGGGCACCATCCTGGAAGGCGTTTCGGAAGCCACGGGCATGACCCGCAACACCGACACCATCGCCGAACACGTACGCACGCGCCTTGGCCGCCAGATCTGCGCGGCCAACCTGTCACCCGGCGGCTACCTGCCGCTGATCGCCTTGTCGCCGCAATGGGAACAGGCCTTCCTGGAGGCAATTGTCGGTGAAGGCGACGACCGCCAACTTGCGATGCAGCCGAGCAAGCTGCAGGAATTCGTCGGCCGCGTGCGCGACTCCTTCGAGGAGGCGGCCCAGCAGGGTGAGGTGCCGGTGCTGCTGACCTCGCCGCAGACACGGCCCTTCGTGCGCTCCATCGTCGAGCGGTTCCGGGCGCACACCACCATCATGAGCCAGGCGGAAGTCCATCCGCGCATCAAGCTGAAGACGATCGGATCGATCTGAGGCAGACGTTTCGCCGTTGGTCAGGAGGAGCGTGCGCTCAGACGACCACGTTGATCCGGGCCATGGCCGCGGTCTGGTTGCCGTAATGCCCGAGCCGTCCCTGGTTCTGCAAGACGAACAGGGTGTTGGCCTGCGAAGCCTGTGTGTTGACCACCTGCATGGTATAGGCCAGCGCGTTCAGCTTATCCAGGCGCTTGGCCGACGCCTGCCGGCGCTTGGTCCATGCCTTGTTGTAATCCGACCAGGAGGGCTTTCGTTGTGAGCGGAAGCGGCTATAGGTGTCCCTGTGGACATAATTCCCAATTTTCGCCATGTGAGCGCCTTTTCAAAAGACTGCGCCAGCATAGCGCCCGTAAGTATGACCAAACGGTTAACGGGGTGTCCGGATCCGAGAAATTTTAACGCTAGGGAAGGTGGCGATGATCCTGCGGGCGGTTTTCACACCAGAACGTTGATGCGCGCCATCGCGGCCGTCTGGTTGGCATAGGCACCGACCCGGCCCTGGTTCTGCATCACGAACACAGTGTTGGCCTGTGAGGCCTGCACGCCGATGGTGTTGAAAGTGCTCGCAAGATTGCGCAGTTCCTGCATTTTCTGCGCCGAGGCCTGACGCCGCTTGGCCCAGGCCTTGTTGTAGTCGGACCAGGTCGATTTCCGCTGCGAGCTGAAGCGTTTGTGGTAGTCGCGCTGGACGTAGTTTCCGACTTTTGGCATGGCTGCATCTTTCCTGGATACGGATCCAGTCTCCCAAATCGTGGTTAACAGGCCGTTAACCATCCGCAATACGCCATTCGCCCCTTGGTGTGGTGGCGTGCGGCTGCTATGGCCCTTCCCAGGCAATTCGAGAATGGAGAAACAAGGGTGACACAGGTGCTTAATCTGGATGGCTATACAGAGGTTCCGAACGGGAAAATCGCCTTCGTTGTCACCTATCTTGAAATGCTGCAAGCGCCGGAAAAACCGCTGGCACCGCCGCGCAGCGACGTCTCGCTGGAACGCTGGACGGATCCGGATGTCGCGGCATACCGCAAGCTGTTCCGGGAGATCGGCGAGGACTGGATCTGGTTCAGCCGCCTGGAGCAGGACGAAGCCGTTCTGGCGAAGACCTTGAGCGAGCCGGCGCGCGAACTGTTCCTGCCGATGAAGGACGGCAAGCCTGTCGGCACTCTGGAACTGGACTATGCCAACCCGGAAGAGCCCGTCGTTGCCTATTTCGGACTGGTGCCGGGGGCCATCGGCGGTGGGTTGGGCCGCTGGCTGATGGGGCAGGCGGTGGACATGGCCTGGGCCCGGCCTGAGACCAAGCGCCTGTGGCTGCACACCTGCACCGGCGACAGCCCGCAGGCGATCCACTTCTACCAGTCCTGCGGCTTCAAACCGTATAAACGCGCCATCGAGGTGGCCGACGACCCGCGGCTGAAGGGGCTTCTTGGCCGGGACCGGGCACCGCATGTGCCGGTGATCGGGTAAGTCGCGAAGCGACAGCGTTGCCTCGACACCTGACGTCATCCTCAGGAGCTTGGCGCAGACAGGCGTCTCGAAGGAGGGACCGCTTGTCCTGAAGTGTGCGGCCGCTCCTTCGAGACGCCGCTTTGCGGCTGCTCGGGATGACGTTGGTGGGGGCAGCAGCCTTCCGACCTTGGTCTCATCGCCGAGCTGATCGTGCATGGCTCAAGCGGTTCGGCAAGGACGGTCCGGATCAGGCACTCATCTTGACCCGTTCCGGAAACGCGTCGGCTATCGATTTGCGGTTGGCTTCGAGAACGCCGCGTTCGGTGATCAGGCCGGTGACGAGGCGGGCCGGGGTGACGTCGAAGGCCGGGTTGCCGACCTCGGAGCCCTCGGCGACGATCTCGATGGTTTCGATGGCGCCGTCCGCCGTGCGGCCGGTCATGTGGCTGACTTCCTCGCCGCCGCGCTCCTCGATCGGGATCTCCCTGACGCCGTCGGACAAGGAGAAGTCTATGGTCGGCGAAGGCAAGGCAACGTAGAAGGGCACGTTGTTGTCCCTGGCGGCGAGCGCTTTTAGGTAAGTGCCGATCTTGTTGCAGACATCGCCGGTGGCCGTGGTGCGGTCGGTGCCGGTGATGACGATGTCGACCTCGCCATGCTGCATCAGGTGGCCGCCGGCATTGTCGACGACGACGGTGTGCGGCACGCCGTGATGGCCGAGTTCCCAGGCGGTTAGGAAGGCGCCCTGGTTGCGCGGGCGGGTCTCGTCGACCCAGACATGGACCGGGATGCCGCCGTCATGGGACATGTAGATCGGCGCCGTGGCCGTGCCCCAGTCGACCGTTGCCAGCCAGCCGGCATTGCAATGGGTCAGGATGTTGACCGGTTCGCCGTCGCGTTTCAGGCGGGCGATCGCGGCGATCAGCTCCATGCCGTGCATGCCGATGGACATGTTGATGGCGATGTCCTCGTCGCAGATGTCGTTGGCAAGGGCAAAGGCCGCCGCCTCACGGTTTTCCGGCGGGACCTGCATGAGCGACTTGCGGGCCTTGTCGAGGGCCCAGTGCAGGTTGACCGCCGTCGGGCGGGTTTCCAGCAAGACGGAGCAGGCGGCATGCAGGCTGGCATCGGAGGGATCGGCGCGCATGGCCAGCGCCACGCCATAGGCGGCGGTTGCCCCGATCAGCGGGGCACCGCGCACCTGCATGACGCGGATCGCGTGGGCCGCGTCCTCCATCGTGTGCAGTTTTGCGATCTCGAAGACATGGGGAAACTTGGTCTGGTCGATGATTTCCACCGAACCGCCATCCTCCGCGAGCCAGATCGTGCGATATTTCTTGCCGTCCACATTCATGATCAGGTCTCCCGGAAAAGCGCGACTTGTTTTGCATAACCCATGATCAGGGGGCGAGGCCAGTGCCGCCTTGCTGGCCTCAGGGTAAAAAAAGCCTTAATCTTCGTTAACCATGTCGGGATCGCCGGTGGATAGCGGGTGAAGTTGAGACCCGCGCCTGTTCCGCCCCGGCAAGAGTCGGTTAAGACTCTATTGACCAAGTGAGTGAAACGGAGTCGGGCGCCTCATGTCTGAAATGCAGGATAACGTTGTCCCCCACACCCGCATGCGTTCCCTGCGCGATGCGATCCGCAAGGTTCAGCTCGGAGAGGTCGAGCGCTCGGATGTGGTGGTGGAACTCCAGGATACCGAGCGGGCGCGTCTCGACATGCTCGCGGACGAACTCAAGGACGTCTTCAAGGAGATCCCGGAAGAGGACGACCAGTTTTCCCTCCAGATCATTTCCGGATCGACTCCGCGCCTGTGGATCGACGCCACCAGCCATGTCGCCGTCGGCGGCGACCGGCGCACCTACCGGTTCCTGAAGGATACGCGGCTCGGGCGCGTGGTCATCCTGGAAACGGCCAATATCGACGACATGGCGGACTGCCTGACCGAATACATCGCCGAGCGTGTGCTGGAACGGGAAAAGGCGCTGGAAGGAGACTGGCTCAACAACCGGCTGCGCCAGGTGGCTCTCGACAGCCAGGTTGTCCGCGTCCGCGAAAACCGCACGCCCTGGCTGGCGGTCACGGGCGCGTTCGGCATCGGCCTTGCCCTGGGGATCGTCGGCCTGGTCGCCTTCGCCTGGTTCGCCAACCCGCTTTAACCAACTGAATTTTCCAGCACCCGAATGTCACCCCGGACAAGCGGAGCGCAGATCCGGGGACCACTCTCAGTGCAGCTTGCTGAAGCGGTGGACGGGGTCTTGGGCAGTGCGCGCCTTTTTTCCAACGCTCTGGAAGTGAGTGGACCCCGGGTCTCGTTTCACGCGCACGGGGTGACACCGATTTTTTATCGGTTGTCGCAAAAAATCATTTGGCTGACATCAGAAGCACACTAGGGCTGGGAAACCGGGTTGCCGGCTCACATCGGAACTTTAACATCCCGCTCCGCCAGAAGCTTCACAGGCTCATTCGGCTCCTGGAAGCCGTGTTCCTCCATGCGGCAGGTCCAGCTGTCATTGGACTTTTCGATCCTGAACAGGTTGTAGCGGGCGGCCGGCTTCTTGCCGCCCGGCGCGCTTGTGGCGGAAGGCACGCCGACCACGGGGACCGGACCGTCGGGCCCTTCGATGCTTTCGAAACTGTCGATATGGGTGTGCCCGTGCAGGATCAGCTCGGCGCCGGCGCGTTTGACGACCGCGCGCACCCGCGACGCGTCGGAGAGGCGTTTGTGCCAGTGCGTGGCGTGCTTGAAAGGGGGGTGGTGCAGCATCACCACCCGGAACAGGCCTTCGCCGCCGAGGTCTTCCAGAACCGCCCTTAGCCGCTTGCTCTGCGCGCTGCCGACCCGGCCGGTGGCGAACCAGGGCGCGCTTGCGCGGCCGGTGGTGACGCCAACCAGGGCAATGTCGCCGCGCTTGCGGACATAGGGAAAGGTGGCTTCGGATTTGGTGCCGACCGTCGGGGCCTCCTCGGCGCCGTCGCCGCACATATAGGGCCACCAGGCCGCGCGCGCCCGGCGCACAGCCCCTGGCACATAGGCGTCGTGGTTTCCCGGAACCACGGAGACGTTTTGCGGTTCGCCGACCTCTTCCAGCCAGGTACGTGCCCCGGCGATTTCCAGCGGCAGGGCGATGTTGACCAGATCGCCGGTGACGGCGATGTGGTCCGGCGCCTTTGCACGCATGTCCTCGACAAGCTGTTCCAGATAATTGGCCCCCATGATCTTGGAGCGGTTTCGCTGCCAGTTGAGATAGCCGAGCAGGCGCTTTGAAAACAGCTGCAGGAGCTTCGGATCAGGCAGGGGACCGAGATGGGGATCGGAGATATGCGCAAGAGTGAACATGCCCGTTGATAGGCAGGTTCCCGTCGCCGCGCAATCCGTTCGTGCCGCTTGCGGCGATTTCCCGCCGGGACCGCGTTGGGGACGGTGCAAAATGCAAAGGGCGCCGCGTTCGAAAACGCAGCGCCCTTTTGCGGGGGATCTGTGCGGGTTACTTGACCTGCTTGACCGTCTTTGCAGCCTTCGGGGCTTTTTGCGAGCGGTTGTCCGCGGAGCGCGTGGTTTCGCGCAACGTCGCGCCAACAACATTTACAAATCCGAACATTTTGCCTTCTCCGTTCAGATCCTTCGCCGGCCTTAGTTGGTCGGGAACGTGATCAGGGTTGCCGCGACACGCGGGTTGGTCAGGTCGAGGGCGGGCTTCCACTGGTAGTGGCTACGGTTGCGGCGGCGTTTGCCGAAAAGTGCGTTCAACATGGTGTTTTCCTTCATAAGCGGCGGGCTGGCCACGGAGGCTGCCTTCGAAATCATCTTGTTGCACGGTATATAGGCAGGCGATGCCCAAAGGAGGAGCGTTATTAATACGGGGCTGCCCTGCGGGGATTGCATGGGTTAATAAAGGCTTAGCCACAGTTCGCGCCGGGTATCTTACGGATTATGTTGAAGTTATTGTCGTTCCTGCCCAAGCCCTGGACACGCCGCCTGATTCAGCAGGCTGGTCTCGTCCGCAATCCCTACACGCTCGGCGTCCGCGTGATCGTGGAAGACGGTGCCAAAAGGGTGCTGCTGGTGCGGCACAGTTATCTCTCCGGCTGGTATCTGCCGGGCGGTGGTGTGGACCGGGGCGAGACTATGGTCGAAGCGGCGCGGCGCGAGGTTCTGGAGGAGGCGGGTGTTGCCGCAAGCGCGCCGCCGCGGTTGCTCAATGTCTATCTCAACGAGGAAGCCACGGGCCGCGACCATGTCGGCCTGTTTCACCTGGAAAGCTGGGTCGAGGCGGACACCTTCCTGAGGCCGAATGCGGAGATTGTCGAGGCGGCCTTTTTCGAAAGCCATGCCATGCCGGACGAGCTCAGCAAGGCGACGGCCCGGCGGCTGGCCGAATTCCGGTCCGGGGCGTTTCCGACGGACAGGTGGTGAGGAGCCAGCACGGCTTTTCCATCGTCACCCGGCTCGCGCTGCGCCCGGCCGGGGTGACGTTGGAAAACGAGGTTCGGTACCTGGCGGCCGTCGCGTTTTGACTTCCGCTCAGGCCGCTGCCTTGAACCTGTCGCGGTTGTGCGGGCGTGTCAGGTCGAGATCCGGGCCGACCGGCACGATCCGGGTCGGGTTCACGCTTTCATGCGATCCGTAATAGTGCTGCTTGATGGTTGCCATGTCGACCGTATCGGCAACTCCCGGCACCTGGTAGAGCTCGCGCAGGAAGTTGGAGAGGTTCGGATAGTCCTCGATTCGGCGGATGTTGCACTTGAAGTGACCGACATAGACCGGGTCGAAGCGCACCAGCGTCGTGAACAGGCGCCAATCGGCCTCGGTCAGACGGTCGCCGACAAGATAGCGCTGGGCCGACAGAAGGTCATCCAGATCATCCAGCGTTTCGAACAGGGCCGTGACGGCTTCCTCGTAGGCTTCCTGGGTGGTCGCGAAGCCGGATTTGTAAACGCCGTTGTTGACGGTGTGGTAGACGCGCTCGTTGACCGCATCGATGTCCGCGCGCAAGTCCTCGGGATAGAAGTCGAGCGAAGATCCCGTCAGGCCGTCAAAGGCTGAATTGAACATGCGGATGATCTCGGCGGATTCATTGCTGACGATGGTTTCCTCACGCTTGTCCCAGAGGATCGGCACTGTTGCACGGCCCGTGTATTTGGGATCGGCCCTGGCATAGATGTGCCAGGCATATTTGGCACCGGTCACCGGATCGATTTCCGCAAACTCCCAGCCGTTCTCCAGCATCAGCGGCTGGACGGCGGACAGCGTGATCATGTCTCCCAGGCCCTTCAACTTGCGGAAGACCATGGTGCGATGCGCCCAGGGGCAGGCATAGGAGACGAACAGGTGGTAGCGCCCGCTTTCCGCCTTGAAACCGGCCTTCCCGGTCGGGCCGGCGGAACCGTCCGCCGTGATCCAGTTGCGGAACGCGGCGTCCTTGCGGACAAACCGGCCACCGGTGGATTTCGTGTCATACCATTGATCTTTCCAGACGCCGTCGACCAGCAATCCCATCAGGCTCTCCCTTGTTGTCTCGCCCTAAAAGGTTGTGCGGAAACCCGGTAAATCAATCAACTGAATGCACTGTTCGGACTGGCTGAACAATCAATGTCCATGCGGAAGCGGCAAAAAACGCTGGACCGGACAGGGCGCCACGTGGTAACCGCTTCGTCTCACTGAAGATTTGCCGGTCCGAAATTGTGCCCGGCAGGATGCAAGAGACTGGGATTCATGACCGCAGGTCTGACACTCCGACGACGAACCAGCCGACGAGACATTTCTCGTCCGCGCCGTCGCGGCTGACCTGATCCCGGATCTTTCGATCGTTCTGTCCGGGTCTCCGGCAGGCGCGCTTTTTCAAAAAGACTGCTTGCTGGATCTCGCCAAATGAAACAGACGACATGGGTCATCAGGCCCGAACAAATCTCCGACAACGACGCCATCGAGGCGCTGCAGGCCGAGGCTTTCGGCCCGGGGCGCTTTGCCCGGACGGCTTTCCGTATCCGTGAGAACGTGCCTCACCGCGCGGATCTGTCGTTTGTCGGGCTTGCCGGAGAGAAGGTTGCCGGGTCGATCCGGCTGTCGCCGATCCGGATCGGCGACAGCGACGCCCTGCTGCTCGGGCCGCTGACCGTGTCGCCGGATTTCAAGAACCGGGGGCTCGGCAAGGCGCTGATGCGCACGGCAATGGAAGCGGCCGCCGCGGCCGGGGACCGGGTTGTGCTGCTGGTCGGAGACGCGCCTTACTACAGCCCCTTCGGGTTTCAGCAGGTTCCCTTCGGCCGGATCAGCCTGCCGGGCCCGGTCGATCCGGCCCGGCTTCTGGTGGCGCTGTTGAATGACGGCGACATGCCGTCCGGCGCTGTGCATGGCGGGGCCGGCGGCTAGGAACTCAGCGCCGGTGTGAGGCCTGCCAAAACAAGCGGCCGATCCTTCGAGACGGCCTGACGGCCTCCTCAGGATGACGCTGTGAGTAAACAGCAAGGCTACTTCAACACATTCATCGTCATCCTGAGGAGCGCGCTTGCGCGCGCCTCGAAGGATCGGCTGCAAGCTCCATCCTCCAACCCTACCGCCCTTCGCGGTACCTGGTCAGCGACAGCGCGCCGAGCAGCGGGGTAAGGCCGAGGAGGCCGATCATCAGCGGATAACTCCTTTGCTTGCATAGAGATACCTCAACAATCCGGGCTTTGTGGTAGGCACCGTAGATTGGGAAAAGGCTCCGGATCAGTCTCTTAGTCCTGCCTTGTGCAAAGCGGCGTTTGCGCGAAACCGTACACGGGCGCACCTTTCCTTCTCGCTCTCCGAAGCGTCTTCCGGACAGCGGCAAATCCTAGACAGCCAGGCCATGTCTTCAGGGTCCAACCAGAGAGCAACGCGCCCTTTTTCCTGCTCATGCGCAGTATCTGTTGGGACGGGCCCATTCATGCGGAAACTCTCTTCATTGTGTCGTCAGCTTGTCAGCGACCTTCGCGGTACCAGGTCAGGGACAGGGCGCCGAGCAGGAGGGCCAGGCCGAAGAGACCGATCATCAGCGGGTAGCGGTCGATGCCGTTCAGCACGCTCGCCTCGGTGGATTTGAGGCCGATCCAGCCATTGCCGGCATAGCTGGCGGACTGGCGCATGGAAACGACCCGGGGCACGTTCATGTCGCCGCCGATGTCGCGCAGACGCTCCGAGGAACCGCCGGTGGCCTCGCTGAGCGGTGCCAGCGGTGCGGCGGTCGACAGCACGTCGGTATATTCGCGCGGGTTTTGCGGGCCGACATGAATGAGAGCGCTCATGTCGCCCTCCGAGACGGAAAACAGGCCGGTCTCGGTGACCGGGAGGCTTCCGCGCCACAGGCCGGGCTCCTGTTCGCTCAGCGTCACCTGCGAACGGTCTTCCGTCGGCGAGATGACCGTAACTTCGTCGACGCTTTCTCCCAGGGTCTGCCGTTCGATCACCAGTTCCGGGCCGCGCAAGGACACGTTCAGCGCTTCTTCCTCAAGGTCCGGTTCCTGCATCAGCCAATGGGCAAGGCGGCGCAGCAGCGGTACGTGCGGTCCGCCGCCCTCGTAGCCGCGGGCCCACAGCCAGACATGATCCGACAAGAGCATGGCGACACGGCCCTCGCCCTCGCGGTTCAGGACGAGAAGAGGGGTGTCGCTGGGACCTGACATCAGTGCATGGCCGGCATCGATTTCGGTATCCACCGCGCGGAACCAGCGGCTCCATGCCGGCGGATCCTGCTCCGAACCGGGCAGGCCCCGGGTCACCGGGTGCCGTTCGCCGAGACGGGCCAGGGTCGCGTGGAAGGGTTGTTCGAGGATCGTTCCGGTCGGCCGGGCGGGCAGGATCGGCGCCAGCGGCGTGCGGTAGAGACTGCCGCCTTCCGCGTAGTCCGGGCCGCCTGCCAGAAGAACCGCGCCACCCTCGCGCACGTAGCGGGCGATGTTGTCGAAATAGAGCATCGGCAGGACGCCGCGGCGCACATAGCGGTCGAAGATGATCAGGTCGAACTCGTCGATCTTGACGGAAAACAGTTCGCGTGTCGGAAAGGCGATCAGCGACAGCTGGTTGATCGGTGTGCCGTCCTGCTTTTCAGGCGGGCGCAGGATGGTGAAATGGACCAGATCGACCGAGGCGTCGGACTTCAGCAGGTTGCGCCAGGTGCGCTCGCCGGCATGGGGCGACCCGGAGACCAGCAGAACCCGGAGGTTTTCCCGTATGCCGTCGATCGTGACCACGGCCCGGTTGTTGAGGTGCGTCAGTTCCTGGGGAAGCGGTTCGGCCTCGAATTCGAAGATGTTGTCGCCGCCATGGGCGATTTCGACGGGAATGTCGATCTTCACCCCCGTGCGGGCAACACGTTCGGTGACGACATCGCCGTCACGCTTGACCGTCAGGCGTACCTGGTCACCCGGGCCCGTGCCCTGGCCCTGGTCTACGACGGTAAGGCTCACGGTCTGCTCGGAACCGACCAGACCGAAACGCGGCGCCTTTTCCAGCACGATGCGGCGGTCACGTTCTTCCAGCCGGCCGGTGATCAGGCCGTGCACGGGAGCATCGAAGCCGAGCGCCTCCGCGTTGTCGGGGATGTCGTGGATCTGGCCGTCGGTGATGATGATTGCGCCGCCGACCCGCTCCGGCGGCACGTCCGCAAGCCCGTTGGACAAGGTCTGGAACACCTGGGTGCCGTCACCCGAGCCCGAGTTGCGGGCCTCCAGGACACGCAGGTCGAAGCCGCTCAACGCCCCGATGCGCTGCCGGATCTCTTCCGCGGCAGCTTCCGTGGTCTCCTGCCGGCCGTCCAGCCGCTGGCTCTGGCTCTTGTCGACCACAACCGCGACCACGCTTGTCAGGGGTTCCCTGTCTTCGTGTTCCACCGCCGGATTGGCGAGCGCGAGCAGGAGCAGAACCATGGTGAGGGACCGGAGCAGCCAGCCTCGCAGGTTCAGGTAGCCGGACAGCCCGGTGAGCAGCAGCGTTATGACAGCTCCGGCGACAAGGGCCCAGAGAGGCAGCAGCGGGTCGAACGAGAGGGACCAGACCATCAATGCTCCATATGTGTCACTGCCCGAGCCGTTCGAGCAGGGCGGGAATGTGGACCTGATCGGCCTTGTAGTTTCCGGTCAGGCTATACATGACGATGTTGACGCCGGAGCGGAAGGCGAAGTCGCGCTGCAACGGGTTGTTGGGCACCGTCGGATACATGAATTCACCCTGGTCGGTGATCGCCCAGGCGGCGGCGAAATCGTTGCCGGTGATCAGGATCGGGGAGACGCCGTCGCCCGCGCGCACCGGACGGTCTCCGCGGGCGGCGATCTCTTCCAGGCTTTCGACCCAGAGTGGGCTTGTGGCATAGCGGCCCGGGAAAGTGTCCAGCAGATAGAATGCCTTCGTCAGGACATGATCGGGGGGGACCGGTTCGAGCGGCGGCACGTCGAGGTCTTCCAGGATCTCGCGCAGCTTGAGCGTGGCCGGGGTGGAACCAAATCCGGTGGCCGAGGCGTTGATGTGATCCCGGGTGTCGAACAGGATGGTGCCGCCGTTTCGCATGAAGGTATCGATGCGGGCGATGGTCTGGTCGCTCGGCTTGTCCATTGCGGGATCGATCGGCCAGTAGAGCAGGGAATAGAAGGCGAGTTCGTCCCGGGCAATATCGATTGCGCTGGGGGCGCCCGGCTCGAGCGCGGTGCGCTCGGCCAGGAATTGCGACAGACCGGCAAGGCCGGCCGCGCTGGCGTCGTCGATTTCCGGATTTCCCGTCAGCACGTAGGCGAGACTGGTGTCCAGGGTCGATTCAAGTGCCCGCAATTCGTCGCTGGTCGACTGTGCCCTTGCGTCCTGCGCGCCTGGCAGGGCAAGAAGCGAAAGCGCCAGGAGAGCGGCGAACGCCGCGTTGACGTTGCGGCCGCGATAGCCGATCCGGCTGAGACCGCCGGCAAGGAGAAAGACGGCGATCGCGTCGACGACCATCAACAGGAAGGCCAGCGTGAAGAAGGTGGATCTCAGGTCCAGCGGTTCGGCGGTCGGATAGGGTGTTTCGACCAGGGCATCGCCCAGTTCCGTCAGATCCAGCGGCTCCAGGGTGTCTTCGCTGCGCATGAGGTTGAGCGCCCGGAAGCCGTCCTCCGTGCCGTAGAGACCAGGGGGCGTCCTGCGGCTGGCACTGGCTTCGCGAAAGTCCGACGCGCTCACGGGCGTGACTTCGACCGGCGGCGGACCGAACCTGCCGAACCCGTCCAGCAGCCTGAGCGGCGGCAGGACGCTCTTGGCCGGGGTGCCGTCTTCCTCGGTTTCGGCAGCGGCGGCGACATTGGAAACCGCCAGGATCCGGCGCAGCATGTTCAGGAACACGCCCGAGAGCGGCAGGTTGGACCAGGAGGAATCGGCCGTGACGTGGAACAGGACAACCGTGCCGGCACCGATCGGGGCGGCGGTGACGAGCGGGGTGCCGTCCTCCAGCATGGCCCAGGTCCGGTCCGGCAGGTCGGAGGTCGGTTCCGCCAGGACCTGGCGCGTCACGGCGACTTCCGCGGGAACCTTCAGCCCGGCAAAGGGGGATCCGTCCGGGAAGTCCGCAAGATGCTGCGGCTGTTTCCAGCTGAGCGAGCCGCCGAGCGAACGGTCACCGGCGCGCAGGCGCACCGGGATGAGGTCATCGCTGCCGCCGGCCGTCCTCGGACCGGCGAAGCGCACGAGCATGCCGCCATTCTCGACCCAGTCGCGCAGGATCCGGGTTGTGCTATCCGGAAGGCGGCCGACATCGGCCAGGACCAGGACCGATATGCCCTGGTCGATGAGCGATGGCACGGCTTCGGCGATGTCGCTTTCGCGCGGACGGCGGATATCGGAAAAGGGCACCAGGGCCCGTTCCAGGTAGTAGACCGGCGACAACAGCGGCTGGTCGAGATCGCCCGACTGACCGGAGATCAGGCCGACCGTCCGGCGGCGCCAGCTGTCGTCGACAAGCTGTACGGCACCTGCCGCAGCCTCTCCCGAAATCTCCACCCGGGCGATGTCGTTCCGCAGTTCGCTCGGCAACTCGAACCGGGCCTCGGTTTCGGTCGCGCCGGCATCAAAAACCGCCTGTACGTCCCCGAGGACAAGACCTTTCAGATCCAGTGCCTGCACCGTTGCCGTCCCGACTTCCTGATCCGGATGCCGGACAACCTTGAGGGTCAGCGCCTCCGCGTCGTTGTTAAGGTCCTTCAGCCCCATGGGCGTGTCGAGGCCCGTGAACACGGTGACCGGCGCGGTTCCGGCAATGTCGGCAAGATCGGCCAGGAAAGTTTCATTTGTGCGGGTCCCGTCCGACAGCCAGATGACTGCGCCAGGAGGCGCCTTCTGGGCGGCCTTGCGCAGGCCGAGGCTCAACTCGGCGCGGCGCGGCGCATAGGGGCGGGGTTCGAGGGCGCGCAGTTTTTCCAGGGCGGTGGTTGCCGATTCAGGGGCAAAGCTCTGGCCGGGACCTTCGGCAGTTGCCGCGAACAGCAGCGGCTGCCCGTCCTGTTCGGCGGCTGTGAGGATCTGTTCGGCGGCCCTGACCTGCGCATCCCAGCTCTTTGAAGAGGTCCAGCCGTTGTCCATCAGCACCCAGAGCACACCGTCTCCCGTCTCGAGGGGGGCGGCGGAACGCCAGACCGGGCCTGCGAGCGCGATGATCAGGATCGCCGCAAGCAACAGGCGCAACAGGGTCAGCCACCAGGGACTGCGTTGCGGGGTTTCCTCGTGCTGGTCGATGTCGAGCAGAAGACGCGTCGGCGGAAACCGGATCTCGCGCGGACGGGGCGGGGTCAGCCGCAACAGCCACCAGATCACCGGAAGCAGTGCGAGTGCCGTCAGGATCCAGGGCGCGGTAAATGTCAGGGGCAGACCTGCAAACACGGCTTACACGCCTCCCTTCTGCATCACGTCCTGCGCGCCGGAGAGCGCACTGTGCAGGACCAGCAGCGGCTCCGATGCCGGCCGGTCCGTATGATGGAGAACATAGGTCCAGCCCGCCTTGCGCGCCATGTCCCGCAGTTCCGACCGGTGAGCCTCGAGCCTGTTCTGGTAGTCCTCGCGCCAGTTCTCGGCGCGGCCGGCGGTCAGGCGCACGCCCAGTTCAGGGTCGGTGAATTCCACACGCCCGTCGAAGGGAAAGGTCTCCTCGATCGGGTCGAGCACCTGGACCAGGTGGCCCTTGGCACCGGTGCCGGCCACGCGGGAAACCCAGGCGGCTATGTCTTCCAGCGGGTCCAGGAAGTCGGAGACCAGCACCACATCGGCGAACCGCTTGATCGACGCGGTGTCCGGAAGGGCGACCGGCGAAGACAGGTGCGTCAGTGCATCGGCGAGACGCTCCGCGGCCCTGCGGTCCGAAAAGGGCCTGGTCAGGCCGGGCAGGCCGATACGTTCCCCGGTTTCCGCCAGCATGTCGGCAAGCGCCAGCATCAGGACGATCGACCGGTCGCGCTTGCTCACCTCGGCAAGACGGGACCGGAACACCATGGACGGCGACAGGTCGGCCCACAGCCAGACGGTATGGGCCGCTTCCCATTCGCGCTCGCGCACATAGAGATGGTCGTCGCGTGCGGAGCGGCGCCAGTCGATGCGCTTGGCGGGTTCGCCCATGTAGAAAGGCCGGAACTGCCAGAAGCTCTCTCCGGGCCCCGCGCGCCGGCGGCCGTGCCAGCCGGCGATGATCGAGCTGGCGACATGACTGGCCTCGACCAGGAGATCGGGCAGCGCGTCGGCAACCGACCTTGCCTCGCCGATCACATTCGGCCAGGTCTGCGGGTCGATGCCGGCTTTCGAGCTGCTTGGATCCATGGGAGGGGCTCCTGAGTGGGCTTGAAACGGGCTCAGGCGATCTGCGCCTTCACCCGGCGGATGACGTCCCGCACCGTGTGCCCGTCGGCGCGGGCCGCGAAGGTCAGTGCCATGCGGTGCTGGAGAACCGGTTCCGCCAGCGCCAGTACATCGTCCACGGAGGGCGCAAGACGGCCGTCGACCAGCGCACGGGCACGTACCGTGAGCATCAGCGCCTGGCTGGCGCGCGGGCCCGGGCCCCAGGCGATCAGCTTGGTGATGTCGGACGCGGCATCGCTTTCGTCGGGACGGGCGGAGCGCACGAGTTGAAGGATCGCCTCGATCACCGATTCCCCGACCGGCATGCGCCGCACAAGTTGCTGGTACTCCATCAGTTCTTCCGCGGACATCGCGACCTGGGCCGTGGCCTGGTCGGCGCCCGTTGTCTCCAGAAGAATGCGCCGCTCGGCGTCCAGGTCCGGATAATGCACGTCGATCTGCATCAGAAAGCGGTCGAGCTGGGCTTCGGGGAGCGGATAGGTGCCTTCCTGCTCAAGCGGGTTCTGGGTGGCGAGCACATGAAAGGGCCGGGGCAGGTCGTGCGGGTGCCCGGCCACGGTGACGTGATATTCCTGCATTGCCTGCAGCAACGCCGACTGCGTCCGCGGGCTGGCGCGGTTGATTTCGTCGGCCATCAAGAGCTGGGAGAAGACCGGGCCGGGGATGAAGCGGAAGGAGCGGCCGCCTTCGGCGCTTTGTTCCATCACTTCCGCGCCGAGAATGTCGGACGGCATCAGGTCGGGGGTGAACTGGATGCGGCGGGCATCCAGGCCGAGCACGGTTCCAAGCGTTTCCACGAGCTTGGTCTTGGCGAGCCCGGGAACGCCGACAAGCAGGCCGTGGCCGCCCGCCAAAATGGTGACGAGGGACTGCTCGACGACGGTTTCCTGACCGAAGATGATTCGGGCTATGTCTGTCTTTGCGTCGGAGATCCGGCTTACGGCACGTTCGGCATTTTCAGCAACGGCGGCGAGATCTTCCTCGCTGGGGCTGGAGGGGGAAACAACGCTCATGAATCACCTTTCCCGTAAGTTCCTGTCGGCTGCCAGACACGTGTGGCGGACCATCGGCCCGGGTGCGTGGTTGCTGCCTATCTTGCAGTCTGACACCATATAAATCAGTACATAAGGCGCAATTGTGCGCCATACAGTGGAAAGGTCCAAGATTCTTTCCATGCTCTGGGGAAAAGGTTTGGCATCCCCTTGCGGGACGGGGAAGGCAAATGATCGTGAGGGACAAGGGCTTGTCAAAAATCCCGGTGGTCAGTCAACACGTTGGGCGGAAGGACGAAAGATCGATGGCAGAGATATCCGCGATGCCGGCAGGCCTTCAGGCCCTGATGAGCCGGGCGGATGCCGGCGGCAAGGCTCCGCCGCCGGTGGAAAAATGGAATCCTCCTTTCTGCGGCGACCTCGATATCCGCATCGCCCGCGACGGCACCTGGTACTATCTGGGGTCACCGATCGGGCGGCTGCCGCTGGTCAAGCTGTTCGCTTCCGTGTTGCGCAAGGACGAGGACGGCCGGCACTACCTGGTCACGCCCGTGGAGAAAATCGGCATCACCGTCGAGGATGCGCCGCTGCTTGCCGTCGAAATGGCCGTCGAGGGGGAGGCGGAGAACCGGCAAATTACCTTGCGCACGAATCTGGGGGATCTGGTCCAAGCCGGCCGGGACCATCCGATCCGGTTTGAAAAAGAACCGGACAGCGGCGGATTGAAACCCTATGTTCATGTCAGGGGACGGCTGGAAGCGCTGTTTACGCGGGCCCTCATGTATCAACTGGCGGAGCTGATGGAAGAACGCGGCAAAGAGGATGGTAGCGAAACGGGTATCTGGAGCGGAGGGCAGTTTTTTGCTGTCAGTCCGGACCTGCTGGACGTATCGGAGTGAGTGCATGATGCTTGAACAGAAACCCGTTGACCCGGCCGCATGACCGTCCCGCTCATGAACCACAGTATCCTGGAGACCGACTGGAGGCAGCATTTGCGGATGCGGCTTGCGGAAGCTTCGGGCCGCGCTGCAGTCCCGGACACGGGCGATCATGTTCTCAATCCGGACATGGGGCCCTATGCCCGATGGGAGGGACCGCCACGCGACGCGGCCGTCCTGATCGGCATTCAGGAGCGGAGCGACGGGCCCAACGTGGTGCTGACGCAGCGGACCGGTCACCTGAAATCGCATGCCGGCCAGGTTGCCTTTCCCGGCGGCAAGGTCGACCCGACCGACAGTGGTCCGGTGGAAGCCGCGCTTCGCGAAGCCGACGAGGAAATCGGCCTGCCGCCGGCTCAGGTCGAGCCGCTCGGCAGCCTTGCCCCCTACCTGACCGGGTCCGGCTACCGGGTCGTCCCGGTTGTCGGCGTGATCCGCTCCGAAGCCCTGTTCCGCGCCAACCCGGACGAGGTGGAAGCCGTTTTCGAGGTGCCGCTCCAGTTCCTCATGGATCCGGCGAACCACCAGAAGCTCAGCCGCGAATGGCAGGGCAAACGACGTTATTTCTACGCCATGCCCTATGGTGAACGCTATATCTGGGGCGTCACCGCGGGGATCATCCGCTCACTGTATGACACGGTCTATCGCTGATGTTTCGAGTTTTTCTGGCTCACCTTTTCCTGTTTTTGCTCCCCTTCTTCGGATATGCGCTGTGGCTCTGGCTCAGCAAGAAGAGCAATCATCCGGAACGCTGGTCGCGCGGGCCCATCGCCTGGCTGACCCTGTGCGGTCTTGTCTTCGTCATCGCGGGACTTATCGGCATGGCGACTCTCACGAGAAGCCCGGAAGGGGCCGATTTCATTCCTTCGCATATGCGCGACGGCGTGTTTGTTCCAGGCCGGTACGAATGAGGCCATGACAGCGGATGTCGACCATATTCTCGGGCAGGCCGACTGGCTGAGAACAGACGGGATCCAGGCGGTTTTCGCGGCTATCGAACAAGAGGGCGACCAGGCCCGCGTTGTCGGCGGGGCCGTCCGCAACACCTTGCTCGGGCATCCGGTTCCGGACGTCGACATCGCGACTACGGCGCCGCCCGAAACGGTGATGCAGCGCGCGCGTGCTGCCGGGTTGAAACCGGTCGGAACGGGACTTGACCACGGCACCGTGACCGTCCTCAGCGGCGGGTTCCCCTATGAAGTCACAACCTTGCGCGAGGACGTGGAAACCTTCGGGCGACAGGCGCGCGTGGTTTTCGGCCGGGACTGGACCCGGGACGCGGAGCGCCGGGATTTCACCTTGAACGCGCTTTATGTCGACCGCTTCGGTCACCTGCACGATCCGCTCGGCGGGCTGGAGGACTGCCTGGCGCGGCGGGTCCGGTTCATCGGCGCGCCGGACAGGCGCATCCAGGAGGACTATCTGCGGATCCTGCGGTTCTTCCGGATATACGCGGCCTACGGACAGGGCGACATGGATGCGGAGGGGCTGGGGGCCTGCCTGCGCCAGCGGGACGGGCTGCGCCACTTGTCGGCCGAGCGTATCGGCCATGAGATGCGTCGCCTGCTGAGGGCGCCGCTCGCCGGTCCGGCGCTTCGCATGATGAACGACTGCGGCCTTTGGGAAATCGCCACGGGCGGGCTGGCGCGCATCGAGGACTATTCAGCCTTGCGCGGCCTGGAACCCTTTGCGTTGGAGGTGACCGATCCCGAACTGGGTCTCGTGGTGCTGGGCGGGTTCGTGCGCGAGGATCTGGAACGGATCTGCGACCGTTTTAGACTGTCCAATGCCGAACGGAGCAGAATGAGAACGGCCTGGGCGGCATTGAAACGGTTGCGTCAGGCCAAGGACCTACCGGACGCCCCGGCACTGGTTTACGAATTCGGCCGGCAGGGAGCCATTGACGGCCTGCTGGCCTTTTGGGCCGGCCTGCGCGGGCAGAGGAGGGCCGAGGACGGTCCCCAGGAAGCCTTGTTGTCCCGGCTTCGCCAGGTGCCGGTGCCCGAGTTTCCGCTCAAGGGGGCGGACCTGATAGCTACCGGGCACAAGCCCGGACCCGCGCTGGGCGATCTGCTCAAGCAACTCGAGGCAAAATGGCGCGAGAGCGGTTTCAGCATGAACAAAGACGCCCTGATACGGCTTGCAGACGCTTGATTTTAAGCAAATGTTAGGCGGCTTTGCGGCACATCTTTAAGTGTATTTTGAGTGCGGTAGCCTAGGTGGCGGACTCATAATTGAAGATGAAATGGCATGGAAAATGGCGAAACACCGCCAGGAAGGGTGCGTGGAGCGGGCTTTTCGCCCGGTCAAGCGCGCTGACGACGCGGAGTGAAGCCATTTCCATGTCCTTCGGATTTGACCGAATTGGGCTTCCTCGGCGTCGCGAAAGGCTTGAAAATGAACCGCATTTCCTGCGCTTTCGCTCCTTGATGAAGACCAATTCGCCTCAAACCATTTCATCTTCATTTATGAGACCGTCACCTAACCTTCGGACCCCTGTGTCCTCCTTGAGGGACAACTGGCGAGGACAGGAATGGAAATTGTTCTGATATCGGACGGACCGCTTCCACTCGACTCGCCGGTCAGGAAACTGCCTTTCTTTTTTCCTGCGCGTCTGGTCGACATGGCCAAGGTCTCCAAGAGAACCGTTGGTGCAGCGCAGGTTGCCGTCGTCGAATTGCTGGACGCGACGGATGCCGGACTGACCGCCCTGAAGAACTCCTGGGACACCATCGCCGAAATACCCGTCTTCTGTCTTGTCTCCCGGAAAAACCGCCGTGAGGTCATCCAGGCGTCCGCGCTGGGCAAGACCGAGCCGCTGGAGCGCGATACGCCCCTGTCGCTGCTCGTGCGCACCATCAAGTCCAAGGTCGGTTTCGATCCGATGGCCACTGTGCCCAGGTCGGTTCCGTCCAAGACACTTGAGGCCTACCGAAAGGGCAACGCCTTCCTGGAAAGCATGGTTCTGTCGGCCACCGACGGCTCGAATATCCAGATCAATCTCATGAACGAGAGCGCCAAGGAAATCCTTGCGGCGCTTTCGCTCGACGGAATTGGGCCCTGGATGGAGGCCGTGCAGTCGCATCACAGCGGCACCTACTGCCATTCGCTTATGGTATGCGGGATCGCGGGTCTGTTCGCGCGCCATCTGGGTTGGAAAGAAGCCGATTGCGTGGAGGTCATCGCCGGCGGCCTGTTGCATGATATCGGCAAGATGCGGATCCCGCTGACCATTCTCGACAAGGCCGACAAGCTCACGCCGGAAGAGCGTGCCATCATCGACAAGCATCCGCAATTCGGCCGGGAAATTCTCAAGCCGAGGCTCGAGGTGGCGATCGATATCAAGAAGATGGCGATCCAGCACCACGAATTTCTCGACGGGTCGGGCTATCCCGACGGCCTCAAGGCCTCACGGATCTCGCCGAAGGTCCGGCTGATGACGATCTGCGACATTTTCACGGCGCTGACGGAGACGCGTGCCTACAAGGAAGGCCTGCCGGCCCGGGTTGCCATCGATACGCTGAAACAAATGGGCAGGAAGCTGGACCAGGACATGGTCGACCAGTTCGCGCGCATGGTTCTCGACCGCGGCTTCGGCGAGGTCAGCCGGGCGACCGGCCCGGTTGGCGGCAGAGCCGCAGGCTAGGTCAGGGCCACTTCACCACGGGGGGCATGGATGAAAGGATCGAGGCGACGTTGCCTCCGGTCTTCAGCCCGAAGATGGTGCCCCGGTCGTAGAGCAGGTTGTATTCGACATACCGGCCCCGCCGGACCAGTTGCTCCTCACGGTCCGCTTTCGTCCAGGGTTTCTCGAAATTGCGGCGCACCAGCTCCGGATAGACCTCCAGAAAGGCCAGGCCGACATCCCTGGTAAAGGCAAAATCCGCGTTCCAGTCGCCGCTGTTGAGATAGTCGTAGAAAATCCCGCCAATGCCGCGTGGCTCGTTGCGGTGCTTCAGGAAGAAATAGTCGTCGCACCAGGCCTTGTAGGCATCGTAATCCGCGACCTCATGGGCGTCGCAGGCCTTGCGCATGGCACCGTGAAAGGTGCGCGTGTCCGGGTCGTCCTGCGTGCGCCTGGCGTCCAGGACAGGCGTCAGGTCTGCGCCGCCGCCGAACCATTGACGGGTGGTGACCACCATCCGGGTGTTCATGTGCACCGCCGGCACATGCGGATTTTGCGGGTGCGCGATCAGGCTGATGCCGGACGCCCAGAATCGCGGATCCTCGTTGGCGCCGGGGATCTGGCCGCGAAACTCGGGAGAGAATTCGCCATGGACCGTCGAGATATGCACGCCGACCTTCTCGAACACGCGGCCATGCATCATCGACATGACGCCACCACCGCCCTTCTCCCCGGTGCTGTCCGTACGCTCCCAGGGGGTGCGTTCGAACCGCCCGGCCGGCTGGTCGGCGAGCGGGCCCGACAGGGTGCCGATCTCGTCTTCAAGGTCCTCGAAGGACTTGCAGATCCTGTCGCGCAGCTCCCGGAACCAGGCCGGGGCGTCCGTTTTCTTGTCTTCAATGCCGTCCGGGACAGGACCGCCGCGATTTTCCGGCGAAGGTGGGTTCATGACATCGTCCTAATCTGAAAAAGCGGACCCGCACATGCGGTGCCTTCAAGAATACTAACCAGTGCTTCTAGGGAATGTGCCTGTTTGCCGCAAGGCTTCGCCGAGCGCCATGCCGACGGCAACGGCCACATTGACGGAGCGCATGTCCTCAGCCATCGGGATGGTCAGGCGGGCATCGGCGCCCGCATGCACGGTCTCCGGCACCCCGGCGCCTTCCCGGCCCATCAGCAGGATGTCGTCTTCGGAAAAGCTGAAATCGACATAGGGTTGCGTGGCCCTGGTGGTCAGCAGAACCAGCCGCCGGCCCAGCGGCTTCCGCCAGGCCTCGAAGGCGTCAAACGACGTGTGACGGGTCATTGCGGCACGTTCAAGATAGTCCATGCCCGCACGTTTCAGGGCGCTGTCGGAGATCGGGAAACCGGCCGGCTCAACAAGGTGCACCCTGACGCTCATGCAGGCCGCAAGGCGCAGGATTGTTCCGGTGTTCTGCGGGATATCGGGTTGGTACAGTGCAATGTCGGGCATGTCGTCCTGCATTCGTGAGCCGGTGAGGGCGTACCAGAAGTCCCTGGGGAGTGCAAAGCGGAAGCGCACGCGCCCAGGGGTGTCCCCAATTGGCCCGACCCGCAAAACGCGTTTCATTTGGGGTGGGCCAACCGGCGGACAGGTGCGTAGGATAGGCAGAAGATTCGCTCCAGCCTCCATGGAGACGCACGTGTCCCCGTTATTCCGCCTTTTCGAAACCTGGATTGATCCCTTCCGGGCCCCGCCAACTGCCGACATGCCCCGCGGCGGGGGCGCGTTTCTGTTTTATTTCGTTTCCCAGGTGCGCTGGCCGTTTGCCGCCATGCTGCTGCTGGGGGGCGCGGCTGCCTTCGTCGAGGTGGCCATCTTCAATTTTCTCGGTGATCTGGTCGACCTCCTGGAAAAGGGCAATCGGGAGACCTTCTTCAGCGATCATGCGGCAACGCTGCTCTTCATGGCCTTTGTCGTGCTTGTGGTGCGGGCCCTCACAAACTCGCTGATGGCGCTGGTGGAGGAGCAAACGGTGGTGCCGGGCTTTTTCAACCTCGTTCGCTGGCAATGCCACCAGCGGGTCATGAAGCAGAGCCTCGGCTATTTCCAGGACGACCTGGCCGGGCGGCTGGCGCAAAAAGTCATGCAGTCGGGCATGTCCACCGGCGATTTCATGACCAATCTACTTCAGGTCGTCTGGTTCATCGTCGTCTACGCCGTCACCACGCTTGTGCTGATCGCCGAGCTCGACCTGCGCCTTGGTCTGCTGGTCGGTCTCTGGTTGTGCTGTTTTGCAGTGACGGCCCGGGTCTTCGTGCCGCGTGTGAGGCAGGCCGCCAAGGAGGTCGCCAATTCCTACTCCGGCGTGACCGGACGGCTGGTCGACACCTATACCAATATCCAGTCGGTCAAGCTGTTCGGATCGGCCCGGGAAGAAAACCAGGGTGCCCGGGCCGCCGTCGAGGGCTTCATCGGAAAGCTGAGGCAATTCACCCGTCTCCTGACCACCATCCGGATGGTCATGTCGTTTCTCAACGGGCTGCTCATAGTCGCGATCACGGCCCTGGCACTGCGTATCTGGCAGGATGGCGCCATCAGCACCGGTCACGTCGCCTTCGCGCTCAGCCTGATCCTGCGGCTGAATATCCTGCTCAACCGGTTGTTCAACCAGCTGAACGGCCTGTTCCGCCATTTCGGTTCCATGCAGGACAGCATGGAGACCGTGGTCAAGCCGATCTCGCTGACCGACGCCGAGAACGCGCCGGAGCTGGCCGTGACGCAGGGCGCGGTCGCCTTCGAGAACATCCGCTTCCACTATGGCAAGGCGGGTGGCGTCATCGATCACCTGAACCTGTCGATCAGCCCGGGAGAGCGGGTCGGGATCGTCGGGCCGTCGGGAGCCGGCAAGACCACGCTTACGAGCCTGCTTCTCCGGTTTTTCGATGTCGAGAGCGGCCGGGTTGCCATCGATGGACAGGATATCCGGTCGGTCACCCAGGAGAGCCTGCGCCGGTCCATCGGCATGGTGACCCAGGACCCGTCGCTGCTGCACCGCTCGATCCGCGAGAATATCCTGTATGGCCGGACTGCCGCGAGCGAGGAAGAGCTGCTGGAAGCCGTGCGCAAGGCCCACGCGCTCGAGTTCATCGAGCGACTGGAGGACAGGCGTGGCCGAACCGGCCTTGATGCCTTTGTCGGCGAGCGGGGGGTGAAACTGTCCGGTGGCCAGCGCCAGCGCATCGCCATCGCGCGCGTGCTTTTGAAAAATGCGCCGATCCTGGTTCTGGACGAGGCGACATCGGCGCTCGATTCGGAAGTCGAGGCCGCGATCCAGGACAACCTGCAGAGCCTGATGTCCGGAAAGACCGTGATCGCGATAGCGCACAGGCTGTCGACCATTGCGGCGATGGACCGCCTGATCGTCATGGACGGGGGACGCATCGTCCAGGAAGGAACACACGAGCAGCTGCTCGACGATACCAACGGACTTTACGCGCAGCTTTGGCATCGCCAGTCCGGCGGGTTCCTGAAGGCGAATGCGGAACCGGCATGACAATGTGCCGGCCGGCCGAGCCTGCCGGACGCCCGTCCGTCCTGATCCGGCCCCATGTTCCGGCCCCATGATCCGTCAATGGCGTCCGGGCGTAGATCATGTGGAATTCCCTCCAAGAGGAAATCATGCTCAAGCTCATTACCGCCTATCTTTCCACCGCCATCGTGTTTCTTGCGGTCGACTATGTCTGGCTTTCGCATGTGGCCACGCGGTTCTACCGCGACCAGATCGGCCACCTGCTCATGGACAAGCCGAACCTGGCGGCGGCGGCCGTCTTTTATGTCTTGTATGTTGTCGGGATCGTGGTTTTCGCGGTTGCGCCGGCATTGCGCGGCGAGAGCTTCGCCACCGCCGTTCTCTATGGCGCCCTGTTCGGTTTCTTCACCTATGCCACCTATGACGTCACCAATTACGCCACCTTGAAGGACTGGCCGGTCCTCGTTGTGGCGGTGGATGTGGCCTGGGGAACCTTCCTGTCGGCCTTGTCCGCCACGCTGGGATACAGCCTGACGCGGCTGGTTGCCTGAACAGGCAGGCTAAGTATTTTTCCCGAGGGTTGGCGTTACCGAATTTTTACGAGCATATGGCTATCTGTTGGTCACCGGAGAGCGAACCGATGGCTGTGGTTTGTCCCGGAACTCAGGGATTACCGGGGAAATAGCGTGACGCTTTCGATCAAAGGCCGATTTATTGCCATGGTGCTGAGCGCGGCCGCCATCATGATGGCGGGAACGGCATTCGCATTTTACACCTTCCGCCAGGCATTCATGCAGAAATTGGGAACCCCGGAGGGGGCCGGGGAATTCCTGTCGGGCAATGTTGCAGACCAGATTGACGGGTTGATCCTCGACCAGATGGTGACCATCGGGCTTGTGGTCTCTCCGGTCGGCCTCGCGTTCCTCGGTCTGGCCGTGGTCCTGGCCGTGGGCCTCGCGCGTCCGCTGACACGGTTGCAAAGCGGCCTCGACAAGCTGTCCGAAGGCAATCTCGATATCGAGATCGAGGGCGCGCAGCGCCGTGATGAAATCGGAAACATTGCCCGTTCCGTGATTGCCTTCCGCACCAACCTGGCCGAGCGCGCCAGGGAACAGGCCCGTCAGGACGTCGCCCACCAGGAAGCGCTCAGCGAGGAGCGCAAGGCGCTGATGCAGGACGTTGCCGACGATTTTGAAAAATCCGTTATCGGCGTAGTGTCCGCCCTGTCAAAGGCGGCCGAGAGCGTGGAGACCAATTCCTCTCATCTCAACGGCGCGGTGAATTCGTCGCTCCAGGCTGTTGCCGAAGTCCACAGGGCCACCTCCGACACCAGCAGTTCGGTCGAGATCGTCACGGGGTCCGCGGACAGGTTGTCCGGCTCCCTGAACCGCGTCCGGGAAGATGTCGACCAGGCGACCGACATCGCCAGCGTGGCGGTGGAGGAAGCCCGCAAGACCGACGAGATTGTCGGTCGGCTTTCCGACACAGGCCGGGCGATCGGCGAGATCGTTGAACTGATCAGCCAGATCGCGAGCCAGACCAACCTCCTGGCCTTGAATGCCACAATCGAGGCGGCGCGAGCCGGCGATGCCGGCCGTGGTTTTGCGGTGGTTGCAAACGAGGTCAAGGCCCTGGCGGAACAAACGACCAGGGCCACCGACGACATATCCGCCCAGGTGGCCTCCGTGCAGGAAGTGGCCGAACTTTCGGAAACGGCCATCCGCTCGATCGCGGAAACGATCGGCCGGGTGAGCGAGATTTCCGGAAAAATCCGGGATGCCGTCGAAGAGCAGTCGGCGGCCACGCACGAGATCAGCAGCAGCGCACAGACCGCGCGGACCAGTTCGGAACTTGCCGCGAACAATGTCGAGACATTGAGCGAAGTCATGGAGACCAGCCGTTCCGCGACCGGTGAAATGCACGGTGCCGCGACCGAGCTCGGCGCGCTTTCGAACAGCCTGCAGGAACAGGTGCGACAGTTCTTGCAAAGTGTTCGGGCAGCCTGATTTCGGTTTTCTGCCGACCTATTCTGAGTATTGGTAAAAATATCAATATTCATAAATTAGTTTTTCCTGTTTAGAGATTGTTTCAGAATTGATTGGGTAAGATTGCGTCCGATCATAACCTGAGTTGATGTCCGGGAATGGCAGACTACTTGGCGACTTTGCCTTTTGAATACGTGCTGATCTGCCTTGCGGCCGTATTGGCGGTGCCGGTCATTGTCTATTGCGGCGTGCGTGCCCGGTATTCCGGGAGCGGCTCCACGCAGAAATCGGAATTCGGCAACGACACCGCCATTTTGAAACTGGTCGTGGAACACGCCCACGAAGGGCTTGTGATGCAGGATATCTACGGCCACATCGAATGGAGCAATCCGGCCTATTCCCGCATCACGGGCTTCAGTGCCGAGGAAATCCGGGGACGGCGGCCGCAGGAATTTGTCCTCACCCCGGAAAACCAGATCGCGCCGGAGGAAATCACCAATTTCAGGTACGACCTCAGCAAATTTCAGTCCGGCACCGAGGAACTCATCCTCAACAAGCGCAAGAACGGCGAGTACTTCTGGAATCAGCTCACCTTCGCGGTGGTTGACGGGATAACGGAAGAGGAGACCAAGATCATCCTCATCTGCCGGGACGTGACCACACAGGTGGAACACGTCAAGGAACTGGAAGATGCCCGCAACCGGTTGAAATACCAGGCTGAACATGACGACCTGACGGGTGTTGCCAATCGTGCGCGCCTGTCTGCCTATCTCCAGGACAAGGTCGCTTCGGCGCAGGAGAATTCCGGTCAGATCGGCATTCTTCACGTCGACCTGGACCACTTCAAGGACATCAACGACAGCTACGGCCATGGAGCCGGCGACGCAGTGCTTCGGCACGTCGCCAATGTCATGCGGTCGGTGCTTGACAACAAGGGGCTGGTGGCGCGTGTCGGCGGTGACGAATTCATCGCCGTTGTCGCGGATCCCGCCGGGTCCGAGCAGATGGAATGTCTCGGCAACCAGATTCTGGAAGGCCTGGCAAGACCGGTCAAGGTGGACCACCAGGACCTTCGGGCGGGCGGCAGCGTCGGGCTCGTGCTGGCGGATCCATCGAAATCGAGCGCCTCCGAGCTGATCAACCAGGCCGACATCGCGCTTTACGCGGCGAAGAAATCCGGACGCAGCCAGCTGACATGGTACACCGAGGCGCTTGGTGCCGCGCATCGCCAGAGACGCCAGATCCTGGCGCGACTGGACCAGGACCTCGAAACAGGCGACCTGAGCCTGTTGATGGAACCTCAATATTGCCTCAAGGAACGGCGGATCGTCGGCTACGAGGTGGCGGCACGCTGGCTGCATCCGAGCGAGGGATTGGTCGATCCGGTGAAGCTGTTGCTGCATCAGGAAGACGCCCGGCGCATCGCCCGGGTCGAGCGTTTTGCGCTGCGCCGCGGGCTGGCGGAAGTGAAGCGGCTGCGGGACGGCGCCAACAATCCGTTCTTCATGTCGGTCAACCTGACCGGTGCAAGCCTGCGATTGCCCGGATTTACGGATCACGTCGTGCAGATGTGTGAAGAGGCGGCGCTTTCACCGGGCGACCTTGTCGTCGAACTGGACGAGAAGATCGTCAGGTTCGACGAACCGGACGGGTTGATGGCTGCCGTCAACGAATTGTCAAATGCCGGATGCCGGATCGCGCTCGACCAGTTCGGTGGCGGGCATGGCGGCGCCGGGCAACTGATTCACATGGAAGCGGATCTGCTCAAGATCTCGCCGACCCTGGTGGCGGGGATCGAAAGCGAAGACAACAAGCGGCAGCTGGTCAAGTCGGTGATCCGCCTTGCGGGCAATCTCGGGCTGGAAATCGTTGCTTCCGGTGTTGAAGGCCCCGGCCAGGCGGCCCTGCTCAAGGAATTCGGTTGCACCCGGATCCAGGGCAAGCTGATTTCCGAACCGCTCCCCCCGCGCAAGGCGGAGATGCACATGCGGGAATTCGAATTGCAGGAAATGATCAACTAGGGCCTGTGGGGTGTGGAAGGCGCGTCATGGTATCTGTGGCCGATGGGCAACAGTTCATGGTTGCGTGCCGCTAAGTGTCGCAATTGATCTTTTCAAGCTCCTAAAAAGCAGGTACCAACACGCGCAGTCGACTGATACCGGTCGGCCCTTTTTTCCCCGGCGGCCACCCGGCCGCGCAACCAGGAGGGCTACATGATTGATCGTTGCATGATCCACCCATATGCCGCCCTCACAGGTTGCCCGAGGATCTCTGTCCGCCTCCGCTAGGAGGCCGCCAGCCTTCATTCCTGTTCCAGATTTTGCGGTGACCGGCTCAAGCCGTCCGTTCCGGCTGCACGCGTGTCCGCGCCTGTCTGTCGTCACCAAATCACTATGATCCCCTTTCGGAGAAGATCCGATGTCAGTCCAATATTCACCGGACCTGGCTGCGCTGGCAGACCGTCCGGATTTCGAGGTGCCATTGCCGCAAGAACCCAGTCCAGGGGGCTTCCGCCGCGTGCGGCAGGCCGTCCTGGCTGTCCTGGTGTTCCTGGCGGTCACCTTCGCGCTTGCCGTGACGTTCTATATCCCGGTGTTTGTCTACAACCTGAGCCGGATCGAGGCCCTGGAAATCGCGGGGAGACTGGTTCCCGCGGCTGTGTTCGCCGAACATTTCAGCGCGCTTTTCTGGGGCACCTTCGTCCTGGCCCTGGCCGTCACAAGTTTTGTCGCCAGTCTGTTCCTGTTCGCGTCTGGCCGAATAGTTCGCCCGAAGTCCCGATCGTACCGGCGCAAAGACGCCGCGGCCCATCTTGCCGTGTTACGATTGGCCGGGCCTGAGAGGTAATCATGTTTGACCGGTTCGAAAAACTCGTAGATCCGTTCGAGAATACTGAGCTGGACGTGCCGCCGAAGGGCTTCTGGGCCTTCTGCTGGTACTACACCAAGCCCGTATGGCCGATCCTGGCCGGGGTTTCCGTCCTGGGGGCGATCATCGCTGTCCTGGAAGTCACGATTTTCACGTTCCTGGGGGAGCTGGTCACCTGGCTCGGCACGGAAAACGCGGAGACCTTCTTCCAGGACAACTGGAAGCAGCTGCTCTGGATGGGGCTTGTGGTGCTGGTGGTCCTGCCGCTGTTCGCCGCGTTCTGGGAGATGCTGTTCCATCAGGGCCTGATGGCCACCTATCCCATGTCGGTACGCTGGAGGGTGCATCGCTACCTGCTGCGTCAGAGCATCTCGTTCTACCAGAACGACTTTGCGGGGCGGATCGCCAACAAGCTCATGCAGACCGCGCTGGCGGTCCGGGAGGTCATCACCCGGATCGCGGACATTCTTGTCTATGTGGCGGTCTATTTCGTTGCAGCCCTGTTTGTCGTCGCGGAGGCGAGCCTCTACTTCGTCATTCCGTTCCTGGCCTGGTTTGCCTGTTACCTGGTGACCATGCGGATCTTCATTCCGCGCCTGAAGAACGTGTCCAGGGAGCAGGCGGATGCCCGCTCGCTCATGACCGGACACGTGGTCGATGCCTATACCAACATCTCGACGGTGAAGCTGTTCTCTCACGCGGAGCGCGAGGAGGATTACGCCAAGGGGTCGATGATGGCCTTCCTGAAAACGGTTTTCCTGCAGATGCGGCTGGTTTCGGGAATGAACATTACCCTGACGACCCTCAACATGGCGCTCCTGTTCTCGGTCGGATCCATGTCGATCGGTCTCTGGCAGGCCGGGCAGGTGTCTACCGGGGAAATCGCGGTGGCCGTTGCGCTGGTGCTCAGGTTCCAGGGGATGTCGCAATGGATCCTGTGGGAGGTCTCGGGCCTGTTTGAAAACATCGGCACGGTTCAGGACGGCATCAACACCATCTCGCGGGAACGGGATGTTGTCGACGTGCCGGGTGCACGCGCTCTCGCCGTGCCGAGCGGGGAGATCCGGTTCGAGAACATCAGCTTCCATTACGGCAAACAGTCGGGTGTGATCGAGGAACTGGATCTTGCCATCCGGCCGGGCGAGAAGATCGGCCTGATCGGCCGCTCGGGGGCGGGCAAGTCCACGCTGGTCAACCTCCTGCTGCGGTTCTACGACCTGGAAAGCGGCCGCATCCTGGTCGACGGCCAGGACATCGCCGGTGTGCGCCAGGACGACATCCGCGCGAATGTGGGCGTGGTGACGCAGGACACGTCCCTGCTGCATCGCTCGATCTTCGAGAACGTCGCCTATGGCAAGCCCGACGTCAGCCGCGAGGAAGTTGAGGCGGCCCTAGCAAAGGCACATGCCCTGGATTTCGTCCGGGAGCTGAGCGATCTCAACGGCCGTGCCGGGCTGGATGCCCATGTGGGCGAGCGGGGCGTTAAGCTTTCCGGCGGCCAGCGCCAGAGAATCGCCATTGCCCGGGTGCTGTTGAAGGATGCGCCGATCCTGGTTCTCGACGAGGCGACGTCCGCGCTCGATTCAGAAGTCGAGCTCGCCATCCAGGAAAGTCTGTTCGACCTGATGCAGGGCAAGACCGTGATCGCGATCGCGCACAGGCTGTCGACGATCGCGGCCATGGATCGGCTGATCGTCATGGACAAGGGTCGAATCATCGAGCAGGGCTCGCACCAGGAACTTCTGGACCTGAACGGCCTTTATGCCCAGCTCTGGCAGCACCAGTCCGGAGGCTTCCTGTCCTCTGTTGAGGCCGCCTGACGCATGAAAAAGACCGCAAGACCGGGATTCAGTTGAATTCCGGTCTTGCGCTTGTTCCCCAAAAAAGGGCAGAAAAGCGGCGCGGCTGTGGTTTTGCCTGCGACATATGCGTTTTGGTGCCTTTGTTGAACTGGACAAGCGTTTCGAAGGGTGCAAAAAGACAAGCCGCTTGGCCGGTGCGGAGTTTCGCCGCACCCGGTCACCGTTGAGCCCGACATGGTTCTGCCTATCCTTTGCCACAAAGGACGGCCCGGACCTGATACGGGCTATCGGTACAGGTAGAACAGGTTTCGAGAGGACGCGACCTTGGCACATACGGATCAGGCGGAACCGACCCGCCGCGATTTCCTCTATATTGCGACCGGCGCCATGGGCGCAGTGGGCGCTGGCGCGCTGGCATGGCCCTTCATCGATCAGATGAACCCGGATGCCTCCGCACTGGCACTGGCTTCCATCGAGGTCGATGTGTCTGCCGTGGAAGAGGGGCAGTCAATTACAGTCAAATGGCGCGGTAAGCCGGTCTTCATCCGCAACCGTACAGAAACGGAAGTGGAAGAAGCCAAGGCGGTTCCGGTCGCCGATCTGCCGGACCAGAATGCGCGAAATGCCAATCTGCCGGCCGATGCCGAGGCAACCGACGCCAACCGCGGTGTCGAAGGCAACGAGAAATGGCTCGTTCAGGTCGGTGTCTGCACCCACCTGGGCTGTGTGCCGCTCGGTGATGCCGGCGACTTCGGCGGCTGGTTCTGCCCCTGTCACGGCTCTCACTATGATACCGCCGGCCGTATCCGTAAGGGCCCGGCTCCCGAGAATTTGCTGATTCCGCCGCTCGAGTTCGTCAGCGACTCGACGATCAAGATCGGCTAACGGCATAGATTTTTAGGAGACAGCCATGGCTGGACATTCAAACTACGTACCGCAGAGCGCTGCGGCAAAGTGGCTGGAAAGCCGCCTGCCGGTCATTTCGCTCGTTCGCGGTTCCTTCGTTGATTTCCCGACGCCGAAGAACCTGAACTACTGGTGGACCTTCGGCGGCATCCTCTTTTTCGTGCTGATCGCGCAGATTATCACGGGCATCGTTCTGGCGATGCACTACACGGCAAGCACCGCGTCGGCCTTCGACAGCGTCGAGCACATCATGCGCGACGTGAACTTCGGCTGGATGCTGCGCTACCTGCACTCCAACGGCGCATCGATGTTCTTCATCGCCGTCTATATCCACATTTTCCGCGGTCTCTACTACGGATCCTACAAGGCTCCGCGCGAGATTTCCTGGATCCTCGGCGTGATTATCTTCCTGATCATGATGGGCACCGCCTTCATGGGCTACGTGCTGCCGTGGGGCCAGATGTCCTTCTGGGGCGCGACGGTGATCACCAACCTGTTCTCGGCGATCCCGCTGGTCGGTGAAGAGATCCGCACCTGGCTGTGGGGCGGCTTCTCGGTCGACAACCCGACCCTGAACCGGTTCTTCTCGCTGCACTACCTGCTGCCGTTCATGATCTTCGGCGTTGTCATCCTGCACGTGTGGGCGTTCCACACCACGGGCAACAACAACCCGACCGGCGTTCAGCCGAAGACCAAGCAGGACACGTTACCGTTTCATCCGTACTACACGATGAAGGACCTGTTCGCGATCATCGTGTTCATGATCCCTTTCGCCTGGTTCGCCTTCTACCTGCCCAACTACATGGGCCATCCGGACAACTACATCGAGGCCAACCCGCTGGTGACCCCGGCGCATATCGTTCCGGAATGGTACTTCCTGCCGTTCTACGCGATCCTGCGTGCGGTTCCGGACAAGCTCGGTGGCGTTGTCGCCATGTTCGGCGCCATCGCGGTCCTGTTCATCCTGCCCTGGCTGGATACCTCCAAGGTCCGTTCCGGCACCTACCGCCCGCTGTTCAAGCAGTTCTTCTGGATCTTCGCTCTGGTCTGCGTAGCGCTCGGCTATCTCGGCGCGATGCCGGCGGAAGGTATCTACGTCATCTTGTCCCGGATCTTCACGGTCTACTATTTTGCACACTTCCTGATCATCCTGCCGATGCTCGGTTTCCTCGAGAAGCCGAAGCCGCTGCCGGCATCGATCTCCGAGGCGGTGCTGAAGGGTGGTTCCGGCAAACCGGTCGGTGCGGCTGCCGCACCGGAAACGAAGTAACGCGACCCGGATCAGGAGTTAATTGAGACAATGAGCACCATGATCAAAATGGTTCGTAACTTCGCTGCGGTGGCGCTTGTCGCTGTCGCGACCCCGGCCCTGGCTGCCGGCGAGGCTCCGCATATCGATCGCCAGCAGTGGTCCTTCTCGGGTCCGTTCGGCTTCTATGACCGCGGCCAGCTGCAGCGCGGCTTCAAGGTTTACCAAAACTCTTGCCAGAGCTGTCACGGTCTTCGCCTGGTTGCCTTCCGCAACCTGGCCGAAGAAGGCGGGCCGAGCTTCACTGAAGAGCAGGCCAAGCAGATCGCATCCGAATATACCGTTATCGACGGACCGGATGAGGATGGCGAAATGTATGAGCGAGCTGCCATCCTGGCGGACAAGTTCCCGCCGCCGTTCGCGAACGAGCAGGCAGCGCGCGCATCCAATGGCGGCGCCTATCCGCCGGACTTCTCCCTGCTGGCCAAGGCGCGCGCAGCACATCGCGGCTTCCCGTGGTTCGTGTTCGACGCCTTCACCCAGTACCAGGAGAATGGTCCTGACTACATCTACACGCTTCTGACCAGCTATCCGGAAGAAAATCCGGCTTGCCTCGGCGAAGACTTTTCCGGCAACTACAACCCGGCTTTCCTCGGCGGGTCGGTTACGGCTGAAGAATGTGCGCATGAGCACCTGACCGGTGGTCCGATCGGTATGCCGCCACCCCTCTTTGATGAAGCTGTAGAATATACCGACGGTACGCCGATGACGGTTGACCAGTATGCCAAGGACGTTGCCGCGTTCATGATGTGGGCCGCCGAGCCGCACCTGGAAGAGCGCAAGAAGATCGGCTTCCGCGTCATGGTCTTCCTGATCGTCTTCGCAGGCTTGCTCTACTTCACCAAGAAGAAACTTTGGCGCAATGTTGAGCATTGATTGATCGCCGTTACAGTGCATGATGAAAGCCGCCGGTTGTTCCGGCGGCTTTTTCTTTTCCGAGGTGATGCAATGCGCCGTGCCCTCATATTTCTGGCACTAGTTCTTCTTCCCGCACCCGTCCATTCCCAATCGGCTGCAACGCATGCGGTCGAGGTTCTGGATCTTCAGCTTGCCATGCGCGCGGCGTTGCGCGCCGTGGAGGTCTGCAACGAGGCCGGATACCAGGCCGGGGCCTCCGTGGTCGATCGTTTTGGCGTCGAACAGGTCACCCTGCGCAACAACATGGGCGGTGCACATGTCGGCGAGGCAGCAAGGCGCAAGGCCTGGACGGCTGCCTCCTTCAACCTGCCGACGTCTGAGCTGGAGCAGCTTGCCGCGGGGGGCGGCGGCGCCGCGCTTGCCGCCATGCCGGGGGTGGTGCCGCTTGGCGGGGGGCTCCCCATTGTTACGGGGGCCGGAGAGCTGCTCGGGGCTATCGGCGTGGCCGGAGGAGGTGGCAGTGAAAACGAGGCCCAATGTGCCCGGGCCGGTCTTGACGCGATTGCGGATCAGTTGAAATAAACCTTGCCTGCGCCGATCCGAACATGGGATGACGCGGCAGGCTGTTCAGACGATTGGGAGCGGACATGGCAGAAGCAGTTTTGGGCGTTATCGGCGGGTCCGGCATCTACGACCTTCCCGGGTTGGAAAATGCCGAGTGGATCACCGTCGAGAGCCCCTGGGGCACGCCGTCCGACCAGGTGCGCACCGGCACCATCAACGGCCTGAAGATCGTTTTCCTGCCGCGGCACGGCCGTGGCCACGTCTATTCGCCGACCACGATCAACTATCGCGCCAACATCGACGTGATGAAGCGCTGCGGCGTGACCGATCTCCTGTCGGTGTCTGCCTGCGGTTCGCTGAAGGAAGAACACGCGCCGGGAACCTTCGTGCTGGTGGACCAGTTCATCGACCGCACCATCGCCCGCGAGAAGAGCTTTTTCGGGACCGGCTGCGTCGCCCATGTGTCCATGGCGACCCCCGTCAGCCCGAAGCTGGTGGACGCTGTTGCCGCTGCCGCCGAAGCCGAAGGCCTCGCCTATGCAAAGGGCGGTACCTATCTGGCGATGGAAGGCCCCCAATTCTCCTCCCTGGCCGAAAGCCGGCTTTACCGGTCCTGGGGCTGCGACGTGATCGGCATGACCAACATGCCGGAAGCCAAGCTCGCCCGCGAGGCAGAGATCTGCTACGCGACCGTTGCCATGGTCACGGACTATGACAGCTGGCATCCGGACCACGGCGAGGTCGACATCCAGGCGATCATCAAGGTGCTGCACGAGAATGCCGAAAACGCGCAGCGGCTCGTCGCACGCGTGGCACGCGACCTGCCCAAGGACTACCAGTCCTGTCCGGCCGGCTCGGACACGGCGCTCGAGTTCGCGTTCCTGACCGCGCCGGACAAGTTCGACCCGGTGCTGGTTGCAAGGCTCGATGCGGTGGCCGGGCGGGTACTGAACCGGGAGTAACCTTCTCCGACAGTTTGAATAGGCTTCGACCGCTTGAGGAAACTTGGTATAACCTCCGGCCGGGGCCGAAGGTGGAATGCTTCAAATAGAAAGAAAAGTGATGACCGAACAGACGATCCAGGATGAATTGATCAGCTCCATTCGCACGATCAAGGATTATCCGAAAGACGGCATCCTGTTTCGGGACATCACGACCCTTCTGGGCAATGCACGCTCCTTCCGCCGGGCGGTCGACGCGCTTGTGCAGCCCTGGGCGGGATCCAAGGTCGACCAGATTGCTGGGATCGAGGCGCGCGGCTTCATTCTGGGCGGTGCAGTCGCGCATCAGCTGTCGGCCGGTTTCGTGCCGATCCGCAAGAAGGGCAAGCTGCCGCACGAAACCGTGCGCATCGCCTATTCCCTGGAATACGGTCTCGACGAGATGGAAATGCACAAGGATGCGATACGTCCCGGCGACAGCGTCATCCTGGTCGACGACCTGATCGCGACCGGCGGCACCGCCGAGGCCGCCTGCAAGTTGCTGAGATCCATGGGCGCCAATATCGAAGCCGCCGTTTTCATCGTCGACCTGCCGGACCTCGGAGGGCGGAAGAAACTGGAAGCTCTCAACGTGCCGGTGCGCACGCTGGTCGAGTTTCCGGGACACTGATCCGCCATGACGGGAGGAGCCGGGGAGGGCGCCGGAAAACCGGATTTTTCCGAGAGATTCCGGACCGATTTCGAGACATTGCTGAAATGGCGGCGGGATGTCCGCCGCTTCAGGGAAGAAAAACTGCCCGAGGGCATGCTGGACCATCTGCTGGAGCTGGCCGACCTGGCCCCCTCGGTCGGCAACAGCCAGCCCTGGCGGATCGTGAAGGTCGAGAGCGCCGGTAAACGCTCCGAGATCGTGTCGACCTTCGAGGCCGAGAACGAAGCCGCCGCCCGGACCTACGACAGCGACAAGGCTCTTTTGTACCGCCAGCTCAAGCTGGCGGGGCTGAAGGAAGCGCCCGTGCATCTGGCCGTTTTCAGCGACGAGGATCCGGAACAGGGCCATGGTCTCGGGCGCATGACCATGCCCGAGACGCTGGCCTATTCCACCGTCAGCATGATCCACACATTCTGGCTTGCGGCCCGGGCGGAGGGCGTCGGGGTCGGATGGGTGTCGATCCTGGATCCTGAAAAGGTCACGCGGATCCTGCAGGTTGACGCAGGATGGCGGCTCGTGGCTTATCTATGCGTCGGCTATCCGGAAGAAGAACATGTCGACCCGGAACTTGAGCGGGCGCGTTGGCAGGCGCGGACGCCGCTGGCATCCCGCCTACTTCATCGATGAGGGCAAATCATGAGCATCGTCACACGCCGGATAACCGAGGACGACAAGGATGCCGTCTATCAGCTCCTGGCAGAGCGTTGGGCCGGTCCGGAAATGCTGCTCGACGGCGAGACCATCGATGCGTCGAGCCTGCCGGGTTTTGTTGCCTACGAGGGCAGCGAGCTGGTCGGCCTCGTCACCCTGATCAAGCGTGAGCACGAGTGGGAAATCCTCACGCTCGATTCTCTCAACCGCTGGGGTGGTACCGGAACCTTGTTGCTCAACGCCGTTGTCGACGACGCCCGTGCGAGTGGCATCGGCCGGCTGACGGTGAGGACCTCCAACGACAATCTCGACGCCTTTCGCTTTTACCAGCGCCGCGGCTTCCGCCTGGAGCGGATCGCGCAAGGCGTGATCGACGCGGAACGGGAAAAGAAGCCGGAGATCCCGCTGCGCGGCGACTACGGTATCGAGATCCGCGACGAAGTGCTGTTTTCCCGCAGTCTTTGAGGTCACCTGTTGCGGATTGCTTCATCAAACCGCTGACTTGCTCTACCCACTGACCTCATCCTGAGGAGGGCCAAAGGCCCGTCTCGAAGGATCGGCCACTGGAGCGGGAACACGCGACCGATCCTTCGAGACGTGCGCAAACGCGCTCCTCAGGATGAGGTTGTTTTTGTGGCACCCGCTTGCCTTTGATTGCCCACAGGGAAGCGTTTGTAAGCCTTTCGCCTATTTGCATTGCGTCGCACAATAGTTATAATTGATCACTCCCAAGAACATTTCCCAAATCGGGAAATTCCTGTGCATTTGTTGCTCAGAATACTTTAGGAGGATAATTTATGACCGAAGCCAAGTCTCTGGAAACGGCTGAGGAAATTTCTGACATTGCTTTCGGTTTCATGGGGTCCAAGGCCCTTTTTTCTGCACTTCATGTCGATTTGTTTTCCGTTCTTTCAGAAAAGACCTTGTCTCCGGCAGAAGTTGCCAAGCAAAGCGACCTCGATGTCGATCGGGCAACAACGCTTCTGACCGCCCTGACCAGCCTCGGGCTGGTGCGCAAGGAAGGCGACGGCTTCACCAATTCGGCGGCCGCCGAGGCCTTTCTGGTCAAGGGCCGCAAGTATGACTTCGGCGACTATCTGCGCTTCCAGATCGACAAGCAGATGTATCCGTTCCTGACGCAGCTCAACGAGGCCCTGACGGACACGCTCGACAAGGACCAGGTGGCCTCCTACGAGGACTGGTTCAGCGACCCGAAGGAAGCGCGGCTCTATTCACGTTCGCAGCATTCCGGCTCGCTCGGGCCGGGACGGGGGCTGGCCAAACTGGTCGACCTGTCTGCGGCGAAGACCCTACTCGATGTCGGCGGCGGCACCGGCGCGTTCTCGATCTCGCTGTGCAAGGCCTATCCCGGCCTGCGTTCGACCATCCTGGACTTTCCGAATGTCGCCAGGGTGGGCGAGGAATTCATCGCCGAGGAAGAACTCGAGAGCCGGATTTCCTACAAGCCGGGCAACGCCCTGAAGGATCCCTGGCCGGACAGCGCGGACGCTGTGCTGATGTCCTACCTGTTTTCCGGCGTGCCGGGCACGTCCATCCCCGGACTGGTGCGCAAGGCCTTCGAGGTGCTGACCCCGGGCGGCGATTTCATGGTGCATGACTTCATGGTGGACGAGAATCGCGAAGGGCCGAAACTGGCCGCGCTCTGGCAATTGCAGCATACCGCCTTCAACCCGGAAGCCCGCTCGATCACGAGTTCCTATGTTGCCGGCCTGATGGAAGCCGCCGGGTTCACCAATATCGCGGTGGAACCGATGATCCCGGGCATGACCATGCTTGTTCATGGGCACAAGCCGGAATAGCATTCGGCCACTTGAAAGGAAGTATGGCAGGGAGAACCACCTTGCCATCGACCATCGGTGGCAAGGGCAAGAGGCGGATGGGTGAGGACGAGCGACAGGAACACGGGGCAGCGCCCGGCAACGATCTTGTCACTGTCGGCCGGGCCTATGGTCCGCTGGAGTGGACGCTCGCCGTCTCGATGCTGAGGGCGGCCGGTCTCCAGATTGGGACACGGGGTGACGCCATTGCGTCCGTTTCGTGGGACAAGATGATCGCCTGGGGCGGGGTGGCCCTCCAGGTTCCGGCCTCGCAGGCGTCCGACGCAGCCGGACTGCTGACCGCGTTCTATCCTGTTCGAAAACGCCGCGGTGTGGAGCGGCTGCTGATTGCGGTGGCCGTTTTCCTGTTGTTTCAAGTGCCGCCGCCACCTTCGGGTTTCTATCCGGTCCGTGCGGCGGTCACGCGTCAGTCCGCTCCGGATCCCGCCTGACGCTTCCTTTCCACGAACACCGTGCCCTTGAAGGAGAACACCAGCTTGCCGTCCTGGTTGACGGCAAGCATGTCGGAATGGACGAGGCCCCAGTCGGGGCGGCTGCGGCTCTCGGTCTTGCCGGTGACCACGCGGCGGTAGCTGAGGCGGTCGCCGACATAGACGGGCTTGATCCATTTCAGGTCCTTGAACCCTGGAGACGGTCCGAGGCGGGCAGGTGTCCGGCCTTCCGCGAGCGCGGCGTCATGGACCGCCTTGTGGGCGGCAACCCAGAGCTTCATGAAGATCGATGCCGTGTGCCACCCGGACGCGCACAGACGGCCGAAGTGGGTCTTGGCAGCGGCTTCCTCGCTGAGATGGAACGGCTGCGGATCATATTTCCCGGCAAAGCGGATGATGTCTTCGCGCGTGAAGGTGTGGTCGCCGAGCTCCAGCGTGTCACCGATCTCGATGTCCTCGAAAAACGCTGTCATGGTGCAGCCTCCCGCCTGGCGAACAGGATCGGGTTTTCCCATTTGAGCACCTCCACGCCATGCTGGTTTGTGGCGGTGACGCGCACGGATGCGATGCCGAGATCCGGCTTCGAGCGCATCGCCTTCGTCTCCAGCACTTCTGCTTTCGCCGTCAGCGTGTCGCCGGGAAACACCGGACGTTTCCATTGAAGCTCGTTTATACCCGGCGAGCCGCGGCCCGCCGTCTTGTTCAGAAAACCCGTTGCCAGCAGGCGCATCACCAGAGAGGCGGTGTGCCAGCCCGATGCGGCGAGGCCGCCCAGGATCGAGGCCTTGCCGGCCGCTTCGTCCAGATGGAATGGCTGCGGATCGAATTCCTCCGCGAACTCGATGATGTCGTCTTTGGTAACGGTGAGCGCGCCCAGGTCATATTCCTGGCCGGGCGCAAGATCTTCGAAGTGGATGAGGTCGGACATGAAACCGGATGGTGAATGAACGGGGTTGGAAAAGGGGTGCGTCCACGTTTCCGGGGCAAATTGTGTGGGCGACGGTCAGTCGTAGTAGATCTCGTTGTCGTCCATGTAGACGTTGCTGGCCGCGCAGATGTCGATGTCGATGGGATCGTCGAGCACTTCACTGTCGTCTTCGCCGAGCCAGCCGACCTGGAATGTCTGTTCACAATTGCCGGTATCGGCCGTGAATTCCGCGGTAGCGTTCTCTCCGGGCTCGAGAATGTCGGACAACCAGTTGTCGGACCAGCCGCTGCCGTCATTGGTGTAGAAGCCGACCACGATGTTGTTTTCGGTATTGTTGTAGATCTGGAAGAACCCTTGCGAACCGGTTCCCTGTGCGAGCGCGGCGGTGCCGGTCGTGAAAACAATGAGGCCGATGGCGGCCGACTTCAGAACGTTCATCATCTCTCCCCCAAGGCAGACCACTGCCCAGACAGTTACTGAGCGCCCAGAAGCTAGGGTCAGGACTCACTCATTGAATGAAATGGTAGGGATGAATTTGTTCGGATACGAGGCGCAAATCTGCAGGAAACCGTCCGGTTTTCAAAGATTTGCAACGACGTTGCCGGGCAAATTCACCCTATCCCGTAGGGACGCAAAAACGGCTTCGATCTGCTGCGTCAAACCGCTCAACCGGGCAGGAAGCCCGCTTTTCGCGCTTTTCCTCGCAGCTCATCGCCGTTTGTTGCGCCATTTCAATCAATTAATGAGTCCTGACCCTAGTCTCAGCGAAGGCGGAAGTAAATTTAATTGTTCCCCGGCTTCCGTCCGTTGCCAGTTTCAGACCTTCACGTATTTGCGCCAGTCATGTTCCTCCTTGAAGCCCAGGACCTCGCGGATCTTGCGATTGGAGAAAAGCGCCTCGTGTTCGCCAAGGTCCCGGGAGAGCGGCACGTTCGGAAAGAACCGTTTCAGGATCTCCTCGTTGGGAATGTCGACGGAATTGGTGTCGTTGCCGGCATTGAAGACCTGGTAGCCGAGCCCGTCCCTTGCAAGGCAAAGATCGACGATCTGGCCAAGGTCCCGGGCGTCGATGTAACAGAAGATGTTCCTGCGGCGCTGAGCGGGATTGGCGAAAAAGTCCGGGAAGCGGTCATACTCGTGCGGCTCGATGACATTGCCGATCCGGAGCGCGTAGATGTCGAAGCCCGAGCGCCGCTGGAAGGCGCGGGCGGTCTGTTCGTTGACGACCTTCGACAGACCGTAGCTGTCCATCGGATCGACATCGTAATCCTCTTCGACCGGCAGCACCTTCGGATCGACGACACCGTCGGCGAAACACACGCCATAGGTGGTTTCCGACGAGGCGATGATGATCTTGCGGATGCCCAGTTTCACCGCCGCCTCGATAACGTTGTAGGTGCCGACGGCATTGACCTCGAAAGTCTCGTTGTCCGGATGGATCAGGATCCGCGGCACGGCGGCAAAATGGACTACGGCATCGAAGGCGGGCACGCCTGTTCCGGGTTCCAGCTCGTCGAAATTGGCGTAGCTGGTCATCACGTTGAACATCTCGCCCGAGGACGTGATATCGGCGGTCAGGTTGTCGACACCCGGATGATCGAGCGGGGTCAGATCGACATTGACCACCCGGTGGCCACGGTCCAGCAGGTAGGGCACGACATGCTTGCCGGCCTTGCCGGAGCCGCCGGTGAACAGAAGTCTCTTCGGAGTGGTCATGAACTTGTCCCTGTGTCTCAATAGGTGAATGCAGGCCGTTGCCGGGGTGGTCAGGTGCCGGCGGTTGGGGGCATTTCCGCAAACAGCCATTCGCGGATGGCCTGGATCTTCATATCCTTCGCCCTTTGGGCCGGATAGACAAAGTAGTAGGCATTGCCTTCCAGCTCCGGACCGAACGGTTGCGTCAGCAGGCCATTTTCGAGCGCTTCCTGCACGAGGACTGTGCCCAGCAGCGCCACGCCCTGGCCGGCAATTGCCGACTGGATAACATGACTGTCGGTGGTCAGGACAGTGCCTGCAGTCGTATCGACACCGTCAAGGCCGGCGCGCAGGCACCATTTCTGCCATGACGGTGTGAACGCGTCCTGCTTGTGCCAGACGGAATGAAGCAGGGTCTGGCGTTTCAGGTCTTCCGGCGTGCGGACATCAAGTTTCGGGCTGCAGACCGGCAGGAACCGGTCTTCTGTCAGATGCTCGCAGATCAGGCTGGGAAACGGGGCCCCTCCGTAGCGGATCGCGCAATCGGCTGCACCGGAATGCAGGTCCACGACCGTTTCGTCCGGCTGGATGCGCAATGTGATGTCCGGATGGATCAGGTTGAAGCCAAGGGTTCTCGGCACCAGCCATCCCGTTGCAAAGGCCGTCGTTGTCGACACCGTAACGGCTTGGCGGGCAACATTTCGCCGGACTTCGCCGAGAACATCCGACATGGCGGAAAAGGCATCGTGGAACACCGGGAACAGCCTGTTGCCCGCTTCGGTCAGCCGGACCTGGCGCGGTTTCCTGACGAACAGCCTGGTGCCGACCGTTTCCTCCAGCAGCCTGATCTGATGGCTCACCGCCGTTGGCGTGACACCAAGTTCCGCAGCTGCGTGCTTGAAGCTCAAATGACGGGCGGCAGCTTCGAAGGCGCGTAGCGCGGCAAGCGGCGGAAGAGCGGCCATAGATGAATCTCATTCATTTAAAGGCTGAGGAATTCGATTTTGCCTCGTCTGAAACTAGCCACTATCTCGAAGAGGCGCAACAACATCTGCCGAGTAACAGATGAGTTCAGATTATTCGATTTCCCGTGCGAAACAGAAGGAGATACTTCATGGCCACATTGCTGCACATCGATTCCAGTGCCCGAACCGGCGGCTCGGACGAACACCGGTTCGGTTCGCACAGCCGGCGGCTGACGCGCCGGTTCATAAATACCTGGAGCGCCGGTCGGCCTTCGGACAACGTGATCTACAGGGATGTTGGAGCGAACAGTCCCGCGCCCGTCACCGGCAAGTGGATCCACGCCGCCTTCACAAGGCAGGAAGATCGCGAGCCATGGATGCACGAGGTGCTCGCGGAGAGCGACCGGCTGGTCGACGAACTCCTCTCGGCGGATATCATCGTGGCGGGCGTGCCGATGTATAATTTCGGCGCTCCGGCGCAGTTCAAGGCCTATATCGACAATGTCGTTCGCGTGGGCCGGACCTTCGGCTTCGACAGGAGCCGGCCCGGCGCCCCGTACTGGCCCATGGTGCCGGCGGGAAAGACACTGGTGCTGCTGTCCTCGCGCGGCGATTTCGGTTACGGCCCCGGGGAGCGGCTCGAGGCGCAGAACCATGTGGAACGGGGTGTCAAAACGCCCTTTGCCTATATCGGCGTGACCGATGTCCGGTCCATTGCCGTCGAGTTCGACGAATTCGCGGACGAACGCCTGAAGGCCTCGATTGCACAGGCCGAGAGGCAGGTCGATGAGCTTGTCGCCGAACTGTGTGCGGGGCTGGGCGCGGACAGGGCCGCCTGACCCGCAGGTTTTCAGGTCAAAGCGGCCAGAATACCAGGATCGCGGGAATGGCGACGGCCAGCACCAGGATCTCCAGGGGCAGGCCGATCCGCCAATAGTCACCGAAGCGGTATCCGCCCGGGCCCATGATGATGGTGTTGTTCTTGTGTCCGATCGGCGTCAGGAAGGCGCAGGAGGCGGCCACGGCAACCCCCATCAGGAACGGATCCGGGTTGACACCGAGCGAATTGGCGATCTGGACGGATATCGGCGCCGCGATCAGGCAGGTCGCGACGTTGTTCAAAAAGTCGGACAGGGTCATGGTGACGATCATCAGGACGGAAAGCGTGACCCAGGCCGGCGCTCCGGCGGTCAGCGTGGTGATGCCGTCCGCGATCAGCTGGGCGTTGCCGGCCTGCTCGAAGGCCTGGCCGAGAGGGATCAGCGAGCCGAGCAGCACGATCACCTTCCATTCCACCGACTGGTAGACTTCCGTGCCGCTGACAAGACCGCTGGCGGCATAAAAGACCACGCAGGCTGCAAGCGCGACCGGCAGATAGGCGAAACCCGTGACGGCGGCGGCAATGGCGAGCACGAAACCGGCAATCGCGAGCCAGGCCTTGTTGCGCTGGATCACACCGGTGCTGCGGCCTTCCAGTGGCAGTACGCCGAGCCAGTTGCTGGCGCTTTCCAGCCGGTCCGGCGTGCCGAGCAGCAGGAGCACGTCGCCGGCGCGAATGATCTCGTGGCGGACACGCTTCTGGATGCGGCGGCCCTGGCGGGAAATGCCCAGCAGCGTGACGCCCTGGCCGTAGAGCAGCCGGGTCTGGAAGGCGGACTGGCCGACGATGCGGGCGCTGTCGGGCGCGATCGCTTCGGTCAGGGTCAGCGCGTTGCCGGTGATGCCGCCCTTGTGCCGTTCGGAGCCGGCGAATTCCAGCTTGGCGGTGCCCATGAAGGCTTCAATCGCCTTCGGGTCGCCCTCGACAAACAGGTAGTCGCCACTCTTCAGGGGCTCGCGCCGGGCAAAGCCTCGGATCCGGCGGCCGTTGCGGATCAGGCCGATGATCGCGACATCCTTCTCCTCGGCAACCGGATAGAGATCTCCGACCGTCATCGGCTTGTCCTCGGGGATGTCGCCGAGCTTCAGTTCCGCCGAATAGAGGCTCTCCGCGAAACCGTCCTCTGCCGGCTTCTGGCGGAAATGACCGGGCAGCAGGCGCCAGCCGATCAGCGTGACGAAGGCGATGCCGCAGACCGCGACCACCAGGCCGACGGGCGCGAAGTCGAACATGGTGAAGGGGCTGCCGAGGGCATCCGAGCGGTATTCCGCGATCACGATGTTGGGGGGCGTGCCGATCAGGGTGATCATGCCGCCCAGGATCGTTGCGAAGGACAGGGGCATCAGGGACAGGCCGGGAGACCGGCCCGCTTTCCTGGCGGCCTCCAGGTCAAGCGGCATCAGGAGGGCGAGGGCGGCGACGTTGTTGATGATGCCCGAAAGGCCGGCGCCGACGACCGACATCAGGCCGACATGCCGCGCAAGGCCGTTGGATGCGGACAGCAGACGCGCCGCCACCAGTTCCACCGCGCCGGAATTCATCAACCCCCGGGAGACGATCAGTACGAGCGCGATGATGATGACGGCCGAGTGCCCGAAGCCGGAAAAGATCTGATCGGACGGCACAAGCCCGAGCAGGGCCCCGAGAATCAGCGCGCCGAAAGCAACGAGGTCGAAGCGGATCCGGCCCCAGACCAGAAGCGCGAAGACGGCGCCGAAAAGCAGGAACAAAGCGGTTTGGTCGAACGTCACGGTTGGCAGGCTCCGGTGCAGGGGCTGGTTGTGCCACCTGACCATGAGACAGGTTCAATCTCAAGGCCGGCGATTGCACAGGCGCCTTCGCCGGCCTCCTGGTGGCTAGACCACGCTGACGACCAGCCCCGGTAATCCCTCCACCGTCGCCTCGAGCCTGTCTCCGCGCATGACCGGTCCGACTCCGGACGGTGTGCCGGTCAGAATGACGTCGCCGGCATCGAGCCGGAACAGCTCGGACAGTTTCGAAATGACTTCCGGCACCTTCCAGATCATCTGGTTGAGATCGCCTTCCTGGCGGGTGTCGCCATTGACGGAAAGCGCGATCCGGCCTTCGCTGAGAAAGCCGCAACCGGCGGCCGCAACGACCGGGCCGATCGGTGCGGAGCGTTCGAAGGCTTTCGCGGCTTCCCAGGGGCGTCCGGCCTTTTTCGCTTCCGCCTGCAGGTCGCGGCGGGTCATGTCGAGGGAGACGGCAAAGCCATAGACACGGTCCAGGGCGTTCTCGACCGCGATGTTGCTCCCTCCGGATTTCAAAAACACCGCGAGCTCGATCTCGTGGTGGACGTCGCCGGTCATGGGCGGATAGGGGAAGGTCCCTGAGGGGTCCAGGTTGTCCGGGTTCTTCTGGAAAAAGAACGGCGCCTCGCGGTCGGGATCATGGCCCATCTCGACAGCGTGGGCGGCATAGTTGCGCCCGACGCAATAGACCCTGCGGACGGGAAAGCCCGTTTGGCTCTTGTTTACGGGCAGGATGACGGGTTGGGGAGCCGGAATGACGGTCTGCATGGCGGCGGCACCTTCTTGAATTGGCGAGGTCACGCTTTTAGAGCGTTCCCCCTCGGGCTGTCGAGGGACTTGCTGCCCGGAATGCATCCTAGACCTGGAGCCGTCCGGAAACCGGGGCGTTGCTGTCCTGCGGATGGTTCACGAGCGCGGTGAGTGCCAGGCGCAGACCCTTTGCCGCGGTCGCCACCGACATGCTCGGCGCGCCGAGATTGTGCTCCAGCGCGGCGACCTCGGGAAGGTGGGGCAGGTGGATCCAGCCCGCGGGGACCGGCTGGCCGGACCCGGCCAGGTGATGCAGGACGCCGTAAAAGAGATGGTTGCAGCAGAAGGTACCAGGCGCGTCCGATATGTCCGCCGGAACGCCGCCTTCGCGCATGGCCGTGACCATGGCACGGACGGGCAGGGTGCTCTGATAGGCGAGCGGACCGCCCGGCACGGTCGGTTCGCCCTGGAGGGCAACGCCGGCATTGTCTTTCAGGCCGTATCGGGTGCTGTCGTTGAAATTGAACGCGAAACGTTCGACGGAGACGGTCGCCCGGCCACCGAATTCGCCCAGCATGACAACGGCATCGGCGCCCGTGTCCCGCAATGCGTCCCGGACCGCGTCGATGCAGACGAAAAACGTGTTCGGAACGATGCGCGAGACGATTACGGCGCCGGCGATGCTTTCACCGTCGAGGCGCCTGGCAACCTGTTCGGCCGGATTGACCGGCGTCGTGCCGAAGGCTTCGAAACCGGTCAGCAGAATGGTCTTCATCTGTCGCTTTCCCCACTGGGCCTTGGTCAGTCATCGTAACCGTCGGTGTCGGGCATGGTCCAGACCACGACGAATGTCAGGATCCCGGCGGCGACCAGGTAGAAGGCGGGGGCAAGCTGCAGGTGCGATTTCTCGATCAGGAAGGTGGCGACAAGGGGCGCCGTGCCGCCGAACAGGGCCAGCGGAATGTTGTAGCCGAGGGAATAGCCGGTCACCCGCACGGAGCGCGGGAACTGGGAGATCATGGTCGCCATCAGGGGGGCGAAGAAACACGACAGGACGGCGGCCAGGCCAAGCTGGCCCAGGATAATCATCACCGGGTTTTCGTGATGGATCAGCCAGAAGAGCGGCAGGCCGAACAGGGTGACGCCGCCCGAACCGATCAGCATCAGGGCCTTTCGGCTGGTCTTGTCCGCCAGGTAGCCGACCACGGGCAGCATCAGCATGAAGATCACCATGACGCTGGTGTTGATGGTGAGCGCCCGGCTTTCGCTCAGGTGGACGTAAGCCACCAGGTAGGACGTCAGGTAAACGAAGGTCAGGTAGAAGCCGACGCCGTTCAGGATGTTGCAGGCGATGGTTCTGAAAAGCGCGGGCCGGTGGTTGCGCAGCACTTCGCCGACGGGAACGCTCACCGGATCATGCGGCGAGGGCGGCAGGTCGGTGTCGTCGCCCTTGGTGCTGCTGCGGATCAGGAAACCGGTCAGGCCGACCAGCAGGCCGAAACCGAAGGGGATGCGCCAGCCCCAGCTGCCGAGATCGTCGGCGGGCAGGAGACTGGTGGCGAGGGCCGCAACACCCGAGCCGAGCAATACGCCGAAAACGGCCCCGACCAACGCCCAGGAGACGACGAAACACCGCCGGTCCCGGGGCGAGATTTCATAGAGATAGACCGAGGATCCGGTGTATTCGCCACCGACGGACAGGCCCTGCAAAAGCCGGAGCAGCGTGAGGGCGAGCGGCGCCAGAATACCGATCTGGTCGTAGGTCGGCAGGAAGGCGATCAGCGTCGTGGGAATGGCCATCAGGGCGACGGAAATCAGCAGCGCCCTGCTGCGCCCGAGCCTGTCGGCGACATGACCAAGCAGGAGACTGCCAATGGGACGCATCAGGAACCCGGCGGCAAACACGCCGAAGGTGCTGATCAGGCTGACAGTAGGACTGCTGCTGGGGAAGAACTGGTGCGCTATGATCGGGGCGAGATAGCCATAGACGGCAAAGTCGTACCACTCGAGCGTGTTCCCGACGGTGCCCGCAACGATCTTGCGGATTTTGTTGTCAGCGGCCGACCCCATGATACTTCTCCCCCGGACGTCCAGTTCCTCTGTCCGAGGAATTTAGGGAACATGTGTTTAGCTTCCGTTTCAGTGGCAGGGCGGAAGCGTTCGGGGCAAATCCAGCAATGCGCCCGGCCGCACGCGGGGTGAACCCGCGTGCGGCCGATCAGGTCAGGTGTTGAACTTGAACAGGAGCACGTCGCCGTCCTTGACGATGTATTCCTTGCCTTCGTCACGGGCCTTGCCGGCTTCCTTCGCGGCGCTTTCGCCGCCAAGGCCGACATAGTCGTCATAGGCAATCGTCTGCGCGCGGATGAAGCCGCGTTCGAAATCCGTATGGATCACGCCGGCCGCTCCCGGCGCCTTGGTGCCCTCGGTGATGGTCCAGGCGCGGGTTTCCTTCGGTCCGGCGGTGAAATAGGTGATCAGGCCGAGCAGGTCGTAGCCGGCACGGATCATGCGGTCGAGGCCGGGCTCTTCCAGGCCGATCGTTTCCAGGAATTCTTCCTGTTCTTCCTTGTCGAGCTGGGAGATTTCCGCCTCGATGGCCGCGGAGATCACGACGGCGATCGCACCTTCCTCTTTCGCCTTGGCTGCCACTTTTTCAGACAGGGCATTGCCCTCGGCCGCGGACGCTTCGTCGACATTGCAGACATAGAGGACCGGCTTTGCGGTCAGAAGGTTCAGGCCCTTCAGGATCCTGGCCTCTTCCGCGTCCGAGGTTTCGAGCATGCGTGCCGGCTTGCCGTCCTGGAGGAGGGCCAGCGCCGCTTCCATGATCGGCAGGACCGCCTTGGCTTCCTTGTCGCCACCGGTCGCCTTCTTCTTCAGGGGCGCGATGCGCCGCTCCAGGCTTTCCATGTCCGCGACCATCAGCTCGGTCTCGACCGTCTCCGCGTCGGCAATCGGGTCGATGGCGCCGTCGACATGGGTGATGTCGTCATCCTCGAAGCAGCGCAGCACATGGGCGATGGCGTCGACTTCGCGGATATTGGCCAGGAACTGGTTGCCGAGACCTTCGCCCTTGGACGCGCCGCGCACCAGGCCGGCAATGTCCACGAATGTGATGCGGGTCGGGATGACTTCCTTGGATCCGGCGACTTCGCGGATGGCGTAAAGGCGCGGATCGGGGACGGCTACCTCGCCGGTGTTCGGCTCGATGGTGCAGAAGGGATAGTTGGCAGCCTGGGCGGCTGCGGTCTTGGTGAGCGCGTTGAAGAGCGTGGACTTGCCGACATTCGGCAGTCCGACAATGCCGCACTGGAAACCCATGGGAGTTCGCTTTCGGTTGGTCTGAAACTGTTGCCGCGCTTCATGCCCGAGCGCAACGGACAGGTCAAGGCTTTGCGCGGGGTTGAGGCGCATGCAACGGCAACAGATTGCCGGGACAGAACCGCCGGGGCGCGGGCCAGGCGCAATGAAACCGGATGAACGCTTTCCTCCGATCCGGGATCGGCTATACTCGCGCCGGTGTTTTGGGCGATTTGTATTGGGAATTGAAACGGGATGGTTTCCAGTCTCAGGAAGTCCGGCGTCCGGAGGTTCCGGTCGGCCGTCGCCCTCGTGCTCATGGTCTGCCTTGGCCAGGGTCTCCTCGAAAGAGGAGCCCGGGCACAGTCCTTCGATCCGGGATCGCTGACCGGGCTCTACGGCGACACGTCCATCGATCCGGCCCTGCTCGACACTGTCGGCCGGGCGGAGGTGACCCGGGCCTACATACCCGACGCCATCGACCTGTCGCCCATGATGCCGCCACCTTTGCTGCAGATTCACGGCAGTTGTGTTTCCTATGCCATCGGCTATGCCATCCGCGGCTATTACGCCGCCCTTGAGAACAATGTCTCGCCTGGCAGCCGCGCCTTCACACCGAGCCCGGCCTTTCTCCATTCCCAGATCCGCGACAAGGGTGAAACCTGTGAAAACGCGGGCAGTCATGCCTTTTACGCCTTGTCCTATTTCAAGGGGCAGGGCGCGCCCGATCTCGACGCCATACCGGATATTGCCATGTGCTCGGAACGGGTGGAGCGGCCATCGGCGCCTCCGGACCGGTTCCGCATTCGCGATTTCCAGTTCATCTACGTCGTCGAGCGCGACAGGCGGCCCGTCAGCAACCGGGACCTGGATGCCATCAAGCAGCAGCTTGCCAAGGGGCATCCGGTCGCGGCCGGCTTCCGGATGATGGCGGTGGTGCCCTCGGCGCGTACGCCCGACGGGGTCACGTTGCAGTATCTGAAGGCCGGCGAGATCTACCGGGGCTCGCATGGGCCGAATGGGGGCGCGGCCGGCGGTCACCAGATGGTGCTGGTCGGCTATGACGAACGCCGCCAGGCTTTCCTGGTGCAGAATTCCTGGGGGCCCTATTGGGCCGGAGACGGGTATGGCTGGATCAGCTATGACGCGGCACGGGCCGATCTGCGCAATGCGTCGGTGATGCGCACAAGGATCGATCCGCCGCGACCGGTTCCCGGGATCACCCGCACGGACCGTGACAACCAGGTGGCGTTCAGGGGTGACGCCTGCAGCAGTCTCTATGTCAGCGAGGACACGCCGGACGGCTTGCCCCTGGTCAGTGGATTCGTCAGCAGCCAGGCGGCCCTTCTCAAGCTGCGTTCGGAATTTCCGGAAGAGCAGATCCGGAAGGTCAATGTCCGACCCTGGCCGGTCTGCGAGGTGCTCAAGACGCTGGACCGGCCGCTGGCCGAACCCTCCAGGCCGCGCATCCGCCTCCTTGGTGGCAGTGCCGACCTGGCCTATGGCGACTCGCTGGCTTTCGAGGTGACGGCGCCAGACTTCGCCTCGTTCCTCTATATCGTCTACCTGCAGGCGGACGGCACCGTGGTCAATCTGCTGCCGCGGCGCGGTCCGGTCCGCCGGCAGGTGCCATTCGGCGAGAGTTTTGTCTATGGCGACGGCCGTCAGGGCCGCCAGACCTTCACGGTACAACCACCGGCCGGGGCCGAGGCCATTGTGGTGATCGCGGCCCACAGTCCGGTGTCCCAGCTGGAGGCGCTGGAAGGCGAAGGCGGTGGCCAGTTCACCATGCCGGTCAGCGCGGAAGAGGGCAGCGGCATTGCCAACGACCGCTATTTCCTGACCGCCCTGAGGGCGGGCCTTGCCGAACGGCCGGACGGGACCCGTCTGCCACGCGAGATTTCAGCCGCCGTGCTGCACCTGACAATCCGGGCCGAGTGAGGACGCCGACATGCCGTTATCGAGAAAAACCCTTGCCGTCCTGTTGACCCTGGCTTCCGTACTTGGCGTTGTGGTTTCGCTTGTGCAGCCAGCAGCGGCGCAAAATGTCACCAGCGAGGAGATCATCCGGGCCCTGCTGCCGCAGGGAGGCGGTTCGAAGGTCCGCTCGTTCCGCAAGGCGGAACCGCATCCGTTCCGCGGCATCAATATCCAGGGCCAGCTGCCACCGGAAGCCGAGCTGCCGCGCATCAACCTGACGGTCAATTTCGAATTCGACAGCGCCTCGCTCACAAATGACGGCATTCTGACCCTGCAGGCGCTTGGCGAGGCACTGAGGGACCCGCGGCTGAGGAACATGCGCTTCCAGATCGCCGGCCATACGGACCTGCGCGGGACGTCGGCCTACAATCTGGATCTCTCCAACCGCCGCGCCTTCATGGTGGCCGAGTTCCTGGCGGCGTTTTACAGCATCCCGCGGGACCGCCTGGTTCCGGTCGGGTATGGCGAAAGCCGCCCGGTCGACCCGGCAAACCCGGACAGCGGACGCAACCGGCGGGTGGAGATCATCAATGTGCAGCCGCTGTCGTGACCCAGGGACGCCGCACTAGCGCTCGCATCAATCGTAATCGCATTGTGCTGAATGAGGCCCCAACCTAGTCCTTGCCGCCGCCAAGGAGTCTCTTCAGCATGTCGGCCATGGGGCCGGATTTCGGCACGTTGACGGGCTTCGCCTGACGGGCCTGGCGGATGTGGCTCTGGCCCTTGGGCTTGGTTGATGCGGCCTTTTGTGCAGGTGCGCCGGCGGTGGTCTTGTCCGTAGGAGCCTTCTGCTTTCGCTGGGCCTTTTCAGGCTCCAGAGCCAGGGTCAGCTTGTTGGCGAACTGGCTGTCCTTGCCCTCGGCCAGCAGACCGGCCTGGTCGGCGATCTCGGTCAGAAGCGGCTCGAGCCAGTCCCGGTCCACCTTGGCGAAGTCGCCCAGCACGTAGTTGGACACCAGCTTCTTGTCGCCCGGATGGCCGATGCCGAGGCGCAGGCGCCGGTAGTCCGCGCCGATATGGGCAGAGATCGACCTGAGACCGTTGTGGCCGCCATGGCCGCCACCTTTCTTCATGCGGAATTTGGCCGGCGGCAGGTCGAGCTCGTCATAGAGCACGACGATATCCTCCGGCTCCAGCTTGAAGAAGCGCATGGCCTCGCCGACCGCGCGGCCGGATTCGTTCATGTAGGTGCCGGGTTTCAGGAGCAGGACCTTTTCCGAACCGAGGCGGCCCTCGGACACCTGTCCCTGAAAGCGCGCGCGCCATGGCTGGAAGCCCGGATGGCAGCGATGGATCTCATCGACGGCCATGAAGCCGATATTGTGCCGGTTGCCTGCGTATCTTGCACCGGGATTTCCGAGGCCGACGATCAGTTTCATGACTCACCTTGAAGACCGGATCCTGAAACGAAAAAGCAGCCTGACGCGGCTGCTCTGAAGTTCGGGGGAGGCGGCAACCGCCTCCCTTGTTTTTATAGCAGACGTGAAGCTTATTCGCTTGCGGCTTCTTCGCCACCTTCTTCGGTCGCTTCTTCTTCTTCGCCTTCGTCGGTGTCTTTCAGGCCGGCCGGTGCAGCGATCGTTGCGATGGTGAAATCACGATCGGTGATGGTCGGTTCGCAGCCCTTCGGCAGCTTGATCAGGGAGACGTGCAGGCTGTCGCCCAGATCGGCTTCGGCCAGATCCAGTTCGAGGGCTTCCGGAATGCTGTCGGCCGGAACGGTCATTTCAACCGTGTGGCGCACAACGTTCAGAACGCCGCCCTTCTTGAGGCCCGGGCAGGTTTCCTCGTTGAGGAAGTGGACCGGAATTTCGACGGTCAGGGTCGAGCCCTTGGCAACGCGGAGAAAGTCAACGTGCAGGACATCGTCGCGCACCGGGTGCAGCTGGTAGTCCTTGGCGATAACCTGATGCTTTTCACCATCGATGTCGATGGTACCGATCTGCGCGGTGAAGCCGCCCTTGTGCAGGGTCAGCGTGGTTTCCTTCACCGGGATGGTGATCGGCAGGGCCGGTTTCTTGTCGCCGTAGATCACGGCGGGGAGAAGGCCTTCGCGACGCAGTGCCCGTGCGGCCCCCTTGCCCACCCGGTCCCGTGCCGACGCCTTCAGCTCATAGCTGGCAGCCATGGCAAAACTCCTTCGAGTGTATAGATATCGGACCGGCGAACCACCGTGCCAGAAGCGTCAAGTTGTCCGGGATCGGTCCATGAGCGCCTCCTCCAGGGGTGCAGGCGCGTGCGGGGTATACTGAAACAGCGGCGAAAGTGCAAGCGGGAAATGGCCAAACTCCGCGACAATGTCCGCATACGGCCACATGAGATATGCGTGGCACTCAAATGGTGAACCTTTCGGTTGACCGTAGCCGTTTCCCGGGAAAGTATTACAGGACCCGGCAGGCGAAGGACACAGGAAACAATGGCAATCGATGAGGACTTGAACGACCGTCTGCGCAGCCATCTGGGGAACAGGTCCGGGCTGGCGGAAAAACGCATGATGGGCGGCATGTGTTTCCTGCTCAACGGCCACATGATCTGCGGCGCAGACCGCACCAAGGAGGGCGAGCGCAGGTTCATCTTCCGGGTCGGCAAGAACAACCACGACAAGGGAAGCGCTTTGCCGGGCGCGGCGCCCATGGTGCAGGGCGGCCGCGTGATGAGCGGTCTGTTCTTTGTCGGCGACGATGACGCGAGCGACGAGGCTCTCGATGCCTGGCTGGACCTTGCTGTCTCCAATGCGCTGACGCTGAAGCCGAAGTGAGGTTCATCCCTGCAGTCTGGCAGACGGGTCTTCCCTGAAATCGGGGTCGACCTTCCTTGCAAAGGCGGCCCGCCAGGAGGCGGTGAGGACCTCCAGTTGCGACAGGGCCTTGGCAACGGAGGAGTCGAGGCGGGGATTGAACCGGGCCAGGATCACCTCGCGCAGGTTCCAGTCCGGACAGGGACGCTCGACAAGGGACAAGGTGTCGCCGGCCCGGAGGGTGCCTTCCTCCAGCACGCGGAAATACCAGCCGGTCCTGCCGGTTTTCTGGAAGGAGGCCGCCTGGGCCGGATTGCCGGTGTGCAGGTTCAGCTTCCAGCAGGGCTGGCGGCCCTGCGATATCTGCAGGCGCGCGGCGCCGGCGCTGAAAATGTCGCCGATGCACAGGTCTTTTTCGGTGAACCCTTCCGAGGAGAGGTTCTCGCCGAAACCGCCGGGCCGGTAGATCTCCGCCAGGTCCGGGAAGGCGGTGCGCCAGTGGTCGTGGTGCTCGGACGGATAGTGATGGAGAGCCATTTCCGGCCCGCCGTGGACAGCCGTGTCGGCCTGCCGGTCTCCCTTGAGGCCGGTCCGCGTGACCTCGACAGGACCGTCCACCCGTGTCTTGCCGATTGCCGAGGGTTCCTTTCCTTCCCAGCGATGCGCGGGAGAACCGACATAAAGGTCCAGAATGCGGGCTGTTTCGCTCATGGGGCTGTTTCCTGTCCGGGAGTGTGCTCGTGGCAGAGCTGGGAGGCTTCGTGCGGCTTGAGGGATACGTCAAGCAGGCGGCAATGACCACCCGCGGCGGTCCTTTCGTGATGCCGGCAGGTGCGGCACAGTCCGAAGGAACGGCCGCCGCGCTGTTGCAGCAGGGCCAGCACAAGCGCCTTCAGCGATGCGGCAAGGCTCTCGGTGATCTCCGGCGGTAGCGTGTCCACGGCACTTTCCAGCTCCGAGGTCTCCTTCAGGAGATCCTGCCCCTCCCTGGTGACGTCGTAGCGGATGCTGCGCTTGTCGGATTCCGACCGCGCTTCGGCAATGAACGCCTTGCGGGCAAGCGCCTTCAGCGTTTGCGAGGCGGTGCCCCGCGTGGTGGCGAGAAAATCGGCCACATGGGATGGCGCGCGTGAAAACCGGTTGGCGCGCGCCAGATAGCTGAGCGCGGCGAATTGCGACGGGTTCAGCGGCCCGTTCCATTCCTCCGACGCGTTGAGGCGCGTCAGCCGGTCGATCAGGTCGCGGATGGTCTGGGTGTCGGTCATGCTGCTTTTGTAGCGAGTCGAAATTAAACTTGCAATAGTTTCGACTCGCTACTAATAGAGATTGGTCTCAAACAGGGAGAACACCCATGCTGAAGTCAATTCTTGGAAGTCTTCTGATCACCGTCCTGCCCACAGTCGCCCTGGCGGATGGCGGCCATGCCCAAAACCAGAAAGGCGCTGTCCTGTCTGCGGAAAATCCGGAAATCGATCCGAATTTCGATATCCTGGCTGCCCATGTGCACCGCGAGGGACGGGTGGTGACATTCCACATGACCCTGAGCGGCACGGCAGGTGAAACGGTGCCGGAACCGCAGGGCGCCCTCGCGGGGGCACCCGTCCAGTCCTATGTCTGGCCGACCTCGCTTGCACCGGACACGGTCGGCTTTGAAGGCGGGGAAGGGATCCTGGCGCTGGTGGCGACCAGCCATCCGGACTTCGATGACACACCGCTGTTTGACGAGGACGGCGACGGCGATCTCAAGAACGATGGTGCCCGGTGGCATTCCCACTGGGTGGTGCTGACCCCGAACGAGGCCTGTGGTCCCGGCGCCCTCTCGGTCCGGGACATTCCGGACGGGGCCACGCCGAAAATGCCGGCGACCTGGCCCGGCCTGCCGATCTATATCGACAGCCCCGGCTATTCACCGGTTCTGGCGGCCGAGGAAATCACCATCAATGTGGCCTTCGCCGATGAGGGGCAGGTCGAAGGCCTGAAATATGACGGCGTTACGTCCGCCTTGCGCGTGAATCGGAACGTGCACGCCCCATTGCTGTGTGTCACCGATGTGTTCGATGTCGCCTCCGGCGATCTCAGCCTGCCGGGCAAACTGCATTGATCCTGTGCGGGCGGAGAGTTCGTTGAGTTCTCCGCTCGCGCGAATTTGTAAAGTTAATCCTGTTCTAAACTTGATTTAATATTGTAATTATTGACATATCTAGTGATTTTACTTTCACGTGCTGGTTGTAAACAGTATCCTGTTGATCTGTATATACATAATCTTAATCGACTCCTGTGAGCCTTCCATAGAGGAAACACCTGGGAGTGAGACATGAAATATTTGATCCGAACCGCGGCAATTTCGTTCTTCTTTGTCGGAGCGGCAGCTGCGAATGAATTCGAGAGCGAGTTGAAGAACCTCGCTGCAGGCCAGATTGCCGAGATCGCCAGTGCCGGAGAAGTTGTCAGTGCGGTCAACGCACAAAACGAGATCACCGGTTCCTACGATCAGGCGAAGATCGACGAACTGGACGGCAAGTGGCGCGCCGAAGCCGATTCAGTCGATCAGCCGTTCATCGACGAAGTCCTGGAGAAGCCGCTGTCCGTCTATCTGGCCGACGTCCAGGAGGCGAGCGGAGGACTCTTCACCGAGATCTTCGTCATGGATGCCAAGGGTTTGAATGTCGGCCAGAGCGACGTGACATCCGACTACTGGCAGGGCGATGAGGCCAAATGGCAGGAGACCTATTCCGCCGGCAAGGGCTCTGTTCACATCAGTGAACTGGAAGAAGACGAAAGCACGCAGACCCTGCAGAGCCAGGTCAGCGTTCCCGTCGTGGATCCCGACAGCGGCAATGTCATCGGTGCAGTCACCTTCGGTGTCAACGTCGACAATCTTTAATCAGCAATAACGGCGGGAAAGACTTTCTTTCCCGCATCTTCCGGGAGGATGCCTTGAAGGTTTCCGTGAAACTTCCAGCCCTGGTCCTTGGCATAGCGCTTTTGTGCTCTGGCGGGGTCGGGCTTGCCAGCTACATGTCCGGAGCCAACACGGTTCGCGGTCAGGCGGAGCAGCGATTGACAGCACTCGCGGAAAGCCGCCGCGACAACCTGGCGGAATTCTACCGGAGCAAGGAAGTCGCCATCGGCGCGCATGTTCAAGGCAAGGCCCTGCGTGCCGCGTTCAGTGACTTTGACAAGGCCTGGTCCAAATACGGGGACAAGGCCGCCGACACGCTGACGAAAATCTATGTCACCGACAATCCGCATCCGCCGAACGAACGGGACCAGCTCGTCAAGGCCGGACGCAAGCCTTACGACAAGGCGCATGCGAAGCACCACAGTTCCCTGCGGGACTATGCCGACGCGAATGATCACCCGGACATCCTGCTGATCAATCTGGCTGGGGACATTATCTACAGCGTCCGCAAACGTTCGGATTTCGCAGTCAACGTCCAGTCTGACGGCTGGGCCGGGACGCCGTTGGCCAAGGGCTATCAGCAATTGTCCTCCAACAGCGCAACAGAGCTGTTGAGCTTTGATCCCGTGCGCTACCCGGGTGCCGACGGGCAGCCGTCCGGCTTCTGGATGGCGCCGGTGCAGGTCGGCTCCAAGACCATCGGCATGGTCGCCTACCAGACACCCGTCAACAAGCTGAATGCCCTTCTCGGCAACTACGCCGGGCTTGGCGAAACAGGCAATATCTTTCTTCTCAACGAAGACGGGCTCGTCATCAACGACAGCGGGCGGACCCCGGACGTTTCCGAACTGCTGGCAGAGGGCATGGACGCCCCCGAGGTGATGTCGGTGATGTCGGACGGTGCCGACTTCCAGCGACTTGCGAATTACGGCGGTGAGGATGTCTTTGCCGCGATGGTGCCGTTCTCGGCCCTGGGCAACCGCTACGCGCTCGTCGTGGTTCAGGCCGCCGGGGAAGTGCTTGCACCGCTCACATCGCTCAGGAGCTGGATCCTTGCGATCGCGATCGCCTGCGCCGCCACGGCCGGTGTCGTCGGTGTGCTGATGGCACGCAGCCTGTCCGGCCGGATCATGCGTCTTGGTCAGGTGATGGGCCGACTGGCCGAGGGCGACACCACGGTCGAGGTACCGGCCCAGAAGGCGGTTGACGAAATCGGCGCCATGGCAGCGACGGTTGAAGTCTTCCGCGAGAATGCGCTTGAGCGCGAACGGCTGGAAACGGAGCAGCAAGAGGTTGCGTCCGCCCAGGCAAAACAGGCGGCCCAGGTGGCTGAGCTGATTGCCGGATTCAGGTCCGAAGTGACGGAGATGCTGGACGCCGTGCAAGGCAACAGCGAACAGATGCGGCAGGCCGCCGAGGAAATGAACGGTCTGGCCGACGAAACGGCGGGCGATGCCTCAAGTGCCTCGGCAGCGTCCGAACAGGCATCCACCAACGTGCAGACCGTTGCATCCGCCTCGGAGGAATTGTCCGCCTCGATCCAGGAGATCCGCCGCCAGGTGCTGTCGACCGCCGAGATCGTTCAGGAGGCATCGAGAGCCGCGGTCCAGACCAACAGCAAGATCGAGGGCCTGGCCGATGCCGCGCAGCGGATCGGGGATGTGGTCAACCTGATTTCCGCCATTGCCGAGCAGACCAATTTGCTGGCCCTGAATGCCACCATCGAGGCGGCACGCGCGGGAGACGCCGGCCGCGGCTTTGCCGTCGTTGCGTCCGAGGTCAAGGAACTGGCGACCCAGACGGCAAAGGCAACCGAGGAAATCGAGGGCCAGATCGCCGAGGTGCAGGCTGCCACCAAGGAAGCGGTCGCTGCCATTGCCGGTATCACGGAAACGATGAGCCAGGTGGACGAATATACCGGCACGATCTCTGCGGCGGTTGAACAGCAAGGGGCTGCGACCAACGAGATTTCCGGCAATGTTCAGGAAGCTGCCAAGGGGACGCAGGAAGTCACCCGCAACATCACGACAATCTCGGAAAAGGCTCAGGTGACCAGTTCGTCAGCCGGGAAGGTCCTGTCGGCCTCCACCCATGTCACGGACCGGACCAACACGCTTCGCGGGACCGTGGACCGGTTCCTGAACGCGGTCTCCGCCGCCTGAAAACCGGTCCGGCCGCCTTTGGCCGGACTTGCCTGGAGACCCTCGGCCGGACCGGATCGGACGACCGGTTCGCTTCATCCTTCATGCGGGGCATAGGCCGCCGGATCGACCGTCCCGGGCCGCCCGGGCAGGGAGAGCTTCGCTTCCCGCGCCGGTGTTGTGGCAATGACGCTGCCGCCCTTGACGACCGCCAGGCGTGTTGCCTTCAGGCGGATCGCCTCGATCGGGTTTTCGGCCTGCAAGAGAACGAAGTCCGCCTTGCAGCCCTTTTCCAGTCCATAGCCCTCGAGCCCCATGGCCCTGGCCGGATGTGCGGTCACACAGTCGAAGCAGTAGCGGATCGCCTCGCGGCTGGTCATCTGGGCCACATGCAGCCCCATAGAAGCCACCTCGAGCATGTCGCCGGAGCCCATGGAGTACCAGGGATCCATCACGCAATCATGGCCGAAGGCCACGTTGACGCCGTGGGACCGCAGTTCCGGCACGCGGGTCTGGCCGCGCCGTTTCGGATAGCTGTCATGACGGCCCTGCAGCGTGATGTTGATCAAGGGGTTGGCGATCGCGTGAATTTCCGCTTCCGCGATCAGCGGCAGCAGCTTTGAGACGTAGTAATTGTCCATGGAGTGCATGGAGGTCAGGTGCGAACCGGCGACCCGGCCCTGAAGCCCGAGCCGCTGGGTCTCGAAGGCCAGGGTCTCGATATGGCGGGACATCGGGTCGTCGGTCTCGTCGCAATGCATGTCGACCATCAAGCCGCGCTCGGCGGCGATTTCGCACAGCCGTGCGACGGACCTTGCGCCATCCTGCATGGTGCGCTCGAAATGCGGGATGCCGCCGACAATGTCGACGCCCATGTCGAGGGCGGTCAGAAGGTTCTTCTCCGCATTGGGGGAGCGGTAGAGACCGTCCTGCGGAAAGGCGACGAGTTGCAGGTCGATATAGTCCTTCACCCTGTCGCGCACCTCCAGCAGGCCCTTGACCCCGGTCAGGCGGTCGTCGCAGACATCGACATGGGAGCGGATCGCCAGCAGCCCTTGCGAGGCCGCGAGGTCGCAGTATCTGAGCGCCCGTTCGACAACCGCCTCGACGGTCAGGATCTCCTTCAATTCTCCCCAGAGCGCAATGCCTTCCAGGAGCGTGCCGCTGCGGTTCATGCGCGGCAGGCCAAGGGACAGCGTGGCATCCATGTGGAAATGGCTGTCGACGAAGGGCGGCGAGACGAGCTTGCCACCGGCGTCGATCACCTGGCCGGCCTCCGCATCGATCCCGGCTTCGACCGCCGCGATCCGGCCGTCCTTGCAGGCGATGTCGAGGCCGTGCCGGCCGTCGGGCAGATTGGCGTTCTTGATCAGAAGGTCGAAGCTCATTTTGGATGTCTCAGCGTTGGCCGCGGAAATAGGGTACCAGAAGCGCGCGCGGATAGTCGGCCTTGCGGGCCACCACAATGAGCGCGGCGATGGACAGAAGATAGGGCATCATCAGGAACACCTGGCCCGGGATGAAACTGCCGACCTCGGTCTGCAGACGGACCTGGAAGGCGTCGAAGGCGCCGAACAGGAGCGCGCCGATCAGGGCCTTGCCGGGCCGCCAGGAGGCGAACACGGTCAGCGCGATGCAGATCCAGCCGCGGCCGTTGACCATGCCGAAGAAGAAGGCGTCAAACGCGGACATGGTCAGGAAGGCGCCGCCAAGCGCCATGATCGCCGATCCCGCGACAACCGTGCCCATGCGGATGGCATAGACGGACAGGCCCTGGGATTCGACGGCCGCCGGATTGTCGCCGACCGCCTGGATCGCCAGGCCGAGCGGTGTGCGGTAGAGCACGTAGGCGGTTGCGATCACCAGGGCCAGGGCCAGGAATGTCAGCGCCGTTTGCTGGAACAGGGCCGGGCCGATGAACGGCAGGTCGCTGAGGACCGGGATGTCCAGCGGCTGGAACGCCTCGATGCGCGGCGGCGAGGAAACGTCCGGCAGGGCGGTCCGGTAGATGAAATAACTGAGCGACGTGGCAAAGAGGGTCACGCCGATGCCCGACACGTGCTGGGAGAGGCCGAGCGGCACGGTCAGGACCGCGTGGATCAGCCCGAAAAAGGCGCCCGCCATGGCCGCGACCAGAACGCCGCCCCAGAGACCCGCGCCGAGCCAGACGGCCATCCAGCCCGCCATGGCGCCAGCGGTGAAGATGCCCTCGATGCCGAGGTTCAGAACCCCGGCGCGTTCGCAGACGAGGGCGCCGATGACGCCGAAGATCAGTGGAGTGGCGATCCTGAGCGCGGCCGCCCAGAAATTCGCCGAGACGAGGATGTCGAGGATCTCGGTCATTCGGCGGCCTCCTTCGCGGCCGGGCCGCCGACAAGGCGGATCCTGAACCTCAGGAACAGGCCTGATACCAGCACGCAGAGCAGCGCCATCGCGACGATGAGGTCGGCGAGATAGTTGGAAACACCGGTGGCGCGGGACATGGAATCGGCACCGACGAAAATACTGGCAATGAACAGCGCGGCCAGCACGACGCCGACCGGCGAGAGACCGGCCAGCATCGCCACGACGATGCCCGAATAGCCGAAACCGGGCGACAGGTCCGCGGTGAGGTATCCCTTCAAACCGGCGACTTCGCCGACACCGGCCAGACCGGCAAGCGCGCCGGAGAGCAGGCCGACGCGCACGAAGGTCGCGGTGACCGGGATGCCGGCATGGCGCGCGGCGGCGGCGTTTTCGCCGACGGCCCGGATTTCAAATCCCCAGACGGTGCGCTTGAGCAGGAACCAGATCCCGAGCGAAGCGGCGAGAGCGAGAACGAGACCCCAGTGAATGCGCATCCTTGCCATCAGCTTGGGCAGGGCGGCCTCGTCGAGGATCGGTTCGGATTGCGGCCAGCCCATGCCCATCGGGTCCTGCATCGGGCCTTCCAGCATCATCTGCACGAACAGCAGGATGACAAAGTTGAGCAGCAGCGTGGTGACCACCTCGTCGACCCCGAGACGGGTCTTCAGGAGCGTCGGGCCAAGCATGACCAGGCCGCCGGCCAGGGCCCCTGCCAGCACGACGAGCGGGATGAGCACATAGGAAGGACCGGACACCAGCCCGGTGCCGACCGCGACGGCGGCAAGCGCCCCCGCATAGAGCTGTCCTTCCGCGCCGATGTTCCAGAGCTTCGCCTTGAAGGCGACCGCGGCGGCGAGCCCGGTCAGGATCAGGGGTGTGGCCCGGGTCAGCATCTCGGTGAAGGCGAAAACAGAACCGAACGCGCCCTTGGCCATCAGGCCATAGGCGCCGAAGACGGAGAGGCCCGCGAAGGCCATGGGAATGGCGGCGAGAACGAGCGCGGCGACAGCGGCCGCGACCGACACGGCCAGCATGCGCGAAACGGGGACGGGGCCTCTCGGCTCGAAGCGGATCATGCGGCTTCCTCCCCGCCGTGCCCGGCCATTCGAAGGCCCAGCGTGCCGCGGTCGAGGGCTTCGGTTGCCTCGGCGGCCGAGAGATGGCCGCGATGGATCACGGCGATGCGGTCGGACAGGCGCATGAGTTCGTCCAGGTCTTCCGAAATGAGGATAACGCCGGCGCCGCGATCGCGCGCGGCGAGCAGGCGCTGGTGCACGTCGAAGGTGGCGCCGACATCGAGCCCGCGCGAGGGCTGGGCCGCGAGCACGACCTTCGGTTCGGATTCGAGGGTGCGCGCCAGCACGATCTTCTGGATGTTGCCCCCCGACAGCAGACGCGCCGGGCTGTCCTCGCTCTGGCAGCGGATGTCATAGGCCTTGATCAGCTGCCTTGCCCGTTCGCGCATGGCGGCAAACCTGAGCAGGCCGAAACGCTGGTTTTCCGGTTTTCGGATGGTCTCGATGGCGAGGTTCTCGGTAACGTTCATCGCGCCGACGATGCCGTCGTGATGGCGGTCCTCGGGAATGCGGGCAAGGCCGCTGTCGATCATTGTCCGCGCACCGGCATGGCTGAGCGGCGTGGTCTCAAGGGTCGCCGTGCCGGATGTCAGTGTTTCAAGGCCCGAAATGACGCGGGCGAGGGTGGTCTGGCCGTTGCCGGATACACCGGCAATGCCGAGAATTTCGCCGGACTTGAGATCGAGATCGACACCGTGCAGCGCGTCACGGCCGTGTCCGGCGCTGACGCGCTTCAGAACGAACAGGGAAGCGCCGGGCGCGCCGGGCGTGCGCACGGTCTCGACGATCTCGTGGCCGACCATCAGTTCGGCGAGCCTGCGCTGGTCGCACTCCGCGGTGGCAAGATCCGCGACCTTGCGGCCGCCGCGCAGCACCGCAACCCGGTGGGAGGAGGCGACCACCTCGGCCAGCTTGTGCGAGATGAAGATGATGCCGAGGCCGTCTTCGGCGAGTTTCTTCAAGGTCGCGAACAGGGTTTCGCTTTCCTGGGGCGTCAGCACGGCGGTCGGCTCATCCAGGACAAGCACACGGGCGTCGCGGTAAAGCGCCTTCAGGATTTCGACCCGCTGCTTCTCGCCGACGGAGAGTTGGGAAATACGGGTGTCCAGCGACACGGTCAGGCCCGAGCGGGCCATCAGCTCTTCCAGCTTTTTCCTCGCCGGTGCACGGGAGGAGGCGAGCGCTGCCAGGCTCTCGGTTCCAAGCAGGATGTTGTCGAGCGCGCTGAGGTTTTCGGCAAGCGTGAAATGCTGGTGGACCATGCCGATGCCGGTCTCCAGCGCGGCATGCGGGGATCCGGGCTCAAGCTCGACCAGCCTGCCGCCGCCGTCATTGACAAGGACGCGTCCCTCGTCGGCAACGTAGTGGCCGAACAGGATGTTCATCAGGGTGGTCTTGCCGGCGCCGTTTTCCCCCAGCAGGGCCAGGATCTCGCCCCGGCTGAGGTCGAGGGAAACGTCGCCATTGGCGGTCAGGGCACCGAACCGCTTGGTGATGCCGTCCAGCCGGAGAACGATGCCGTCCTCCTCAACGGGTTCCGTCATGCGGAGCTCCGGAAATCGGGTTCTTGGGACCACGCCTGTCGCGCGGCAGGGAAGGACCGGCGGCCGGAAATCAGTTTCCCGGCCGCCGGCAGACACCATCACATGGTGGATTTCGGTTCGCTGTCATTGACGTTGACGCGGAACAGGCCATCGAGGATTTCCTGTTCCTTTTCCTTGGTCGCCGCGACCGCGTCGGCCGGTGCCAGGCTTTCGTCGACGATGAAGCTGCCGCCGCCATAGGACATGAAGCTGTAGGGGCCGTAATCGGCCGGCTCGAAGCTGCCGTCGACAACAGCGGCAACCGCCTTGTCGATGGTCGGTTCCATATGCCACAGGGCAGAAGACAGGATCGTGCCCGGGTAGTCGCCGGCAGTGTCGATAACGTTGCCGATGGCAAGGATACCCTTTTCCTTGGCCGCATCAGAGACGCCGAAACGTTCCGCGTAGAGAATGTCGGCGCCCTTGTCGATCATCGCGAAGGCGGATTCCTTGGCCTTGGGCGGGTCGTACCAGGAGTTGATGAAGGTCACGAGGAACTTCACGTCCGGATTCACGGACAGGGCGCCGTCCATGAAGGCGTTCATGAGGCGGTTGACTTCCGGAATGGCGTAGCCGCCGACCATGCCGATCACGTTGGACTTGGTGGTGGCGCCGGCGATCATGCCCGAGAGATAGCTCGGCTCATGGATCCAGTTGTCGAAGACGGCGAAATTCGGCTTGGCCGGGCCGAAGGAGGAGCCCATCAGGAAGGCTGTTTCCGGATATTCGGCGGCCACCTTGCGGGCCGCACGCTCCACGGCGAAGGCTTCGCCGACCACGAGATCCATGCCCTGTTCGGCATATTCGCGCATGACGCGCTCATAGTCGGTATTGGCGACGTTTTCGGAGAAGGTATAGGTGATTTCGCCGCGCTCCTGGGCGGCTTTCAGTGCCTTGTCGATGCGGCTGACCCACTGCTGTTCAACCGGGACGGTGTAGATCGCGGCAACCTTGATCGGGTCGGCGGCCTCTGCGGACACATGGCCGAGACCGGCGGTGACTGTGACGGCCAGGGCGGCCGAGAGCAGGGTCCTGCGGACCCTGGAAAACGGTTTTGAGCTGAGCATCTGAAATCCCTCGGAAGTATTTTGCGGAAAAATTTGAACACAAAATATGCGTGCCCACAAGCTGGGCAGGGTGGTGAAAGGCTGATTTTTTGATCAAATGGGAAAATTTTTGGGTGGCAGGTTACGTGACTGGACGCCCTTCTCGCGTTTCGCGGTTCAAAGGCCGCAACACCTCCACAGGGTCATCTCCGCGCAAAACAAAAAAGCGCCGGACGGGCCGGCGCTTTTGAAATGCTCTAGCGTCAATCTCAGTTGAAGAGGCTCGAGACCGATTTTTCCAGGGCCGTGCGGTTGATCGCTTCGCCGATCAGCGGGGCGATCGAGATGGCCCGGATGTTGGCGGCGGCGGTGATGGCGGCGGTCGGCTCGATGGAGTTGGTGATCACCAGTTCCTTGAGCTTGGACGAGGTGACGCGGGCAACGGCACCGCCGGACAGGACGCCATGGGTGATATAGGCGGTCACCGACTTGGCGCCCTTGGACAGAAGGGCCTCGGCGGCATTGCACAGGGTGCCGCCGCTGTCGACGATGTCATCGACGAGGATGCAATCATAGCCGTTCACATCGCCGATGATGTTCATGACTTCCGACTCTCCAGGCTTGTCGCGGCGCTTGTCGACGATGGAAAGCGGTGCCTCGATGCGCTTGGCGAGCGCGCGGGCCCGGACCACGCCGCCGACATCGGGCGACACGACCATGACGTTGTCGGTGGCGTAACGCTCCTTGACGTCGCGGGTCATGACCGGCGCGGCGAACAGGTTGTCCGTCGGAATGTCGAAGAAGCCCTGGATCTGTCCTGCGTGCAGGTCCATCGTCAGGACGCGGTCCGCACCGGCCTCGGTGATCAGGTTGGAGACCAGCTTGGCCGAGATCGGTGTCCGGCCGGAAGCCCGGCGGTCCTGGCGGGCATAGCCGAAATAGGGGATCACGGCGGTGATGCGGCGGGCCGACGACCGGCGGAGCGCATCGATGATGATGAGCAGCTCCATCAGGTGGTCATTGGCGGGGTAGCTGGTCGATTGCACGACGAAGACGTCTTCACCGCGCACGTTTTCCTGGATTTCTACGAAGATTTCCTGGTCGGCAAACCGCCGGACCTGGCATTTGGCCAGAGGGGCATCCAGATATTTGGATATTTCCTCAGCCAGGGCTCGGTTGGAATTGCCCGCGACGATCTTCATGAGCCGCAAGTCCTTCTGGTGCGACACCGGGCTTGCAGCTGGCGGCGAACCAAAGCAAACACGCGGAAAGGGCCTATGTCGTAAGTCAAGTGCCGGACGCCGTGAGCCCCTGACGGGATCCCTCGGCAGGCGGCGGCGTTGTAACAACCAAGCAACGGAACGACAACAGCCGTTCTGGACAAACCGCCGCTTTTTTCAATTTTTTATGACGCTTTGCCGTAATTCCCTGGCCAGGCAGTTCATTATCGGTTGAGCCAGGCCTTGATTTCCACCATCGAGCGATTGGCGATCCGAGACAGGGTGCCGGATCCGACCGCCTGCCAGGGGTCGCCGGATGCGCCGCCCGTGTCTTCGGTACCGGAGATTCGCTTCAGGCGACGGCCGCTGCCATCCACGATGTCGAAGACGTAGAACACGGTGCCGTTGGACGGTTGGCCGGTGGCCGACAGGTAGCCGTTGACGCGGTAGGTGGCGGCCGCGCCGACCCGGCGGACCAGCGTGATGCCCTGCTTGCGGGCTTCCGCGCCAATGAACTCGGACAGTTCGTCGGCAATGTTGCCCGGAGCTCCGGTAAAGGGTTCGAAGGCCAGCGTAACGCCGGCTTCCGGGTCCACCTGCCCGGAAATGGAGGGAGCCGTCACCGTCGTTGCGATCGGTCCGGGAGGCTGCGGGGCGGCCTGGCAGGCGACGAGACCCGCCGTTGCCAGGACAATTGCCAGAAGGCGTAGGGAAAGGGACGATTTCGGTCTGGACGGATTTCGCATGCGCAGGCCTGGCTCTCGTGGTCAGTTTCAAGTTGGCTGCAGCCGCCGAAAAAAGAGACTCAAACAAGCCGGGCCGCAATGTTGCAAATGGTTTAGCCTGACTTGACCGGCAGGTCGAGAGGCAGCGTGGATAAGCTTTCCGGGGCGCCGGTGGTGGTCAGGTAGGTCTGGCCGAGCGTCATGGCGGTTCCGGAGATCGAGTCCATCAGGATCATGTGCATGAAGATGACCATGCTCGGTTTCACTTCGGCCGGGTTTGCCTTGTAGGCCATCGGCATGTCCATCCAGCTCGGCGTGAACCTTGCGCCGAGGGAATAGCCGCAGGCGTTCAGCCGGTGAGGCATCATGCCGTGGTGGTCCATGCGCTCCGCGTGGGCGTCGAACACGTCTCCGAAGGTCCGCCCCGGCACGAGCTGGGTTTCCACGGCGGCGAGCGCTTCGCGGGCGGCCGTGTACATCTCGTGATGGCGGTCGGTCGGTGTGCCGATGACGACGGTGCGCATCAGGGCGGCGTGGTAGTGCCGGTAGCACCCCGCCCATTCCAGGGTGATCTGGTCCTGGTCCGATAGATTGCGGCGCCCGGCCTTGTACCGGCACAAGAGCGCGTCCCTGCCGGACCCGATGATGAACTCGTTGCCGGGATAGTCGCCGCCGCCTTCGAAAATCGTTCCCTGCATGGCGGCCAGGATACGGCCCTCGTCGGCACCGGGGCGGATTTCGTCGAGGGCGGCGTAATAGGCCTTGTCGCCCAGTTCGGCCGCCTTGCGCACATAGGCGATTTCCTCGTCGCTCTTGACGGTGCGCAGCTCGGGAACAAGCGGCGAGGCGTCGCTGATGTCGGCGAAACTGGACAGCTCGCCGTTGATCTGGAGAGCGATCTTGCCGGTCATGCCGTGGGTGTCGTACTCGATCCCCAGCCGGCTGCCGAGCAGGTCCATGTCGAACAGCAATTCCTTGAGCTGGCCCACGGGGCTGGCGGAGCCGCGGTCGATCCAGATCCGGATGTCCTCGATGTTGGAGGTGTGCTTGGCCTGCCGCTCGTCCGCCGAGCGGGTCAGGAGCACCTTGCGGCCGTCGCTGGTGACCACGAGGCACTGGAAGAAGCAGAAGCCGAAGGTGTCGTAGCCGGTCAGCCAGTACATGCTTTCCTGTGCAAAGAGCAGCATGGCGTCGAGCTTTTCGGTCTCCATGACCGCCTTGAGCCTGTCGAAACGGCTGGCGAATTCTGCCTCTGAAAAGTGAAGAGCCATGGCGGGGTCCTATGTGAGAGCGATTGCGCTGATCTGGCGGCCGTAATCCGGTTCCCGGCGATGGGTGGTGCGGCGGTAGGAATAGAAGCGCTCTTCGTCTGCATAGGTGCACAGGCCGAGGTCGGCGACGGTCTGCAGTCCGAGCGCTTCGAGCCGCGCCGTGATGAAGGCGGGAAGATCGAACATGAAATGGCCCGGTGTTTCGGAGGGAATGAAAAATCGCTCGTTTCCGGTGTCCTCCTCCATGAACCGCTGCTGGAATTCCGGACCGACCTCATAGGCCTTTTGCGAGATCGTCGGGCCGAGAACGGCGATGATCCGGTTTCTCTCGGCACCAAGGGCTTCCATGGCGGCAACGGTGTTCTGGAGAACGCCGTTGACCGCGCCCTTCCATCCGGAATGGGCCGCGCCGATGACACCGGCGTCCGGGTCGGCAAAAAGCACGGGCCCGCAATCGGCCGTGGCAACGCCAAGCGCGAGTCCCGGCGTTGCCGAAACAAGCGCGTCCGCCTTCCGGTTCGCTCCGTCTTCGAAAGGCGCGCTGACCGTTATCACGTCCGCGGAATGTATCTGGTAGGGGGACACCAGCCGGGAGCTTGCAACGCCAAGGCTGTCGGCAACCCGCTTGCGGTTTTCCAGAACGCTGTGACGGGTGTCGTCCGAACCGAGGCCGATATTGAGCGAGGCATAGATGCCATCGGAAACGCCGCCCTGACGTGTGAAGAAGCCATGGGCAAGGCTTTCCAGGTTCAAGACATCGGCTTCTAGTTTCATGAAGGCTCCTGCACGGGGATAACTGAAAACGCGGCGACTGATCCTTGGGGGTTCAGCGCGCGCTGTCAAACGGTGGAAACGCTAATCCAGAACTTGTCAGGGCCAGGACCTTGAAGAGATCTCCCATCCGGTCCGGGGCGGCGAGCCGTTCGACGGCGTCGCGGATCGCTTCCTGTTCGCCGTGGGACTTGCCCGCGCCGAGCGCGCCGGCCCGTTCCAGCAGGCCTGACCGCAGCAGAAAGTCGCCCTGGGTCAACGGGGGAAGGGCGGTGGCGCCCGCCGACACCGCCGCTGCCGCTAAGGCCTCGAAATTGACATGGGCGGTGAGATCGGCGTCGCCCGGATGCGCCAGCACGGGGTCGAAAGCGTGCCTGTAAAGCGCCTGCAGCGTGTCGCCGGGCGCGGTCTTCAGGTAGCCGTAGTCGATGATCAGGGCCGCGCCGCCGTGATCCGCGATCCGCCGGCCGATGTCTTCGGCAATGGCGTTGGCCGCGGGTTGGGTTTCACAAATCGCTCCCGCAGGTGCAGACGCGATCGAGGCGGGAATCGCGGCCTCCGGCAGGCGGGCCGTGCCTGCCCCGAAGGTCAGGTGACCTTCCGCCGACAGTCCGATGCATCGTTCCCGCCAGCCTTCCGGCGTGCGCATGAACTGGTGAATCGGCAGCGCATCGAAGAACTCGTTGGCGACCAATATCATGGGACCGTCGGGCACGTCTGCGAAACGTTCGCAAAAATGCGGCTTGAGGGGGGATGCCTGCAGCGTCTCGGTCTGGACCTGTCTCAGGTGCGGGCTGGTTTCGACCAGGTTGAGCCGGGCGGCGTCGACAAAGGCCGGGCGCAGTGCCGCGACGCGCAGGAGATCGGCCATCAGCGTGCCGCGCCCGGGACCGAGTTCGACCAGCTCGAACCGTTCCGGTCGGCCGAGCGCTTCCCAGGCCGACAGGCACGCGGCGCCGACCAGTTCGCCGAACATCTGGCTGACTTCCGGGGCAGTGATGAAATCGCCCTTCTCTCCGAAGGGGTCGCGTGTCGTGTAATAGCCCTCGTCGGGATCGCCCAGGCAGGTGGCCATGTATTCGGCCACCGTGAGCGGCCCCTGCGCGGCGATGCGCGCCTTGATCCTGTCCTTCAGCCCGGTCACGCCGTTCCCGTCTCCACGGGGCGGCGGGCCGACCAGATCATGGCGGCGAGCCCGGCCAGGATCATCGGCAGGGACAGCAGAATGCCCATTGTCAGAAAGCCGCTCAGATAGCCGATATGGGCGTCCGGCACCCGGTAGAACTCGGCGATGGAGCGCGCGATGCCATAGCCGAAGGCGAACGCGCCGGCCAGAAAGCCGCGCTTCTGCAGCAGCGCGAACCGGTGGCTGAGCAGGCGCAGCACCAAGAACAGGAGGATGCCTTCCAGGGCGGCCTCGTAGAGCTGGCTCGGATGGCGCGGCTCCGGTCCGCCATTCGGAAAGATCACCGCCCAGGGCACGTCGCTGGGGCGGCCCCAGAGTTCGGAATTGATGAAATTGGCGATCCGGCCGAAGAACAGGCCGATCGGGGCGGCGCAGCCGGCGAGATCGAACAGGGTCCAGACGGACAGTCCGCGTTTCCAGGCGAACAGGACCATGGCGATGACGGTTCCGGTGAAGCCGCCATGGAACGACATGCCGCCGTCCCAGATGGCCAGGGCCTCCGCCGGATTGGCCAGGTAGAAGGCCGGATTGTAGAACAGGACATAGCCGAGCCGGCCGCCCAGGATGATGCCGAGCGTACCCCAGAGCACGAAGTCGTCGATGTCGAGCTGTGTCGGCCGGGCCGACCCTCCCCAGAGCCGGTCATTGCGCACCAGCCGGAGCATGTAGCGCCAGGCCAGCAGGATGCCGACGATATAGGCAAGGGCGTACCAGCGCAGCGCGAAGGGGCCCAGAACGAACCCGTTCAGGTCATACGGCCCGAGAACGAAGATCTCCGGTTCAATGGACGGAAACGGCAAAACCGAAAGGGGGAGCACGATGGAACCTTCTAGAGCGAGCGCGGACACGGGACGACAGACCCGCGCAACGCTTGGCGGATCTTGCCGCCCCCGTCAAGCAGGCGGATCGGCACGCAGGGTGCGGCGGAATTGGTTCTTGAAGTTGCCGCCAATCCCCCATACCTGTCTTTGATCCGTTTCTGTTTCCGATCAAGGAGGGTCCGATGACCCAAGGCCCGAACCGTCTTCTCGATGATTTTGCCAAGCTGATGACCGACGCCGCCGGTGTTGCCCAGGGTGCCCGCCGCGAGGTCGAAACAGCTTTCCGCGCCCAGGCGGAGCGCTTCCTGTCCGAGATGGATGTGGTGTCCCGTGAGGAGCACGAGGCCGTGAAAGAGATGGCCGTGCGTGCGCTCGACAGGATCGACGACCTCGAATCGCGCCTCGAGAAACTGGAAAATCCGGGTTCGGAAGCTGCCGGAGACGCCTGAACCAGCCGGGTGACGCTGTTGTGAGCAATTTCTGTTAATTGTTGATGACAGAAATGCGACGTTTAAACGTGGCTGAATTGCAGTGTTTTTGAGCAGATTGGCTAATTTTCTTGCTGAGTCGTCCACAAGTTTCGGCTTTTGCGGAGGGGCTGGTATGTATCCCTTAAATCATTCCTGCTCCTATACTCGAAGTTAACAGGGATTCGTCGGAGCAAGACGGAACCGGTTCGCGAAAGGGCCATCAAAGGTGCGTGTTGCTCCTCCGGCATGGGACATTTCCCGGCGGCCCGCCCGGTTATCCTGATCGGGTATTCGGCCCCCGGCTCGAAAGGGGAGTAGGCACATGAGCCTCATCGAGATCGAGTTCGAGCGACCTGGCAATCCCGTCGATACAATCGAGACTGTCGCTGCCTTGAACGACTGGACCTTTGAACGGTCGGACGAGGACGAGATCACCATCTCCCTTGAAGGAAGCTGGTGCGACTATCACGTGTCCTTCTCCTGGATGGAAGAGGTCGAGGCTCTCCATCTGGCCTGTGCCTTCGACCTCAAGGTCACCGAATTGCGCAAGACGGAAGTTCTGCGCCTGCTGGCCCTGGTCAACGAGCAGCTCTGGATGGGCCACTTCGACCTGTGGAGCAAGGAAAACGTGGTCATGTTCCGCCAGTCCCTGCTTTTGACGGGCGGTGCGGAAGCCTCTTCCGCACAAATCGAGGCCATGCTCACAAATGCCCTTGAAAACTGCGAACGTTTCTATCAAGCCTTCCAATTCGTCGTCTGGGCGGGCCATTCGGCCTCCGAGGCGTTGAGTACGGCCTTGTTCGAAACCGCAGGAGAAGCATGATATTTTCCAAGGAGCGTCCCTTCCTTCTTGTCGGAGCCGGCAAGATGGGCGGGGCCATGCTGTCGGGCTGGATGGCGGAAGGGATTGATCCCGCCGCCATCGTGGTCAGTGATCCGCGTCTGTCCGAAGAGATGGACGCCCTTTTGAAACGCTACGGTATCCGACATGTGACCTCGGTCCCCGGGGATCTGCGGCCCGCGATCGTGCTGGTGGCGGTGAAACCCCAGATGATGGATGCGGTTCTGCCGGGTCTGAAACCGGTGGTCGCGCCGGACACTCTGGTCATGTCGGTTGCCGCCGGCACGCCTGTTGCCAAGTTTCATGACTATTTCGGCGAGGTGCCGGTGTGCCGCTGCATGCCGAACACGCCGGCCATGGTCAAGCGCGGGATCACCGCGGTCTTCCCGACCCGGCAGGTCACTGCGGAGCAGAGGCAGGAAGTCGGCAGTCTGCTGTCGTCCGTCGGCAAGGTGGTGTGGCTTGACAGCGAAGACCAGATCGACCTGGTGACCGGGGTCAGCGGTTCCGGCCCTGCCTATGTGTTCTACATGGCCGAAGCGCTCAGCGAAGCGGGCCGGGCGGCCGGACTTCCCGAGGAGCTGGCGCACGAATTGGCGGTTGCCACGGTGTGCGGCGCCGGCGAACTGATGCACCAGTCGGGGGAACACCCGGCCACGCTCCGGCAGAACGTGACCAGCCCCAACGGTACCACGGCCGCGGCACTCGATGTCCTCATGCATGCCGAGGGTCTTCAGCCGGTCATGACCGAGGCCGTCGCGGCGGCGGTCAAACGGGCCCGCGAACTGGCCGAATAGACGCCAAACCGGGGTCTGCGGCGGAAAGTCCCCCTTTCCGCCGCGTGAACGGGCTCCTATGTTGAGGGTGTTCAACAGGTTGGAGACCCGGATATGGCAACCGCGAAAACCAAGCAGAAGATCCTGCAGACCTTTCTGGATCTGCTTGCCGACCACCCCTACGAGGATGTTTCGCTGCCACTGATCGCGGAGACCGCCAAGGTCAAGCTTTCGGACATGCGCAGCGCCTACAGCTCGAAGCTGAAGCTGGTGGCGGCCTTTCTGGAAAAGATCGACACCGCCGTGCTCGACGAGCGCGACGAGGACATGGGCGACCAGCCACCGCGCGACCGCCTGTTCGATATCCTGATGACCCGCATCGACGCCCTTGCCGGGCACAAGGAGGCCGTGCGCGCCCTGCACCGGGCCGCGGCGGGTGATCCCGCCCTTGCGCTCGACCTCAACAGCCTTGAGGTCCGATCCCAGAAATGGATGCTGATTGCAGCCGGGATCGACGTCTCCGGCGTCAAGGCGACGATCGTCGCCCAGGGACTGGCGATTGCCTTCGGCCGTGTCGTCGGCGTCTGGCTCGACGAGGAAGACGAAGGCATGCCGCGCACCATGGCGCGGCTCGACAGGGAACTGGACAAGGGATCGGATTTCATGAAGCGCCTGAAAGGCGTCGAAGGAATTGCCAAGGGGGTGCGCTCGTTCCTGAAAAAGGCTTCTCGCGGCGGAAAGCGCTGGAAGGATCGGCGCGGGGAGCACGATGCAGATGCAGGATATGAAGATGAAGCACCCGCGGGTGCGTGATTGCCACACTCGTCCGTCATTTCCGCTCAGCCTCCCGGTCGCAGCTTGCGCCGCCTGATCCGACCGGCCATTGTCGCTCGCCAAACAAGAGGATGTTTCCGTGAGCGATCAGATCAGTTTTGACGATTTCCTGAAAGTGGATGTACGGGTCGGCAAAGTCGTCGAGGCCGAGGAATTTCCCGAGGCGCGCAAGCCGGCCTACAAGATGAAAATCGATTTCGGACCGGATATCGGCATCAAGAAGACATCCGCACAGATCACCAGACACTACACGCCGGAGACCCTGGTCGGGAAGCTGGTGATGGCGGTCGTCAATTTTCCGCCGCGCCAGATCGGCCCGGTGATGTCCGAGGTGCTGACGCTGGGTGTGCCCGATGACGACGGTGAAGTCGTGCTGCTGACACCGGACAAGGACGTGCCCATCGGCGGACGGCTCTACTAGGCTATACTGACAAGGTCGTGCAACCACCCGCATGGGGCCGCCAGATACGGGAAAGCCGCAACAGATGCTTTGGTTTTGTCGTACCTGTGGCGATCCCGCGGAGCTGGTTCACCTTGTTGAACATCTTCTCGACACGGATCCGGTCTTTCTGGGGCCCGAGGTCGCTTGGAATTGCATCCCTGCGGTTTGACTTCGGCCGAACGGCACGACAGATGTCAGCCAGCAGGCTGATTTGACGCGCGGCATCGCCAACGTAGCCTTTGTCAACCAAGTTCAGCCGGGGTTTGTGATGCCGGATTTCCAGGTGAGCGGGAACGGCCCTCTCGTCTGATACCTTGTCGCCTGTCAGGACAAAGCCGGGAGGGGGTCCTTGACCCGGAGTACCCCTCCGAACCGCCAAGCAAGCGTTGAGACGGCCCCTCAATCGCTTTCGTTGCCGTTGGAAGTTTCCAGCAAATCGAATTGTTTGAAACGGTCGACCGTAGAGGCGCCATTCAACAACGAAACGTTAACGGCGAATGCTTTTAACTTGTTGTTTTATGTAGAAAATTTGACAATTTACGCCAAGTCGCCAATCAGATGATGTAATGTAAGTATCGATACGGATATCACAACTTCAAATTGCGTTCGTGGTGATGGTTTCCTTTTAATACTTACATTTTAGGGTTTCCCCTTAGGGGGGGTGAGTGTAAATATGATGTGCGCAATGAATAATATATCGTTTATACTTAAAATCTTCACCTAAAGTAATTTTCCCTTAACATCACGTGGCGTAACTTATTAAAAGTCGCATATTTTGAGGGAATTAGGAATGTTCCAGATCGTGAACAACTCTCGCCAGGCCACCTTGGACGCTTTTAGCCGTTCCCAGGCAATGATCGAATTCAAACCCGACGGAACGATTCTGTCGGCAAACGAAAATTTCCTCAATGCAATGGGATATGACCTGGACGAAGTCCAAGGCAAGCATCACCGGATGTTCGTGGATCCGGAATATGCAGACAGCGATGAATACAGGCATTTCTGGAGGGACCTGAACGCCGGTAAGTTTCAGGCGGCGGAATTCCTGCGTTTGGGCAAGGGGGGGCAGGAGGTCTGGATCCAGGCGTCCTACAATCCGGTGCTCAATTCCGCCGGCAAGGTCATAAAGGTGGTCAAGATCGCCACCGATATAACCGAGCAGAAGAAACGCAACGCCGACTTTGAAGGCCAGCTGGACGCGATCAACAAGTCCCAGGCGGTCATTCATTTTGACCTCGACGGGACCATCCTGGACGCAAACGAAAATTTCCTTTCCGCGATGGGCTATACGCGTGAAGAAGTTGTCGGGAAGCACCACAGCATGTTCGTCGAGCCGGAATACAAGACCAGCCAGGAGTACCGCCGCTTCTGGGACGACCTTGCGGCCGGCAAGTTCCAGTCCGACGAATTCAAACGCGTAGGCAAAGGCGGGAGGGAGGTCTGGATTCAGGCGACATACAATCCGATCCTGGATGCCTCCGGCCGCCCCTTCAAGGTTGTGAAGTTCGCGACAGACAGAACCGAACAGGTCAGGGAGCGCCAACGCCGGCTGGAAGTGCAGCAACGTATCGACAAGGACCTCACGGAAATCGCAGACGCGATTTCCAATGCGACACAACAGGCCACCAACTCCGCATCGGCGTCGGAACAAACCTCCTCAAGCGTTCAGACGGTTGCCGCGGCCGCGGAAGAACTGGTGGCGTCCATTCAGGAAATCAGTCGACAGGTGCAAACGGCGCTTGGCGTTTCCCAGGACGCGGTCGGTGAAGCTGAACGCTCAGGCAAAATCATGTCGGGTCTCTCGGAGGATGCAAAGACGATCGGCTCGGTGATAGAGCTGATCGACGGCATCGCGGACCAGACCAATTTGCTGGCCTTGAACGCCACGATTGAAGCTGCGAGAGCAGGAGAGGCCGGCAAGGGGTTCGCCGTGGTTGCGTCCGAGGTGAAAAACCTGGCGTCTCAAACCAGCAAGGCAACCGAAGAAATCTCCAGCCAGATTGGCACGATGCAGGAAACGACCGGACAGGCCGTCAAGGCGATCGAATCCATCATGGCCGTGATCAACAATATCGGTGACATTGCTTCGAGCATCGCATCCGCCGTGGAAGAGCAGACGGCTGTCACCAACGACATTTCGTCCAACATGCAGTCTGCGGCGCAGGGTGTGGAAATGATCACGACAAATATGCAGTCGATATCCTCCGCCACGGCGCAAATCGATGCCGCCACACGAAATGTGAAAACGGCGTCGCAGTCCCTGATGTGAGGACTCCCCGGACCCAACATGTTGATTTCTCTGGAATGATCTGCGCCGGGCACCATCGGTCCTGCACCTGTGGCCCTGTCAAAGGGACCTGAGGCTTCTGACACGCGATGTTCTGCATTCAGGCGTCAAGCGCGCGATGAGCCGACGGCGGTCGTTGGAGTGTCGGGACGTCCCTTCGGTTTGCCTCACACTTCCGGCCCCGCGGGTCAGGCCGGGATCCGGATCCGGGCCCTGAGGCCGCCGAGAGGACTGTCTTCCAGGTATAGATCGCCGCCATGGCCACGGGCGATGTCGCGGGCGATGGCGAGGCCGAGGCCGCTGCCGGATTCGTCCATGTTCCGGGCAAGATCCAGCCGATGGAAGGCGCGGAAGGCGAGTTCGCGCTGGTCTTCCGGAATCCCGGGGCCGTCATCGTCCACCGTGATCTCCAGCCAATCGCCGCTCTTAAGCGTGCCGGCAAGTTCAACGCTGCTGCCGTATTTGAAACCATTGGTGATCAGGTTGGACAGGCAGCGTTTCATCGACAGCCGTTTCAGCTCGATCTCGGGCGGACCGTCATAGCGGGTCTTGAGGTCATGGCCGGAAATCTCAGCTTCTTCCTCCAGCTCTTCCAGAAGCAGGGCCATGTCGGTCTGCTGGATGTCCTCGTCACCGTCGCCGCTGGCAAAGGCAAGGTAGTCTTCCAGCATGTGGCTCATTTCGTCCACGTCCTTGCGCATGGCTTCGCGTTCCGGCGTCTCTGCAAGAAACGTGAGCTGCAGCCTCAGGCGGGTGAGAATGGTGCGAAGGTCATGGCTGACCCCGGCGAGCATGGTCGTGCGCTGTTCGATCTGGCGCTCGATGCGGCGGCGCATGTCGATAAAGGCCAGGCTGGCCCGGCGAACTTCGCGGGCCCCGCTGGCCCGGAAGTTCTCGACCGGGCGGCCCCTGCCGAAGGCTTCGGCCGCATTGGCGAGGCGCACGATCGGCCGGATCTGGTTGCGCAGGAACAACAGCGCGATGATCACCAGTACCGCGGAGGTCGAAAACATCCAGACCAGGAAAATGTGCGAATTTGAGGCATAGGTCTGGCTGCGCCGGGTGAAGATCCGCAGGATCGAATCCTCCAGCTGGATGCGGATCTCCACGAAGCGGGACCGGCCGACCGTGTCGATCCAGAACGGTTTGCCGATCTTCTGGCTGATCGCCTTGCTCAGTTCCTGGTCAATGACATCGAAAAAGGGCTTTGGGGCCGGTGGTGGAAGCGGCTCGAGCGGCATGATGGTCATGGACATGCCGAGCGCCCGCGAGGCAAGCTCCTCGACCCGGGTGTATTCGTCGTCGTGCGGGTAGTTCTCAAGGACGTAGACGACGGCGGCAATCTCGCGGACCACGGCCTCCGACATGCGCTGCGAGACCAGCTGGTAGTGCCGCTCCATGAACACGAACACCAGCACCGACTGAAGGATCACGATCGGAGCGACGATGATCAGGAATGTGCGGGTGAACAGGCCTTTCGGCATCACCCTGTACATGATCCTGGAGACGGCCTTGTAGACGTGGGTGAGCGGTTTGACCGGTCCGGCAAGCGCTTTCAACCTGGCCGACAGGCCATGCCTTTCGGAAAAGGCTTCGAAATCCGCCTTTCGGGGGCCGGTCAGTCGCATGCGAGCCTGTAGCCGATACCGCGGACTGTTTGAAGGTAGATCGGATTTCCCGGATCCGTTTCGATCTTCCGCCTGAGACGGTTGATCTGGACATCCACGGTTCGTTCGCCGAGGCCGCTGTCGTCACCGACGATCTTGTGACGGGGCACGGTTGCCCCGGGCTGCTCGGCGAAAATGGCGAGGATCTGCTTTTCGCGATCGGTCAGGCGAACCATGCTGTCGCCGTTTTTCAATTCGCCCCGCGAGGCGTTGAAACAGAACGGACCAAAGCGGATTTCCTCGCTTGCCAGCACAGGCTGCTGGTTGCCTCTGCGCAAGATGGCGGCGATGCGCAACATCAGCTCGCGTGGTTCGAAAGGTTTGGAGAGGTAATCGTCGACCCCTGCCTCCAGCCCGGCAATCCGGTCCGGAGCCTCGGAGCGCGCCGTGAGCATCAGGATGGGCACTTCCGACGTCTGCCGCAGCGAGGCGGCGAGCTGCAGACCCGTCTCGCCCGGCATCATGACGTCCAGGATGAGCAGGTCGAACTCCAGTCCGGTAAGGCAGGTACGGGCATCGGCCGCGTTGGCTGCCGTACTGACCCTGTAGCCGTTGTCTTTCAGGAGCCTTGAAAGAAGATCCCTGATCCGCTTGTCGTCGTCCACGAGAAGAATGTGGTTGGCGTTGTCGTCAGGCACCTGGGCGTTCATCGCGTCAAATCTGTCCTTGTCCGGCCGCGCGGGTCTCAATCCTTCAGATCAAAGGAACTGCGGAGCAATTGAACGATTTCGGGCCGCATTTCCGGGTCGATCATTTGCAGAAGAAACCTGCGGATAATCTCGTCGCTGCCATCTGGCAACCCAATTAGGGCGCGTTCAAGGCGTTTTTGCTGCAGGCGTGCCAGATCCACAGCGAGCGCGTGTCCCTGTTCCGTGGTGTAAAGCAGCCGCTGGCGCCGGTCGTGGTGACCTTCGCGCTGCTCGATGACACCGGCATCGACGAGCTGTTTCAGGACACGGCCAAGGCTTTGCTTGGTGATGCGCAGAATTCCGAGCAGGTCGGTAACCATGATCCCCGGATTTCGCTCCACGAAATGAAGCACGCGGTGGTGGGCCCGGCCGAACTCATATTCAGCGAGGACGTCGTCCGGGTCGCGCGTGAAGTCGCGGTAGGCAAAAAACAGGAGTTCGATCAGATCATAGGGCAGGGCCGCGTCGCGATCCTCCGTTGTCCGCTCCGGTCCGGTGTCGGCCGTGTTCCGCTTGAAAGGAGACGGCGCCGGTTTGAAATTTATGTCAGTCATATTGACTTAATTCTGGTCGATTGTTACTTCTATATGGTCGTGAACGAAATGATCGGTCCATCAGGTGCATTTTAACGCATCAGATGATAAACGAATCCGATCAGGTTCGTCGCGGTCATCAGGATACCGATAGTTGGCGTGCTGTGCAAAAAATACAGCGGTGAAAAAAGACGCAAGTCTTTGGCGATATTCGCCTCTGTAGATCTGAAAACGATAAGCGCTCAAGGAGCGCGGGAGAAGAAAAATGGCTGGAACGCCTTTTGACCAGCTCAGTGGTGATATCTGGTACGATGGTACCTTCGTGCCCTGGTCGGAAGCGAAACTGCATGTCCTGAGCCACGGACTGCATTACGGCAGCAGCGTCTTCGAAGGCGAACGGGCCTATGGCGGGCGCATTTTCAAGTCGGAAGAACATACCGACCGCCTCCTGGCTTCAGGCCGGATGCTGGGCTTCGAGATTCCCTGGACGGCGGAACAGATCAACGCCGCCAAGGAGGAAACGCTGGCGCGCATGAACCTGACCGACGCCTATATCCGCCCGGTCGCCTGGCGCGGCAGCGAGATGATGGGAATTTCAGCGCAGAAAAACACCATTCATCTTGCGATCGCAGCCTGGGAGTGGCCGAGCTATTTCAAGCCGGAAGAACGGTTGAAGGGCATTCGCCTCGATCTTGCGGAATACCGCCGGCCGGATCCGAAAACGGCGCCCTACAAGGCCAAGGCTGCCGGCCTCTACATGATCTGCACCATTTCCAAACACGCAGCGGAATCCAGGGGCTATACCGATGCCCTGATGCTGGACTGGCGCGGCCAGGTGGCAGAGGCCACCGGTGCCAACGTGTTCTTCGTCCGGGACGGCAAGATCCACACGCCGACCCCGGACTGTTTTCTGGACGGGATCACCCGCCGCACGGTGATCGGCCTTGCCCGCGACCGCGGCATCGAGGTGATCGAACGGGTGATCCAGCCGGAGGAACTTGGCGATTTCGAGCAGTGCTTCGTCACCGGAACGGCGGCGGAAGTCACGCCGGTCTCCGAGATTGCGGGCAACAGCTACGAGGTCGGCGAGATCATCAAGACCCTGATGGAAGACTATGACGCCGCGGTGCGGCCGGACGCGCCTGCTTTGCAGGCCGCTGCCGGATAAGCCATTCGGCAAGTCTCGAGTTAAGTACAAAGGCGGGCTCAGGCCCGCCTTTTTTTGTCTCGCGTCCGGGTCGCTATTCCTTAGGAAGCCCGCCGTCAATCAGCTGCTATTCCGGTCGCCGTGGTCGGAATGCTTGCTCATGTAGAATGATCGTTCTACATGAGTGGGTAGAATGATCATTCTACATGAGGGCGAGATGACATTTCCCGACGAGATGTGCGGCATGGTGCTGACCGGCCACGGCGGACTGGACAGGCTGGCGTGGCGGGACGATCTGGCCGTGCCAAGGCCTGGGCCGGGCGAGGTGCTGATCAGGGTCGGAGCCGCTTCGGTGAACAACACGGATGTCAACACCCGCACCGGCTGGTATTCCAAGACCGTGCGCGGCGACACGGCCTCGGCGGCCGTTGGCGGCCATGAGCCCGGAAACGGCGTTGACGGAAGCTGGTCCGGCAAGCCGCTGAGCTTCCCGCGCATTCAGGGGGCGGATTGTTGCGGCGAGATTGTTGCTGTCGGGGAGGGCGTTCCGGAGGCCCGTATCGGCGAGCGGGTCCTTGTGCGGACGATGCAAACCAGGAAAACGGGCGGCGACGATTTCGAGGTATGGACCTTCGGATCCGAGTGTGACGGTGGCTTCGCCGAATATACGAAGATCGGGTCGCAGGACGCGATTGCCGTGAACTCGAAACTGAGCGATGTCGAGCTGGCGACGTTTCCCTGCGCGTTTTCAACAGCCGAAGGCATGATCCAGCGTGCGGGCGTCGGAGCCGAACGCGTTCTGATCACCGGAGCCTCAGGCGGGGTCGGGTCCGCCGCGATCCAGCTGGCCAAACGGCGCGGGGCGCATGTAACGGCGGTGACCAGCGCGTCCAAGGCGCCTGAGCTGAAAGCGCTGGGCGCCGACGAAACGCTGGTCAGGGACGAAGCGTATCCCGAGCGCCGCTTCGATGTGGTGCTCGACCTGGTGGGCGGTGCGCGCTGGGGCGACCTGATCGAGGCCCTGGTCGACCGGTGCCGCTACGTGACTTCCGGTGCGATTGCCGGCCCGATCGTCGAACTCGACCTGCGTACGCTCTACCTGCGCGACCTGACGCTTCTGGGCAGTACCTATCAGCCGGACACCATCTTCACCGACCTGGTCGGCTACATCGAGGCGGGCGAGATCCGGCCGGTTGTTTCCGCGACCTACCCGCTCAAGGATCTGCGCAAGGCGCAGGAAGCATTCCTGGAAAAGGGCTTTGTCGGCAAGATCGGGATCGAGGTCGGGTGAGGGAGGCAAGTTCGTAAAAAAGGAAGACGGGCCACGGCCCGTCTTTTGGTCATTCATGGGACGGCTTGTCGTGGAGCGCATGGAACATGCGACCGCGCTCGGCATAGAGAATGCAGCCGATGGCCGCGAGGCCATACACCGTGTAGGCGAGGCCGAGCGGCTGGGTGGTTCCGTCGAAGAGCTGGCCCATGACGTAACCGAGGATCGCGCCGCCGAGCGTCGAGACCGTGCCGATGACGGAGGAGGCCGTGCCGGCAATGGCCCCGAGCGGTTCCATGGCCATGGCGTTGAAGTTCGCGCCGAGGAAGCCGAAGCTGGTCATGATCAGGGTCGCCAGGACCATGAACACCCAGAAGTTTTCCATATCGAGCGCGGACAGCAACCAGACCAGAATTCCGAGGCCGGTGTAGATCACCGCGGCGCCGTGTGACAGCCGGCGCATGCCGATGGCTTCCACCAGTTGGGCATTGGTGAAGGAAGCGATCGCCATGGTGATGGCAATGGCGGCGAAAACGATCGGAAACAGGGTTCCGAGACCGAAAATGTCGACGAAGATCTGTTGCGACATGGCCAGGAAGGAAAACAGGCCTCCGAAGATGAAGGCGGTGCCGACCATGTAGCCCAGGCTGACGCGCGTGGTCACCGCCGTCCAGTAGGCGCTGGTGATGGTCGACAGCACCATGGGCCGCCGTTTTTCGATGACCAGGGTTTCCGGCATGCGCACGGCCGACCAGATCATCATGGTCAATCCGGAAAACAGCAGAAGTGCGAATATCCAGTGCCAGCCTGCAATCAGCAGGAGCGCCTGGCCGATGGACGGCGCGACGACGGGAACGGCCATGAACACCATCATCACCAGCGACATGACCTTGCCCATGCGCCGCCCGGTGTAACAGTCCCTGACGATGGAGAGCGCGGAGACGCGGGCGGCGGCACAGCCGATGCCCTGCAGGACCCGGGCGATCAGCAGCGTTTCCAGGTCCATGGCGAAAATGGCGCCGATGCTCGCCAGGCTGTAAAGCGCGAGCCCGCCGACAAGAATGCTGCGCCGCCCCAGCGCGTCGGTCACGGGGCCGAAGAAAAGTTGCGCGCCGCCGAAACCGACCAGATAGGACAGCAGGATCAGCTGGCGGTTGTTCTCCTCGATGATGTCGAGCGCGTCGCCGATGGCCGGCAGCGCCGGCAGCATCACGTCGATCGCCATGGCGTTGAGCGCCATGATCATGGCGATGATGGTGACAAATTCCGCAAAGGGGATGCCGGGTTCGCGCAGGACTTCGCTTGAGTCGCCGGAACGCGTCTGGCTCGCGGCCGGCTGGGCGGCGGCGTCGGGGGAATCGCTATCGTGTTTCACGGGGTCGGACCAATTCGAAGGCACGGCTATGGTGGAGCCGCAAAAGTCAAGGAAGGGAAAGCTGGTCGGCCAAGGCGCCGCAATGGTGCCAGTCTAAAGGCTTGCGCGGCTCAGGTCCAGCGTGCGGCATCCTTGTCGTCATCGGCCTTGGCTTCGACCCAGGTGGCCGTGCCCCCCTGGGCCAGGTGCTCCTTTTTCCAGAAGGGAGCCCGGGTTTTCAGGTAGTCCATCAGGAAATCGGCAGCCTCGAATGCCGCCCTGCGGTGCGCCGAGGCGGCGACGACAAGCACGATGTCCTCTCCCGGACGGATCTTGCCGAAACGGTGGATAACCGTCAGCCCGGTCAAGGGCCAGCGGTCCGCGGCCTGTTCCGCGATCCGGGTGAGTTCGGCCTCGGCCATGCCCGGATAATGTTCCAGTTCCAGTGCCTCGAGCGTTCCGGCCTCGTCCCGGCACAGGCCCGTGAAGCTGACCAGGGCACCGACATCCTTGCGCCCTTCGGTCAGGCGCCTGGCCTCGGCCTCGGCATTGAAGTCCTCCGCCTGGACGCGAACATGGGGGGCAACAGGCATGGGTCAGCCGCCTGTCATCGGCGGGAAGAAGGCAACTTCCCGGGCATTGCCCAGCACTTCGTCGGGTTCCACATGCATCTGGTCCAGCGCGACACGGATGGCGTCTTCTTCCTCGAAGGCGGCCGCATGATTGTCGTCGAGGGATTTCAGATGGGCGATCAGGTCTGCGACGGTGGCGACGGAAGCCGGCACCTCGATCGTCTCTTCCTCGACACCGACCCGTTCGCGGACCCAGGCAAAATAGCGGATGTTCATCAGACCTCCCGGTGGTGGGGTTTCAACGGCGGACAGCCGGCCTATTCGGTGATCAGGTGGCCGATGCCGGCGCGGAAATAGTCATAGCCCGTATATAGGGTCAGGATGGCGGCGAGCCAAAGCGCGACCAGGCCGATATCCGTTGTGTAGGCGAACACCGTGTCGCCCGCCGGCCCGGCCAGCAGGAAGGCGATGGCGACCAGCTGCACGGTGGTCTTCCACTTGGCGAGCTGGGTGACCGGTACGGAGACCTGCAACTCGGCCAGGAATTCGCGCAGGCCGGACACCAGGATCTCGCGGCACAGGATGATGATCGCCGCGATCATCGACCAGCCGCCGATGGTGCCGTCACCGGCCAGCATCAGCAGGCTCACCGAGACGAGCAGCTTGTCGGCGATCGGGTCGAGCATGCGTCCGAGTGCGGATTGCTGCTGCCAGGCGCGGGCCAGATAACCGTCGAAAAAATCCGTGATCGCGGCGACGACGAACAGTCCGAGCGCGATCCACCGGGGCGTGGTGCCCTCAAAGTAAAAGCAGAAGGCGACAGCCGGAACCGCCAGAATACGCCCATAGGTCAGAAGATTGGGCAGGCTCAGAACAATATTGCGTTTCATGTCGGCTTTCGGATTGCAGGCAGAGGCGGAACAGCCTGGTGTCTTTCGCGCGAGCCCTCGGGCAGGGAAATCCTGAAATCCCCGTGCGTCTGAAGGTCGTGACGCGCACGGAGAGGCATTTCCGCGGGTCGTGTCAATCGAATAGGCTATCGCCCATCTGGTCAATCATCATTTTGGCCTTGCGGATCATCTCGGTGGCTGCCGCGCTTTCTTCCGGCAGCGTATCCGCGCGAATGAAGGTATGCACCTTTTTCGTCTCGCCGTCCTGCTTCTCGATCCGGCCGGACACCTGCCACTGGCCGTTGTTCTGCTGGGGTTCCGCGACGATCTGAAAGCCGTTGTAATCGATCGGGGCGGCCTTCGAGGCGCTTTTCGTACCGTCTCCGGAGGATGAAAACAGCGATTTGAAAATCTTGCCGAGCATCTGGTGCCTCTATCCGTTTCTCCTGTTCCTTTTACGAGCGCAGGCGGGGGGCATCAAGGGGGATGGCGTCAGAAGAAAGAAGTGACAAAGGCACAGGGGGCAGACGGAAAAGCCCCGCGATGCGTTCGACCGCGGGGCTTCTTCATTGAAAATGCGATTCAGCCGGGGAAGCGTTCGGCCAGAAAATCGGAAAAGGCATCCCAGCTGGCGGTATCCGCACGCTCCTGGTACCGGTTCGAACCGAACACGGTGAAGGCGTGGGGCGCCTTGGAATAGACTTCGATCGAATAGGTGTTGCCCGCTGCCTCAAGCTCGTTCGCGAGCGAAGCGACGTCTTCCATCGTGATGGACGTGTCCGCACCGCCATGGAGCACCAGCAGGGGCGGTTCATCGCCATCCCAGGACTGGCCTTCCGGTGTCGAGAGCCCGCCATGGAACGTGGCATAGCCGTTGGCCTGACCGGCCATGTCGCTGCGGGCCATTTCCAGCGTTACCGCGCCGCCGAAGCAGTAGCCCATCACGACCATCTGCCCGTCTCCGGATTGTTCCGTGGCCTGGGCAATGCCGGCCTGCAAGAGCGCGCGCATGCGCTCGCGGTCCTGGTAGAGCGCGCCGGTCGCGGCCCGCCGGTGATCCACCGTCTCGGTCGGCGTGTCGTTTCCGAACATGTCGAGAGCGAAGGCGTTGTATCCCATCTCGGCGAGCATGTCCGCGCGCTTGCGTTCGTAGTCGGTCATGCCGTCCCAGTCATGAACGATCAGGACGAGGCCCTTCGGATCGCTTGCCTCGGCGAAGTAGCCGGTGAACTGTTCGCCATCGACCTCGTAGGCGACGTCCCCGGCGAGAGCGGGTGTCGCGAACAGCATCGAGGTCGCAAGTACAGTTTTCAGATGCATGGATGTCCCCTCAACGATTGAAAGTTTCCGCTCCGCAACGGCACCAACGCCGCGCGGGCGGCACGATCGTCGGGAATATGGGGCAATGACTGGCGGGGACAACCGGAGCAGGCGTGAGGGAGGCTCAGTCCGCCGCCTGCGGGTCGTCGCCTTCGCCGATGAGGTTTTTCAGGTTGCGCCCGGCCGTTGCGTCGCCTTGTTCGGCCGCCTTGCGGTAGAGTTCGATGGCCCGGACCTTGTCCTGTGGAACACCTGTGCCGTTGCGATAGAGCGTCGCGAGGTTGTTCAGGGCATGCAGGTTCCCCTGTTCCGCCGCCTTGGAAAAAAGCTCCGCGGCCATCGCAAAGTCCTGAGCAACGCCGGACCCGTTGACATGGAGGAGCCCCAGATTGTTCTGGGCCTGGTTATCGCCTGCGTCGGCGGCCTTGCGGTACCAATTGGCGGCACTGGCGGCATCTTGGTTGACGCCGATCCCTTTTTCGTGGAACAGCCCCATGAGATAGAGTGCGCGCGGGTGGCCTTGATCCGCCGCCATGCGCATCCACCTGGCGGCTTCGGCATTGTCCTGGGATACGCCGTCACCCTCCAGATAGAGTACGCCGAGATTGCGCTGCGAAGTGGCGTTGCCCTGCTCGGCGGCCATCCGGAACCATTCCGCCGCCTGCGCCGCGTCGCGCGGGACGCCGGCACCTTCCAGGTAGATCATTCCGAGATTGTGCCGGGCCTTGGCATCTCCCCGGTCCGCTGCCTGCCGCGTCAGCTCAAGCGCCTTGTCGAGGTCTTGAGGAACGCCGAGACCCTTCTGGTAGAGATAGCCAAGCCCCGTCAGGGCGGAAACGTCGTCCTGACCGGCTGCCATCCGGAGCAGCTCGGCAACCTTGCCGAAATCCCTGGGAACGCCTTTGCCCTCGAAATAGAGCCTGCCGAGTTTGACCTGGGCTTCGGCATCACCGTCCGCGGCGAGGGTGTTCCACAACTCCGCGGCAGCGCCGTAGTCTCCGCGGTCATAGGCGGCTTGCGCATCTTCCGCCGGCCCGGCAAGAACATTGCCGGCAAGACCGCAAATCAAGACAAGAACGGCAATCGGACGAACGACATCGGGGATCATGAACTCTTCCCTCCTGTTCAGAGCACGCCGGACTGCTCCGGTTCGGGATGCCCGGGGACGTTGGCGGCCGCACGTCCCGGGACGCGGGAGGGTAGCATCGGATGTATTGTGGCGCACCTTGTCCCCGTCCAAGCAGCGAACCGGCGGTGTTCCTTTTCCCGCTGCCTGGCCACGGACCCGGACATCTGCCCAACCTCCGGCTCCTCCCAGCCGGGCGCGCCTTCGAAGCTCGGCACCGGACACAGCTTCTTCCGGTTGACCGGCAGCCGGGTCGCCTGCCGCCTGGCATCGCGGCCTGCCCGACCGGCGGCGTCAATCAAGACGCGCTATCGAGGTTTTTCAGGCAGCACCTGAGAAAGCCATTGAACTGCTCGACCTCCAGGGGCGTGAACCCTTCCAGCAGCGCTTTCTGCTGTTTGAGCGAGGCTTTGAGAATGCGGTCATGAAGATCGTGGCCGCGTTTGGTGAGGCGCCAGTCGCGCCGGCGTTCGTCGGGCGTGTTGACGGTGGAGGCAGCCAGTCCGGAATTCTCGAGCCGTGCCAGGCTTCGGCTCACGGCCGCCTTGTCTATACCCATTGTCTTGCTGGCATGGGCCACGTTGCAACCGGGCGCGCGGGTCAGCATCACCAACATGCGCCAGTCCATGACGCCGATGCCGAATTGTTTCCGGTAATGCTGCGCCGCTTTGCGGGTGAAACGGTTTGCGGCGAAGGTGAGCAGAACGGTCGTCGCGCGGGAAAAACTGAGTGTCGTTCCATGGCTTGGCGCCTCCGTCTCGTCGAGGTCCACAAGGAACATTTCATCGGGCAATTCCGGAGAGTCAGACAATGAATCAGCCACCTTTCTGGAGATGCCAACGGATACTGCACAGACCGTGCGTTGACAAGTCAACTCGTGCCGTGTTGTCATGTCAACAATTGAGCAGGAATGCATGCACCGATGTCCAATGCACCCGTCTACAACATTGATCCGGAAGCGTTCTGGCATGATCCCTATCCGGACCTGAAACGCATGCGCGTCAAAAGTCCAGCGGTGTTCGTGCCGCAGTTGGGGGCGATCCTGATGACGCGGCGGAACGATATTTTCGAAAACGAAAAGAAGATCGAAATCTTCTCGTCCGACCAGCCCGACGGCCTAATGACCAAGCTCATGGGTCAGAACATGATGCGCAAGGACGGCGCCGACCATATGGCCGAGCGCAAGGCGATCTTTCCAACCGTATCGCCGAAGACGGTCAAGACGGTCTGGCGGGGCATGTTCGAGGAGCTGACCACAGTGATCCTCGAGGATATCGCGCCGAAAGGCGAAGCCGACATGGTTCGTGATATCGCCATGCGCATTTCGGCCGAGGCGCTGAAGGTGATCACCGGACTGACGCAAATCCCGTGGCGCGAGATGGATCGTGTCAGCCAGGGCATGATGGACGGATGCGCCAACTACGCCGGCAACCCCGACGTCGAGGCGCGTTGTAACGATTGCACGGCGGCGATCGACCGATATATCGACGAGATGGTGCCGGTGTTGACCGAAAACCCGGACCATTCCCTCTTGTCGGTCCATCTTCAGGCAGGTCTGAGCGAAAAGCAGTATCGGGCGAACGTGAAACTCGCGATCTCGGGTGGGCAGAACGAACCGCGCGACGTTATCTCGGGCCTGACCTGGGCGCTTTTGACCCATCCGGAGCAGTTGCGGATGGTAGTCGATGGTGACGTGACCTGGCGGGATGCCTTCGAAGAATATGCCCGCTGGATTTCGCCGGTGGGCATGTCTCCCCGCAGAGTGGCACAACACCACGAATTGCACGGCGTCGCGCTGGAGCCCGGCGACCGCGTTTTTCTGATGTTTGGGGCAGGCAACCGCGACGAAAGCGTCTTCACCCGGCCGGACGTGTTCGACATCACCCGAGATGCGACCGGCTCAATCGCTTTCGGCGCCGGTCCGCATTACTGCGCCGGGGCGTGGGCGTCGCGGTGCCTGATCGGCGATATTGCGCTGCCGATGATCTTTGCGCGGCTGAAGGATCTTCGCCTTGCCGGTGAAACGACCTTCGGAGGCTGGGCGTTCCGTGGACCGTTGACGATGCCGGTCGCCTGGACCGCCGGATAGGTAAATGTCGGGCGTTTTCATGGAAGTGCAATGCTCAGGGGCAACGAGCCGGAATACAAACCCGGCGCGCTGTTGCCCAGGGAAGTGAACGGAGATGTTTATCGCCTTGCGTGCAAAGGGCGCTTTCGTTTGCCAAAACAAAAAAGGGAGGAAGGAACTTGAAACGCAGATCATTTTTAAAGGCGGCGTCGGCCGCGGGCATATCGGTTGTCGGCTTCAAGCCGATGGCGGCGCTGGCGGCGAACTCCAACCTGCGCATGGGGACCTGGCTGCCGCCAACGCACCATCTGACCTCGGTGGCGTTTCCGCGCTGGATTGACGCGATTGACAAGGCATCGGACGGCAGTTTGAAGATTGCCATCGACCCGGCACCGATCGCGCCGCCGCCGGAGCAATATAACATCGTCCGCGACGGTGCAGCCGACCTCGCCTATCATGTTGCGGCCTATACGCCCGGCCCGTTCGAGGTTGCCCGCGGCATCGAGATGCCGTTCCTGTCTCCCAACGCCGAAGTCGGCTCGATGGCGGCCTTCGATTGGTACGAGCGCAATATCGGGTTTGATGCCGAGTTCAAGGACGTCAAGGTCCTGACAATCTTCGTGCATGGACCGGGTGTGCTGCATTCCAAGGAGCCGATCCACACTCTCGAAGACCTGCAGAACGTCAAGGTTCGTGTCGGCGGCGGCGGCGTTCGGATCGCCGAAGCGCTAGGAGCGGCGCCTGTCGCCATGCCGGCCAGCCAGGCCTATGAGGCCTTGCAGAAGGGCGTTGCCGACGCTGCCCTGTTCCCCTGGGAAGCGGTCAAGGGCTTCCGGCTTTATGAACTGGTAAACAATCACCTCGAGATCCCCGGCGGGCTCTACACGACATTCTTTGCGGTAATCATGAACCGCGCCAAGTGGGATGCCCTGCCCGATGAGCACAAGCAGGTGCTGAGCGAGATCGGGGGTGTTAAGGGGGCGCAGATTCTCGGCAAAAGCTGGGGAGACGAGGCCGATGCGATCGGTAAACAGGCCGCCATCGACAATGGCGCCACGATTTCGGCCCTGGAGGGCGCGGAACTGGCGAGATGGGCGGAAAAGGTGGCCTTCGTCGAGGACGACTGGGTCAAGCTGGCGAATGAGCGGGGCTATGACGGCGCCGCGCTGCTGACCGATCTCAAGGCCACGATCGAGAAATACAAAAGCTGATGTCAGACTGATCGGAACGGGCAGCGTGCAACGCCGCCCGTTTTGCATGCGGTTCGGCAAGCGAGGGCGATGTAATGCATAGATATATCAAACGCTTGTGCTACTGGCTCGCGTTCACCTCGGGTGCCGCCCTGGTCGGGGTGACCCTGCTGATGGTCATCGACGTGATCGGCCGCTACGTCTTCAATTCACCGTTGACCTTCGCGGTCGAGACGATCGAACTTCTGATGGGGTTGTCGATTGCTTTTGGCCTCGCGCTGACGACTTATAACCGCGGGCATATCCGGGTCGACCTCTTGACCCAGGTCGTCTCCCCGCGCCTGCGCAAGGTGCTGGATCTGCTGGCCGACCTGACATCGATCGTCTTCTTCGCTCTGATCGCGTGGAAGACCTTGGACAAGGCCGGGCAGAGCCTGCGTGACGGGCTTTATACCCAGATCCTGGGCCTGCCAGTCTATCCAGTTGTCTATCTTATGAGCGCCGGCGCCACCGTCGCGGCGCTCGCGGCCGCCGTGCACTTCTTCCGGGCACCGGCCGGGCAAGAGGAAGGCTGATCCGTGGACCCCATTACCATCGGCATCCTGTCGTTCTGTGCCCTTGGCCTGATGCTCATCCTGACGATCCCCATCGGCATCGCGATGGCGCTGGCAGGTCTTGGCGGCACCGCCGCGCTCATCGGCACAAATGCCGCGGTTTCGCTGTTTGCGACCACGGTCTATTCCACAGTTGTAACCTACGAACTCTCGATCGTGCCACTCTTTGTGCTGATGGGCGCGGTGGCCGCGCGTTCAGGGCTGAGCCGTGAGCTTTATGGCGTTTTCAACGCCTGGCTCGGCCGGTTTCGCGGCGGGCTGGCCATCGCGACCGTCGGGGCCTGTGGAGCCTTCGCGGCAATCTGCGGCTCGTCTCTGGCCACGGCGGCCACCATGTCGCGCGTAGCCTTGCCCGAGATGGAGCGCCATAAATATTCCGATAGCCTGGCCACCGGCGCCGTCGCGTCGGGCGGAGTGATCGGTATCCTGATCCCGCCATCGGTGATCCTCGTGCTGTACGGCATCCTGACCGAAACCTCCATCGGAGATTTGTTCATCGCAGGAGTGCTGCCCGGTCTCCTGACCGTTCTCGGTTTCATGCTCGTGATCGCGCTGATTACTCACCTGCGGCCGGACCTCGGCCCCGCCGGGGAAAAGACCTCGTGGAGCGAAAAGTTCGCGACTTTGGGCCGCACCTGGGCGATCGTCCTGCTGTTTGTCATCGTGATCGGCGGCATATATCTCGGCGTTTTCACGCCGACAGAGGCGGCCGGTATCGGTGCCGTGGGCGCTTTTGGCATCGCTGCATTGCGTGGGCGGCTCACCCGGTCCACGATCATCGGATCGCTGCTGGAAACAGTTCAGACCAGCGCCATGATCTTCACCGTGCTGATCGGTGCGATCACGCTGAACAACCTGACGATTTTTTCCGGCCTTGCCGGCGCATTGGGCAGTTTCGTGTCGGGGCTGGACATGCACGCCATGGCGATCATGGCCATCATCCTCTTGATGTATCTGGTGCTCGGCTGCTTTCTCGACGCGCTGGCGATGATCCTGCTCACCGTGCCGATTTTTTTTCCGATAGTAACCGGGCTGGGCTTTGATGGCGTCTGGTTCGGCATCATCGTGGTCATGGTGGCGGAACTCGGCTTGATCACGCCGCCGATCGGAATGAATGTCTTCGTGATCAAAGGGATGGCGCCGCGGGTCAGCCTCGGTTCGATATACTTGGGCGTTCTGCCTTTCGTCATCGCCCAGTTGATCCTGGTCGCCCTGGTGTTCCTGGTGCCGCAGATTGCGCTCTGGCTCCCCGAAACTGCCGCCGCCTTCAGGTGAACGAGTGCTTGCTTCGTTTTTGCCGAACCTAGCCCAGCGCGCGCCGGCTCCAGTGGTTGCGGCACAGGGAAACATAGGTTTCGTTGCCGCCGATGACGACCTGATCGCCTTCCTCGACGATCCGCCCCTCGGCGTCGAGACGGGCGACCATGGTGGCCTTGCGTCCGCACCAGCAGATCGTCTTGATTTCCTTCAGGTTGTCGGCCAGTGCCAGCAGGGCGGCGCTGCCGGGAAAGAGCTTGCCCTGGAAGTCGGTGCGCAAGCCGAAGCACATCACGGGAATGCGCAGCTCGTCGGCAACCTTCGCCAGTTGCCAGACCTGGGTCTCGGTCAGGAACTGGGCCTCGTCCACCAGGACCGCGTCGATCTTGCCGGCTTCCCGGGCCCGCACGATATGGTCGTAGACATTGTCCTCGGACGAGAACACGTCCGCGTCGGCCGCCAGTCCGATCCTGGAGGCGATCCTGCCCTTTCCCGCCCGGTCGTCAAAGGAGGCGATCAGGAGCAGCGTGGTCATGCCGCGCTCCTTGTAGTTATAGGCGGCCTGCAGCAGCACGGTCGACTTGCCGGCGTTCATCGAGGAATAGTTGAAATAGAGCTTGGCCATGCGGATCGTCGCGGGAATCGGTCGTTGAAGTTCCTGCAGTCTTCAAAAATCGGGGGGAGGGCTCAAACACTTTCCGGTTGAAGTCACAGGCAATCATTCAATTTTCGGGTGATTTTGTCTGACCGACCTCGACGATGAGCGGCAAGTGGTCGGAACCGATGTCCGGGCCGAGGGACACATCGACCACCTGCAGGTCCTTCGAGACGGCGAACTGGTCGACAGGCGCCCCCAAAATCCAGTGCAGGCGGTAGTCGTAGAAGAAACGGGTGGTTTGTGGCCAGCCGTCCGGATAAGCGGTCTTGAGGCCGTTTCTCTCCAGCGTTTCCTGGAACCGGGCCGACCAGGGAGCGCTGTTCCAGTCGCCGATCGCCAGCATGTTGGCACCGTTTTCCGCTTTCAGCGTGTCGAGGATGCCGTCGACCTCGTCGAAATAGCGTCGCTTGTTCTGCCAGCGGGCTTCCGTGCGCGGACTGTCCGGATGGATCACCAGGAGATGAAACGGTGCCTTGCCGGTGTCGAGCGTCAGGGACAGCAGCTCCCTGTCGGCGTCGTAGTAGACATTGGCGCCAGGGGGGAGCTCGCCCTGGATGACACGTTCTTCCGAACTCAGGATCGGAAAGCGCGAATAGATCGCAAGGCCACCGAGGTCTCCGACTTTGAGGTATTCCGGGAAGCCGTTTTTTCCAGCGCCGCCGACGGGCAGGCCGAGGCGCTGCCAGCGCCGTTCCTGCAGCCACCACAGCACCTCCTGCAGGACGACGACGTCTGGTTTTTCCTTTTCGAGAAAAGCCTGCAGAACCTTGTCGCCCAGAAACAGGTGCTCGAGATTGATCGAGATGATCTTGAGGGGCCGGTCACCCGCTGCAAGCGGCCCGAGCGGCTTGGTGTTGGCCATCGTGCGTGCACCGGTCAGCCCGGCAAGCGCGATCAGGGCAATGACCGCAAGACCCCAGACAAGACGATAGACCAGCCGAAGCCGGTGATGGACAAGAAACCCGAGCGCGCCGCCCAGACAACCGGCGAGGCCTGCGGCCAGAAACTGCCGCAGGAAAAAGCTCATGTTGTCGGCCAGCCAGTAATCCGGCGCGAGAAACGCGGAAAGGCCCATTGCCGAGACACCGATCGCGCCGAGACTGCCACACCAGCCCATCAAGGAAAGGAGCGACCCGAACAGGGAGCGTGGTCTTGGTTTTGTCCTGAACAGCATGTCCGGCCTTTCGGGTCCCTCGAAACGTCAAGAAGTCACAGTGCATAGCATGCACAGGCAGCTCTGTGTCAGTCTTAGGCCGAAGGTCAGGCAGTCTTGTCCCCAAGGGCGGTCAGCAGAGGCTGAATATGGGCTTCGTTGAGCTTTCCGGCGGCGATCATGGAGAAGGCCTGGTCGAGTGGGCTTGGTTGCACAACTTGCTCCGACCTGTTGCGCCGTCCATGCAAAGCGTGGATGACGTAGGGACAGGTTAGATTTTTAGCAAGCCGGACCTACAATGCAAACCGGGCAGCCCCGTCAGCTTTGCGCAAGTCCGTCCAGAAGCGGCTGAATGTGGTCCCTGTATTTTTCAAACCGGTTGACAGCGCCGGTATAGATCGGCTGGCGGACCTGGGTCATGCTGAAGGTGAACACCTGGGCTTCGTTGCGTTCGTGCCGGCTGCAGGCGTCGTCCCAGGGAAGTCCGGCATGTTCGACCAGCGCGCGCCGCTCCGTGTCCGGATCATGCACGAGTGCCTCGTAGGACTGGTGCCTTATGTCGACCGGCAAGGCGGTCTGCCAGTGGGCCATCAGATTGCGGTAAAGACCATAATAATGGGCCAGCGATTCCTGCGACCGGTTGTAGGTGTGCCGTTCGGAAAGCGGCGTCATGTAGATCGAGACGCAGGTGTCTGCCGGGTTGCGGCTGGCATGGATGAAGGCGGCTTTCGGAAACAGCAGGGCGAGCAGCCAGAGATGTTCGAAATTCTGCGGCAGCTTGTCGACGACGCGCGCGTTTTTCCTGCCATAGGTTTCCAGAACGGCGAGATATTTGCGGCCGATCTTGTGGGCATCCTTTTTCCCGAGGTTCAAGGCGGCCGTGAAAAAGGCTTCGTCCCTTTCGGGGCCGCACAGGGCCGTCACCTGGTTCTCGAAGAAGGACAGTTCGCCGGCGCCGGCCGTCTTCGGATGGGCGGAGAGGATGGATTCCACGAGGCTCGTGCCCGAGCGGGGCATGCCGAAGACAAAGACCGGGCGGTCGCTCGACAGGGCGAAATCCTTGCGGCTTGCAAAGAAATCCGGCGTGAAGACGTCCTGAAACCTGTTGAAGAAGGCCTCCTCACGAGCGGCGTCATAGGGGCCGTAGAGATTCGAGCGGTGGGTGTCCAGAAAATGGAAGGCCCTCGGGTAGTCGCCCGCGTCATCGCAGATCTTTCCGGCCGTGAAGGCAAGCTGGGCGCGGTCCGTTCGCGGGATCGGTGTGTTCGGGTCGCCCAGCAGGGCGTCAATGCGCTCCAGGGCCTTCTTCTTGAGGTCCTCTTCCGGGATATCCCGCGCACTGATCAGGACCGACGGATCGTCCGGGGCGAGTTCGAACGCCTTGCGGAAGTGCCGCCCGGCTTCTGCCATGTCCCCGACAGAAATTTTCAAGCGGGACAGGGCAAGATGGCATCCCGCGGAGGCGGGATTGAGCCTGAGGGCGTTTTCATAGGCATGTTCGGCCATGACCGGCCGGCGCGACCGGGCGTAGGCATCACCGAGGATGCGATGTGCGAATTCGGATTTGGGGTCGAGCGCTGTGGCCTTGCGGGCATGCGGCAGGGCCTCTTCCGGGCGGGAGGCGGCAATGCAGGCATCGGCAAGGGTCGCGAAAACTTGCGCTTCCTTCTTGGCCACCTTGGCGGCGGCCTGAAGATGGTCGATCGCCGTTCCAGGCTGGCCCATCGACAGAAACACCATGCCGAGCCAGTAATTGACCTGCGGGTCCTTCGGGTTGGCCGCCTTCAGGTCCGTAAGGATATCGAGCGCCATGCCGAAATCGCCGGTCTCGATGCATTTCAGCGCTTCACCCAGTGAACTTGGAAACATGTCGGCTCCGGTGTGAGACAAGATCACTCGTGGAAATGGTCGTAGACCAGTTTGGCAATGGCCTCGGAAATGCCGGGAACGGCGGCCAGATCGTCGACGCCTGCCTTCGATACGGCCTTGGCGGTGCCGAAATGGTTGAGCAGGGCCTTCTTGCGGGTCGGACCGATGCCGGCGATTTCGTCCAGCGGGTTGCGGACGATGTCCTTCTTGCGCCGGGCCCGGTGGCTGCCGATGGCGAAACGGTGGGCCTCGTCGCGCAGTCTCTGGACAAAATAGAGGACCGGATCGCGCTCCGGCAGCATGAAGGATTGCCGGCCGGGAATGAAGAATTTCTCGCGGCCCGCATCCCGGTCCGGCCCCTTGGCGATGCCCACCAGGGGCACGTCGGTGATGCCGAGTTCCTCGAGCGTTTCTCGTGCGGCGGTCAACTGCCCCTGGCCGCCGTCGATCAGGACAAGGTCGGGCCATGCCGGCATGTCCGTGGCGGCTGCCACGTCTGCCCCAGTGCCGTCTGTGTCGTCGGCGTCCGGGTCTCCGGCTTCCCCGCCAGAGGCGGGCTCCGGGGAGCGGGCGTGTTCCTTCAAGAGCCGTGAGAAGCGCCGCGTCAGCACTTCGCGCATCATGCCGTAATCGTCGCCCGGGACGAGGTCCTCGGACTTGATGTTGAACTTGCGGTACTGGCCCTTGGTGAAGCCTTCAATTCCGGCAACGATCATGCCGCCGACCGCGTTGGTGCCCATGATGTGGGAGTTGTCATAGACCTCGATCCGGCGCGGCGGCGCGGCAAGGTCGAAGGCCTCGGCAACGCCCTTGAGAAGGCGGGCCTGACTGGAGGTCTCCGCGAGCCGGCGGCCAAGTGCTTCGCGTGCGTTCGTGAGCGCGTGGTCCACCAGTTCCTTCTTCTCGCCGCGTTTGGGCCTCGAGACCTCCACCTTGCGGCCGGCCCGTTCGCTCAGGGCCTCGGCGAGCAGGTCCTGCTCCGCGAGTTCGTGGGACAGCAGGATCTGCCTTGGCGAAGGTTTGTCGTCGTAGAACTGGGCCAGGAAGCTTTCCAGAATGTCGGCTTCCTCAAGCGATTTGTCCGCCTTGGGAAAATAGGCCCGGTTGCCCCAGTTCTGCCCGGTCCGGAAAAAGAACACCTGGACACAGGTCTGGCCGCCCTCCTGGTGGATTGCAAAGACATCGGCCTCCTCGACCGACTGCGGATTGATGCCCTGATGGGCCTGGATGTGCGACAGGGCGGACAGGCGGTCACGATAGATGGCGGCGCGTTCGAATTCCAGATCGGCCGAGGCCGTTTCCATCTGTTCGGCGAGCTGCTTCTTGATCAGCTGGCTGCGGCCGGACAGGAACGCCTTGGCCTCGGAGACGAGCCCGGCATAATCCTCCGGATCGATCTCGCCGGTGCAAGGGCCGGCGCAGCGCTTGATCTGGTATTGAAGGCAGGGCCGTGTGCGGTTCTCGTAATAGCTGTCCGAACAGGTCCGGATGAGGAAGGCTTTTTGCAGGGCGTTGATCGTCCGGTCCACCGCGCCGGCCGAGGCGAAGGGTCCGAAATAGGCGCCCTTGCGCTTGCGGGCACCGCGGTGCTTGACGATGGCCGGGGAGGCATGGTCGCCGGTGACCAGGATATAGGGAAACGACTTGTCGTCGCGCAACAGCACATTGAAGCGCGGGCGCAGGCGCTTGATCAGGTTGGCTTCCAGCAGCAGGGCTTCGGGTTCGGTCTGGGTGACGACGAATTCCATTGCCGCCGTTGCCAGGATCATGCGGATGATCCGGTTCGACTGGCCCTGAAGCCTGGTGTAGCTGGTCACCCGCTTCTTGAGGCTGCGGGCCTTGCCGACATAGAGGACCTCACCGTTCTCGTCGAGCATGCGGTAGACGCCCGGCCCGTTGGGCAGGCGCTTGACCTCGTCGGCGATGACATCGACGCCCTTGCGCACGGCACGGGGGTCTTCCCCGTCCTTCGGGGCATCTTCATGTCGGGAATCAGCGGTGTCCTGCATGCCAGCTATTTAAGCGCCAATCGGCTTTCAGGAAAGGGGCAGGTTGCCGCCGGCTGCCCGGATCCGATTCAGGCGGTATGGCCGAGCATGTAGACGGTGGCGATGTAAAGCGCATAGGCGGCGGTCATGGCAAAACCGGAGATACGGCCGAGACAGACGCGGAAACCGGCCAGCGCCGTCAGCAGGAGTGCGCAGGCCAGCATGACCCAGATGTCCAGCTTCAGCACCTCCTGGGGCACATCGATCGGGACGACGACAGCCGTGATCCCGATAATGGCGAGCAGGTTGAAGATGTTCGAGCCGATGACGTTGCCGATGGCGACCGCACCGTGCTGGCGGATTGCCGCCATCACGGTGGTGGCCAGTTCGGGAAGAGACGTGCCGAGGGCGATGACCGTCAGACCGATGACGGCTTCGCTGACACCCCAGGCCGTGGCGATGGAGGTTGCGCCGGAGATCGTGAAATGCGCGCCGAGCGGCAGTCCGACAAGTCCCAGACCGATATAGACCAGAGCGATCCAGATGGAATCGGGAACGTCCTCGACTTCGTCCAGGCCGTCGTCTCCATCACTGTCGCAGCTGATCGCGGCGACATCCGCGCCTGCGGCCGCCGCGGCAATGGCTTTCTGCTCCTTGCGGTGCTTCTGGGCAACCATTGTCGAGGCCCCCAAGAATATGCCGAGCAGAACCAGAAGGACAAGGCCGGCCGGCAAGCCGATCGGGGTGAAAAAACACAGGCCGATAAAGACAAAGGTCACGGCCACCATGTAGAGCGCGTTGCGTGTTGCGCCTGCTTCACCGCAGGGCGTTGCCGCGATCAGGGCGGGCATGCCCAGGACCAGCAGAACATTGGCGATGTTCGATCCGACGACATTGCCGATGGCGATTCCGCCGGCACCCTCGAGGGCCGCCTTCAGGGAGATAACCAGTTCCGGGGCTGAAGTGCCGAAAGCTACAATGGTCAAGCCGATGACAAGATTGGGAATTCCAAGACGCTGCGCGACTCCGACCGAACCTCTGACAAGGACATCGCCGGCAATAATCAGCACAACAAGTCCGCCTGCGAGGCTTATGTAGTCAAACAGCATTTATGAGTTCCGGTTCCGGTCTGATGTGGTCGGTGTGCACGGCGTATGGCTGGTGCCCCAACTCCTGTTGGGCGCCTTATACGCAATAGATTGGTTCGGGGAAAGCCGGTGACAAGGATCTTTCCTAGCGCCAGATGGCGACGCCGAATGCAAATTGCAATGGCCTTAACGGGCTATTCAACCTGCCAGAATGTTGCCGTCATTGGTCACCAAATCTCCCAAGTCTCAATTCCGATCCGCCACAAACGCTCTCCATATCTCCTGACAGGGGGAGAGTGAGGACGCGGCCTAGCTCGTCCGACTCGCAACTGGCCGGCGTGGAAACCGGTCAATTCAGAATGAGTAATGTGGATCTGGAGTATCTCTCATGAAACGTCTTGCACTTGCTGGCATGGCACTGACCGCCGCATCGGCCGCAACCGCGCCGGTGCTCGCAGCGGATCTGCCGCAGTCTCCGGCACCGGCCTATGAGGCGGTTCCGGCTCCGCAGCAGAGCATTGACTGGACCGGCATCTATGTCGGTGGCAATCTCGGCTGGAATTTCGGTCATTTCGACAATCAGTCGGGTGGCACCAGCCTGAGCACCAGTGCCAATGGTTTTGGTGGCGGCCTTTACACGGGCTACAATTTCCAGGTGACGCCGAATGTTGTTGTCGGCGCGGAAGCCGATTTCAGCCTCACGGACCTGCAGGAATCACGCACCAATGGCGGCATCAACGTGGAATCCAAGTCTGACTGGAATTCCAATATCCGCGCACGCGTCGGCTACAGCTTCGACCGTTATCTGGTCTATGGTGCCGGTGGTCTGGCGCTGGCCGATCTGGAGCTTTCCGGGAATGGCGATAGTGACAGCAAGACCGCGCTCGGCTGGACCGCGGGTGCCGGCGGCGAAGCGGCGATCACCGACAATCTCAGCGCCCGCCTGGAATATGTCTACCAGGATTTCGGCAGCCAGGACTTCAACCTGAACGGAACCGGGGTCAGCTCCGAGTTCAACAATTCCCAGATTCGCATGGGTCTCGGTTACAAGTTCTGACCGGTTCCCGGGATCATCGGAAAACGGGCCCGGCACCTCAGGTGCCGGGCCTTTTTTCAGTCAATCCGCATGGAACCCTGAAATCGGCAACGGCCCATCACAGGAAGACCGAAACAAGATTGGGCCAGGACAACAGCACCAGCAGAGCCAGCAGTTGAATGCCGATGAAGGGCAGAAACCCCTTGAAAATGTCGGTCAGCGAAATGTGGGCAGGAGCGACCGACTTCAGGTAGAAGGCGGCGGGGCCGAAGGGGGGCGACAGAAAGCTGACCTGCATGTTCATGGTGAAGACAACACCGAACCAGATTGCGACATGCCTTGGGTCCACCTGGCCGAAGAAACCGAGTTCATCGGCCGGCAATGCCATGACGATCGGCAGGAAAACGGGCATGATCAGCAGAACGATGCCGACCCAGTCCATGAACATGCCCATGATCAGGAACACAAGCATCATCACGAGGATGATGCCCATTGTCGGCAGCTCGGCTCCCACGATCAGATTGGCCACATAGGTCGGTCCGCCGACAAGCGTGTATGCGGACGCCAGGGCTGCCGCGCCGATGGTCACCCAGATGATCGTTCCGGTGGACTTCATGGTGCGCATCAGGGAATCGACCAGAACGTCGGTGCTCATTTCTCCCCGCAGGAGCGAAATCACGAACACCGCGATCACGCCCATGGCCGCGGCTTCGGTGATGCCGGTGATGCCGCCATAGATCGATCCCAGAACAACGCCGATAACGACGAGGGGAGCAACGAGCCCCTTGCCCATCTGCCATCCCCGGCGGATGGTCTCCCGACCGAAGCCGAAGACCGTCAACGCGAAACCGATCACCAAGACGCCGGCCTGATACGGAAGATCCGACACCATGCCCCAGAGTATCGGGTCGACGCCCTCCTTGACGGCATTTGCACCGGTCGCCGTGAAAAACAGCGTGCGGACAAGAAGCACGGCCGTGGTCGCAACAATGATCACCGTCAGGAAACCGGCAAACAGCTTCGCCTTTTCCCAGCCAGGCGGATCGTCGGGGTTCGGGGCGGGGAGTGGGGCCTGGTCCGGGTTCAAACGCGTTCGCACAACGATATAGACCAGGAAGAAGGACGCGAGCATGAAACCCGGCAGAAAGGACGCGGTAAACAGCGACTTGATCGAGGTTTCCGTGACCAGGCCGTAGAAAATCAGCACGATGGACGGGGGGATCATGGTGCCGAGCGAACCGCTGGCGCATATCGTGCCGATCGCGAGGTTCTGGTTGTAGCCAAGGCGGAGCATCTGCGGCAGTGCGATCAGGCCCAGAAGCACGACCTCGCCGCCGATGATGCCGGACATGGCCGCCATGATCACGGCCATGATCGACGTCACGATGGCAATGCCGCCCCGGGTCCGGCTCAGCCAGACATTGAGCGAGGAGTACATGTCCTTGGCGATGCCGCTGCGTTCCAGAAGGGCGGCCATGAAGATGAACAGCGGTATCGAGATCAGGACGTAATTCGTCATTTGCCGGTAGATCGCCTGACCGAGGACGGCAAGCGGTCCTCGTCCGAAGTCCCGGAAAAGCAGGTCCGGCCCGAATTTCATCAGGAGAACCGCACCTGCGAGCGTCGCCGAGGCGAAGCCCAGCGGCATGCCCAGGGCGAGCAGGAGAAACAGGCCCAGCAGCAGGAGAAGAGAAATGGTTCCGATGTCCATCCTGCTAGTCCCCGATGTTCTTGCGTATGAGTTCGATCTCGTGAGCGTCGATATCGTCCACCGGCAGGTGAACTTCCGGTTGCTTGTTCCAGTCGGCCAGAAGGTTCGAAAGCGCCTGAACGGCGACCAGGAGTACGATGATCAGGATGGCGGGCTTGATGGTGGCCGGAATCGGCGGGTCCCAGGCGGTGCCGAAGGTTTCCCAACGGAAGAACTTGGCGACTGCCTCGTTGTATCCGCCCCAGATCAGGAGGAGGGTGAAGGCCCAGATCAGGAGCACGGACAGAATGTCGGACAGCTTCTGGAGCCAGCGGGGGAACAGGTCATAGATGATGAAAATGCGGATGTGACTGCGCTGCTGCATGGCGTAGAGGCCGGAGAAGAGGAAGACGAACCCGGCGATCCACAGGGACAATTCGTTCGCCCACAGTGTCGGCTTTTCGAACACGTAACGGGACACGACCTCTAAAAACATGACGAGGACGATGCCGGCGGTCGCCAGCATGGACAGGCGCGCGCATACAAGGCTGACGATGTCGAAGAAGCCGGAAGGGGCCGGTTCGATCACGCCACGCCGGTCCGACATGTAGATGCTCGCCGACAACAGGGCGACGGCTGCCAGGACCAGGGTCCAGAGCACGGCAGGTGCGTCCCCCGGTGCGAGAAACTGTTTCATGTTGGTGTCGGAACCGAGAAACAGCGTTCCCAGGGCCAGCCAGATTGCCAGGATGCAGGTTCCGCATGCGCTGGCCCACATGATGAACTTGACCGGTTTCCTGGCGGATCCCAGCCACACGCTATCCGTTCGAGCAGCCACGGTGCCCCCTTGCAGTGAACGTTACGGAGAGCAAAACGAGCCCCGTAGGGCTCGCAGGGTCTCACTTGGGCAAATTGCGGAACCTAATCGATCTTGCCGATCCGGCGCAGGAACTTGCGGTGCGCTTCGACCAGAGCCTTGGCTTCCGGTGTCTTTTCCGCCCAGCCGTCCCAGGCGCGCTGGGCGCCCGCACGGAATTCCGCACGGTCTTCGGGGGACCAGTTGTAGAGCGTCACGCCTTTTTCGCGCAGCATGGAGGCCGCTTCCTCGTTGGCGATGTTGATCCGCATCGCGGTCTGGAGGGCAAGAGCCTGGGCGGCCGTCTCGAACATCGCCTTGATGTCGTCCGGGAAGCTGTTCCAGACGTCGAGATTGAAGGTGACGTGGTCCACCGGCATGGAATGGAAACCCGGGTAGGTGGCATGACCGACGATGTCATAGAGGCCCAGCCCGACATTGTTGGCCAGGCTGGAGGCATCCGCCCCGTCGATGATGCCGGTTTCCAGGGACGTGAAGACTTCGGTGAAGTCGATGACGATCGGCGATGCTCCGAGTTCCGCGAAAATCTCGGTCTCCAGACCTGGAGGCGAGCGGAACTTCCAGTCCTTCAGATCTGCGGGGCCGGCGATCGGCTTGGAAGACGACATGGATTCCTGGCCGCCGGTCCACCAGCCCACGAGGTGCATGTTGTTCGCCTCGTAGAGGGCGTTGGCAGCTTCTTCGCCCCCGCCGAAATAGTAGAAACTGTAGAGCTCCCAGGGCGTGTCGTAACCGCCCATCGGGTCCCCCACGAACTGGAAGGCCGGGTTCTTGCCGGTCAGGTAGGCACCACCATGCATCTCGCCGTCCAGGACACCGGTGGCGGCCGCGTCGAAGCCTTCGACCGTGGCGACAACAGCAGAGGACCAGAACATCTCGATCTCGACACGTCCGCCGGACATGCGTTCGATATTGTCTATGAATTCCTGAGCCAACTGGCCTGATACGGCCTCGGCCGAGTAGTGGGTCTGCATGCGCAGGTTGAATTCGGCTGCCGATGCGGCCGTTGCAAGTCCTGCGGACAAGGTGGCGGCTGCCACCAGGCTGAAGATTTTCATGTCTTTCCTCCCTGTTTCACGACGTTCCTCCAGAGGAACAGCGGCAATTGCTGCTTTTCGCAGTCGTTGACCGGCTTGCCGCAGGAAATGGATAAAGTGGTCAAACTAATATGTCAATATTTGGTATACCAAATAAGATTTGTCTGGTATGCCAAGTGCAAATGCCGAGCCGGGAGATTTGGTGTAGAAGCTGAAGATCCGAAACTTTTGCCGAGTAATGACCGTGTCGCCGAAACAACAGACCACGACCAGTTTTCCGTCTCTTCCCCGACAGCGGCTGGGGGAGCGGATTGCAGACGTTCTTCGTCAGCAGATCCTGCTTGGGCACCTGACTCCCGGGAAGAACATTCCGGAGCGTGAAACCGCCGCCGCCCTGGGCGTCAGCCGCACTCCCTTGCGAGAAGGGCTGCTGGTTCTCGAGGCCGAAGGTCTGGTTGAAATGTCACCTTCCAAGAGCCCGGTTGTGGCAAATCCGTCCTTTGTCGAGGTGAGCCACCTGCTGCTGGTGCAGTCCGCGCTGGAGGGACTGGCGGGCGAGTGTGCCTGCGAGGAGGCAACCCAGCAGGAAATCGACGAGATCGAAGCCAAGCACCAGATGATGCTCGCCAATGTGCAGGAACCCGACCAGATCAAGTTTTTCCAGATCGACATGTCGTTTCACGAAGCGATTGTCGCGGCGACCAAGAACCCGTCGCTGATCAAGACCCACAGGCAGTACCACTCGCGCCTGTGGCGCGTCCGTTTTCTGTCCGCAAGGCATCGGGCCGCCCGCGACAAGGCAATGATCGACCATGGCCGGATCGTCGAGGGGCTGAAACAGCGCGACAAGGAGCGGGTATCACTGGAGATGAAAGATCATCTGCGGCGCGCCATAGACAACATCAGGATCGTGTTTGCCGAGGAAGAGACATCCAAGGCGTCCGGCGAATGACAGGGGCAACAGGCAATGGACGACTATCGCTCTAAGTATCTGGCCAAGTCCAGGTTGCGGTCACAGGAATGGTTCAACAATCCCAACAATCCGGGGATGACCGCCCTTTATCTTGAGCGCTACCAGAACAACGGCTTTACGCCGGAAGAGCTTCAGTCGGGTCGTCCTGTCATCGGAATTGCCCAGTCCGGTTCCGAACTCGCCCCGTGCAACAAGATCCATCTTTTGCTCGCGGAGAGGATCAAGGCCGGAATTCGTGATGGCGGCGGCATTCCGATAGAGTTTCCGGTGCATCCGCTCCACGAGAACGGCAAGCGGCCGACGGCCGCGCTGGACCGCAATCTTGCCTATCTGGGACTGGTCGAGGTCTTGCACGGATACCCGCTGGATGGCGTTGTCCTGACCACCGGATGCGACAAGACAACGCCCGCAATGCTGATGGGAGCGGCGACGGTGGACCTGCCCGCGATCGTTCTGTCCGGAGGGCCGATGCTGGACGGGTGGTGGCGAGGTGAACTCGCCGGTTCGGGAACGATCATCTGGGAGAGCCGGCGTCTGCTTGCCGAAGGGGTCATCGACTATGACGAGTTCATCAGCCGCGCCTGCGCATCGGCGCCTTCGCTGGGGCATTGCAACACGATGGGCACGGCCAGCACGATGAATGCCCTGGCCGAGGCGCTCGGCATGAGCCTGCCGGGCTGCGCCGCCATTCCCGCACCGTTTCGCGAACGGATGGGTATGGCGTATGAAACCGGCAAGCGCATCGTGGCCATGGTTGACGAGGATCTCACCCCTTCGAAGGTCCTGACGCGCGAGGCATTCGAGAATGCAATCCGGGTTGCAACGGCAATCGGCGGTTCCACCAATGCCCCCCCTCATCTGCAAGCCGTGGCACGCCACGCAGGCGTGGAGCTGAACATCCAGGACTGGCAGGATCAGGGCCTCAAGCTGCCGCTTTTGGTCAACATGCAGCCCGCAGGCAGGTATCTGGGCGAACGGTTCTTCCGGGCAGGCGGAATTCCCGCGGTCATGGGGGAGCTGCTGGTTGAAGGATTGCTGAACGGGAACTCGATGACGGTGACAGGCAAGACCCTCGCCGAGAATCTCGAGGGGACCAGAAGCGTTGATCACGAAGTGATCGCGAGCGTGGCCGACCCGTTGCGGGAAAATGCCGGTTTCATGGTTCTGAGCGGCAACCTGTTCGATTCCGCCCTTTTGAAAACCAGCGTGATTTCCGGGGAGTTCCGGCAGCGTTACCTGAACAAGCCGGGTTCGGAAAACGTTTTCGAGGCGCGTGCCATCGTTTTCGACGGTCCGGAGCACTACCATGCAACGCTGAACGATCCGGATCTGGGCATCGACGAAAACTGTATCCTGTTCATCCGGGGAACCGGGTGCATCGGTTTCCCGGGGTCGGCCGAAGTCGTGAACATGCAACCGCCCGACAGATTGATACAGGAAGGGATTGCGCACTTGCCGACCGTCGGTGACGGCAGGCAGTCCGGCACCTCGGAAAGCCCGTCCATTCTCAACGCTTCGCCGGAAGCCGCGATCGGTGGCGGACTGGCATATCTCAGGAACGGGGACAGGGTTCGCCTGGATCTCAACAATCGTACGCTCAACGCCCTGGTCGATGGCGAGGAATGGACCGCCAGGCGAGAAGGGTGGTCGCCCCCCGAGCTGGTGAACCAGACCCCCTGGCAGGAATTGTATCGTGCCAATGTCGGTCAACTGGCGGACGGGGGCTGTCTGGAAATGGCGATATCTTACCGACGGATCCGGCACATGATGCCGCGCGACAGTCACTGAACCGTGCCGCGGATCATCCGCACGGTTCCAATCCGGACAAGACTTGCAAGGAGACCAGGGTGGCAGACACGCTTTTCGATGTATCCGGCAAGACCGTGCTGGTTTCGGGAGGGTCCAGGGGGATCGGTCTTGCCGTTGCCTTGGCTTTTGCCGAACGCGGCGCCCGCGTCATAATCACGGGCCGCGACGAGACGTCCTTGCGGGAAGCCTGCGGGAGTGCCGAGGGATCACCGGAGCGCATGACCCATGCATGTTGCGACGTTGCGGATCCTGCCACCATACAGACATGCGTCGACGACGTGGTGGCCGAATTCGGGCGGATCGATACGCTGATCAATTGCGCCGGCGTGAACATCCGCAAGCCGGCGGTCGATTATTCCCCGGAAGAGTTCGATGCGATCATGGATATCAACCTGCGTGGCGCGTTCTTCATGGCGCAGGCCGTCGGCCGGCACATGATCGGCCGGGGAGAAGGCTGCATTGTAAACGTGGACAGCCTCACCTCTTCCAAGCCGCTGACGCAGATCGCTCCCTACAGCATGTCGAAGGCGGGGCTCTCCAGCATGACACGCGCATTGGCCCTGGAATGGGGCGCGCAAGGCGTCCGTGTGAATGGCCTTGCGCCGGGTTTCATATTGACCGAACTCACGAGAAAGCTGTGGGCGGATCCGAACCTGCAGTCCTGGAACCGTACCGTCACGCCTCTCGGCCGCATGGGCAGTGTCGAGGACCTTGTCGGGGCGGCGATTTTTCTCGCCTCACCGGCAAGCGCCTTTCTGACCGGTCAGACAATCCGGGTCGACGGTGGGATAACCTGTGGCCTCAACTGGCCAATCGGCGGTGACTATCAAGTGACTTGCGACGCGTAGATTGCTCTGCACCCTTGCCCGCGGCTACGGCCAAGGATGCAGTTGGACTACTTGAGTACGGCAGGCGCGTTGTCCGGAACAGGCGCCGGTGGTTGCCTCGTGTCGGCATAGGCGGGGACAGCTGCCTCGAATGCATCCAGCCAGGCAGCGAGCTTTGGATGATCGGCGCGCCAGTTACTGTCCCCAAACCGCAGGTCGAGATACCCAAGGGCACAGGCCAGGGTCAGCGTGCCGGCGTCAATATCCGCTGCGGTGCCGGGTGCGGCCGGAACATTGGCCTCGAAATAGGCCAGGCCGCGCTCCATCTTGGCCGCCTGGTAGGCATCCCAGGCCGGATCCCGGTATTTCGGTTCCTTGAAGCGCTTTTCGTAGATCCTGAGAATGGCCGCGTCCATCACGCCGTCGGCCAGGGTCTGGTCGCGCAGCACGGCAAAACGCGCTTCCCCTTCAGGGAACAGCTTGCCGCCGCCGGCCACGAAATCGAGATACTCGAGGATGACGGCACTGTCATAGAGAACATCGCCGTTTTCCAGGATCAGCGCCGGGATCTTGCCGAGCGGGTTCTGGCTGCGCAGGCTGTCGGACGGGTCGGCGGTGTTGGCGTCCTCGACTTCGACGCGACCCTTGAGGCCGAGGATTGCCAGGGCAAGCTTCACCTTGCGGCCAAAGGGCGAGGCGGGCGACGAGCGCAGTTTCATCATGGTCCGAACTCCAGAACGGAAGGGCGGGTAAAGCCCCGGCTGCTGATCTAGCGCGCGCGGGGCGGGGGAACGGAAAGACTGCCGGCCCGGCAGCCGGACCTGTCGACCTGCCGGCAGGTGCGGAACTCCAGGTCCCTGGTCAGGCAGATCCGGACTTCCTCGAGTTCTCCGCGGTCGCATGTGACCGCCATGGCGTCCTCGTTCAAGCCCGGATTGGCCAGGCGGAACGCCTTTTCCACGGTGGCGGGCGATGCCTTGCCGCGCTTGTCGAGCGTGCGGAAGGCTCCGGGAATGATGATCTTCTCGAAGGCTGCGCGGGTCAGTTGGAAATAGGCTTCCGGGGACAGGCCGGAACAGGTGCCGTGCTTGCGCCATTCGTGGAAGACGAGATTGTGGCTCGGCATGATGTCTTCCATGGAGACGGCGATTTGACGGTCGATGCGCTGCGGCGCGCCGGGGCAGCTTTCCGGAAACCCGCGCTCGTATTGCGGCCATAGGCCATGAACGATGAAGCGAAACGGGTTGCGGACATCGCATTGATGGCGGCTTGCATCCTCGCCTTCCTGTTTGCAATAGGTCGGCGACCAGGACAGGGCAAGCACGTAGAAGTCAAACTTTCCGGGCTCGTCGGCCCGGGCCTGCTGGAACGTCAGGGCAGCCAGCAGCACGGCGCAACATTGCCAGAAGCGGAACACCGGCGCCATTTGAAGACCTTTCCGGGGATCAGTGTCAGTGCGGGCGCACGGTGCTGCAATGGGCACCATAGACACGCCACTTGTCGAGCGGAGAGAGACAGGCTTCGACATTCCAGCTGAGACCGACAAATCCGGCATGCTCCTCGACCATGTAGTGGACCGAGTGAAGGCTGCCGTCGGACAGGCTTGCCTTGCCGCGGCAATAGCGGCGCGCCACCGGGCTGACGCCATTGGCGCGGTAACTGACTTCGTTGATCTCGTCGACACTCATAATGGTGCGGCCGCCGTAATACTCCTTGTTCGCCCGGGCGATCGACCCTGCGACCGCGCTTTTCACCGAGGCCGCGGTGCAGTCCGGCAACCGTTTCTCGCCGGAGAACGAGAAATACACGCGATACTCCTCGGCCATGGCAGGCGCGGAGACGCTTGCGAACAAGGTCAGGGCCGACAGGATCAAGCGGACAAAACGGGCAATACGCACGGCGGAAACTCCGGAAGGCAAACAGTAAGGGAGACGATGGGGGAGGCTGTCCTCAAGGTCAAGCTTACATCCCGGCAAAAGTGGCCGGGTCGGCCTTTATTCGCCGATAAGCTGTGTCACGGTCCAGCCGGCGCCCGGTCCCTGGTGCAAGACGTCCGTGAGCCACGGCAGCACCAGCCGCATCTCGTCGGCCAGTGTATAGGGCGGATTGATCAGGGTCATTCCGGAGCCAAGCATGCGGGTGTCCGGGCCGCTCTTGCCGACAGTCAGTTCCAGTGCCAGGACGTCCTTCACGCCGGCATCTGCGAAACTGTCATGCATCCTTCGGATGGCCCGTGCGTCCTTGAGGGGATACCAGAGCGCATAGGTTCCCCCCGGCCATTTCCTGTACGCCTTCAGGATCGCTTCACCCATTCGCGTGAATTCGTCCGTCACCTCGAAGGCAGGATCGATCAGGACCAGACCGCGCTTTTCCTTGGGGGGCAGAAAGCTGCCCATTGCCAGCCAGCCGTCAAGATGGATGGCCTTGACCTGATGATCGCCGGCGAAGTGCTCCGACAGCATCCTGAAGTCCTGCGGATGAAGTTCGGTCAGCGTGAGACGATCGTTCTTGCGCAGGAGCCGGCGCGCGACTTCCGGGGACCCGGGATAGATCCTGAGACCGCCCTCCGGGTTGAGGGCCCGCACGACATCAAGCCAGGGCTCGAGCAGCTCTGCGACCGGTGCCGGCATATCGGCGTCGAGAACCTTGGCGATGCCCTGTTGCCATTCGCCTGTCTTCCGGGTTTCCTCCGACGCCAGGTCGTAGACCCCGATGCCTGCATGTGTGTCGAGGATCCGGAACGCCTTGTCCTTGCGCTGGAAATAGGAGATCAGACGCGCCAGAACGATGTGTTTCAGTACATCGCCGATATTGCCCGCATGATAGGCGTGCCGGTAGTTCATGGTTTCGCCTGGCCAGCCGGCTGGGCTGCCCGTTTCAGGTAGACAACCGCCTTGTCGCCGTGGTCGGCCTTGCCGACTTCTTCAAAGCCCAGGCGCTTGTGAAACCGCAGCGATCCCGGATTGGGGGGGCGCTCGTTGACCTCGCACAGAAAGACCTTGCCGGTTCCGGCGTATCGCTGAAAAAGTGCGCCATAGAGAGCGTCGCCAAGCTTGCGGCCGCGCATGGTCTCATCCACACAGATCCGGTCGGTATAGGCGAAGTCGGTGAAACGCTCGCTCAGCCAGACATAGTTGGGGCTGTCATAGTCGACACCGTGGCCGAGGCAGAGCAGAAAACCGGCCGGTTCGCCGTCGGCTTCGGCCACGAGACAGACAAGAGCGCCGTTGATCAGGTCGAGAAACGCCTCCGCCGTGAGGTCGCTGACCGCCGGAACCGCCGCATTGTTCATGGTCAGGAGGGCACTGAGATCGCCCGGCAGAAACGGGCGGACGGTCGGAGAAGAGCGCTGATCTGAAGCCATGAGACTACCTGGAAGAGAAAGGGAGCTGCCTTATAGGCGGTTGGGCCGGTGCTGAAAAGTCTCGCCGGGGATCTGAAATGACAAGGGGGCTGAAATAAAACAAGGGCGCGACCACTGCCGCGCCCTGAAAATCAGGTCATTCATACGCCCTGGCGAAAGGCGTGCCGACCGGTGTCAGTCTTCAGCCGGAGGGCTGTCCGGGGCTGCGTCGCCGCCATCCTCTTCGAGGATCTGCAGATTGACGGCTTTCGGTCCCTTGCCGCGCCGGTCGGGCTCGGTTTCAAAGGAAATCCTCATGCCGCTGTCGAGCGAGGAAAGGCCGGAGCGTTCAACGGCAGAAATGTGTACGAACACATCCGCATCGCCCTCATCCGGAGTGATGAATCCAAAGCCCTTGTCGGACTTGAAGAACTTCACCGTTCCGGATTGACGTGGACCGCGCTCCACCGGAGGGCCGTCGCGTCGCGGACGTTGCTGGCCGTAACCGCCACCGCCTTCACGCTGGCCGTAGCCGCCGCCACCTTCACGCTGGCCGTAGCCGCCGCCGCCTTCACGCTGGCCATAGCCGCCGCCGCCTTCACGCTGGCCATAACCACCGCCGCCTTCACGCTGGCCATAGCCACCACCGCCTTCGCGTTGACCGTAACCGCCACTGCGACCGCCGCCGTAGCCGCCGCCGCGACCGCCACCGTAACCGCCTTCGCGGTCACCACCGTAGCCGCCACCACGACCGCCGCCGTAACCGCCTTCGCGGTCTCCGCCATAGCCGCCACTGCGACCGCCGCCATATCCGCCGCGGCCACCATCCCTGTTATCGTCGCGGCCGTAGCCGCCACCAAAATCGTTATTGCGACCACCCCGGTAGCCGCCATCCCGGCCACCGCCAAAATCACCACCGAAATCGCTTCCGCCAAAATCACTGCCGAAGTCTTGCGGACCGCCAAACTCGCGCTTGCCGCCGCGCCGACCACGCGACCGCCGGTCCGAATCGCCATCGTGCATTACCAAATCACCCTAATTTCCGTGCCAACCCGGCACATAACGACCAATCTCACCCGCCTTCACAGTCGAGTCACTTCACCCGGACGCAGCCTGTACGTCCGTCAACACTCCAGGAGCGGGTCGAAGCAATCCTGCCGCATCCCACTCCAACCGCTGCGTCATCATCATAAGGTCGGGAAAGCGGAAATCGCAAGAAAATCCTTGGCAAAAGCTCTAATTCGACGCGTTTTTGGGCGGCCAGGTACTTGACCAGTTGGACAAGTCAGGTTCCGTACCGTCACATGTCGTTCTGGTTGCCTCTTCCAGCAGCACCAGCCCGGTGCCGTTCCAGACCCAACGGTTCCACAAGCCGCATTCGCCGACACCGGAGCCCTTGAAGTAGCTGACAAGCTGCTGATCCGCGGGGATCCACTTTGCGTTGTAGATGAGGTCCGTTGCAATCGGACCCTTTTCGGACATGCGCGCAACATGGACCTGGCGGGCCGCGCCGTCCTTGCCGGACAGCACGGACACATAGGGGCTGTTATAGGCGGTCGGTGCGCCGCAGGGAATGATGTAGAGGGATGCGCCTTCGGCCAGCGGCACCCTGACCGCGTTCAGGCTGGCGAAGATGGTCGGATCGATTTCGGAACACAGCCGGTTGGCGGACCAAACGGCGGCGACTTCCGGCGGCAACTGGTCGGCACTCATCAGCGCGACGGCGTGAGGCGCGTCCTTGGCCGGCTCCGTGCCCGGGGCCACGATCGCGGAGACCGTCCCGGTCCGTTCCTGCCGGTTGTCGAGCCACAGCAGGCTTGCTTTCAGTCCCTGCAGGGGGACGGGCACGCCAACAGGGTCGGCTCCGTTGGCCGCCGGCAGCCGGATCGTCAGTTCCGCCCCGGAGCGCATGGCTTCCAGAAGCGTGAGCGTGGCAGGGCCGGTCGGATACCAGAAGCCTTCGCCTCCGAGCGGGCGAAAACCCGCCGGCGGATTGACCGCCGACTGCATTTCCCGCAACTGCTCTATCGGCAGGGCTTCGATCGCCTTGCCGTCCACCTCGAACTTCAAGGTGCCTTCCTTGGGCAGTTCGGTGTTGGTGGTCAGGCGCACCAGCGGCTGGGCTTCCGCGTGCCAGTCGCGCACGATGCGCAGATCGACCCAGACGGATTGGCTGCGGGTGAAGGAGGACGCAAAGCAGACGCCGGTATTGCCGCAGTCGACCGTCCAGCTATCGAAACTTGGCACCGTTCTCCCGGGCTGCGCCATCGCGCCAACGGCGGTCAGGAATGCCGCGCTGGCGGAGATCAGCAATGTCAACAGTCTTGGCTTCATCAGCTCCGGCTACCCGATTGTGTCTGGCATCTTCTCACAGGCCCAATCATCTTGTACGAAATGCACGCGGCAAGGTGAAGCCGCTAGTGAACAGAAACACGAAACCGGGTGGCGTTGTCCCGTATTTGTTACAGGGGTGGCGTGAATACCCTGCCCGGGCGCTGCGATGAGGAGGCGGTCATGCCGCAGGAAAACGAAAATGCCGGCATGGACGACCAGAAGGAAGGCAGCGGCGACATGCCGCCGATCCAGGTCATGGTCATCGTGGTGTCCGCATTCCAGCAGAACTGCTCGCTGATCTGGGATCCCGCCACGATGCGCGCGGCGGTCGTTGACCCGGGTGGAGATATCGACCGGATCCAGGCTGCCATTCAAAAGCAGGGTGTCACGGTCGAGAAAATCGTGCTGACTCATGGTCATATCGACCATGTCGGCGGTGCCGCCGACCTGGCTGAAGCCCTCAAGGTGCCGGTTGAAGGCCCGCATGAGGCGGACAAGCCGCTGATCGACCGGGTTGCCGAGCAGGCAGCCCAGTTCGGCGTTGACGGCGTCAGGCCGGTGACACCGGACCGCTGGATGGTCGAGGGCGACACGGTGGAGATAGCCGGACGGTCCTTCGAGGTTCTGCACTGCCCGGGGCATTCCCCCGGCCATCTGGTCTTCTTCGACCGGGAGCTGCGTTTCGCGATTTCCGGGGATGTCCTGTTTGCCGGGTCGATCGGACGCACCGATCTGCCGGGTGGCGATCACGCCGCCCTCATCAGCTCCATCAAGGAAAAACTGCTTCCGCTCGGTGACGATGTCGCCTTCCTGCCGGGACACGGCCAGGCGTCAACCATTGGCCAGGAACGCGAGACCAACCCGTTTCTGACCTAAGTCCTCAAAGGCCTGGCTGTCAGAACAACGCCTGCAGGTCGTCGATCCGGTCATTGACCAGCCAGCCGTAATAGTTCTCGCGCGGCCAGCTCTGGCCACTGCGGCGGAACTTCGCGGCGCGGCTCCAGGGATCACCGAGATTGTAGAGCGTTGCGGTGAGGCCGGGGTTCTTGGAAATATCGACCTTGCCGACCGACTTGTAGGCTGCGATGGCGTCCTGGATGATCGCGGCCATGTAGTGCAGCGAGATGTTCGGATCCATCGTGGCCTTGTAGACTTCCTTGGGATTGGAGGCCTCCAGTTTCCTGTAGCTGCTCTGGCGCGCCACACGGTCGGTCATCTTCAGGACGGTGAGCGGGCTCAATTGGCCAAGACCGAAACTCTGACCCGAGAAGAGCGGCTGGAAGAAGGCCTCGTTGAAGTTCTTCTTCGGGTAGCGCACGCCCTCGACCTTGCGGCCCCGGAACTTGCTGTTCCAGACATTTTCGTAACAGGACCAGCGCCTGTCGCTGCTCTTTTGAATGTGGTCCTTGCGGCAGCGGTCGAATTGCGGCCGCTGGACGAAAGTGTCGACATGCTCGCCGTTGAGTTCGAAGTCGAACCGGATCCCGGCATAGGACAGGGCCTTGACGTAGTAGGACTGGGCACTGTCGAGCGTGTCGTAATTGTAGGTGTGCTCGCCGACAATGGCACCGACGATATGGATCGGGTCGATGCCGTATTTGGAGGCAATGCGCTTGATCGACCCCATCAGGCGCCGGTCGCGCTTCAGGACGGCCAGGACCTTGTCGAACTTTGCGTCATAGGAGGATTTCGATGCCGAGGTGCGGCGCGAGGACGCGAACGGAATTCTCGGCTGGGACCGGTAGCGGTTGCCTTCAGGCACGGTGCGCACCGACTGGGCCTCGGCGGGGCTGGCGGTGACCAGCGGCAAGGTCACGGGGCTGGCCAGCACTGCAAAGAGCAGGCAAGCCGTCAATATCCGGGTGGCGAAGTTAAGCTGACGGGGCTTCCTGCTCATCATGACCGTTTTGCGCCTGGCGTTGTTGTGTATGTGGCGCCGGGCACATGCCTTTGCGCCAGCGAGCCATAGCTGTCTCACATAGCTCGCCAATTGCGACTGTAAATAACTCATCTTTATAAAAGCCCCCAGAAAAAACCACTGGTGCATGCAAGATGCAACCGGTTCCTTTTCCTAGGATGAGGCCATCAACAAAGAAGTGATGGTCATCACAGGCATCATGTTTTTTGGGACATGGCAGATTTCCCGAGGCTTGAAGCGGGCCCCATACGAAGCCGCACCGCCTTGGGAACGCCCAGGAAGTCATAAAAGGCACGGTGTTCGCGCAAGCCGCAAAGCTCCCGCTGAATGGTCACATGCCACAGGGCTTCACCGGCTTCCGCCAGACTGTGCTGCAAGCGCTCGCGGTCCGGTTCAGTGTCGGCGCCGGCCGCCGCCAGTTTCTCCAGTGCCTGTTCCAGCTTCTTGTTCAGCCGGGCAAGCGTGGCGGCCTTCTCGTTGAAGATTTCCTGTTCCAGGGCGGCTGCAAGGGGATCCTTGTCGGAGATGCTGTTGAGGCTGGGCGGTCGGACAGTCATGAAACAAACCCGTTCGGGAGTGGCAGTGCGCTCAGGCTCACACGGTCAAACAGGTAGGAGCAAGGTCTTTTTCGAACCGGATCAGGCCGATCAGCGCCAGAAGTTTCAAAATGCAGGGCAGCCCGGCGTAGATGGCACTCAGAAGGACATTCAGATCGGCGGACATGTCCGTGCCGGGATGGTACCCGAACAGGCCCAGCAGGGGCAGCGCGAGCCCGGTTGCCAGTGCAAGGGCCGATTTCGACAGGAAGGCCATGATCGAAAACAGCCGCGAAGCGTCGCCCTGGCGGTTGTCGGCATCGATATGGTCGGCCAGGATTGCCGGCGGCAGGGCAAGGTCGGCACCAAGGGCCAGGCCGGAGAATGCGCAGACCAGCGCGTAGGCGGTGATGTCGCCCTGCTGCAGAAGAGCCGCCCAGCAGAAGGTGAGGATCGCGGCGGCAAGCGACGCCTGCCAGGCCCGGATCTTGCCGAACCTGTCCGCCAGACGGCTCCAGAGCGGCATGGAAAGGGCGCCGGAAAGGAAATAGATCAGGAGAAACAGGCCTGTATAGGCCTCCGCGCCAAGCCGGTCGCGTATGAAAAACAGCACCAGGACGGCGGGAATTGCGCTGGCGAAGGTATTGATGCCAACGAGCGCGAAGAACCGCATGCGCCAGGGATGGCGCAACAAGCGGCCCCATCCATTTGCCACTTGTCCGTTTTGAGGAAGGTGAAGCGGTGCGCCGCGCATCCAGCGCACGAACAGCCAGCAGGCCAGGGCGAGCAAGGGCAGATAGCCGAGTGCCAGCCAGTGAAAGGCGCGCTCGGGCCCGACGGATTGCGTCAGGACCGGCGGCACGACCGCGGCGACCAGCAACCCGACCAGCCCGGCGGCTTCCCGGGTCCCGGTGATGCGTGTGCGATCGGCCGACCGGCTTTTCCAGAGGCCGCCCAGGGCCTGGAAGTTGATCGAGACCACCGAAAACCCTGTGGTGCAGATGAAGACGGAGACGGCGAACCAGACCAGCGGCAGGCCGGGGACAGGATGAAACAGCATCCAGAAGCCCAGTCCCAGGAGCATCGCCCCGGCTGCCAGGATGAGCGCACGCCAGTGATGGAACCGGTCGCTCAGGCTTCCGATGACCGGATCCTGGAGTGCGTCGACAAGGCGCAGCAGCAAAAGCACCGCCCCGAGGGAGGCAATGGATTGCTGCAGGGTCACGGCATAGAAATCCGGCGCGTGCAGGTAGATCGGCAGCCCTGCAAACGCAAGCGGAAAGGCCATGGCCGCATAGGCCGCGAGGTTGCGCGCCGAAAGCGGGACCGGTGATCCCTCCGTGTCCATGCCGGGTACGCCGTCAGGATAGCCCGGTTCCCGTCGGGAAGGGGACGGCGGCACTGCGCTTGTGTCCCCCGTGGTCAGGGTCACGTACCGGCTCCGACCAGCCGCGCCCTGAGTTGCGGGTTCCGGGTCCGGTTGCCGAGCCAGATTGCGAAGAACCTTTCGGTGAAGGCCGGATCGGAAATCGTTCCGAGCTTGCGGTTACCGGCGTAAAATACCGTGCTTCCGTTCGACATGCGGACCCCGGTCAGGGATTGGCCCTTCGCGACGTTGGGAAAGATCGCCCGCATCTGCCGTTCCCATGCGGCCAGCTGGCTCTTCGAGGCACTCCCCTGCCGCCGGATTTCGTCGACCGAGCTTTCCGCAATCGCCTCGCCCTTGAAATTGCGCAGGTAGGTGAGCTTCAGGGCGAAGGGGGCCGAGGCGCGATAGGTTCCGCCCGGCGCGTAAAGCTCGGCGTCGAACACCTTGAAGCCGAGATATGTCATGCGTCCCTTGCCGACCAGTTCGGCGGAAGGCACGGATCGCGCCGCGGCGGCGAGATCCGCCCGTGCGGGGGCAAGGGGGCTTGCAGCTGCCATCAACAGCGCCAGCGCCGCAACAGCCGCCGGTCTCTTGGCGATTGTGACAGGCCTGCGAGATATAGCCATGGTGTCCTCCGAGGGTCGTGTTTCCAGTCAGTCCGGGAAGAATACGCGGCAAGGTCCGCCGCGGATTGGCGGGACCCTGTCCGGGGCACCGTGATGTTTTCTTCGATTTCGCGATGCGGTATACTGATGGCAACAAGGATCCCGCGGAACATTTCCGGCGGCCACGACGTGGCGGCACTTCGCGCAGGATCCGCGAGAACCAGACCGGATGGCAATTCCGGTAAATCCAAATTCTTGGGTCCTGACCCCAGACACGTGACAATGCGCGCCTCGCGCTTCCCGGGCCAGTGTTATGAGTGACATCGATCTGAAACCGAAGCTTAAGCAGAAGACCAAGACCGCTCGGCCAAAGCTGTACAAGGTCATTCTGCTCAATGACGACTACACGCCGCGTGAGTTCGTGGTGTTGATCCTGAAGGCGGAATTCCGGCTGGACATGGCCCAGGCGGAAGTGGTCATGCTGACCGCACACCAGAAGGGGGCCTGCGTCGTCTCCGTCTATCCCCGGGATGTCGCCGAAACCAAGGCGACCCGCGCGATCGATGCGGCCGGCAAGCTCGGCTACCCGTTGCAATTCACCGTCGAGCCCGAGTGACGGTATCCGCGTTTCCCATTTCTTGATGTCGTCCGGGCCGCCCTCCGATCCAGGATGTCCGCTGGGCTTTGTCCTGGAGGCCGGACAGGCAGGGGGCCCGTTCGCAGTCCCGGCACGGGCTGGCACGAATTCTGCTGATAATGCAATCAAATGCTGTATTGATCGGGAATTGTGCCAATATGAAACAATGCGCAAAGTCAGTTGCACCGAAACAAGACATTTCCTTTCGCAAGGTCGTTGTGACCGGCGGCCTCGGCTTTATTGGAGCCCGCGTCTTCAAGCAGGTCAGCCGCATGGCGCATGTTGCGGAAACCGTCATCCTGGACAGCGTCTCCTATGCCGCGGATTTCCGCAGGCTTGCCCCGGCCAGCGAAGCCGGGGACCTGCCTGTCCTGCGCGGTGATATCCGTTCCAGGATCGACGTGGCCGCGGCGCTTCACGAAGCCGATGCCGTCATCCATCTCGCGGCGGAAACGCACGTGCCGCGTTCCTTCGCCGACCCGGAACTCTTCTTTGACGTGAATGTGACCGGAACCGAGACCCTGCTGAAAGGTGCCCTTGAGGCCGGCGTGAAGCATTTCATCCATGTCAGCACGGACGAGGTTTATGGCGCGGTGACGGACGATGTCCGGGAAACCGCTCCGCTGCGTCCGACGTCGCCCTATGCCAGCTCGAAGGCCATGGCGGAAGAGGCGGTGATGATGGCGGCGCAAGACGGCCTGAACGCCACGATCCTGCGACCGACCAATGCCGTCGGAACCGGTCAGCATGCGGAAAAACTGTTCCCGCGTTTTGTCATGCGGGCGCTGAAAGGACAGCGCCTGACGATCGAAGGCACCGGCAGGCAGGAAAGAACGTTCCTGCCCGTCGGCGATCTTGCCGCGGCGATCGGTCTTGCCCTGAACACGTCCGGGACCGATCCGCTTCGTGTCTTCAACATTTCCGGCGAGGAGGACCTTTCCGTGCTTGACGTGGCCCGGCTTGTGTTCGCGGCGACGGGAAAGAACACGGGGCTTCACTATGTGCGGGACCGGATCCGGAACGACGTGGCCTATCGCATCGACGATACCGGCATCCGGGGTCTCGGCTACCGGCAGAAAAGCTCCGTGGACCGGGAACTGCGCGCGATCTGCGCGGAACTCGGTGCCCGTGCCCGGCGGCAGCCCGAGCATCTGCGCACGAGGGCCGAATGAGGCCGGACATGTCGGCAGGGCAGCCGATCCGCTTCCATGCCGCCCATGTGCCGCCAGCCACCCATGATGCGGTCGCCGCGGCGCTCGCCAGCAAACACCTGCGCGCAGGTGGCGGTTTTTCCAGCAAGGCGCGGGCGCTTGTCGGGGCGCATGTCGGCCATGACCGGGTGTTCCTGACCAATTCCTGTACGTCCGCGCTCGAAATTGCCGCCCTGGCGCTTGATCTCGGCCCGGAGGACGAAGTCGTCGTGCCGTCCTTCACGTTTTGCGCAACGGCAACCGCGTTCGCGCGCATGGGCGCCCGGATCATTCTGGCCGACACCGATCCGGCGACCATGATGGTGACGGCGGAGACGCTGGAGGCCAGGTTCACCAGCAGGACCCGGGCCGTTGTGGTGGTTCATTATGGCGGCGCGGCAGCCCCGATGACGGAAATCCGGGCCCTGTGCGAAAGACGCGGTGTCGTCATTCTCGAGGATGCTGCCCAGGCCTATGGGGCAACACAGGACGGCCGGGCCGTTGGAACGGCGGGCCTCTTCGCTGCCTTTTCCTTCCACGAAACCAAGATCATCAGCAGCGGGCACGGCGGGGCGCTGGTGCTGAACAGCGATGATCCGGTGCTGAAGGACCGGATCGAGGAACTGCTGGCACGTGGAACCAATTATCCCGCCTTTGCCCGCAAGGAAGTCAGCCATTACGAATGGACTTCCGTTTCCTCGAGCTTCGAGATGCCGGATCTCAACGCGGCTCTGCTCTACGGCCAGCTCCGGCATGCCAGCGAAATCCTGCTCAAGTGCCGGGCGATCTGGGCCTATTACGAGAAGCGCCTGAGCCGTCTTCCGGTGGACATCCTGCGCCCGGACGCGGCGACGCGGGCAAACGGCTACAGCTTTGCCTTCCTGTGTCCCGACCGGGAGGGTGCCCGGCGGGTGCTGGCGGGAAGCGACAGGCGTGGGCTCGGCCTGCAATCGCATTACAAGCCCTTGCATTTGTCCCGGTATGCCGGACACATCGATGCCGCCAGCTGTCCGGGAGCCTCCTCAAGCTGGGCTCGCCTGGTCCGTCTGCCCGTGCACATGGGCCTTCGACCGGAAGATGCTGCCCGGATCTGCGCTTTCCTGGAAACCGAACTTGGTTGAACGGCGTCATTCGCGGTAACGGGGCGATCCGATCCGCTTGACCAGGACTGCCATCGTCGCCAGTGCCAGGCGCAGGTTGGCGCCCGCTGACGGGCGCCTGAAATAGGCCGTGTCGATCACCAGACGCTTTGGCAGGATATCGCGGGCATAAGCGGTTTCCAGGTCCTCGGCCCCCTCCAGTTTCCGGAAGTTTTCCAGCGCCCACAGTGTTCCGGGACTGAACAGGCCCGGCTTGAAATCCAGCGACCGGCGCATTCTTTCATTGTAACACCGGTCCACGATGCCCGGATCTTCGGGACGGGGGCCGAAAAACGCCATGTCGCCGCGCAAGATGTTGATCAGCTGCGGCAGTTCATCGATCTTGGTGTTGCGCAGGATGCGGCCGAGCGCCGTCACGCGGGCGTCGCCGACCGCCGTGATCGCGGGTTCCAGGGTCTTGCCGTTGCGCATGCTGCGGTACTTCACCATCCGGAAGGCCCGCCCGTCCTTGCCTGTCCGGCCGGCGAGATAGAGCGGAGACTGGCGGTCAACGACCCAGACCAGCAGGGCCAGCGCGATCATGAACGGGGCCAGCAGGAGCAGCAGGATGGCGGCAGTAACCTGTGTCACGAGCGTTGTCATGGGAACCGGGCTGGCATCTTGATCGCGTTTATTTGGGCTGGGGTTGCGGTTTTCAGGCCTGGAATGCGGTGTTTCGGGCAGGGCCGGATGCAGAAAACAACAGCCCCGGACTGATAGCCGGGGCCGTCTTGACGAACATTCGGGTGCCGGACGGATCACACCCGGCCGGGGGCACGGGTCAGTCGCGCAGCTTGACGATCTTGTCGTCGCCGCCGCCCGGAGCGTCATCGTCCGGACCGTTGTCATCATCGCCGTCCGAGGTGAGGGTGTCGATGTCCATCGGATCGAGTTCCGCCGACAGGGGTTCGGTGATGCCGAGTTCCGCCGCCGGGTCGCTGCTTTCGGTCAGACCGAGTTCCTCGGCCGGTCCCCGGCCTTCCATCGCCATCTGGTAGTTGGCAATGACGGACTTGAGCTGGACGATCTGCTCGTTGGCGGTGTCCACCTGGATCTTGTAGCGCTGCAGGCGCTTGTTTTCCTCGATGAGGTCTTCCAGGTTGTCGGCGAATTTCTGGTTTTGGTTGCGCTGGTGGTTGAGGTCCGTCAGGGCCGAGTTGTAGCGCAGGTTGACCTCTCGCAGCTTGGCGGTGGTCGCCATCAGCTCGTTGCGGTCCTTCTCGTGGTTCTTCTGGGCGCTGTCGAGCAGGTGTTCGATTTCCTGCATGCGCTTGATCAGGTCGCGGTTGCGTTCCTTCAGCGTGGAATTCTCGCGGGCCATTTCCTGCAGCGACTGGGCGCCGATGCGGCGCTGCGAGGACAGGTTCTCGATTTCCGCGTTGAGCGCGTAGACCTCGTTGTCGTGCTTGCGCTGCTCTTCCTCGAGGCGGGACTTGGCGTAGACCAGCTCCTGGCTGGACACGTCCAGATGGGATTTCAGGTCGATATTGTCATTGCGGAACTCGACCAGTTCGCGTTTCACCGATTCCAGTTCGCTGGTGCTCTGGTTGTTCTTGCGGACCTCGTCCTCCAGCAGCTTTGCGCTTTCGGAGAGGTTCTGCTGCAGTTCCTTTTCCCGGTGCCGCACGGCTTCCAGGTCGGAGCCCAGGCCTTCCGCGTGTTTTTCCAGGGTTTCGAACTTGGCCTTCAGGTCGTTGAGCTGGCCGCTGAGGTCGGACACCTGGGAGTTGGCCTCGACCAGCTTGGCGCTTTGCAGCCGGTATTCCTCGTTGACCTTCTTGTTGTTGTCGCGGATCGAGACGATGTCGTTGCGCGCCGTTTCCAGGGCCGTGCGGGTCTCGGTCGCGCGCTTGCGCAGCGAATGGACTTCCGCCTGCGCGTCCTCGAGCTGGGTCGTCAGCGTCTTGACCTTGTGCTCGGCGTCGAGCAGGTCGGTGGAGATCTTGGCATTCTCGGATTTCAGCCGGACCTCGGTTTCGACGCTTGCGCGGGAAACTTCCAGGAATTCCGACATCATGCGGATCGAGGTCTGGCTTTCCGCGGCGAAGGCCTCCATCTGCTCGAAGGTCTGGTTGAGCCCGCCGATACGGGACTTCAGCCCGTCCAGCTGATTCATCTTTTCCTGCATTCTCAGGGCAAAGGGCGAGAGATGCTCGACATTGGTCTTCTCGGACGTCTCAACGGCGTCCTGCGTGCTGCCTGCCTCCGCCCCGGTCTCGACCCGCTGTTCCTGGCCTTCGCCCGGTCGCGAGGATTTCGAGAAAATGCCCATTCCTGTCTCCTGACTTTCACGCCGGCGCCGCCCGGCGAGAGATACGCAATACCTTTACCCTTTATTAACCCATAAGGCCCGGGGGTTTCAACGACTCAGCGCGAACCGGCGCCAGAATACATTGTGAAGTGTTACCCCAAAAAGACAGATATCCCCGGGATTTTAAGGGATTTGCTTCTATGGTTAATCCCCGGGGCCGTGCGAACGCTTCAGGTGCCCGGCCGTCTTCGGCCGGTACCGGTCCGGTTGGGCACGTTGCAAGATGGCTTTCCTGTATCTTTGGCGCGAAATTACTTGTATTCCGCGAAGCATATATACGTACTGTTACTGTGCGCAATTGATATTTTTCTCAAATTCGCTCATTGTTCGATAGTTGGTTGGTTCCGATTAAGGAGGTCCGCCAAGATGAACTTATCTCGAATACGTGAATTTTGGAGCCGAAAATTCGGCCGCTGTCCGGCTTGCATGCGCGTTGCCTTGTGGGCAGCTGTCTCCTGTTTTGGCGGAGCGGTCCTGTCGGCGGTCGCGGGGGGCGGGGCCTTGCCAACTGCGATACTGGGTCTGGCGGGAGGTGTCTTCGCCGTGCTGAGCCTCGCCCATGTTGCCAGCTATGCCGTCCGCCGGGCCCGAATGGTTGCCCGCGCTGCGCATGGGCGCATTGTCCCGGTCGGTGAGCATGCGGTGCTGCCGATTCCGGCAGGCGGCCCGGGCGAGGGGCTTACGCGACGCGGCTTCGCAGTGCTGGTTCTGCGCTATGCCGGCCTGGCGGCGGTGGCATCGATCGGCCTGACGGCACGCGCCAGGGCCGATTGCGGTGACTGTGCCGCCACCTATGGCGCGGGCTACCTGGATTGCATCACCTACTACTGCAATGACATCGGCCAGACCTGCTGCCCGCCCGGTTACCCCTATCTGAACCATTGCGACTGCACCTGTTACGACGGCACGGGTTTCGACTGCGGCAGTTATTCCAACTGCAATTACTGCGGCTGACGCCGGTGCCAGGTTGACGTGGCCGCTGGCGCGCGCAGAAATAGGGCCTTGTTCAAATGCGCTTTTCGGTGCCCTTCCCGGAGGATTTCATGCAGTTCCCGATTGTCCCGATCCTGCTCTGTCTTGCGCTGGGCAGTGCCCCGGCATCCGCCTATCAGCAGTTCCTGACCTACCGGATCGCCGGCCAGGACATCCAGTCGATCACCCTGGCCCCGCATGCCGACGAGAACCCGGCGGCGATGACGTTGAACCTGCAGTCCTCGGGCGGGAGCAGCGATATCCTGATCGAGTCCGATGGCGGCCTCGACGCCTGCAAGACGGAACTGGAATACATCATCGGTTCGAAGGACGCCTATGCGGAAATCGTCGTCGACATGAACGCCCGGACCATGAACGGCGTGATGGTGCTGCAATGCGCGACGTTTTACGGTCTGTTCGGGGAGTGAGGGGCGGTCGGCAACGCCGGATCAAGGGACCGCAGCGCTGGCCAACTCCTCAGTGGTCATCCCCGACGCGCGCAGCGCGATCGGGGACCCATTGGTTGCCGTGACTTGTGGAAGGGGCAGTGTGGTTCGGATCGGCTTTGCCCGTTCCTGGTGTCCGCCCGACTGGCGACGTGGATTGGGTCCCGGCTCAGGGCCGGGATGACGCCGCGAGTGGGGCGATGTCTTCGCCCCGTTACCGTTGTCCTATAGTCAGGCTAACCGCTCTCAGCCCCCCATCTCGTCGATGGTCCAGCTGAGCGGCCAGCCCTCGGGCGGGCCTGTGACGCCGTCGCAGTCGGACTTTTCCAGATATTCTATCAGGACGTAGTTGCCGCTTTCTGCCTCCACCTCGTGGCGCTCGAACGCGCCGCAATCATAGTTGGGCGAAAAATAGGTGGTGCCGGTGACCTGGCCGCTCGACGGGTCATAGAAGAGGTTGTTGACCAGGGCGTGGTTCGGCTGGTTGAAGCCCGGCGGGGTCTCGAATTCCTTCCATTCGTCGAGGGACGGGTTAAAGGGAATATGGGTCGCCATGTAGAAGGGCACGTTGGCGTCGGCCATCTGGCACGGCACGATCCAGGTTTCCACGTCACCTTCCGCAAAATAGTGCGCGCCGAAGGCCGGCACGGTTTCCTCGAGCTGACAGTTCAGGGCGCGGAAGCCCATCATCTGGATCTCGTCCGGAATCTCGCTGAGCTCATAGACCTGGCCCTGCGGCCCGCGATCGATGCCGCTGTTGTTGGTCTCCTGGGACGGCATGATCGGCGGCGGCAGGTCGTCCACCGGCGCGGTCGACGCCGTGTCTGATGCCGTGTCGGGGGCCGGAGCAGGAGGGGGCGCAGCCTCGGGCGCCGATGCAACGGAAGGGGCCGCGATGGCGGCGTCGGCGTCCGCCGGCAGCCCGCCCCAGGCGACAATGGCGTCAGTGCGGCCGATGCGGCCCTGTTCGGAGTCGATCTTCAGGAGCGCATGGGTGATGCCCTTCAGCGAGACCTCGTAGGTCAGCGTGCCGGTGGCACCGCCGAACTCGATCTGGATCGCCGCGTCCTCGCCCATGCGCAACTTTTCCATGAGGTCGCGGTCCGCCGAACCGCCAAAGGTCATCTCGTTGCCCTTGTAGACCTTGGAGACCTTGCCGAAATAGCCGTAATTGTCCTCTTCCAGGCTCTCGATCTCGATGCGTGCCGGCAGCCCGACGGAAAGCTCCGTGGTCGGGTCGAAGGTGACATAGACCTCGCTTTCCGCCTTGGCGCCGCGCTCGATCTTCAGCCGGAACGCTTCGCCATTGGAGGCATCGCCGTCCGTTTCGGCGATGCAGTAGTTCTTGGCGTTGCAGGAGACCGACCAGTCGCCGAAGTCCGTGGCGGTCAGTTCGGCCGACGCCTGGCTCGACGCCAGCCCCAGAACGGCCAGTGGTAAAACAAATCGCATAAGCACCCTCTTTCCCGGACAGTTCCCTGCGGGCACCGCCAGATCCTGTTCGTGGAACCGTTGGCCGGTTCGCGTCTTGAACGAAATTACTATTAGTAACAATGGCGTGGGATCCGGCGGTGTCAATGAATACCTTGTGGGGACCGGCGTAGTCCTGACCAAAGGTCATTTTGCGGCGAGGGCGTGGATTTCCGTGTAGACTGCGGGTTCGTGGACAAAAGCGAAACCAAAAGCGTGGTGCTCATGAAACCGGTTCTTGTTCGTCTCCTTCTGCCCCTCATCGTCGCTCTTTGCACCGTTAGCGCCGCCCGGGCCGCCAGCACCGCACTGATTATCGGCAACTCGGCCTACCAGGACGTCACGCCGCTCGACAATCCAACGCACGATGCCGATCTTGCCGCGCGCACCTTTGCGGCGCTCGGCTTCGACACCGTCGTGGTGCTGGATGCCGATGCGGCGACGATGCGCGCCGCCCTGGCGGAGTTCAAGACCAGGGCCGCCGATGCGGAGATCGCCGCGATCTTTTATGCCGGCCACGGCGTGCAGGCCAACAATGTCAATTACCTCCTGCCGACCGACACCGGCGCCGCCACGAAGGAACAGTTCGAGCAGACGGCAATCAGGATGGAGGAATTTCTGGACGCGCTGTCGGCAACGACCGGGGTCAAGCTCCTCATTGTCGATGCCTGCCGCGACAATCCTTTCGCCGCCACCCGTGCGCTCGCCAGGGGCTTCAAGAGCGATTCCAAGGGCCTGGCCCGGGTCAATCACCAGCTCCGGGACCTGATGGTGGTCTATTCGGCCCAGCCTGACCACCAGGCGCTCGACGGAGACGGTGACAACAGCCCGTTCATGGAGGCTTTTTCGGCCGTTCTGACCGCAAAGGACAGTGTCCGCCTCACCGAGGCGCTGATCGACATCACCAATTTCGTGCGCACCAAGACGGCCAACAAGCAGCTGCCCTATACCGAGGGCACGCTGTCGGTGCATGTCCAGCTGACCCGGCAGGAACCGCTGCAGACGGCGGCCGAACCGCCGGTCTGTCCGGCGGACGGCGAGGTCCTGTCCCTGCGGGATCTGGAAGACTACGTGGAATTCGACGACGGACCGTCGGGCCTTGTGGTGAGCGACGCCGGGACGCGCCTGCTGGAACTCTGCCCGAAAGACGGCGGGATCCTGGTGCATGGCCGCTTTGACCAGCACTTCTCGCCCGCCGACCTGCGCGATCCGGTGAACGAAGGCGCCGGCTATTATTTCAAGACCGGCGACGGCAGCGACGCCCATCTGTGGTTCTATGCCGAGGAAGATGCCGAGGCCCCGGCGCAGATCGGCATCTATGTCAATGGCGACGAAATCACCTGGATCTCCACCGGCTGGGTGTTCTGATTTTTTCAAAAGGGCGCGCGGGTTCGCGGCCTGGCCGCGGGAGCGCCTGCCGGTGTCTCCGGGCGGCGAACGGCAAGACGGCATTGATCCGCCACAGGCACCATCCTGCCGGCACTGTCACTTCTCGCATTGACAATTCCCGGGGCCGCGGCTCATGTGGCCGCGCCGGACCGGCCGGGCAGGACGATTCCGGGACGGCACGAGATTGAAAAGATCCGTCCGGTCCACGGGCAACGGGCAGGGCGGGTCGAACGACAAAGATTTTCACGGAGGCCTTCATGCGACTGACACCCCCATCCTTCATCGTTTTCCTGATTTCCCTGGCGCTGTTCGTCGTCGCGGTCCTGCCGATGCTCGGCATCGCCGTCCCGAGCATCGGCGTCTCCACAATCCACCTGCTGATCGGCTCCTGGGCCGTGCTGGCCGCCGGGGTGCTGTTCAAGGGGATCTAGGGTCAAAAGGATCCGGTATGGGCACCGGCACATACCCTACGCTTCGGCGGTCATCCCCGACACGCAAAGCGCGATCGGGGACCCATTGGTTGCCGAGGCTCTTGAAAGGGGCAGGGCGGTGTGGCTTGGCTGTGCCTTTTCCCGACTTCCAGGCGGGCTGTGATGTGGATCGGGTCCCGGGTCGGGGCCGGGATGACTCAGTGGGTGGATACCGGTTGCGCCTTTTTCCTGGCAGTCATCCCCGACAAGCGCAGCGCAGATCGGGGATCCATTGGCTCCCGAGGCTCTTGAAAGGGGCAGGGCGGTGTGGATCGGCATCGCCCTTTCCCGATTTTCTGGCGGGCTGAGAGGCGGATTGGATCCCGGCTCATGGCCGGGATGACTCCGAGTTTGGGATGAAGACGTGCCATTTCCCTCGGCAAAACTTCCGGTTTCGCCGCGGGCCATCTACCGGTTCAAGTCCTCGTAAAGATCCCGCCAATCCGGATTGAATTGCTCGATGGCCTGGATTTTCCAGGCACGTGGCCAGCGTTTGAGGCGCTTCTCACGGGCGATTGCCTCTTCCGGTACCTCATGGGTTTCGTAATAAACCAGCCGGGTCACCTTGTAGCGCCGGGTGAACCCGCTGCCGGAACCGTCCCGGTGCTGGTAGACCCGCAAAGACAGATTGTTGGTCACGCCGACATAAAGCGTTCCTCGCTGCCGGCTGGCCAGAACATAGACGAAAAACGCCATGCAGCTCTTCTGACGCCTATCGTATTATTGTGCAAGTCAAAGTTGATTAGACCGCGCCCAAACCCCCGCTGGTCATCCCCGACAAGCGGAGCGCAGATCGGGGATCCATTGGCTCCTGTAGCCTATGGGAAAGGCAGGACGATGCTGATCGCCAGTGGCCTTTCCCGATTTCCAGGCGAGCTGTGATGTGGATTGGGGCTCATGGCCGGGATTGTTTGTCTGAAGAGGTTTTATAGTGGGGTTGGTCTCCCGGACTGCAATTCCGGGAGACCAGTGACAGACGACCGAGCCGGGATAGGGTTTTCACCCGTTGTCATCAAGGTTCTCTGTCGCTTCCTTTTCCCGCTTGGAGAGTTGGATGGGCCGCTGGTCGCACGCCCGCAAACAATCCGAAGCATGAACAGGATACCATCTTCATGAGCGTTCTTGAATGTGCACCGTCCCATGTGGTCGGTATTGATGTTTCCAAAGACACTTTGGTGGTCTTTGATCAGACACAGCAGAGACTGACGAGTATCGACAACAATCGGGACGCGATCGCCAAACTGGTCGCCTCTTTTGGTCCGGACGCACTGGTTGTGTGCGAGCCCACTGGCGGACACGAGGCTCTCCTGGTGAGTGAGCTGATAGCGCAAGGCGTTGCCTGCCACCGGGCCGACACCCTGAAGGTCCAGGCGTTCATTAAGTCTTTCGGCCGGCTGGCAAAAACCGATGCCATCGATGCCAAGGCACTTGCTCAATATGGCGAAGAACGCTGGAAACAGCTCCCGCTGCTCCAACCCAAAGACGAGGCACAAGGGGAGCTGGCTGCGTTGGTAAGCCGGCGGGAGGGGCTCATGGCGATCAAGATAGCCGAGACCAATCGCTTGAAGGCCCCTGCCAACAACAGGAGACTTGTGAGATCGTTCAAGACCGTCATTGCCTGTGTGCAGAGGCAAATCGACCGGATCGACGAGGAGATCGAAGACCTGATCGCCTCCTCCCAGACCCTGTCACGACGCATGCAGATCTGCTGTTCTTTGCCTGGTGTGGGGGAACGGACAGCCATTGCCTTGCTCGCAACGATGCCAGAGCTGGGTACCCTAACCCGAAGGCAGGCTGCTTCCCTCGCGGGGCTGGCGCCGCACCCCAGAGACAGCGGAACCCTAAAAGGCTACCGCAAAATGCGGGGAGGACGACCCGAAGTTCGCAAAGGCGTCTTTATGGCCGCACTGGCTGGATCGCGAGCAAAAGGACCGTTAAGTGCCTTCTATCAAAGGCTTATTGAAAACGGAAAGAAGCCTATCGTAGCCATCTCCGCACTCATGAGAAAGATCATCGTCATCCTAAATGCAAAAATCAGAGACGAAATGAGCGCAATGAGTTGATGACCCGGAGGGTGAAGGCGTGCCTTTTCCCCGGCAATCATCCCTGGCAAGCGAAGCGCAAATCAGGGATCCATTGGTTTCTGTGGGGCTTGGAAAAGGCGCAGCAGTGCCCCTTGGGACAGCCCGGAAAGGTTCCGGAAAAGTCCCCCTACCCGTTCAGCCAGATCACCCCGGAGATGATCAGCACGGCAACCACACCGACGGCGACCAGCGTCTGGGTGTCCGGGCCGGGGCTCTTGCCGGGGGGCGGGCGGAAGTACTTTTCGTCCGGGTCCTCGTTCGGATCGGGCACCGGCTCCGGCCGGGCCTTCGGCTTGACCAGCTTCAGCACCAGGAACAGGGAGAGGATCGCCGTGACGATCGCCATCAGCGGCCCGACGGTCACCGCGACCCCCATGGCAATGCCGCCATTCATATCCCTGCCCTCGATGGCGACGAAGATCGGATAGGCGGTAAAAAATGCGCCGAAATATCCGACGACGGCGCCGACGATGGCACCCAGAATGGCCAGGATGGCGCGCATGTGACAGTCTCCAATTTGTCCTGCTTTAGTAATCACCTGACAGTTCGGCCATTTTGATGGACGCGCGACCGCAAGAGTCGGGCGCGTCCTGACGAAGGTATGGCCATGTCGCTCCGTTGGCGGGTTAGATGAAGTCACCACAACACTCATCAACCCAACGGAGACAACATGACCACGAAGGACAAGATAGCACGTCGCAAGCTTTCCCTGCTCGATCTTGCAAAGGATCTGGACAACGTTTCGAAGGCCTGCCGGCTGATGGGCTACTCGCGCCAGCAGTTCTACGAGATCAGGCGCAACTTCCAGACCTATGGCGCCGACGGCCTCGTCGACCGCCTGCCGGGCGCGAAGGGACCGCACCCGAACCGGGTGAGCGAAGAGATCGAGGCGGCGGTTCTCGACCATGCCCTTGAGCACCCCTGCCACGGTGCCCTGCGCGTGGAACAGGAACTGCGGCTGAAGGGGCTTCAGGTCTCCTCCGGCGGTGTGCGCGGGGTCTGGCAGCGCCATGGCCTCTTGACCAAGCACGAGCGCCTGCTGCGCCTGGAAAAGGCGACTGCGGAGCGCAAAATAGACCTGTCGGATGAACAGATCCGCCTGTTGGAGCGGTTCTCGCCGGAGTTCAGGGAACGCCACATCGAAGCCCCTCACACGGGCAGTCTTGTGGCCGTGGACACTTTCTTCGTCGGCACCTTGAAGGGCGTCGGCAAGATCTATCTGCAAAGCGCCATCGACTGCCACTCCCGTCATGCCTGGGCACGGCTCTATACCTCGAAACTGCCGATCACCGCGGTTCACATCCTGAACAACGACGTTTTGCCAACCTTCGAGGCGGCCAACGCCAGGATCGAGGTGGTGCTGTCCGACAACGGTCGGGAATTCTGCGGTCGGCCGGACCGTCATCCATACGAGCTGTTCCTGCAACTGGAGGAGATCGAGCATCGCACCACCAAGGTCAAGCGGCCGCAATCGAACGGCATTGTCGAGCGCTTTCACCGCACGCTTCTGGACGAGCATTTCCGCGTTGAAGGCAGGCGAACATGGTTCGAGAGCGTGGAGGAGATGCAGACGGTTCTCGACGCATACCTTGTCCACTACAATACCAGGCGCCCGCATCAGGGCCGCAACATGAACGGTAGAACCCCGGCCCAGGCCTTCAAGGACGGCCTGCCCAAAATCCAGCAGAAGAAGGAGAAAACGCCACCCAGAACCAAAGCCGCATAACCCGCCTCGACGAGCGGAGACTGTCAGGTCAATACTGTTTCAGTACATCCAATTCACACTACGCAATAATCAACATAATTTAGTGAAGCTCAAGCTCTAAGAAATAATTGCAATCGCATATTATTATACCTATCTTCTTTTCCGCATACTTGCAGATTGGCCCCGTGCGGTCGGCTTTTATTTTTTGTTTTTGTGCATTCTTCAATTTTTTTGCCTGAGGACAAAAGAAATCTATATCTTCCGATAGAATGTAATCGGTTCCAATATCTTTATAAATTGATAGTATTTTTGCATCTTTTTTTGGCATGCCCAAGTTTGTTGCTTCTCTTTTCGTCTGCGGGCAGCCAGAGCTTTTCGTTCTTACTATGATGTTTTGAGCAAGTTTCTCCGCTATCCATTCTTCAGCGAATTCATTTGCATGTGTTCCGGTGCATTCCTTCCATTCATGTAAGATATAGTCATCATCATCTGTAACAATCTTTCCATGATCTTCCACCTTAGTGAAACATTTTGCAAACGAGCCCAATTCATCAGCTACGTGTTCGTCAATGAAATACTTAAAGAAATTGGCATCGATTCCAAATTTCATTGTTCTGTCTTCTCAAGATATGGAAACTCTAGTTGTTTCATTTCTTGTTTTGTTTCTGAAATCCGATCTTTTGCGAGTGCCAAGCTTTCTGACTTGCGTTGAGGGAGAAAGCCGCCGGGCCAAGAGGGGGAAAATGCTCCATCATCGTCAAATTCAATTCGATTTATCTCTTTTTCCCCTCTGTTGTCTTCGATGAAGTATATTGCGACATCTTCTTTTCGTAATTCTTTTCTCGCAATATGCCGTGCAATACGAAGCACGAGATGGTCACTGTGAGTTTCAATAAAAATTTGCCCGCCCAAGTTACTTAAGCCTACAAAATAAGACCCAAGTGCAGCTTGCGCATTTGGATGCAAGTGAATCTCAGGCTCTTGCACGACAAACATAGGTTGAGCGCGCCTTCTTTTTTGCTTCCCCCTTAAAAATAGGTTCAATCCCCCAGTTAGGACAGGAAGAACTTGGCTGCATCCAAAACCGACGTCGCATATATTGTGCTCTCCACCGTTAAAATCAATGATGCATATTTCGAAGTGTCTTGGCGTTAGACTTTTTACTTTGATGCCCTTTGCAATACCAGTTACTTGAAACCATTCATTGATGTGTTGTAAAATTCCAATTTGTTGCGAACCTCTTTTAGAGGAGTCGTTAGCAATAAGTAAGATTCCGTGGTCTCCATTTCTGCCAACAGTTTCAGGCGCTTCACCTGAATATAGGTAGGCGCGCTCTGGCTGGGTTCGAAATGGGCTCAACGAATCAAAATTTGAAAATAGTTCAAACAACCTGCGTTCAGCGGTCATCAATGTTCTGCCGGCATCAACTAGCAATTTGTTTTCTGGGAGTTCCTCGTATCTAGACCGTGCGAAATATAGTTCGGATTCATACGGCCAGAACCAATTAATATTGGGGCGTCCCTTTTTTACCCCTGGAATGATGGTTTCGATCGATTTTCCAAATATCTTTTTATCAAATGAGTCCTTTCTAACTGAGTATCTATAAATTTCCCGATTGTCTCTGCTGAGAGAGAACCTTGTAAGTTCAATTTCTCTTCTTTGTGTCCTGTATTTTACTTCGAATGAAGCATCAAATCCATTAAATCCAAAATCCAACCCCATTTTTGTTCTTGGGTTATTCCCTGACACAGTGTCTGTGTATGTGCCGAGTGTTTCGTGGACACCATTCAGTACAATAGGGCTATCGGCTGATCTTCTATTTTGTATAGTCTGCGCTAGCAGGTTAATGGCGCTCAACGCAGAAGATTTACCTGTGTTATTTGCGCCCATAAAAATATTTATTTTTGAAAAATCGAATCTCTGCTGTCTATAAGCGCGAAAGTTATTTAGAGATATGTAATTTAGCATTGTCTTCAACTTTTCTCTTTCCACTAAAAGTATCGAAGAGAATCATTGGAAGTGCAACCCGTGATATTTGTGCGCTTCAATAGAAGCCTACCGCCCCGGCCGTCCACTCTTCTTCGGCCGGCCGCGCCGCCGTTTTTCCTCCGCCGGATCCTCATAGGATCCCGCGCCGATCTTGCCCCGCACCACCGGCTTCGGATCGTCCGACCCCAGCGGCACTTCGGTGCGGCCGACCGTCATTTCGTCGAGCGTGTTCTTGCGCACCTTGGCGCTCGGGGCGGGGAGGGCATTCTTGTCTTTGGCGGCGCGGGCCTTGTCGCGGGCGGTGAGTTTCTTCTTGCCGGACGCGCCCTCCTTGGTGCCGCCGGCGCCGAATTTGCGGTCGCCCTTGTAGCCGCCGGACTTGCTGTCGACGTCGGACTGGCGGGCCATGGCGTCGTCGGCGACGGCGAGTTCCGTTTCCTGGAGACGCTTGATCTCGTCGCGCAGGCGCGCGGCGGTCTCGAAGTCGAGATCGGCGGCGGCGTCGCGCATCTGTTTTTCCAGGCTCTCGATATGGGCGGCCAGGTTGTGGCCGACCAGCGAGCCTTCCTCGGCGAAGCCGGCATCGACCGTGACGTGGTCCTGCTCGTAGACGCTGTCGAGAATGTCGGCAATGTTGCGCTTGACACTTTCCGGGGTGATGCCGTGTTCGGCGTTGTAGGCGAGCTGCTTCTCGCGGCGGCGGTTGGTCTCGGCGATCGCCCGTTCCATGGAGCCGGTCATGTGGTCGGCATAGAGGATGACCTTGCCGTCGACGTTACGGGCCGCGCGGCCGATGGTCTGGATCAGCGAGGTTTCGGAGCGCAGGAAACCCTCCTTGTCGGCGTCGAGAATGGCGACCAGGGCGCATTCGGGAATGTCGAGGCCCTCGCGCAGCAGGTTGATGCCGACCAGCACGTCGAAGGCGCCGAGGCGCAGGTCGCGCAGGATCTCGATGCGTTCCAGCGTGTCGATGTCGGAATGCATGTAGCGCACGCGCACGCCGTTCTCGTGCAGGTATTCGGTCAGGTCCTCGGCCATGCGCTTGGTCAGCGTGGTCACAAGGGTGCGGTAGCCCTTGCTTGCGACCTCGCGCACCTCGCCGAGGAGATCGTCGACCTGGCTGGTGGCCGGGCGGATGTCGACCGGCGGGTCGATCAGCCCGGTCGGGCGGATGACCTGCTCGGCGAAGACACCGCCGGACTGGTCCATCTCCCAGGAGCCGGGCGTCGCCGAGACCGCGATCGACTGCGGCCGCATGGCGTTCCATTCCTCGAAGCGCAGCGGCCGGTTGTCCATGCAGGACGGGAGGCGGAAGCCGTATTCGGCCAGCGTCGCCTTGCGGCGGAAGTCGCCCCGGTACATGGCGCCGATCTGCGGAATGGTGACGTGGCTCTCGTCGGCGAAGACGATGGTGTTGTCGGGCAGGTATTCGAACAGGGTGGGGGGCGGCTCGCCCGGCTTGCGGCCGGTGAGATAGCGCGAATAGTTCTCGATGCCCTGGCAGGAGCCGGTGGCCTCCAGCATCTCCAGGTCGAACATGGTGCGCTGTTCCAGGCGCTGCGCCTCCAGCAGGCGGCCGTGATTGTTCAGTTCCTCCAGCCGGTGCTTCAGCTCGTCCTTGATCGACTTGATCGCCTGGTTCAGGGTCGGCTTGGGCGTGACATAGTGCGAGTTGGCGTAGATCTTGACGCTTTTCAGCTCGCCGGATTTCTGCCCGGTCAGCGGGTCGAACTCGGTGATCGCCTCGATCTCGTCGCCGAACATGGAAATGCGCCAGGCGGTGTCCTCGTAGTGGGCCGGGAACAGCTCGATCGTGTCGCCGCGCACCCGGAAGGTGCCGCGCTGGAAGGCGGCGTCGTTGCGCTTGTATTGCAGGGCCACCAGGTCGGCGATCAGCTGGCGCTGGTCCATGCGCTCGCCGACCTCGATGGCGAAGGTCATGGCGGTGTAGGTCTCGACCGAGCCGATACCGTAGATGCAGGACACCGAGGCGACGATGATGACGTCGTCGCGCTCCAGCAGCGCGCGCGTGGCCGAGTGGCGCATGCGGTCGATCTGCTCGTTGATCGAGCTTTCCTTCTCGATATAGGTGTCCGTGCGCGGCACATAGGCTTCGGGCTGGTAGTAGTCGTAGTAGGAGACGAAATACTCGACCGCGTTGTCCGGGAAGAAGGACTTGAACTCGCCGTAGAGCTGGGCGGCCAGGGTCTTGTTCGGTGCCAGGATCAGCGCCGGGCGCTGGGTCTGCGAGATCACCTGCGCCATCGTATAGGTCTTGCCCGAGCCGGTGACGCCGAGCAGCACCTGGGTCTGCTCGCCGCTGTTCATGCCCTCGACAAGGTCGGCGATGGCGGTCGGCTGGTCGCCCTTGGGCTCGTACTCGGATTTCAGCACGATCGGCACGCCGCCCTCGGATTTCTCCGGACGCTCGGGCCGGTGCGGCACCCACAATTCGCCGTTCTTGTGCAGCGGATTGCCGCTTTCGATCAGCGCGGACAGGGCCTCCACCGTGGCGGTGGCGCCCTGGTTGCCGGTCAGTTCGCCGAATTTCGATTCCCTGGCCTTCTTCTTGTTGGCCTTCTTGTGTTCCTTGAGCTCGGCCTCGAGCTTCTCCGCCTCCTCCAGCGTCATGTCGAGACCGGCCACCGGGTTGAGCCCGCCGGAGGCGCGTTCCCGGGCGCTGTCGGCCTTGCCGATGGAGGTGCCGCGGGAGGATTTGGTCGGTTTTTCCTTTTTTGCACTCGCGGATTTCTTCGCGCTCGCGGCCGTTCCGGGCTTCGCCCTGGCCTCCGCGGGGGCGGCCTGAACGGCCGGCGGCCGCTTGGCCTTGCCTTCGCTTTGCTCAGGGGGCCCTTTTCCCCTGCCAGCGTTCTTTGCTGCCTGTTTCGGCGCGGGCCTTTCGGCTTCCTCGGAGATCTCGGCGGCCCAGTCGCTGATCGAGCCGGACAGGGGCGTGCCGGAGAGCGGTTTCTGAGGGGCTTCGCCGAAGCCGTCTGCGGAAGGATCGTCGGAAGGGGATTTTGGCCCTGAGGTGTTCTGGCGCTTGCTCATGGGCGCAATATGGTCCGGTTGCGCGCGTGAGGAAAGGGGGTGGTTGCGGCTTTGTTCCGCTTTGTCGCACTTCCTGTCAGTCTCCTGACACAAGGCTGTCAGGAAGTCTGCCGGGCACAAGCCTGAAGGGAGAAAAAGATCGGCCCGCAAAGTGAGGGCACGGACTCACAAAATTGTGCCATCAGGCGTTAATCGGACATTGAACAGCAAGGAAAAGTCTGAAGTGCCATGCTGGTGCATGGCGCAATGGCTTTGACGAAGCTGTTCGATGTCCGATTGATGTCCTCCGGATCGCTCGAAAAAGGACTGCAATCTGCGTTGCAAGAGTTTGAAAGCCAGCCAGGCTTCCTTCACTCTTGCGCCTTGTTTTCAGTCCTTTTTCGAGCGACCTGAAGGTACAATTTTGTGAGTCCGTGCCCTCGGGTGGGACGCGGGCCGATGGAAAGTTGGACAGTGCCTCCGGAGCCGACGGGGTTCCGGAGAGCGGATCGATGGGGTTGGGTCCTGGTCCTAGTCCAGGATCTCGAGCGCGGTGGCGTAGAGGTCGCCGGTCTCCGTCGTGGCGTAGGTGACCAGGACCTCCATTCCGATCACCAGCTGCTCCGGGCCGATATCGCCGGCCAGCTGGAATTCGGTGCCGTCCTCAAGCGTGAACAATCCGTTCCGGGCGTCGATGGACAGGATTGTTCCTGCGGCTTCATCGGCGCGGGCCGGGGCCGGGCTGATCAGGGGCAGTGTGATCATCACGGCGGCCGACATCAGCGCGACAAGCCAGTTGCGCATTTGCAGATCTCCTCCAGGTGGATGCGCCGGCAGGCATTTGCCTGTTACGGCTGGACCTCGATGGCCAGGATGGACTCGACGCCGTCCTCGGCACCTTCAAAGGTGATGGTGACGGTTTCGCCGGCGCTCAGGTCTTCCGGGACGAAAACGTCTTCGGAAATGCCCTGGAACTGGGACATGTCGTCCAGCACGAGCGTTCGGGTGTCCGCATCCCAGTGATGGACGGTGGAGGTCACGCTGTCGGCGGCGGCCGGCAGCAGGCCGGCGGCGAGGAAGGCAGCACCAAGTACAAAGCCGCGAAGGGCCATGGCAGATATCCTTTCAGGGATAAAAGATGTTGGAATGCAGAGGTGTCGCGGCCATGACCGGATCGTCATGACGGCTTGGGTTCTCTATCCATCTGGTGCCTTGCTGTCCCTTGGGGGGATTGCCGAAAGCATTGCCTGGTGAGTGGCTTACGCGGGACGCGCTTGACCCTGCTGCAGCGAAATTAGCGCCCGGATTGCGGCGGAAATTTGTCCGGTTGTCAGGGGCAATCAAATAATTTTCCCGGCACTTCCTGTGTCGCCACATGCGCGTATTTGTGCCAGCGTTCCCCTGTTCAACCGGCGGTTGGCGGCGCAAGATGGGGCCGTGATTGAAACCAGCCAGGAGGCTCGACATGGCCGTTTCCCGAAGAACCCTGCTTTCGATGACGATGACCGGTGCCGCCGGACTGGCGCTGACGCGACACGCCCGCGCCGCGGCACCGACGGCGGCGACGCTTGCCGCAGCGTTCACGGATCATTTCGGCGCGATCGGCTATGCCTGGACCGATCCACTCGGGATGATTTCGGGTCAAAGCTTCAATGGCGGGTTGCGGTATGACGAGACCCGGCCGGAACCCGTTGCCGGCAAAAGCCTGTTCGTACAGCCCGCGGCACGGGTGGAAGATGCCGAGGGGGCCGGCACCCCGGGCGTCCTGGCCCTGTTCACCATCTGCGGTTTGCGCGTGTCGGAACCCGCGGAGCCCGGCGCCCTGTTCGGCCAGCTGCTGACCTGGCTCGTGGAACAGCGCAACCTGGATCCGGCCCGGCTGGTGTTCGTGTCGACCGAAGCCTTCGGTCCCTATCGCGACCGGCACGAGCTGGTGCGCGCCGGCCGGATAGTCCAGCGTGACCGGAAGGAGGCCATGGCGGCGGGCGACGGGTCCGGCTATTTCGCGCCGCCGGGACATCCGGCGCAGCCTGCCTTCGAAACGGTCAGCCTGCATTACCCGCTGCCGGGCACCGAACCGGACGATCTGGCCTATCCCCTGCAGGGATACCTGGAGATCGGAGAGGTCAGCATCACGCCGCTGGACCGGCGGGCCGTCGGGTTCGAAGTCGGCGGGTTCGGGCTCGAGCGGCTGGTCATGGCCGAAGGCGGCGTGGCCGCGGATTTCGAGGCGAGCAGACGGGCGCTGTTGCGCCTGATCGAGAGCGAGGCGACAGCGAGCGGTCAGCCCTTGCCGGAGGGCCATGGCCTGTTCTCCAGGAGCTGACACGCGGGGCGCGCGGTCTGCCCGGTTCACGCGTGCGCGTGCCGGGCGCAGCTTATGAGTGCTGCGTTTTTTCCCCAATGGGATCGGCAGCCATTTCGTGATATTCTTCAAGGCGTTCAAAATAGCAGAAACCCTGCATCATCTTGCGCGGAGGAGGCGAAAGATGACCATCAGAGCCTTGACGAAAACCATCACGTTTCTGGCAGCGCTTGGCTGTGCATTGCCGGCTGCGGCCGATCCGTTCGGTGCTGCAAATCAACCTGACCTGACAGCCGCGAAAATTGTTCTGGCCAGCCTGCAGCGGGATCTTGAAGTGCCTGCCCTGCCGAACATGTCGCCGCGGATTTCCGGTCAGGACATCGTTCAGGGAGACAAGACGGACGCCGCGCCGCTGATCCAGCTCGCAGGCCGTTGCGGCTCGTCGAACAAGTATTGCAACTCGCCCGGCTTCACCTATTGCTGCGGCAATTCCACGGACGGCTTCTACTGTGCGGCCGACGTGAATGGCTGCACCAAGTAGGTTGTCTCGTCAGCGGCACTCGCAAACCGACATCTGCCCCTGGATGGTGGTGTGCCACTGGCCCGACCAGCTGAGGCCGTTGCCATAGCAGACGCCCGGGCACTTGTTTTGGGCGTCTGCATTGTTCCAGATCGGTCCGGCCTCGATGTTGCGGCCCGGGCTGGCCTTTTCGCAGGAGCAGACCGACATCTGCCCCTGTTTCGTCGTGTGCCACTGACCGTTCCAGTTGGCTCCCAGACCGCTGCACACCCCCGGACACTTGTTCTGCGCATCCGCGTTGTTCCAGATCGGCCCCGCCTCGACATTGTAGGACTGGGCAAGGGCGCTTGCCGGAAGGGCAAGGCACAGGAGGAGAGGGAGGAGAACGTGGCGAAGCATGTCGAGGTCCAGATATCCGTAGGCGAAACGTCAGGCCGTAGTTACAAATTTACGACTGGCATCGTTGGGGTCAGGATCGTTCCTGAACAGGCGGAAAGCGCAAGGAAGTGCAGCGCTCTTTCGGGCATTTCCAACGCCTTCAGGGACGATCCCGGACCAACCCAAACGGGCCGCCCGAAAACTGGGTCCTTTCAGCGTTGCATGTCGTCGAATATGCCCCGCATGTCCTTCCGCCATGCTCCTTGAATGGACCCAGTTTTCGGGCGGCGCTGCCAATCGTTAACTTGTCACTACAGCCTAGTCTCTTCGAGGAAAGCGGTCCTGTCGAGCGCATTTCAACTCTTGAAAACGTTGCTCCGGTGCCAGTCCAGATATCGCGGATGAGGCCTTTTCGTTGGATCAGAAGGTACCAACGCTTTGCGATCCTTGTTCAGAAGGTGGGCGACGTCGTAGTTGAGGTGTCTGGAGGCGAGTATTTCATAATGATCGGAGAGACCTAGCAGGCCTCTGTCAAACATCCAGTGAACTGTTCCGGAGAGGGCAATGCCGTTCTGGACGGAATCATTACCGCCTTTTTCGACAGGAATGATGTGCGCTGCTTCCACTTCGGGACGCCCACGGCCATTGATCAGCCGCAGTCCGGTAAAGGCGCAGGTGCGATCATAGAGTTGGCGAATGTGCTGTCGGAACTTTGCATCTCGAAACGGACGGGACAAAATGATGGTTTGCCGGTTCCGTTCCGCGAACATATCAGGCAGTTGGACCTGATCCTGATCGGAGAATCCTTCCGGTAGATCTGACTTGTCCGGGGTATCAACGCGGGCAGGCCAAGGGTCGACTTCCGACAGGCCCGCGTATGTTATCGCACCTATTTCCTCCGGTTCGACAATTCGAACCGCTTGTTGGGTGCGCCCGCCATTTGGCCTGCCGTCAGGCCGAAACAGTTTTTTCTCGTAACCACCGTTGTCGGTGTAGGAAACCGGGCTGTCGAAATCGATATAATCCTCAAGGAAAACATAGAAACGGTCCGGATCATTCGGATCTGGACTTATGTGTGTCGTGCGGGCAATCGCCGTGTAAAAGCGACCTTTGCTGCGGGGCAACGGTCCGTAGTAGACAATCCAGTCTCCCAGAGTTTGCTGAACCCTTGAAAGATAGCTTTTGGGGAAATGATACCGCGTGGCCGGATCATCATCATAGATGCTGTCTGGTTTATGGTAGAAAACCGCGTTTGCCATGAACCGAATTGACCGTTGAATTTGCTGCCGAATTCAACCTATCCGATAACCGTTTGCAGTCAAACGCGGTTCTTTGAAAACCTACTCCCCTCAATCGCCCCTCGGATACCGCTGGCTTTCCTCGACCACGTTGAGGTCCATGTGGTTGCGCATGTAGCGCTCGGAGGCCTGTTGCAGGGGCTGGTAGTCCCAGGGGAAATAGGCGCCGTTCCTGAGGGCCTCGTAGACGATCCAGCGTCTTGCCTGGGATTGGCGGACCTCGGCGTCATAGGCGCTCATGTCCCATTTCCGGCCCGTGATCTCGGCAAACCTGACGGCGGTGTCGGCATGGGCCGGGTCGGCGGCCAGGTTCCTGAGCTCGTGCGGGTCCTCGTCGAGATTGAACAGCTGCGGCGGGTCGAGCTCGCAATGGGTGTATTTCCACGGGCCCTGGCGGATCGCCACCAGCGGCGCATAGGAGGCTTCGGCGGCATATTCCATCAGCACGGGTTCGGTGCGTGCCGTGCCGTTCGCCAACGGCACCAGCGACATGCCGTCTGTCCAGGGCATGATCTCGCTCATGTCGATGCCGCCGAGGTCGCAGACCGTCGGCAGCACGTCGAGCGTCGAGACCGGGGTGGAGATGTGCGCGGGGGAAAGGTCCTTGTCGCACACCATCAGCGGCACGCGCGAGGATCCCTCGAAGAAGGACATCTTGAACCACAGGCCGCGTTCGCCGAGCATGTCGCCGTGGTCGGACACGAACAGGATGGTGGTGTCGTCGGCCAGATGCATGGCGTCCAGCGCGTGCAGGATCTCGCCGATCTTGTCGTCCAGGTAGGAGATGTTGGCGAAATAGGCGCGGCGTGAGCGGCGGATATTGTCCTCGGTGATGTCGAAGTTGCGCCAGTCGTTGGCATCGAAGATGCGCTTCGAATGCGGGTCGTGGTCGTCATAGTCCATGGCCGGAACCGGCGGCAGCAGGTGTTCGCAGTCCTCGTAGAGATCCCAGTATTTCTTCCGCGCCACGTAAGGATCGTGCGGATGGGTGAAGCTGACGGTCAGGCAGAAGGGGCGGTCGTATTTGCCGCGGCCATAGTCGTGCAGCTTGCGCACCGCCTGGAAGGCGACATCGTCGTCATATTCCATCTGGTTGGAAATCTCGGCAACCCCGGCCCCGGTGACCGAGCCCATGTTGTGATACCACCAGTCGATGCGCTCGCCCGGCTTGCGGTAATCCGGCGTCCAGCCGAAATCGGCCGGGTAGATGTCGGTAGTCAGGCGTTCCTCGAAGCCATGCATCTGGTCCGGGCCGACGAAATGCATCTTGCCCGACAGGCAGGTGGTGTAGCCCGCGCGCCGCAGGTGGTGGGCATAGGTCGGGATGTCGGAGGCGAATTCGGCGGCGTTGTCATAGACGCCGGTGCGGCGCGGTAACTGGCCGGACATGAAGCTGGCACGGCCCGGCGCGCAGAGTGGCGACGCCGTGTAGGTGTTTTCGAATCGCACGGAACGCCCGGCCAGCTTCTTCAGGTTCGGCGCATGAAGAAAATCGGCCGGACCATCGGGAAACAGGGTCCCGTTCAACTGGTCCACCATCAGGATCAGGATGTTCTTGCGCTTCGCCATGCTGCACCTCCACTCACGGAAAGACGTGTCTGCAGGAGTGTTAGCTTTTTTTTAATTGAGCGATCAATCAAAAACGTCATAGTATGAAAAACAGACGTCCTGCTGCTGGAGACCTACTGGCAGGGCGTCGAGGCGTTCAGGGCAGATTCTTACGCGCATGCGCGTTCCATTGCGTCAATTTCGCATCTGAAACACAAAGAGGGGACATGAAAATGAGAAACCACAACAAGCCGATCCTGCAATCCGGCGTTTCTCGGCGCAGTATTCTTCAGGGCACCGCCGCCATTGGCGCAACCGCGTTTGCCAGCCAGTTCGGTGTCGGTCCGGCGGCCGCGCAGCCCAAGAAGGGCGGCACCTTCAGGGTCGGGATTGCCGCCGGCAACACCAGCGAAAACTACGATCCGGGCACCTGGGACAATGTCTTCGTGCAGGTGTTCGCCACGTCCCGCCACGGTTACCTCATCGAAATCACCCCGGATGGTAGTCTGATCGGCGAAGTGGCGGAAAGCTGGGAAGCGTCTCCCGACGCCACCGTCTGGACCTTCAAGATCCGCCAGGGCATCGAGTATCACAGTGGCGGCACGGTCAAGCCGGAAGACGTGGTGGCCTCGATAAACTATCACCGTGGCGAGAACAGCACCTCGGCGGCCAAGCCGTTCGTCGATCCGATCAAGGATATCAGCGTCGACGGCGACAGTGTCGTGTTCACGCTGGAAGCGGGCAATGCCGACTTCCCGTTCGTGGTCAGCGACTATCACCTGCCGATCATGAAATCCTCCGACGGCAAGATCGACCCGACCAGCAGCGACGGTTGCGGCCCCTACAAGGTGACCAACTACGAGCCGGGCGTCATTGCCGAGCTGACCAGGAACCCGAACTACTGGAAGACCGACCGGGCCCATTTCGACGACGTCAAGCTGCTGACCATCGTCGACCCGGCAGCACGCCAGTCGGCGCTCCTGACCGGCAACGTGGATGTCATCGACCAGGTGGACCTGAAGACCGTCGGCCTTTTCAAGCGGTCGCCGAACGTGACGATCCTGTCGACCACGGGCACGCAGCACTACACCTTCGCGATGGACACCCGTGCCGCACCGTTCAACGACAACAATGTACGCATGGCCCTCAAATACGGCGTCGATCGCCAGGAACTCGTCGACAAGATCCTGTTCGGCTACGGCGCGGTCGGCAACGACCATCCTATCAGCCCGTCGAACCGTTTCTTCGCGGACGACCTGGAACAGACCACCTACGATCCGGACAAGTCGAAATACTATCTCAAGCAGGCCGGTCTCGATTCCCTCGACGTGAGCCTGTCAGCGGCCGAAGCGGCCTTTGGCGGCGCGGTCGACGCGGCGGTGCTTTTCTCCAACAGTGCGGAGAAGGCCGGCATCAACATCAAGCCCGTGCGCGAGCCGAATGACGGTTACTGGTCGGATGTCTGGATGAAAAAGCCGTTCTGCGCGGTGTACTGGGGCGGACGTCCGACGGAAGACTGGATGTTCTCCGTGGCCTATGCGTCGGGTGCACCGTGGAACGACACCTACTGGGAGAACGCCCGCTTCAACGAGTTGCTGAAGACGGCCCGTTCCGAGCTGGACGAAACCAAGCGCGCGGACATGTACCGCGAAATGCAGAACCTGGTACGGACCGATGGCGGCGTGATCATTCCGATGTTCGCCAGCTATGTGATGGCGCACAACGAGAAGGTCCAGCATCCGGAGAAAGTTGCCGCCAACTGGACCCTTGACGGCTTCCGGGCCGTCGAGCGCTGGTGGTTCGCCTGACGAGGGCCAGCCGGCAGCGATAAGCCGGGATCAGGTCTGGCGCTTCGTCAGGTCGGGTCGAAAAACCGGACATTGCTCCCTGCGAGTATTTCCCTTCGGCCGGCGGTCTCTCCGCCGGCCGTTTTTTTTGCTTGACCTGGAGTGCACTCCAGCCGGTAGGTGACGGAAATCGTTCCGTTCGGAGACAGTCAGTAGATGAAGATTGGCGACCTTGCCGAAAGGTCGGGGCTCAGCACCGACACCCTGCGCTACTACGAAAAGATCGGCCTTCTACCGCGTCCCTTGCGGGATGGCGGCGGGCGGCGGGTCTACGATGCGACGATCCTCAGGTGGATCGATTTCCTTGACCGGTTGAAATCCACCGGCATGGGCATCAGGGACCGGCTGCGCTATGCGGAGCTGCGCGGCAAAGGCGCCGCGTCGCTGACCGAACGCCGGGAAATGCTCGAAACGCACCGGCACAAGGTTGCAGGCGATATCGGCAGGCTCACCGAGATGCTGGCTGTTCTGGACGATAAAATCGATCTCTACAGAAGGATGGAAGCGGGTGAGACCGTTGATCCCGCCTTCGAAACCTGCGCCCGGACCGAACACGGTGCGCCGTCCAGACAGGAAAAACCGACCCATGAGCACAGCCCTGGAACGCGGCCGCGCGCTGACGCAGAAGCTTAATCCCGATCTGGAGAAGGTCCTCTCGGACCGCTACGACGATCTCTTGCCGGAGTTCAGCGAAAGCCTGATCGAGTGGGCCTATGGCCGTCACTACGCCCGGCCGGGCCTGGATCTGAAAACCCGGCAATTATGCACCATAGCCGCCCTGACGGTGCTGGGCGGCCAGACGGGCCCGCAGCTCAAGATCAACATAGAGCACACGCTGGCGGCCGGCGCCGGCCGGACCGAGATTGTCGAGGCGATCTGGCAGATGGCTGTCTATGGCGGGCTGCCGGCAGCGATCAACGGTCTCAACGCGGCGCGGGAGGTGTTCGAGATGCGGGACGGCCAGGCGGCCTCAACCGCCTGACTTCAGTCCGGGTGAGACGTGTGGCGGCTCAGGCCGCCGCCACATCCTTCAGGAAGCGGTCGATGCGGGTGGTGACCTCGGCCAGCTGGCTGGTGGCGGCGCCGGCGATGTCTTCCACCGCCCTGGCCGACTGGCTGGTCTCGCTCGAGCCTTGCGACAGGTCGCCGATATTGTCCGACACGCTGGCGGTCTGGTCCGCGGCCTGGGAAACGCCGCTGGAGATTTCCGCGGTGGCGTCGGCCTGCTGCTTGACGGAACTGGCCATGGCGGCGGCTGTCTCGTTGACCGCATCCATCATGCCCATGATCCCGCTGATCGCCTCGACCGCACCATTGGTGGCCTGCTGGATCTCGCGCACCTGGCTGGAGATCTCGTCGGTTGCCTTGGCGGTCTGGCCGGCAAGCGACTTGACTTCCGAAGCGACGACCGCGAACCCCTTGCCGGCTTCGCCGGCGCGCGCCGCCTCGATGGTGGCGTTGAGTGCCAGCAGGTTGGTCTGTTCGGCGATCTCCTGGATCAGCTGAACCACGGCGCCGATGCGTTCCGCTGCGGCGGACAGGCCGCGGATCTGGTCGTTGGAGGTCTTGGTGGCTCCGGCCACTTCCTCGACCCGGCTGAGCGTGTCGCCGACCTGACGGCCGACTTCCTGGACCGACGCGGTCAGTTCCTCGGTGGCCGCGGCAATTGTCTGGACGTTCTGGCTGGCCTGGCTGGAGGCTGTGCTGACATCCTCGCTGCGGCCGGTTGTGGTGCGGGCGATTTCGGAGAGTTGCTCGGCCGTGTTGTCGAGCTGATGCATGTTGCCGGTCACGGTGTCGAGTGCGGCCTTGATGTCCTGGCGGAAATCGGCGACGAGCGCATCAACCGTATCCTGGCGCCGGCGTACCTCTTCCTGGCTGGCCTCGGTCTCCGCTTCCAGGCGCATGCGTTCCCGCTCGCGGTCACAGAAGGTTGCGACCGCCTTTGCCATGTGGCCGATCTCGTCCTTGCGGGCGGCAGCGGGAAGCTCGAGATCCGTCTCGCCGTCCTTCAGTTTGAGCATGGCGCCGGTCAGGCTGCGGATCGGCCGGATGATTGCGCCGGACAGGATCACGACAAAGGCGATGCCAAGGGCAAGGGCCAGCGCCAGGGTCAGGGAGATCTGCGTCTGGGCCGCAGCGGCACTGGACACCGCAGTCTCGCCGGACAAAGCGCTGATGGCCTCGGCCTGTTCAGTGAGCGAGGCGGCGGCGGCCGCAAAATCGTGCTGGCTGGCGTGCAGGGTGGACGTTGCCGTCATGACGGTGCCGAAGGCCGTCTCGAGCTTCGGCAGGTCCTCGTTCCCGGCGGTGACAAGGGTCTTGAGCGGGCCGTTCAGGAGATCGGTGAGCGCCTTGTCCGAAGTGTTCTTGCCGGCCGCGGTGCGCACGGTCTCCAGGTTGCCGAGTTCCGTCAGGGCATCATCGAGATAGAGCTGAAAGGCCCCTGAAGCGTCTTCGGAAGAGGTGTTCAGGAAATCGGCATAGGCGCTGCGCACGCCCAGGACGCCGCGGGCGAAGCTCTGCGTATAGTTCGACAGGAGGGCAATGTCCGCCGTCGCCTTGTCGAAGTCGCGCAGCTCCTGCGTCAGGGCGTCGATCGGTTCCTCCGCCCCCTTGATGATGGCGTCGGCGAGCGTGACGAGCTCCTGTGTGGCCGGTTGGAGGCTCTTGGTCCAGGCGTCGCCTTCCGGAGACTTCAGGTGGTTTTTCAGCAGCTTTGCATAGGCTTTGGAGGCCTTGGTCAGCTTCTTGACATCGGACTTGAGCGTGTCGGTCTTGACCGTCCGGCGTACCGCCTTGGCATCCTTGTCCAGGTCCTTGACCCGGTCTTCGAGCGTCTTGGCGAGAGACTTGTCCGGATCGGAAGCAAAGGCCTCGGCTTCCTGCGCCAGCACGATGGTCGCGATGCGCATGTCACTGAGGCGGGGCGCCACCTTGGACAGGTCGTTCATCTTGCCTTCATTGGTGATCGCGAGGGCGGAGCGGTAGGCGGCAAGTTTCTTGTATTCCTCGAATGCCTGGTTGGTGGTCTCGACGAGGCCACTGGTCAGGGCATCCAGGTCGTCGGCTGCGGCGTCACGGTCCCGCCGGGTCTGACGCAGGCGCGCGAAACTGTTTTCCAGTCCGGAGACAATGTCCGCGAGATCCGCCGCGACCTGAGGCTGACCTTCGGCAAGCTGTCGGCTTTCGTCCGCGATTGATGCGATTTCACCCTGGACGGCATTGGCGGCAGTGCTGCTGCCGTCACTTGCAAAGGTCTGGGCATGAATTTGCAGTTGCGGCACGCTGCCGAGCAGCTCGTTGGCCGCCTTGGCCGTTGTCACCGAGTTTTTGACCTGGGAGCCGGCGATCAGGCCTCCGGCGCCCACGCCGAGCGCACAGAGCAACATTGCACCGAAACCGATTTGAAGCTGCGTCTTGATCGGCCAGTCCAGAAACGGGCGTTGGCGTGCCGGGATGCCGGCACGGGCAGGCGTGCTGGCGGAAACCTGTTTGTTTGTCTTCCTGAATGGAAGCTTGGCGAACGTCATTCTGATGCTCCGGACGCTGGATCGATGCCATCAGTCTGCCGTGAAACTATTAAGAAGATCCAAAGGATATCTGCGCTAAATGTAAGCGGTAACTTGTATATTTGTTGGGCAAATTGTACAAATTTAAGTCTATATTCTAGATGTGACTTGAATGCAGGTGGGTGGCGAAGTTAATTCGCTGTTTCTGCTTACGTTGCGGCAAAGGCCGTGGCCGGATGCGGGGCCATGCCGTCAAGGCCCGCAGGTGTTCGTTCATCTCGTGCGCGCCGGACGTTTCAGGCCGAACTACTGTGTCAGTTTCTTTGGGTTCCTGACCGGAACACGCTTCCTGTACTCCTGGAGCGAGGCTTGCAGGCGGTCCGTGAGGTGCCGACTGATGCGCGGATTGCAGGCAAGCGACAGCTCCACTTCCTGCATCGTGAGCACATTCCTGATTTCAACACCGTGCTGCGCGGCGACGTAGGGGGCGGAGATCAGTCCGCCCAGCCAGAGCTTGGTGTGGCCCATTTTCAGCATGTTGACGTTGAGCCCGTCCTGATCGACGAGCACAAGCTTGTCATGCCCGGCCCTTTGCAGTTCCTCGGTGCTTGTCCAGCCGGCAACGGCGCCGGTGGCAAAGGCGAAGCTGTCCTCCACGGTGGACAGGCTGATGTCGCTGTCCTTGAGCGCAAACAATCCATATCCGTCCGTTTCCAGGGGACCGACCCACGTGAAATCAGGTTCTCGCGAGGCGGTGCGCCAAAGCGCCAGGAAACAATGGTCGGCGTTGTTCCGTACGGCGTTCAGGCCGCGCTTGAACGGACGGATGTGCAGTTCCAGCTCGATACCGGCATTGCCGGCGATTTGCCGGAGAAACTCGGTGGCGGTGCCCTGTATCCGGCCGGTTTCATCCTGAAAATAGAGCGGTTTGTAGTCTTCCGTGTATACGACAACCCTCGATTGGGTATTCTCGAGCGTCGTGGCCGGTCCTGTTCCCGTGCACAAGATTAGTCCCGCAAGAAGTGCGGACAAAGCGCGGCTCATGGGACAGTCCTTTCGTCTTGTCAGGCGATTCGCCTGGCCGGGATTGTATCCACGCACCGATTGTATCCCCGCACATGTTTAAGAATGGTTTGGGTGTGCAGGACTCATTTCCCCGGCTTGGGCCTGTCGCTGTGTCCCAGGTCCCTGTCGGGCCACAACAGATCGCGCAGCCTTTGCTTGAGGATCTTGGCTTCCGGAAACCCGCCATCCGTGGTGCGGTCCCAGACAGTGTTGGTGTCGCAGGTGATGGTGAAGACACCGCCGGTTCCGGGAACGAGCGTCACGGCACCGGTCTCTTCAGAGAATGTGGACAGGATTTCCTGGGCCATCCAGGCCGAGCGGAGCAGCCAGTTGCATTGGCGGCAGTAGGTAATGATGATATGCGGCGAGGGAACATTCGTCATGGTCACCTCTCTCCTTTCGGTCTTGTCCCGGGTCCCTGTCCGCTTGTGCCACAGCTCACCTCCGAAACACCAGATGTCGCCGCCGCCGAACTTGTTGAGGCGTTCCGGGCATTTCCACAGCTGAAGGACCTGTGCGGCGAGCCGCACGCCGCCGTGTTGCAGCCGGGCCTGACCAACCGGGTCTTCCGGCTGCAAGCGGAGCTAGGAGACTTTTTCCTGCGTCTGCCGGCGCCAGGCAGTGCCGGCACCGTCAACCGGATGGCCGAGGCGCATAATCTGAAGCTTGCGGTGGAACTTGACCTGGCAGTACCTGCCCTCTTCTGCGATGTGTCGAGCGGCATTCTGTTGACCCGGGCCCTCATCGTCGCGGACCGGCCGCCGGCGAACCTGGCATGGCGGATCGGAGCGGTGCTTGGTCGTTTGCATGCCTCGGGCGCCGTGTTTCAGGACGTGCTCAGCCCGGACGCGGTTCTGGCGACGCAACGCCAAAGCCTGTCCGGCCAACCCGGGTTGCTGCGGGACTTCGCGTTGCTGGAGCGCGCGCTCGTAGATGCCGGGGGCGGTGAGGAAACGCTCGTCCGGGTGCCAAGTCACGGGGACCCGTCCCCTGGCAATTTCCTTGCCACGGCAGACAGGCTCTGGCTGATCGACTGGGAATATTCCGCCATGGCGGATCCGGCCTGGGACCTCGCTTACGCCATCCTGGAACACGGTTTCACCGGGGACCGGGAAGGTCACCTTCTTGAAGGATACCGCGCGGCGGGAGCCCTGTGTCCGACCCCGGCACGGCTTGAGGTGATGAAGGCGAAATGCGACGCGGTATCGGCCTGTTGGGCTCTGGAACAGCTGGCGGCGGGGCGCGAAGAAGAGATCTACAGGCCGTTTGCGGCCGCGCGGCACGACAGGGCGCTGCGTCGCCTGCAGGACATGCTCAATTGACCGCGGGAGGCTGTTCCGGATCGGCAAGGCACTGGGCGTATCGGGTGTTCAGCCGGTTGCGCAGGGACGCGTTGTCCGGTTGTGCGGTCAGATCGGTCCAGATGCCGTCCTCTTTCAGCCGTTCCAGCGTGCAGCCGCAGGCGCTCTCGCACATTTCAGGCCTGTCATATGTCTCCTGGCAGGCCGCCGTGCAGTTGCTGACAAAAGCGGCGCCGACCCGATCCGCCGCGGGGCTTGCCTGCACGGCAATCCAGACCAATCCGTAAAGCACCGGCTGGTGCAGGAGATAGATGGCGAGCGAATGCCGGCCGGCCAGGCGTGTAACCCGGCCGATCCTGCTGGAGAAGCTGAACCGCGAGAGCCCTTGCCAGGTCTTCAGGACCCGAAAGGCGCGGGACAGTGCCAGGCCCGCCAGCGTTACGCCGGTCCACGGTGCCACCGGCACGTAATCCACGCTGCCGAAAGTCGGGGTGCCGAGACCGGTCCACAACCAGACTTCGCCGTCGAACGCGTGCGAGGCGCCCCAAAGGGGGAGGGTCAGAAACACCGCGGAGGCTGCAAGGACGCTCCACAGCGGCAAGCGCACAAACCCCAGCGCGATGAGGCTGGACAGCGCGATGCAATGCAGGATGCCGAACCGGACGAAGCTGCTGCCGAAGGCGAAATAGGTCGCAAGAGACACGGCCGCGGCCGCCGCGATGATCATGGCAAGGCGTCGCCAGAAGGCCTGCCAGCGAATGCCGTTGTGGTGGGCGAGGTCAAGACTGACACCGGCCAGAAACAGGAAGCTGCCGGCAATCGACCCGGCAAACAGCCGCCAGCCAGGCCCTTGCGCGACCGGCCAGTCAACCAGACTGAACCAGGACAGATCCCAGGACAGGTGATAGACCGCCATGGCGACAACAGCGAGGCCGCGGGCGAGATCGATCACGGCCAGACGCGTTGTAGGCATCCAAGGTTCTTTCCGATGGAAACCAGGTCCGCGGGCCGGCAAGTCGTGAGCCCGGTGCAGGAAGAGGTATTCCGTTAGGGATAGAGCTAGCTGCCGAACGCGACAACCAGCGCCGTAATCAAGGCCGTGGCGGCGATCATGCCACCCACGAATGGCCAGGGTGACGGACGATGGGCTGAAAACACATCCTGGTTCGCCGGGTCTTGCAGCATTGCCCTTAAACTCCTGTGATCAGCAGGCTCCCTGTCGAACCCGACCGGCAAACCGCTGAACTTTCCCATTTCGAGAGAGCAGCCTGTGTGCATCGCCATCGATGCAGCGCTCTCCCGATCCCAACCAAAAGCAGGGCAAGACTGCGGCAAATGCCCGGCGGCGGAAAGATGGTAAATCAGTTCCTAACCGGTTTTCCCAAGGAAAGCGTCAACTTGTGGAGGAAGCGGCAAAGTTTGCCGGCATCGGTTGACCTTTCCGAACCTGATGAAAAATCTGAGAAAATGCGGGGTCAGAGATCCAGGGAGTCGAGTCCGGCTTCCAGGTAGTCCGCCAGCATTGGCATGCCGAGAAGATACTTGGCGGTGGGGCCGACCGCGCGTTCGCGGGCTTCCTCCACTGCCTGGTCGAAATCTTCCGCATCGAAATCACCGCGACCGATCCAGGTGATCGCCACAAGTTCCGCGGATTCGTCGACATTGAGGTCTTCGATCAGTTCGCGCAGTTCCTCGTCGGAAAGGTCGTCGTTTTCCTCCTCGGCGAGACCATCGTGGTTGTGGCCTTCCTCCAGGGAGTCGGCATCGAATTCCACATCGCCCTCGTGGCCGTCCTCGAAGCTGTCCCCGAGGGAGGACGCCACGGCCCTTGCTTTTTGCGCGAGCAGGCGGATCGTGTCCGCAGAAAGTGTGAGGTTGATGTCCATTGCTGCCTCCGACAAACCGGTTTTTTCTTTATCGATCCACTTTTGGCCGTTGGCAATGGTCATGTTGCGATTTCCCTCTCCGCTGCAGGCGGGGCTTTCCCCAGGTTATCCCCGGAATTCAACGGCCGTAAACGGGCTGCCGGTTAATCCGCGGCGCGGCGTCACCGCCGCCGCGTCATCTGACTTGCGGGCGTTGCGCCATGTTGCTTTACTTGTCCGACAAACACTTGCCTGTCCTTGAGCGGGATCAAAGGCAATCAGAACACGATGCGCCGGAGCCGCATCGCGGTTGAGGTGGGACCTGGTTTATATGACGGGTCGTTTGCCTTTGGCCGCGACAGACAGGGGCCGCGACAGACACGGCCAGCGCAGCGTGTACCAATCCGGGGGCGGACCGGGCACTTGGGGCCTGGCACATGTGCGATGCGCAGGTGCCGGGCCTCAGGCTTTGTCACGGTATGTCCGGGACCGTCGTTCCAAGGGCAACGCCTGTCGAACGAAGCCGGTGCCGTTATCCGCCGCGTGAAGTGGGCAGGCTGCTCTGCACCGCCGGGGACTGAGGGGACGTGCCGCCCATGTCCCGAGGGGTTGCCATGGCCGCCGCGGCCACGAGAGCACTCGCCAGGACAATGCCCAGGAAAATGGCCTGGAGCAGCGGGCGAGCCTCATGCAGGTCGGTCTTGTGCGAAGAAGGCTTGCGAGGCTTTGTGTTATCGGCGCGGGACATGATGATATCTGCGAGTTCAACCTGTTGAAACCAATTGGCATCCTGAGGGAAGCGCTGGTCAGTTGACCTGTCCGGAGGCCCCGGTCAGGTCCTTGTAAAGACGCTGTCCCAGCAAACGGGTCACGGCCGCCATGGCCGCGAAGGCCACCAATGGCAGGGCCAGGGACGGATCCATTGCGGACATCAGCATCAGGAGGCCCGCCGAAATCATGAACAGCAAAGCCGGTGGGAAGCTTGTGTTCTGAGACGATTGCGGCTGCCGGTCGGTCTTGTGCTCTTCCATGGGAACCTCCATCCGCTTTGGACGGTTTCAATGTCGGTTGCAATTGCGCCGGCACGCGGACGTGAATTGGACATGCGCCGTGTGTTTTCATGACCTTTTTGCGGCGTTCGCGATTTCCCTGCGGCCATGTATCCAAAAAACCGGGCGGCAGGCGGCGTGTCGCTTGGGTCCTGACGCCAGGCAAAGCAATGGTCATCCGGGCGGGCCATCGAAATGGTTGTATTGTAAAAGCAATCTGGAAGTGTCCGCCGTGCATCCCTGTCGGAACTGTCAATAACAATTCCAATTTTAATTAAAATCTACTGGTAATCTCTCGCAGGAATTGACAGTGGTCAGGGATTTTAAAGCGCGATTTTAGTGTTTGTTTGCATTTGGCAAGGATACTTGCTGGCAGGGAATGCCGTTTCAAACAGATCAGGCTTTGAATGACAATCAACGCAGCGCAGAGCGCCATGGCTGAAAAGCCCAAAGACACTGCGGCTCAGCCGGATATACCGCAAAAAGCGGAGGGAGAGCTGCCGGCATTGTCGCTGGCGGGCCTTCAGTTTTTCATTGCCGATATCGCAAAGAAGACGATTATCTGGCACGAAGTCGGCTCGCAGAATTTCAACAGCGAGGTCAAGGATCTCCAGGAAGCGCCGTCCAACCAGGCGCTGCGCCACCTGTCTCCCGAAGACCGCAAGACAATCCTGCATCTGGTGCAGGGCGCCATTCGCGAGGGCCAGGCCGGACCGTTCGACGTCGGCGGCGGCCCCGACCATCGCATCCCCGGTATTCCGATCGTTTCCTACCGCTACGAGTTGCCGGACGGCCGCGTCCTTGCCATCTGTTTTCCGTCGATCGGCGAAAACGACGACAATCCGGGCCGGGTCGCACTCGGCCTGGCGCCGATCCTGCAGCATTTTGTCGCCTCGTCCACCCGGGTGGTGCTTCTGGTCGACAATTTCGGTTATGTGCGTTTCGCCAGCAACGGGTTTCTGAAAACCTTCCAGATCGAGGATGCCCGTCTTATCCTCGGGCGCAATATTGCCCATATCCAGGGCCGCGTCGGCCGGACAATCGTCTCCCTGGCATTGGCTTCGCTGACACGCCGCGCGAGCGCGACTGGCCGTGGCAAGTTCCTGCTTGCAAGCGGTGACAGCATCGATCTCAAATATGATGCCATGTATTTCCGCATCGGCGGCACCGTGGGCGGCGTGCTGTTTTCCGCCGGCCACATGGGCGGCGATGTCGATTTTTCCAAGGTGTTCGAGGCGTGCAGCTCGCCTATTCTCGTGGTCAACGGCAAGTCGCGCATGATCATTGCCGCGAATGCCGCCGCCATGAAGACCTATCATCTGACCCCGGAAGTCATCGACAGCAAGCCGATCACCGAAACCTTGCTGCATCCGAGCAACTATACGGAGCTGCTGAGTTCGGCCAAGCAGGGGGCGGATGTGCCCGTGTCGGTGCCGGTAACGATCCTCAACGGTCAGACCAAAAAGAAGCGGTTCAAGTGCAGCCTGATCGACGAGGATACGAAAGAGCCGAAACTGATCCTGGAAACTCGCATGTGAGCAGGCATCAAGCACTGCGTCGACGCCAACTGTCACTGTTGGTTTTCAGGCGGTAGCCGCTTTAGTTCGAGGCGAACCCAGGTTTCGTCTTTCGGGCCAACACGTTCCAGGCGCGGCCCGTTGAAATTCAACCGAGAATCGTAAGCCACAAACTGCGGCATGGTTCCCCTGATTTCGACAGTTCTGGTTTTCTTTTTCTGGAACAGGAAGTCCGCTTCCAGGCGCATGCTTAGCTTGTTGCCATTCGAGACCACGCCCCTGAAATTGGCAAATGGGTTTCTGTCATCGTTGCGCGACTCCCCGGCATAGTTCTTCCAGTCCAAAAGAAAAAACTGGTCTTCGCGAAACCTAAGCCGCGCCGATGAGAGCAGGGTTCTACCATTGATCTGGTACGGGTCTTCAGGATGGGGATTGAAGCGGTGAACTTCCAGGGCCCAGATCCCATCATACGCCTTTGGTGTTTCTTCAAAAACGCGGATCAACTGGACCAAGGTCTCCTGGTCGATAAAGCCGGTGTCCTCGATCCTGGACGCGACTTGGAATTCACGCATCGCCGACCGGGACTTTGTTCCGAAAACCCCGTCCGCCGTGCCGGCATCGTGGCCCAGCATGTTCAACGCGGCCTGAACCTTTTTGTAGCCTTCGGCCCCGAGGCCGAGCCCTCTTTCGATTTGTTCAGGAGACGCGCTGGCAACGGTGACGGTTGCGCCGGTGCGGCTCGCCTCGCCGATGCGGTCAAGCAGGGTCTGTGTCGACACAGACAAGTCGCTGCCCTGCTGCGACTGCGCGGCCTGGCCCTGTTCTATCGTCTGTTTCTGAAGATCCTTCAGTAATTTATCGGCAACGTCGGACGCCATCGTTTTGGGAAAGCGCTCAATGATGGTGCGATAACCCAAGATGGTGTTGTTGCCGACCGCTTCCCTCAGCGCCAGCGTCGCAGCGGCCTCCCGTTCGACGTCATTGTCATAGGTGACCACCGGGGCAATCAGCGCGCTGTTATGAAAGAAATAGAATTCTGAGGACATCGACGCGACCACTTCAGGCCGCTGTTTTTGACCGGTGAGATCAAGAACGTCGCGCGTCACCCGCTTCAACATGGTCGAAACTTCGATGTTCGGGGTAGTGATGTGTTTGGCCAGCGCGATGGTGAAGGGGGAATTGTCGCTGTCGCCGTCCAAGGCAACTTCGTTTGGTTTCGTGGCAAAGGCGACAAGAGAATTGGCGGTTCTTTCCGGCACGGCCAGACCCCGATTGAGCCCCAGGGCGCGGGCTCTGCTGGCAAGCTTCTTTCGGAGATTGTCAGCAAACGGATTGTTCCGGCAGGCGTCGATGAAGACGAGGCTCAAAGGCACGCGTGCTTCCATCATCTGGATGATGCTGTTCAGGTTCTTACCGCTGGTGACGACGTCTTGCTGGTCAATGATCTTTGCGTCGGTCGACAAAAGGTAATTCTCTTCACGAAACTGCATGCCGTGCCCGGCGAAATAGAACATGCCGGTCGAGGCGGACTGCAAGTCCTCTTCAAATGCCCTGAGCGCGTCCGTAAAACCTGAGAAACTTGCGTCGCGGACCAAATGCACCTGGAAACCAAGGTCCGTCAGCTTGTTTGCAATCAGGTTGGCGTCATTGATTGGATTGTCCAGCGGTGCGGCGTGTCTGTAGCTGCTGTTGCCGACTACAAGGGCGACCCGCTTGTCTTGCGCAGTTGCTGGCGAAAAGAAACTGAAAACGGTCAGGAAAAAACAGAGAACGAAAAGAAAATAGCGCATGCGTTCCCCCGTTACGCTTGCAAAGATAAGCTTAGAGACAAATGAAGATATTGTCTTAATTACTATGAGGCCTGGGCGTCCTTTGCGTCAAGCCAAAGGCCGCGATTGCGGAGCTGAGGCAGGGCCAGGTGCTTTGGATCAGGCAGAAGAGCGTCCGTTCATACCTCTCGTCTCCAGGCTGAAATACGTCTGTTGTCGTAGGCTTGCTTTCGAAGACCCGCCGCGTCAACTTCGTGTTTAAGAACATCTTTGTCTGTCCGTTTTTCGTCTTCGCAGTTTGCCTTGTGATCAATCATCGACATGCGTAAGTCGTTCTTTCCACGTATGACTAAGACTGGGAGTGACGAAATGCTGCCGACGGCTCGGTGCGAACACCAGTTTTGGCAGCTAATCTACGCAATATTGTCCTGCATGGCGCGACAGGCTCTTGTTTTCCGCAGCGCACGGATCTACGGTCCGCGCGCTGTTATTCCCGTTTCCCCTGGAGGACATTATGGGCTTTCTTGCTGACGCATTGGCGCGTGTACAACCTTCTGCGACCATCGCCGTCACCAACAAGGCACGCGAGCTGAAAGCCGCAGGCCGCGACGTTATCGGCCTGGGTGCTGGCGAGCCGGATTTCGACACCCCGGACAACATCAAGGCGGCCGCGATCGCGGCAATCAACGACGGCAAGACCAAGTACACCGCCGTCGACGGCATTCCGGAGCTGAAAGCCGCCATCGTCGAGAAGTTCAAGCGGGAAAACGGCCTCACCTACGCGACCAACCAGATCACCGTCGGAACCGGCGGCAAGCAGGTGCTCTACAACGCCCTGATCGCGACGCTGAACCCGGGCGACGAGGTCATCATCCCGACACCCTACTGGGTGAGCTACCCGGACATGGTTCTCCTGGCCGGCGGCGAGCCGGTGATCGTGGAAGCCGACAAGTCGACCTTCAAGATCACGCCGGACTCGCTCGAGGCGGCGATCACGTCGCGCACCAAGTGGCTGATCTTCAACTCGCCGTCCAACCCGTCCGGTGCCGCTTACACCGAGGTCGAGCTGAAGGCGCTCTGCGAGGTCCTCAAGAGGCATCCGCAGGTCTGGATCATGACCGACGACATGTACGAGCACCTGGTCTATGACGACTTCCGGTTCACCACGCCGGCCCAGGTCGAGCCGTCGCTCTACGAGCGCACGCTGACCGTCAACGGTGTCTCCAAGGCCTATGCAATGACCGGCTGGCGCATCGGCTACGCCGGTGGCCCGGCGGATCTCATCAAGGCCATGGCCAAGGTGCAGTCCCAGTCGACCTCCAACCCGTGCTCCATCGCCCAGTGGGCGGCGGTCGAGGCCCTGAACGGCACCCAGGATTTCATTCCGAAGAACAACGAGATCTTCAAGGGCCGCCGCGATCTGGTGGTTTCCATGCTGAACCAGGCAAGCGGCATCAGCTGCCCGGTTCCCGAAGGTGCGTTCTACGTGTTCCCGTCCTGCGCCGGCACGATCGGCAAGACGGCTCCTTCCGGCAAGGTGATCGAGAGCGACGAGGACTTTGTTTCGGAACTTCTGGAAGCCGAAGGCGTCGCCGTCGTCCACGGCTCGGCCTTCGGCCTCGGCCCGAATTTCCGGATTTCCTACGCGACCTCCACCGAAGCTCTGGAAGAAGCCTGCACCCGTATCCAGCGCTTTTGCGGCAATCTGAAATAGAACCGGACCTCAGGTGGTTCGAAAAAGGGCGGCTTCGGCCGCCCTTTTTTTGGTCAGAGCGTCCATGTGTCGGCTGGGGAAACCTCCCCGGGACACGCATGTGTTGAGCGCTTCCTGTTTACACGCGCGGAGCCGGTCTTTATGAATCCGTACTCTAATCCTCCCGAAAAGCGTCTCAGGACCCCGCATGGCCAGTTCCCGTCAAACCCGGATCATTCTTGAAGTTCTCGAGGGCCTGCCGTCGATTGCGTTCATCCTGACTTGGCGGCAGTCGGGGGATCTGGAACTCGCCGGATGGATCGGCTGCGGCCTTGCGTTTGCCGTTCTTGCCGTTTTCCGGATCCTGAAGGGACGCATGCATCCGGTGCTGCTCGGCGTCAATTGCCACATGCTTGTTGTCACGCCGCTGATTGTCGGCATGTTCCGGTTCGGCGACAGGAGCATTGCCGAACTGCTGGTGCCCTATTCCCATGGCGCCGTGCTGTTGACGGTGACGCTTGTCGGTGTGGCGCTGACGCTGTTTACGCCTGCCGGCTTTGCCGGTGTCCCGGAACTCGCGGCACGGCTTCGGACGCGCCTCTCGCTGTCGATGATCTGCGTGTCCGCTGCGGGGGCGGCCTGGGCGCTGGCGGTGCCGGGCAGGGCGCTTCTGCCGGTCGTGGCGACACTCACTGTGCTGATTATCGGCCGGCGCTTGCTGCTGGCCCGCTGGCTGGACGACACAGCCGCAGCAGTCCTGCTTGCGCCAGGCGTATCCGGCGCGCCCCAACACGTGGAACTGTCCGCCTGAAAGCGCCGTTGCCGTGATTTTGACGTGATGACGGACCATATCAAGGCAAGGTGGAACGCGCCGACGGTTCGCCTTGCCTTTCAGACCGGGAGTTTCCTGACATGCGATTTCTGAAACCAGTCCTTGCCGCTTTCCTCTTCACCACAGCGGCGCCGGTACTTGCCTCGGATGAGAGCCCGACGGTCGAGATCGGTACGCTCAAATGCCTTGTGGAAGGCGAGCACAGCTTCATCGTCGGGTCTTCGGCGACCCTCGGATGCAGCTTTGACCCGGCCGACGGCGGCGCCGTGGAATATTACCGCGGCAAGGTGCGCGATTACGGTCTGGATATCGGCAAGACCGACAGCGGCACGCTGGTCTGGGGCGTCCTGGCGCCGTCCGCCAACCGCAAGCCGGGCCTGCTTGCCGGGACCTATGGCGGCCTGACCGCCGGAGCCAGCGTCGGTGCCGGGATCAAGGCGAACGCACTGATCGGCGGGTTCGACCGCTCCATCGCGCTGAATCCGTTCAGCCTGGAAAGCCAGACCGGCACCAATCTGACCCTCGGGGTGAGCAAGCTGACCCTGGAGCGGATCAACTAGGGACCGATCCAGCTGCCTTCCGGTGAACCTGCCCCGGGACGGGCATGGCGGCAACCGGCCTGATGCCGAATTCTCAGGTTGGCCATTGGTGAGACCACGGACGGACACGCTCGAGGGCCGCGGCGGCGCGCAGCACTCCGATGTCATCCAGATGCCGGCCGATGATCTGCAAGCCGACCGGCAGGCCTTCGGCCGTGAAACCCGCGGGTACGGAGACGGCGGGTTGGCCGGTCAGGTTGGCGAGGGGGGAAAACGGGGTCCAGGCCGTTGCCGGGACCTGGGTGCCCGCAATTGCCGCCGGTCCGTCGACATCCAGCCCAAACGCGCCGACCGCGACACTCGGGGTCAGCAGGAAGTTTCTGGTTGCCATGAAGCGCCACATCGCGTTCGCGATGCGCTTGCGTTCAAGAATGGCCGAGGTGAACTCGTCCGCGGTCCACTCCCTTTCGAGAAGGTCGCGGAGCGGAGATCCAAACCTGTGGTCTGACTGACGGGCCATGTCGGTCAGACCCTTGCGGTCGGTATCGAGTGCGACCAGCGCTTCGAAGGCCGGCTGGGTATCGCCGGTCCCGGGCGATGCGAGGTCCAGTTGGCAGTCGAGGGCATCAGCCAGATCCCGCGCCGCCCTTTCGGCCATGGCGGCCACCTCGGGATCGACCTTTGCGAACCCGAGGTCAGGTGTGAAGGCCAGCCGGGCCTCCGGCAGATGCGGGGACGACAAGTCCGACCAGTCGATATCCTCCAGGGGGACGGAGTGACGGTCCTTGCAAGAAGGGCCGCACAGAGCCGTCATGGCGAGGGCGGCATCCGCGATGGTGCGGGTCAGCGGTCCGATATGCTCAAGCGCTTCCCAGCCCGACGCTCCGGGCATTGTTTCGTCGCGGCATCCCGGATAGAGCGGCAGGCGCCCCCAGGAGGGTTTGAAGCCGACGGTCCCCGTCAGGGCCGCCGGGATGCGGACGGAGCCGCCGCCGTCGCTTCCCAGGGCGAGGGGCACCATCCCGCTGGCGACAGCCACGGCCGACCCCGCACTCGAACCGCCGGGTGTCTTCCCGGGGTTCCAGGGGTTGCGGGTCGTGGGAAAAACCGGATTGTGTCCGACCGCGCCGTAGCCGAATTCGGAAGTGTTGGTCTTGCCGATGATGACCGCGCCTGCCTGCCGCAGGCGTTCCACGACAACATCGTCCTCGTCCGGGATGTGCTCCGCGTATAGCGGCGAGCCGAAGGTCGTTGGCAGTCCCCGGGTTGCGATCAGGTCCTTGACCGCCACCGGGACACCAGCCAGGAGACCGGCCGGGTCTCCGGCCGCCAGGCGATCGTCCACGGCGTCGGCCTGTTCCAGGGCCGCTTCGGGATCCAGGGCGCAGAAGGCGTTCAGGGACGCATCAAGGGTTTCGATCCTGGCAAGTGCGTCCCGGGTTGCCTGGCGCGCGGACAGGGTTCCGGCTCTCACGCGTGCCGCGATCTGCGCGGCGCCGGGTGAGCGCTCCTGTTCCGACAGCCCCACCGGCTCACCCGCGCACTTTTTCAGGATGACTGCCCCGGATAATGCCCGTGTCCTCTGCGCCCATGGGAACGAAGTCCTCGAACATGTCCGCCCCTTCGATCGCCGCGGCGCCGGCCCGGGCAACCGCAAGGTCCTGCGTTCCGGTTCCCGAACCCGAGGCGACGGCGCCCAGCACGTAGCCGTCGACGCGGATCGGAAGGCCGCCGATCAGGTTCGTCCACTTGTTCTCCTGCGCGAGCGTCACCTGCAGTTCGACATCCGCGTGGGCGCCGCCCGTGGGCTCGTTCGACAGGGCGGCGGTGACCGCCTTGTTTTTGGTGGAGATCTCGGACAAGGCCTTGGACCCGTCCATGCGCCCGAAGGCCAGCAGGTTGCCGCCGGTGTCGACCACCGAGATGCACATCGGCTGCCCGATCCGCTCCGCCTCTCGAATGGCGGCCTCGAGGACGGCGAGGCCTCCCGCGAGGGTCAGCGTCCTGGCGTCCTTCACAAGGGGAGATGGCGCGCTACTCATCCGCGTTGCTCCCGGTGTCGTCCCTGTCGCGAAGCAACGGGGCAAATCTCTGGACCGCGACGAGCGCGATGAAGGAGACGATGATCAGGACACCGGAAATGGCGGCGATCCTGGGGTCGAGTTCCTGTTCGAGCATGGCGTACATGCGAAGCGGCAAGACCGATGTCCCCGGCGGTGCCAGAAACAGCGTCATGGACACGTTGTCGAGCGATTGCACGAAAATCAGAAAGGCACCGGCGAGCACACCGGGAACCAGCAATGGCAGGACGATGCGCCGGAAGGTCGCGAACCGCGACGCCCCCAGGAGCATCGAGGCTTCCTCCAGGCCCGGATCGAGGCGTCCCGCGATCCCGGCGGTGGTGCGGAACATCAGTGGTCCGAACACGACAAGATGGCTGACCACGACCAGAAGCACAGACGGCCGGAACCCCAGGAGCGAGGCGGTGATCAGCAGGGCGATGCCGAAGACGAGGCTCGGCAGCACCAGGGGAGCAAGCAGGAAGGGCTCGAGGCCGTTTGCGAGCCGGGTGCGGATCCGGACCATCCCGTAACTCGCGGGAACCGTGACCAGCGCAGACAGCGACACCGCCAGCAGGGCGATTTTCGTCGAATTCCAGGCTGCGACGTGGATTCGTTCGGACAGGACCGGGTCGATCAGTCTTTCGTACCACTGCAAGGACAGTCCCGGGGGCGGAAATTGCAGTGTCTTTCCGGAGGTGAAGGACAGCAGGATCGCGACGACCACGGGGGCGATCAGGAAAATCAGGCACAGGCCGCCTCCGCCGACGACGAAAGCGCCGTAGGAGAGCGAGGAGGTTCTCAGGTTCCGGGATTCAGACATGTCCAACAAGCCTCGGATGGCGCGCCAGCATGGCAAGGGCGAGCATGACGCTTCCGGTTGAGATGACGAGAATGAGCGAAATGGCCGCCGCGCTGGGCCAGTCGAACAGGGTGCTGACTTCGCGATAGACGAACTGCGGCAGATAGATTTGCCTTGCACCGCCGATTGACGTCTGGGTCACGAAATTTGTCGTGGCGCTGGCAAAGCACAGGATCCAGCCCGCGATATAGCCGGGCAGGGACAGCGGCAGGAGCACCGTTGCGAGGATCCGCCAGGGACCGGCCCCGGCGACCTGGGCTGCTTCCACGAGGCGCGGATCAACGCGCGAGAGGACCGCGATCAAAGGCAGGACCAGAAGCGGCAGTTCGATCTGCGTCTGCGCGAGAATGAGGCCGGCTTCGGTGAACATGAACGTGGTTGGCGCCTCGGTGATGCCAAGGGCGTTGGTCATCGCGACCAAGGGGCCTTCACGGCCGAGCAACACGATCCAGGCGAATGTCCGGACCACATTGCTGGTCAGCAGCGGCAGCAAGGTCAGGAAGATCACGGTCTGGCGGACCAGCGGGCTGCCGTGCCAGTAGACAAGAGCGATCGGCGTTCCCGCGATTGTCACGCCTACCGTGACCAGCACCGCCAGCTTGATGGTGTCGAGCACGACCCTGACATTGAAGGAATCGGAAAAGAAAACGATGTAGTTGCCGAAGAGGCCAGGGGCCTCTCCGGCAGTCAGACTGTAGGCGGTCAGCACTCCGAACGGCACGATGAAGACGCCAAAGGACAGCAGCAACATCGGTATCAGGAACGGCAGACCGCCTGTCTTGAGCGACTGGATCATTGTTTCACGGCGCGATCGTATGCCTTGGTCCACTCATCCCGGTTCTTGGCGACCGAAACCCAGTCGAGATAGACGAAGGATCCGACCTTGTCCTTGGTGACGAAGCGCTTGATGCTGTCGGTGAGCTCGACATCGCTGTTGGTCGGGAACAGTTCGACGGGAGGCGCCGTCAGTTCACTCTGCGCCTGGGCGGAGATCGCCGCGTCCATATAGGCATAGACCGCGTCCGGATCCGCATTGCCCTTGGTCATGTGGATCACCACAGGCACGGCCGGCATGCCGGTTTCCGGCGCCACGAACTCTGCGTTGACACCAAGCGACTGCAGCTTGGCGACGTTGTTGGTGCAGGCCATGAAGACACCGATCTCGTTCTGCTGGAACATGGTCATCTGGTGTGTCGTCGTGTCGACAAACGGACCCAGGTGATCCTTCTTTTCCTTGATGAGTTCGAAGACCGCGTCCATGTCGAGGGGACCGTCACCGAATATCCGCGCGATCTCGCTGAAAGCCATGATCTCGGTGTTGGACAGGCCTCCCAGCGAGACAAGGCCCTTGTAGGCCGGATCCTCGAAGAGAACCTTGTAGCCGGAGGGGGCGGGAACCAGATCCGGATTGTAGCCGATGCCGCAGAATTCCACGGTGACGACCGGGCCGTATTCGGTCTGGAACATCGGGTCCAGCTTGTCCCAGTTCTTCAGCTTCGACGGATCGATCTTCATGATCAGGTCGTTGTCGATTGCGACAGCCGTGTCACCCGGAGACAGGAGAAGCGCGTCGTAAGGGGGCGGTGCGCCGGCCTTTTTCGCCGCAAGCGTGTTGCCGATCTGGAGCGTGGTCAGGGCGGGCGCGATCGTCAGATCGATCTCCTGCTCGGCCAGGATGGGCTTGATGACCTTGCGGTATGCGTCTTCCCAGTTGTTCGGGAAGTTTGCGACGACGATCGACCCCTCGGCCATCGCCTGTCCGGCAAACAGTGTCAGCGCGAGAGCTCCGGCTGCAAGTTTGCCGAGATGCCGGCGTTTGTTATTGAGGACAGACATGCGCATTCTCCTTCAGGTTTTCGGTTGGAAACCGGCCGGAAAGTCTTGATGCTTCTCGGGAGCCGGAAAGACATGTAGCTTCTGGACGTCGAACGTGACGAAGACCGAAGCCGAGGCAGGGCCGGTGACCTTCGATGTGTCACGGGCTTCGACAACCTTGATTTCCGTGCCGTCTTGCAGGGCAAGGTTGTGAATGACGTTGGGGCCATGCGGGATGCTCATCAGCAGCACCGCCTTCAGGCTGTTTTCCGCTGCTGTTGAAGACAGGGTCGCCCCTTCGGGCCGGGCGGTTGCCACCACGTCGGAGCCAGAGACCATGGACAGGGGGCGCGAGAGTTGCAGCGTTTCACCCGTCGAAAGCGTCAGGACGGCGTTTTCATGCGGACGCGACGCCACTTTGGCCTTGAGAAAGCTGGCGTGGCCCATGAAGCCGTTCACGAAAAGGCTTGACGGGTCGTCATAGACCTCCGACGGCGAGCCGATCTGTTCGACGTTCCCCTTGTTCATGAGAACGATCTGGCTGGCGAGCGACTGGGCCTCTTCCTGGTCGTGGGTCACGATCAGCGTGGTGATGCCGAGGGTCCGCTGCAGCCGGACAAGCTCCATCTGCAAGTCCATCCGGAGCGCCCGGTCCAGGGCCGCGAAGGGTTCGTCCAGGAGCAGGAGGGCGGGGTCCACAGCGATCGCCCGGGCAACGGCGACCCTTTGTTGCTGGCCTCCCGAAAGTTCGCGAGGCAGGCGTCGTTCAAAGCCCTCCAGCTGGACAGTCGACAGGAGCTCGGCGACACGGCTTCGTCTGCGGGCCTTTGACCAGCCATGACAGGTCAGCGGATAGGCAATGTTTTCGGCAACGGTCAGGTGGGGAAACAGGGCATAGTTCTGAAACACCATGCCGATGCCGCGCGCGCGGCCGGAAAGCGGTGCCAGGTCCTTGCCGGCCAGGCTGATGACACCTGGCTTGACCGGTAAAAGACCGGCGATTGCCCTGAGAACAGTGGTCTTGCCACATCCACTCGGCCCAAGGAGAGCCGTCACTTCCCCGGCTGCCACCTCGAAGCTTACATCCTCCACGGCAGCGGTGTTGCCGTAGTAGTGGGTCAGTCCCCGGACCGCGAGGGCGTTTGTTCCGTTTTGCACGTACAGCCTGTTTGATGAATGGTACATGGCGATTGATTCGCAATCTGCGTGCCAATATTTTTTCTTTGAGGAGTTTTTCTCATAACCTGTTGGACAAGAACGATTTATTCTGGTAATTTTGAACTCGAAAAAAGTTTCGAGACTTTTATCGACAAACTTGTCGAGATGAAATGCGCATAATTTTCGACACGTTGCCCTATTTATGAGCAGGAAAGTTTGCGCTATCTGTGCACTCAATTTTTGAGAATCGGAGATCTGACGATGGCCAAGCGAACCCGCGCTGCCAGCAAGTTGAAAGCCCGTAACACGCCGGCAGCAGGCGGTCGCGCCGATGATGCCGAAGAGGTGGTCGTCCGGATCTGCAACACGCTGGCAACCGCGATCAGCGGGGGAGCGTTGAAGCCCGGGTCAAAGATCCTGGATGATGTCGTGGCCGATCATTTCGGTGTCAGCCGGACAGTCGTCCGCGGAGCGCTCGACATCCTCCAGCGTGACAGGCTTGTGGAACGCAAACGGAACCGGGGGGCCTTTGTCGCCGAGCCGTCCGTGACGGAAGCCAGACAGCTTTTCGAAGCACGCTATGCGCTGGAGCGCGACATTCTCGCGCTCGTCGTCGAACGTGCGGATGCCGAGGGCCTCGATCGCCTGGAGCAGCTGAACGAGGAGGAAGCGCACCTTCCGGACAATACGGATGGCGGAGAAGCAAGATTTGGTCAGGCGCCGCAGTTTCACATAGAGCTCGCGAAACTTGGAAAAAACGATGTCCTGACCGAGATGCTGGGCAAGGTGTTGGCACGCGTAGCTCTGGTCAACGAGCTTTACAAGGTCCAGCCGCGCGACAATTGCGGCGATCACCGGAACATTCTGACGGCCATCAGAAACCGCGACCTGGAAAACGCTCAAAGACTGATGGAAGAACATCTTGCGGATCTTGAAGGACGCGTGCGCCTGACCCCCAACCACGGAGACCTGGACAGCTTCGTCAATGTGCTCAAGTCCTACTCGGCGAGCTGACCGGCGGCTGCCGGCACCCGCATGAAACCAGGCGGGCGCAAGCTGTGCGGGACGGCATGCAAGGGGTTCAGTCCGCCGCGATCCGGTGTGTTTCCAAAGGCGTGTGCCGGCTGAGGTTCTCAAAGCCGTCGGCGGTGACCAGGTAACAGTCCCCGACATTGCAGCCGGCCGACTGGGCTTCCAGCCATTGGGTGTGAAGCACAAAGACCATGCCTTCCTCCAGCCGGGCGTAATTGTGGGACGAGATATTGTAGCTCGTGCGAGAGCCGGCCATGCCGACCGAATGTCCGAGATTGGGATTGTGAGGACCATCGGTCGCCGGGTAGACATGCCTCAGCCGGCCCCCCTGCGCCTCCCAGTCGCTGTCTGGAACCTCCAGGCGCGGAACCGGGATTGGCCCGCCGTCGGGCCCGGGAGACCAGTTGTAGGGCATGGTTCTGGCTTCGGCGGAGTCCAGCAGGCCGAACTCGATATAGGGTTCGAAGGCTGCATTGTTGACATCACGGACCAGGGTGCCCGGCCGGATCAGTTTTTCCGCCCGTTTCACGCCCTCGGTGCAGACCGCGAGAATGTCTTCCTGTCGTTTCGTGAGGTTTCCCACGCCGATCATGCGGGCCGCCTGGGCATTGTATCCGCGATAGGTCACATTCGAGATGTACAGGTTGATCAGGTCGCCGGCGCGCACCTTGCGGCCGTAGGGTTTGCCGCAATGCGTGCCGTATTCGTTGACTCCGATCTGGTAGCCGTCGCCGGTCTCGCCGCCGCGGGCCAGTTGCGCGTAGGTGAAGGCCGCATAGATTTCGGCGTCGGTAACCCCGGGCCGCGTGACATGATATGCCGCCTGCAGGCCGATCGAGATGAGCTGGGCGGCCGCCCGGAACATGTCCCTTTCCCTGGGCGAGGCCACCCGCAGCATCCGGTCGACAATGGCATGATCCTTTACAAGGCCGGTCTTGGGCAGGAGATCCTCAAGCGTCTTGAAGAAAACCGTGCCTGCCGGATCACCTATGCAGCCGATCTGTCCCTTCGACAGGCCAAGATCCGATAGCACCTTGGCGCAGGCTTCGGCCGTCTTGACGTCCGAAGAGCCGGGCCTGTCCGAATATTCGCGTCCGATGGCGCCGATCTGCAGGATCCGGTCGACCAGAAAAGGCTCGCCCGCAGGGGGGAGAACGACCGACTGGGTGAAGAAGGACAGCAGCGTGAGGTCTTTGTCGCTGTCGGTGGGAATGATCAGGACGCCTTCTCTCATCCAGTCGCAGATGTAGCGCAGATAGGCGTTGGACGTGTGGAACCAGCCGATCATGTCGGTGTGGACAACGAGCACGTCGTGACCGGCGATGACAGCTTCGCGCCGGATGCGCCGGAGCCTTTCGGAAAACTCCTCCTCGGGGAAGAGCGGCGGCGGCGTGAACTCAAAGTCCGGTTGGAAATCCGCGAGAAGGGCTTCGAGGCGAGGTCCGCTTTGGGCGGTTAACATGAGGCAAGCTCCCAGAAATCAAATTGCGCTGGTCAGCCGGCCTGCAGGCTCCCTTTCGACAGGAACGGGGAAAACCGTTTTGGTCGGACCTGATTGAACGGGGCGAGGCGGCCGAGATGCGACTGTGTTGGTACGTTGTCGAAATCCTGGATCGCAAACGCTGTGCCAAGAAATTACTTTCTTGAAGCATTTGGTATAAGTGCCTGTTTTCTTAAGATAAAAATTGTCGAAAACGAATGAGAAAAAAATCTCGAAAATAATATTGAGAATTTTGTCGAAAGAAATGCGCAAATTTTTGCCAATGTTGCCCTTAACATGTGCAGGCGCTCTTTCGAGCGCGCTCCGCCCTCGAATTGCAACGACACGTATTGATCTGAGGAGTTTGCGGCCGGACGGTCAGGCAGCCCGGAGTGGCGGCGGTCCGTTGAAACCGAGTTTCACGCCGGAGGCTATTCTTCCGCTTCCCGGCAGGATTCATTGGCGCCGGCGCATGGCGAGTCGCTGCTGCGTGGCTGGGTGTTGAGCCGGTTGATCTGGTCTGTCCGGTTAAGCCGGTTCGAACTGTCGATCTGCTGCCGGGTCGAGAAGTCCGACTGTTGGCGATTGAGGTTTTGGTTGAGTTGCTGCTGGGCGGAAGGAAGCCTGTTGGGGGTGGAATCCGACAGGCCGCGCAGGGTGTTGGTCTGCCCGGCAGACGGGGCGACCAGGTACGCCGACAGGAGGACAGCGGTCATCAATGGCCGGAGACGTCTCATGATTGTGTCCTTCAACGAGGCGAATGTCATGCCTAGAACATTAGCGCGTCGTCGATTGGTGTCCATTCCATTGACGCGGGAACCTTCATGCACTTTCCCGAATTGCTGCGCTGCCGCGTAAGTTTCCCTTGCGTTCGGACAGGCATCGGCGCGACCATGAATGACCGCCCCTGGTCGCAAGGCCGTCTATGCGGTTTCAAGGCACCGAGGTGCCGGATCACAGGCCTTCGATCCCATCCGGGCGAGACGCGGCGGGCCCGCGTCTTTGGAGCGGGCTGAGCCGCTGGGCAAGTCCTTCGGTCACCCGTTCTTTTCGCCGGCCGAGCCGCGTTGTCACGAGGTTATCCTCGAGCAAACGGGAGGCTCAGTATGGCAATCACGACAAATGGAAAGGGAAGTTCTGCCGGCGGCGCGCCGCGCTGCATCGCCCTTGTGGGACCGTTCGGCAGCGGCAAGACCAGCTTGCTGGAAGCGTTGCTCGCACGCACGGACAAGGTCGCCAGGCAGGGATCCGTCTCCGACGGCAACACGGTGGGTGACGGGTCCCCGGAAGCGCGTGCGCATGGCATGAGCGTGGAGGTGAATGTTGCGGATGCGGATTTTCTGGGGGACCGGTTCGTCTTTGTCGACTGTCCGGGATCGGTTGAATTCCTGAGCGAAATGGACGGAGCGCTGAGCGGCGTGGATCTGGCGGTGGTTGTCGCGGAGGACGACGAGCGCAAGGTTCCCGCCTTGCAGCTGATCCTGAAAGCCCTAGAAGCCCGCGCCATCCCGCGGGTTTTGTTTTTGAACAAGATCGACAAGAGCACGCGGCGCGTGCGCGATGTGCTTGGCGTGTTGCAACCGGCTTCCGCCGTGCCGCTGGTGCTTCGACAGATTCCGATCTGGGAAGACGGCCAGGCGACCGGCTTCATCGACCTGGCCCTCGAACGGGCACATGTCTATCACGAGAAGGAAGAGAGCACGCAGATCGACATGTCCGACGCGGACCGGACCCGCGAGCATGAGGCCCGCTTCACCATGCTCGAGCATCTGGCCGATCATGACGACGATCTGATGGAAGCTCTTCTTGAGGATATTGCACCCGACCGGGATCAGGTGTTTTCGGACCTGGTGAACGAAATGCGCGACGGGTTGATCTGTCCGGTGTTTTTCGGATCCGCCGAGCATGGCAATGGTGTCAGCCGCCTCCTGAAGGCCCTGCGCCACGAGGTTCCCGGAGTTGACCTTTTGTCGCGCCGCATTCTCGATGGCGGGAACCGGACTGCGCTCCAGGTGATCAAGACGCTGCATACCCAGCATGGCGGCAAGCTGTCCATCGCCCGGATCCTGGAGGGCACTGTCTCCGACGGCGACAGCCTGTTCCTGAACGGGGACCAGGAAATCAAGGTATCCGGGCTGTTTTCGATTTTCGGACAGCACGCGAGCAAGATCGCGACCGCCGGCAAGGGCGACCTGGTGGGTCTCGGCCGGCTCGATGACGTCAGGACGGGTGATCTTCTCTATCTTGAGGCCGGCGGGGCCGCCGGTACGCAGGAGAACGGACCGCGCAGTCCGGTGCTGGCGACAGCCATCGCGGCAACACAGAGAAAGGACGAGGTGCGTCTGTCCTCGGCGCTGACGAAGCTTGCCGAAGAAGACCCCTCGCTGATCGTCAGCCAGAACCAGACCACCGCGGAAACCCTTCTGGCGGGGCAGGGCGAGATGCATCTGCGGGTCGCTCAGGAACGGCTTGCCGGCAAGTATGGTCTCGACATAGCGGCGCACAAGCCGCATGTGCCCTACGCTGAGACCATCCGGTCGGGTACCAAGGTGCGGGGCCGCCACAAGAAGCAATCCGGAGGGCACGGCCAGTTCGGGGACGTCGTGCTGGAGATCGGGCCTTTGCCGCGCGGGGAGGGGGTCCAGTTTACCGACACCATCACCGGTGGCGTGGTGCCCAAGCAGTATATCCCCTCGGTCCGTGACGGCGTTCTGGACGCCCTGGGCCAGGGGCCCCTCGGCTTTCCGGTGGTCGATGTGTCCGTCTGCCTGACGGATGGCTCGTATCACTCGGTCGACAGTTCCGACCAGGCTTTCAAGATGGCCGGGATCCTGGCCATCCGCGAAGGCTTGCCGGACTGCAAGCCGGTCCTGCTGGAGCCGATCCACAAGGTGGTGGTCGCCTGCCCGAGCGATGCCACGGCCAAGGTCAACGCCATCGTGTCCGCGCGGCGCGGACAACTCCTCGGGTTCGATGCCCGGCCCGACTGGCCCGGCTGGGACGAGGTGCAGGCCTTGATGCCGGAAGCGGAGATCGGCGACCTGATCGTCGAGCTGCGCTCGGCCACGGCCGGGGTCGCGAGCTACACCTCGGAGTTCGACCACATGGCCGAACTCTCCGGCAAGGCGGCCGACCAGGCCCTGCAGAGGTCCGGCAAGCAGGCGGCTTGAGTGAAAGGCTGCCGGCAGGAAACGGGAGGGGCAAAATGCCCCTCCCGTCGTCGGGGGCGAGGGACTTCACCATTTCGTTGCTGCCGGTCACCAGGGCGTTATTTGCCATTGAAGGCCGATTCCGGTTTCCTTCGGGACAAACGGAGTGAGAGCATGAACATCTTGAAAAGACGCAGCTGGGACCTTCCCGAACGAGAGGCAACACCGGAAGCCGTGTTCCTGAACCGTCGGCAGATCCTGGCAGGTCTTGCCGGGGGCGGCGCGCTTGTCGGAAGCGGCCTCGGGCTGCGCCCTGCCTTTGCCGAGGAAGACCCGAGCGCGGGGCTTTATCCGGTCAAGCGCAATGAAGCCTATCAGCTCGACCGGCCCCTGACCGCCGAGGATGTTGCCTCCAAATACAACAATTTCTATGAATTCGGCTCTCACAAGCAGATCTGGCCGGCGGCCCAGGATCTCAAGATCCGCCCCTGGACGGTAACGCTCGACGGCATGATCGACAATCCGCAGACGATCGATATCGACGACCTGCTGGTGAAGATGCCGCTGGAAGAGCGGCTCTACCGGCACCGCTGCGTCGAGGCCTGGTCGATGTCCGTGCCGTGGTCCGGGTTCGCGCTCGCGGACCTCGTCAAGCTGGCGGGTCCCCAGAACGGAGCAAAATACCTGCGCTTCGAAACCTTCCACGACCCCTCGGTCGCCAGCGGCCAGAAGCAGTCCTGGTATCCCTGGCCCTATGTGGAGGGGCTGACGATCGAAGAGGCGACCAACGAGCTGGCCTTCCTGGCAACCGGTGTTTACGGAAAACCGCTCGCCAAACAGTTCGGGGCACCCGTGCGCCTGGTGACGCCGTGGAAATACGGTTTCAAATGCATCAAGTCGATCGTGAAGATCACCTTCACCGATCAGCGTCCGGTCAGCTTCTGGGAAGAAATCCAGGCGAAGGAATATGGCTTCTGGGCCAATGTGAACCCGGCCGTGCCGCATCCGCGCTGGCCGCAATCCTCCGAGAGAATTCTTGGAACCAACGAGAGCCGCGAGACGTTGCTCTACAATGGATACGAGGAGCAGGTGGCGCATCTCTACAAGGACATGAAGGGCGAGCAGCTGTTCATGTAGCGCCTGGCGGCGATTATTGCGCCGCAATATGAACTGGGCAAAAAAAGAGCCGGGTCTTTAAGGACCCGGCAGTTTATTTTGATTCACTGAAAACAGTGGAATCACCTTCCAGAGGGGAACAGCTGGTCTGAACATCACTGGGAGGAGGACGTGATGTCCGTGTGACCAACAGTGATGCTTATATGCGGTGCACAAGCCGATTAAACAAGAGGCAGTGCCGCACACCTGCTATGCATTTTGTGCATTGCTTGACTTTCCGGTCAGAAGGTTCCGGGAAACATGTTTTTTTCCAATACCTTGATCATGTGAAGTTATTGGCGTTTCCGTGCAAAATTCTTCTAAGACGGCGAAAAAAAGTTTTGATTTCCTGCAGGGAACGGGCCTGCCTGCTTTGTGGGCGCTTTTTTTTCTGGGTAAATTTTGGGCAAGGCGCGGTTGCCGGTGCCTGTCTCAATACACCCAGTTTTCCGCGTTGGTCAGCAGGAATTCCCGGAAAGCGGTGACACGGGCGGTGTTCTTCAGTTCCGAGGGATAGACAAAATAGGTGTCGAAAGAGGGCACCTTGTCTTCCTGGTCCGTCATGACCGGCACCAGGTTGGTCGACTTGTCGATGATATAGTCCGGCAGCATGGCAATGCCGACACCGCTCTGCACCGCCCGCTTGATCGCGACGAGGTTGTTGGCTTTCAGCACCGACCGGCGCGGGCTTGTGGCGACCCGGCCTGCGGTTTCCAGCCAGTTCATGGAACGCAGATACGCGGGCGCCTGTTCTCCAAAGGCGACGATGCGGTGATTGTCGAGATCCTCGATGGAGACCGGCGCGCCGAAGCGCTGAAGATATTCAGGCGCGGCGTAGACATGAAAATGCACGGTGAAGAGCTTGCGCTGGATCAGGTCCGGCTGGGTCGGCTGGCGCAGACGGATGGCGACATCGGCTTCGCGCATGCCCAGATCGAGTTCGTCATCGTCGAAGATCAGATGCAGGTCGACATCGGGATAGAGATCAATGAAGGCCTTGATACGGGAGGTCAGCCATGTGGAGCCAAGCCCGACGGTGGTCGTGACGCGCAAGGCTCCGGACGGCTTTTCCTTGCTGTCGGTCAGGCTCGACTGCACGGCCTCGAGCTTCATCAGCACGTCGCTGGCGGTGCGGTAGAGCAGTTCGCCCTGTTCGGTCAGGAGCAGACCGCGCGCGTGGCGGTGAAACAGGGGCACGCCGAGGTCATGCTCGAGAGCGCTGACCTGCCGGCTGACCGCGGACTGGCTCATGTGCAGCGTGTCGCCGGCATGCGTAAAGCTGCCGGCCTGCGCAGCCGCATGAAAGATGCGCAATTTGTCCCAATCCATGCGAGCCCCTCCGCAGGACGTTGCAGGCAGCCTTATTCGGCTGCCTGTTTGGTCGTGGCGGCTTCATGTTCGGCCAGAAACTTCTCAGCTTCAAGCGCCGCCATGCAGCCCATGCCCGCAGCCGTAACCGCCTGGCGGTAAATGTCGTCGGTCACGTCGCCTGCCGCGAACACACCCGGGATCGAGGTCTTGGTCGAATCCGGCGCGGTTTCCAGGTATCCGTTCGGCTTCAGCGTGAGCTGATCCTTGAACAGTTCCACCGACGGCGCATGGCCGATGGCGATGAAGACACCATCTGTGGAAAGTTCCGACAGCTCCCCGGTCTTGGTGTTTTTCAGGCGCACGCCGGTGACCGCCTTGGGCATGCCGCCGCCCAGGATCTCGTCGACCTGGCTGTCCCAGACAACCTCGATCTTCGGATTCTGGAACAGCCGGTCCTGCAGGATCTTTTCCGAACGCAGGCTGTCGCGCCTGTGCACCAGGGTCACCTTGGAAGCGAGATTGGCAAGGTAGAGCGCCTCTTCAACCGCCGTGTTGCCGCCGCCGACCACGACCACTTCCTTGTTGCGGTAGAAAAAGCCGTCGCAGGTTGCGCAGGCCGAGACACCGGCCCCCATGAGGTCCTGTTCGGAAGGCAGGCCAAGCCAGCGGGCCTGCGCGCCGGTGGCGATCACCAGCGTATCGGCGGTGAACACGGTGCCGCTGTCGGCTTCGAGACGGAACGGGCGCTGGGACAGATCCGCCTTGGTGATCGTGTCATAGACGATCCTGGTGCCGACGTTTTCCGCCTGTTTCTGCATCTGCTCCATCAGCCAGGGGCCCATGACGGGGTCTGCGAAACCGGGATAGTTCTCGACATCGGTGGTGATGGTCAGCTGACCACCCGGCTGAATGCCGGCAACCAGCGTCGGTTCGATCATTGCACGGGCGGCATAGATCGCCGCGGTGTAGCCGGCGGGGCCGGAGCCGATGATCAGAAGTTTGCTGTGTTCCGTGCTCATGGGCGCACCTTTTCCTGTGTTTTCGTCCGGTTCCTGCGACCGGTGGCCCGTTGCTAGGGCTCCTGTCCTTGTTGCCGCCGCAAGGCCGCGTAATCCGCAAGGATACGGTCCGCGATCACGGGCGTGGCATCTATCGGCTCGTAGGTAGTGGTTTTCAGCGGGCCTGGGAAGGGGTGAACTGCGCCGATCCGTTCCAAAGTCCCCAAAAACCGGGTGATCTTGTCGTGACCGCCGCTTGGATGGAACACATGAACGGGTTTCCCGGTCGCCGTGGCCTCGCCGATCATGTTGGTGGAATCGGCCGTGGCAATGATCGCGTCCGCCTTTGCCAGGTAATGCCCGAGCGGGTTGGGGTCCCTGCCGCTCCAGTAGAGATGGCCGCCCGACTTGGCCAGGCTCGAAAGCCCGTAGGCAAGGGCAGCGGGTGTCCGGCGTGACGACGTGATCATCAGGGACGCCCCCTCATCCTGTCCCAGGGTGCGCAGCCCGTTCAGGAGCCGGTGCTGGTCGTCTTCGGTAAACCTGTGATGACGGCTGTCGCCGCCGACGAGCACGGCCACGCGCGGTGTTTTCAGGCGATCGATCTCCGGCACTCTTTCTGCACGCAGACCTTTGAGCTTTGCGGCGGAAAACCTGTGGGGAGAGCTCGGCGTCACCAGGACATTGCGGCCGCGCAGCTTGTCATGTTCCGGCACCCAGATGAGATCGGCGGCATCCGGGCCGGTCCTCGGATCCTTGAGGAACACGGTGAATGTCCGGCCGTTTGATAGGCGCTTGATCCGGCGCAGGTAGCCTGCGGCCCGCCGGCCGGAGGCAATGGCGATGTCCGGATAGGGCGGGGCGATCGGGCTGCCCGGCCGGCTTTCCCATTCACGCGGATCGGTCGGTCCGAACGGCAGCCACCAGGAAAAGGGTGGACGGGGGGCGACTTGCCGGGTCTCGAATGGGCTGGCAAGGGCTTCCGCAACACCGATACATTGCGCCAGATCGCCGGCCTTGCCATCGGTCAGGACCCAGACGGTTGACGGGGCGGTCTCCCGTGGCTTCGGCATGTCCGGAGAACTTCCCCTATCGTAATCTTTCGAAATCGTGCGCAATTTTGTTATAGTCTTGCACAAACGCGCAAAAAATCATAACTCGGCACCGGCAACACACGTTAGCGTGGGTTTCTCTGATCCCGCAAGGTGCCGATGCGGTCCGGATGAACCATCCACATCTTGGTCCGAACCTGAAGGCCCAAGGCGCAGCTTAAAGGAGACAGGTTTGAAAGCGCGGCTCGATGCCATCGATTGGCAGATTCTGAAAGAATTGCAGGCAGATGGTCGCATGACCAATGTGGAGCTGGCCCGCCGGGTCGGTATTTCCGCTCCACCCTGTCTCCGCCGCGTCCGTGCTCTTGAAGAGGCCGGGCTCATTCTGGGATATCGCACGCTGCTCGACGAAAAGCAGCTTGGCTACGATGTCACCGCCTTTGCGATGGTGGGGTTGCACAGCCAGACGGAGGCCGACCTGATCGCCTTTGAGCAGACGGTGGAGAAATGGCCGCTTGTTCGCGAGAGCTACATGCTGTCCGGCGAAGTCGACTTTCTCCTGAAATGCGTTTCGCCGGACCTGCAGACTTTCCAGAACTTCATCATCCGGGAACTGACCGCTGCGCCAAACGTCGACAGTGTGCGCACGGCCCTGACGATCCGACGGACCAAGGACGAGCCGGTGGTGCCGATCGACTGAACCGGACGGCTCCGGAGCGCGGCTGCTAGGCCGGCTTCCTGTCCCCCGTTTCCTTGCCGACACGTTCCAGTTTCCGGCGCAATCGCCGGAGAAGGGAGATGTCCCTGATGGCTGCGGATACGAGGGTAAAGACCACGCTCAGTATAAAGCACGTGATGACGATGGCGACGGGCAGCGGCTGTTCGTAGTGGATGGTGTTCAGGGTCTGGTCAATCGGTTCGACGCCGGAGTACAGGCGGTTCTTGATGACGTCCTTGTATGGGACAACATTTACCGCCCCCTGCTTCAAGAAGCCCAGCCCGTAGACAAGGACCAGCACGCCCACCACCAGCGCCAGGAGGAAGCCGAAGATGCGCGCACCGAACTTGAACGCGCTTTCGTGCCTTTTGCGGACAATTCTCTTGAAAACAGTGCGTTCCTGGCCGTTCAGCTTTGAGAAAAGCACCCAGCGGTAAGCCCAAAGGGGGACCGACAGAATGAGCAACCAAATCGCGATTGTATGGAATACCATCGCCAACCTCCAACTCGAACCGGTTGCCACCTTAGCGGTCAGCAGGCTCGGGTCAAAGGCTTAAGCGATGTCTTTTGGGCCGTTTGGCCGATCAGATGAACTGGACTTCGACGATCTCGTAGGAGCGCGCGCCGCCGGGTGCCGCCACTTCGACGCTGTCGCCGACCGACTTGCCGATCAGGGCGCGGGCGATGGGAGACGAAATCGAGACCTTGTTGTGTTTCACGTCGGATTCAACGTCCCCAACGATCATGTATTTCTTTTCTTCTTCCGTATCCTCGTCAATCAGGGACACGGTCGCGCCGAATTTGACGGTGTCGCCGTCGAGCTTGGTCACGTCGATCACTTCCGCTCGCGACAGCTTGTCTTCCAGTTCAGCAATCCGGCCCTCGTTCAGGCTCTGTGCTTCCTTGGCCGCATGGTATTCGGCGTTTTCCGACAGGTCGCCATGCGCGCGTGCTTCTGCAATGGCATCGACGATGCGCGGACGCTCAGCCGCGGTACGTTCCTTCAGTTCATCCTGAAGCATTTTGTAACCGGCGGAGGTCATCGGAACTTTTTCCATGGGTCTCAGACCTTCAACTTATTGGGTCCTTATCTTGCTCTTCTTCAAGGACCGCGCTTTAACAAAAACAAACCAAGCCGGGAAAGGCGCGCTTTCCCGGCCGGTCAATGAGTATATTAGCCTTAGCCGAAGTAGGATTGTAAAGGTCTTACTTCAAGGCTCCCCGCTTTGTGGGCGGCAATGCCTTTCGCCGCAGCAACCGATCCTGCCAGGGTGGTGTAGTACGGCACCTTGTTCAGAAGAGCTGCCCGGCGCATCGACCGGCTGTCGGAGATGGCCTGCGCACCTTCGGTTGTATTGAAGACGAGCTGAACCTCACCGTTCTTGATAGCATCGACGATATGCGGCCGGCCTTCAAGCACCTTGTTGATCTTCTGCACCGCGATGCCTTTTTCCTCGAGGAATTTCTGGGTCCCGCCCGTGGCGATGATCCGGAACCCGGCCGATTCCAGGCTGCGCACCGCGTCGATCACGCCTGCCTTGTCCTCGTCGCGCATGGAGACGAAGACCGTGCCTTCGCTGGGAACACCCGTGCCGCAGCCGATCTGCGACTTGGCAAAGGCCTTGCCGAAGGCGGTGTCGAGACCCATGACCTCGCCTGTGGACCGCATTTCCGGACCGAGAATGGTATCGACACCGGGGAAACGCGCAAACGGGAACACGGCTTCCTTGACGGCGATATGGTCGAACTTGCGGTCGCTGAGGCCGAAAGAGGCCAGGCTTTCACCTGCCATGATCCGGCTGGCAATCTTGGCAACCGGCACACCGATGGTCTTGGCGACAAAGGGGACGGTCCGGGACGCGCGGGGATTGACCTCGAGCACGTAGATCTCGCCCCCCTTGATGGCATATTGCACGTTCATCAGGCCGCCGACCTCCAGCGCCAGGGCAAGGGCCCGTGTCTGGCGCTTGAGTTCGTCCAGCATGTCCTCGCCGAGCGAGAAGGGCGGCAGTGAACAGGCACTGTCGCCGGAGTGGATGCCGGCTTCCTCGATGTGTTCCATGATGCCGCAGACAAAGACGTCCTTGCCGTCGCAAAGCGCATCGACATCGACCTCGATGGCGCCATCGAGATAGCGGTCGAACAGCAGCGGGTTGGTGCCGAGCACCGTGTTGATCTGGCCGGTCTTGTCGTTCGGATACTTGGCGCGCACTTCCGCGGGCACCAGTTCCGGCAGGGTGCCAAGCAGGTAGGAGTTGAGCGCTTCCTCGTCGCGGATGATCTGCATGGCGCGGCCGCCGAGCACGTAGGACGGGCGCACGACCAGGGGCAGGCCGAGCTGGCCGGCGATCAGGCGGCCCTGTTCGACCGAATAGGCGATGCCGTTTTCAGGCTGCTTCAGGTCGAGCTTGATCAGGAGCTTCTGGAACCGGTCGCGGTCCTCGGCAAGATCGATCATGTCCGGGGACGTGCCCAGGATCGGGACGTTTGCCTTGACAAGTGCCTGAGCCAGCTTCAGCGGTGTCTGGCCGCCGAACTGAACGATGACACCATGCAACGTGCCGTTTTCCTGTTCCTTGCGGATGATCTCCAGAACATCCTCCGCCGTCAGCGGCTCGAAATAGAGCCGGTCGGACGTGTCATAGTCGGTGGAGACGGTTTCCGGGTTGCAGTTGACCATGATGGTCTCGTACCCGGCATCATCCAGGGCAAAGGCCGCGTGGCAGCAGCAATAGTCGAACTCGATGCCCTGGCCGATCCGGTTGGGACCGCCGCCCAGAATGACAACTTTCTTCCTGTCGGACGGATCGGACTCACAGGCCGGCGCCCCCATGAACGGAGCCTCGTAGGTTGAATACATATAGGCCGTCGGCGAGGCGAATTCGGCCGCGCAGGTGTCGATCCGCTTGTAGACCGGATGAACGCCGAGATCCGCGCGCAGCCGGGCCACGTCGCTTTCCTCCTTGCCGGCAAGGCTAGCCAGGCGGGCATCCGAGAAGCCCATCGATTTCAGCTTGCGCAGATTGGCCGCGTCCCGCGGCAGGCCGATATTGCGTACCTTTGCTTCCATCGCCAGGATGTCGGCCATCTGTTCCAGGAACCAGGTGTTGATGCCGCTGGCCTGGTGGACTTCCTCAACACTCATGCCGAGGCGCATGGCCTGTGCAACGCTCAGGAGCCTGGTCGGTGTCGCCGTGGAGACCGCCGCGCGCAGGGCATTGCGATCGTCGCCCTGGTCGAGGCCCGGGATCTCTGTCTCGTCGAGGCCGTTCAGGCCGGTCTCGAGGCCGCGCAGGGCCTTCTGCAGGCTTTCGTTGAAGGTCCGGCCGATGGCCATGACTTCCCCGACCGACTTCATTGCCGTGGTGAGCGTGGGTTCCGATCCCGGGAACTTTTCGAAGGCAAAGCGCGGGATCTTGGTGACCACGTAGTCGATGCTCGGTTCGAACGAGGCGGGCGTGGCGCCGCCGGTGATGTCGTTCTCCAGCTCGTCCAGGGTATAGCCGACCGCGAGCTTGGCGGCGATCTTGGCGATCGGGAAACCGGTTGCCTTCGATGCAAGCGCGGAGGAGCGCGACACGCGGGGGTTCATCTCGATCACGACGAGGCGGCCGTTCTCCGGATTGACCGCGAACTGAACGTTGGACCCGCCGGTCTCGACACCGATCTCGCGCAAGACGGCGATCGAGGCGTCGCGCATGATCTGGTATTCCTTGTCGGTCAAGGTCAGCGCCGGCGCGACGGTAATGGAATCACCCGTGTGCACGCCCATCGGGTCGACGTTTTCGATGGAGCAGATGATGATGCAGTTGTCCGCCTTGTCGCGGACCACTTCCATTTCATATTCCTTCCAGCCGAGCAGGCTTTCGTCGATCAGCACCTGGCCGACCGGGGAGGCATCGATACCGGAGCGCACGATGGTCTCGTATTCCTCGCGGTTGTAAGCGACGCCGCCGCCGGTGCCGCCCAGCGTGAAGGCGGGGCGGATGATGGCCGGCAGGCCGATCTCGTCGAGCGCGCGCATGGCTTCCAGATAACCGGCGTTGCGGTCATATCCGGCGATCTTGCCCTGCTCGTTGCGAATGGCCGGGGAGGAGGCGATCGCCGCGCGCGGGTTCTCGAGACCGATCGCATCCATGGCGGCGCGGAACTTTTCCCGGTCCTCTGCCTTTTCAATGACATCGGCGCGGGCACCGATCATCTCGACACCGAATTTTTCAAGAACGCCCATCTCCTGAAGGTCCAGTGCGCAATTGAGGGCGGTCTGGCCGCCCATGGTCGGCAGCAGGGCGTCTGGGCGTTCTTTTTCGATGATCTTGGCGACAAGTTCGGGCGTGATCGGCTCGATATAGGTGGCGTCGGCGAGATCCGGGTCGGTCATGATCGTCGCCGGGTTCGAGTTCACCAGGATGATGCGATACCCTTCTTCGCGCAGTGCCTTGCAGGCCTGGGTGCCGGAATAGTCAAATTCGCAGGCCTGCCCAATGACAATAGGACCGGCACCAATGATCAGGATGGAAGAGATATCTGTGCGTTTGGGCATCTCGGCTCGCGGCTCGCAGCGGCCAGTCCGGATAACGGGTGCCGTTATTCGGTCTGACTCGGACTTGAGGTGAATGACAATGTTGGCTGAGCGCGTCTTATAGGGAAAAGCGGCGCGCTAGGGAACCCCGCCCGGACCGGTTGACGACGTTTTCCGGAGCAGAATTGCGACTTTATTCGCTCTCTTTGGATTCAGAAGGAAGCGGAACGGTGGTTTGACCGTCAAAGTCGCCAATGCCGTTCGACAGCGCGAAGCAGGCCAGGCGTATGGATTTGGGAATTTCAACGGGTCTTCCGTCGCGATTGCCCTTCTCGTAATACTGGATCATGCGTTTCTTCAGGCCTAGCCGCTCCGCGGCATCCTTCTGTTTCAGGCCGAGTGCACGCCGCCAGTGACGGAATTGTTGCGGTGTCATGCCGGGCGCGGTGTCTTTGGGTTTCGAATCGGCCATTTTTTCTTATTCCGGAACAGCTTGGTTTCGTTCCGCCGCGTGTTGCAGCGCACGTACCGTTTCCCTGACAAAAATAACCTGGCCGCTGAATTGTCAATCAAGAAGTGCACAATGTGCTCTTCTTGTGGGCCGTTGAACGGCTGACTTTCCGATAAAACTTGACCGAACAGTCAAAAATGTTATCTCGGCTGGCTGAGGGTGTTGGCACCCGTGTTCGGTTCAGGCGCCGGCTGCCCCGCGCAAGGTTTTGACGGCAACTTGCGGGTGGAGTGTATCAATTTGCTGTGCCAAGTGCCTTAGGCATAATGGTTACCTGTAATAATTGTCAGGGTAATGAAAAGGAAGTTTAAGTAATTTTCCGTTGTGGGTTGCCGTGAAGTTAAGAAAACTTGCATGGGAAATCCTGAATTTGTAAATGTCTATTTATTAGGTTCAGATTATCGATAATTAATATTTGTTTGGGTAATGGCTCTATTTCTTTCAATTGAACATTCCCGGTTCTGTGTTCATTTTGCGTCGATTCAGGATTTATTTTTCACAAGACTGAATCTTCTGCGGAAAATATTCAGCAAATCCAATTTTTTCGTGGATTTTAACTGTCGATCCGGTGTATTAGACTGGTGCTTAGTCTCCTATGAGTTTTGTGCCGGGGGCTTCTCAAGCGACAAGCATTGCGCTTCAAGCTGCGGAAGCTGTTTTGCCGTGCTAGTGGGACCCGATTGACCGGAGGTGGGACCGGAAGGTCGGGAGTACTGCAAGACCCAGCCAGACTTGGAACAAGAAAGACAAGATCGGGCTTAACAGAATGAACAATGTAGCAACCAAAATGGTCGTGGTTCCGGACATAGCTGGTCCGGGACAGGAAGTGGTTCTCGAAGATCGCGCTCTGGCGATTTCCGAAATGTCGGAGCGGTTCGATGTCACGCTCCGCACCCTGCGCTTCTATGAGGAGAAAGGACTTCTCAATCCGGTGCGCAAGGGGGCTCGCCGGTTCTACGGAGCGCGGGACGTGTCGCGGATGCGGGTGATCCTGCAGGCCAAGAAGATCGGCCTGACGCTTGCCGAGATCCGACGGGTGATCAAGCTGGTCGAAGGCAGCACCAAACGCGACGACCAGTACAAGGAACTTCAGGAAATCTGCCGTGCACAGCAGGACATACTGGTCGAGCAGAAGCAGATGCTTGACGAGCAGATTGCCGAAGTCGAACAGATTCTGAGTGCGTTCGACCAACTGGTCGGCTGAACCGTTTCTCAGTGCGCTTAAAAAGGCCCGGCATGGTTTCCATGCCGGGTTTTTTGTGTTTGCAGGTTCCGTGGCGATCCGGGAACTGGGCAATGACGGCGCCCGGCACGGTCCTGGGCCATGGCATATCCTGACCTCTCCCGGAGGATGCCCATCCCCTAAAGCAGGCCGTAGCGTTGCCGAACTGCGGTCGGCCGTGGTTCAACTTCTCCCGGATGCGGCGGTTCGGAACGCTCCGGTTTGGGAAAATGTGTATCAATTTCATATTCAGACTTTGTTGCGAGGGCCTTTATGACCGTTCCAATGCGCTTTGTTCCGGATGCCGATCCGGGGCAGGCGCCGCAGGTCTGGAGCGATGTTCCGTGTCGCGCGGGGCGGCCTGTGCCCTGCCGAACCGGTTTCAGTGATGTCAGCATGGTTCTGGCCGACGATGTTGGAGCAGCATTCGCCAGACAAAAAAGCGCCGGCACAAGGCCGGCGCGAAGGGTGTAGATGTTCGGGTGCCATATCCGGGCTGTCAGCCCTGGCGGGCACTTTCCATCAGCTCGGTGAAGCGTTTGAACAGGTAGTGACTGTCACGCGGTCCCGGTGAAGCTTCAGGGTGATACTGCACGGAAAAGACCGGCTTGTCCTTCATGGCCAGGCCGCAGTTGGATCCATCGAACAACGATACATGTGTCTGCTCGACATTGCCGGGCAGGCTGTCAGCATCGACCGCAAAGCCATGGTTCATGGAGGTGATTTCGACCTTGCCGGTGGTGTGGTCGAAGACCGGGTGGTTTGCACCATGATGACCCTGGTGCATTTTCACGGTCTTGCCGCCAAGAGCCAGCGCCAGCATCTGGTGCCCGAGGCAGATGCCGAAGGTCGGCACCCCGCTGTCGACAACCTTGCGGATCATGTCGACGGCGTAACTGCCGGTGGCGGCCGGGTCGCCGGGACCGTTGGACAGGAAGACACCGTCGGGCTTGTGAGCGAGAACGTCTTCCGCGCTCGCGGTTGCCGGCAGAACCATCACGTCGCAACCGGCATCGGCCAGCAGGCGCAGGATGTTGCGCTTGATGCCGTAGTCGATGGCAACGACCTTGAAGGTGCCGCCTGATGCTTCGCCGTAGCCCTGATCCCACTTCCAGGTGGTCTGCGACCAGGGATGGGACTGGGTGGTGGAGGCGTCCTTCGCGAGGTCCATGCCGACCAGTCCCGGCCAGTTGGCAGCGGCCGCCTTGAGGGCCTCGATGTCGAATTTGCCGTCCGGAGCATGGGCAATGACACCGTTGGGCACGCCCTTTTCCCGGATCAGGGCGGTCAGGGCGCGTGTGTCGATGCCGCTGATGCCGATCATGTTGCGGCTTTTCAGCCAGGCATCGAGATGTTTGGCAGCGCGGTAGTTGGCCGGTTCGGTGATCGCGGCGGCCAGCACGACGCCGCGGATGCCGCTGTCGGCCGCCATGTTGACCGTCTCGATGTCCTCGTCGTTGGTGCCGACATTGCCGATATGCGGAAATGTGAAGGTGATGATCTGTCCGGAATAGGACGGGTCGGTCAGGATCTCCTGATAACCGGTCATGGCCGTGTTAAAGCAAATCTCACCAACGGCTTGGCCCGTGGCGCCGAGGCCCTGTCCCTCGATAATGCTGCCGTCGGATAGCACAAGCAGGGCGGTCGCCGGGGTCTCTGACCATGCGTCTGCAGTCGTCATGTCTTGTTTCCAGATCTTGTTGGTGACATCATGCGCTGCAGGAAAGGCGTCTGGCGCAGGCTTTCGAGCCTGCATAAGCCGTCTGCATTAAGCGCGGGACTCTATGGGAAGCGGCTTGGATCGTCAATATTGATCCTCTGAAAAAAGATCTTTAAAAATCAATAGCTTGACTGGGTGAGGGAACGGGCGCCGAAATGCGTCGCTCCTCAGCACGGCAGGGGTGGGGTGAACCATGCGCACAGCAATGCGCGAGAGAATCAACGTGGCCTTGAAGGCGGCTCAGGACAATGGTGACAAGCGCCGCTGCGCGACGCTGCGTCTGGTCCAGACCGCTGTCAAGGACCGCGAGGCGGCGGCCCGTGAAAACGGCAAGGACGGCGTCAACGAGATTGAAGTGGTTGAAATCCTTCAGAAGATGATCCGGCAACGGGAAGCGTCCGCGGTTGAATTCGAAAGCGGCGGGCAGCTCGACCTCGCGGAACAGGAGCGCACCGAGCAGGACATCATCCGCGAATTCCTGCCGGTCCAGTTGAGCGAAGACGAAGTGCGCACCATCTGCGAGGAAACGGTCAAGGAGATCGACGCGCAAGGCCTGCGCGACATCGGCCGCTGCATGAGCGAACTGAAAACCCGCTATCCGGGGCAGATGGATTTCGTCCAGGCATCCTGTGTCGTCAAGGACATGTTGCGGACCGACGGCAACGACAAGACCGGAAACGGGTCCGAGGGTACCGGCGACACCTGAGCCCCTTTGCCAATGATGGTTTGTTCACAGGCTTTCCAGTCCGGGATACGGAGTGCGTGCTGCCACTGGCATCCCGCCTGAAGACACTCTATTTTGACAGGCTGACGGTGCCGCCTTACGTGAGGCCCCGCGCCTTGGCATTTTCACTGAACTCCGGGCTGTTTGTGTTTCATGCGTTTCGAACCGCGCCTACTTGATGAAATTCGCGCCCGCCTGACCCTGTCGGATCTCGTCGGGCGCCGGGTGAGCTGGGACCGGCGCAAGACCCAGCCGGGCAAGGGCGACTATTGGGCCTGCTGTCCGTTCCATCAGGAAAAAAGTCCGAGTTTTCACGTCGATGACCGGCGCAACCGCTACAAGTGTTTCGGCTGCGGTGCCTCGGGGGACCACTTCACGTTCGTCTGCGAAACCGAAGGCCTGAGCTTCCCGGAGGCGGTCGAGCGGCTGGCGGACCAGGCGGGGGTGGCGTTGCCGGCACCCGACCCGCAGGCGGCAAGGCGGGAGAAGAAACGGGCGGGCCTGGCGGATATCTGCGAAATGGCCGCGCAGTTTTTTCAGAACGAATATGCGGGGCCGCGCGGGGAGGCGGCCAGGGCCTATTGCGGCAAGCGAGGCCTTTCTGCCGAAACCCTCAGGGAATTCCGGTTCGGTTTTGCGCCCGACAGCCGCGATGCGCTGAAATCCTATCTGGCCGCGCGCGAGATCCCCGAGGCGGCGATGATCGAGGCCGGGCTGATTATCAAGCCAGACGACGGCCGTCCGTCCTATGACCGGTTTCGCGGCCGGCTGATGATCCCGATCCAGGACGACCGCGGCCGGGTGGTTGCCTTTGGCGGGCGGACGCTGTCCCCGGAGGGACAGCCGAAATATCTCAATTCTCCTGAAACGCCGCTGTTTCACAAGGGCGTCATGCTGTTCAACGCCCACCGGGCGCGCGAGCCTGCCTTCAAGTCGGGCGAGGCGGTGGTGGTCGAAGGGTATCTTGATGCGATTGCCCTGTGGCAGGCCGGTATCCGCCACGTGGTTGCCTCGCTGGGCACCGCCTTCACCGAGGACCAGGTGCTGCGCCTCTGGAAATTCGCGCCCGAACCGGTGATCTGCTTTGATGGAGACGCGGCCGGGATCTCGGCGGCGCACAGGGCGATCGACCGGATTTTTCCGGTGCTTAAAAGCGGCTATTCATTCCAGTTCTGCTTTCTTCCGGATGGCATGGATCCGGATGATCTCGTCAAGCAGCGCGGTGTTGAAGGGTTCCATGCGGAAGTCTCCAGGGCCAAGTCGCTGTTCGATGTGGTCTGGGACCGGGAAATCTCGGTTGCCCGTCTCGACACGCCGGAGCGAAAGGCCGCGCTGGAAAAGCGCTTTGACGATCTGATCGGCACCATCCGTGACGAACGCGTGCGCCGCCGCTACCAGCTTGATCTCAAGTTCAAGCTTTCGAACCTGTTTTTCGAACAGGCCCGTCAGAATCGGAAAGGCGGCAACAAGGGGGCGGACACCGTCACTTCGCTTGGCGCGGCCCGCGAACGGGTGGCCGCCAGCGACGATTTCGGGACCGAACGCCTGGTGCTCGGCGTGAGCATGCGGTTTCCGCATCTTCTCGACCGGAATTTCGAGCGGTTCTCCAGATTGCCCTTTTCCAACGAGCTGCACCGCCAGTTGCGGGACGTGCTGTGCCGCATCGTCGACGATCTGGAGGCGACGCCGATTGCCGACCTGACCAGCGCCTTCGACGAGCCGCTCCGCGACATCATGTACGAGATGATGCTGGAGACCATCGGGCTTCAGGAGCAAAAGGGGGCGGAATTCTCCGCGTTGATCCACCGTTTCCCGCTGCTCAAATCCAATCCGCCGGAGGATTTCATAGAGGCCGCGTTCCTCCATTTCCTGGATGTGCTCGAGTTGAACGCCCTTGAGGAGGAACTGGCCGGGGAACTCGCGCTTGCGGACGAACAGCTCGACGAGCATTCCTGGTCGCGCATCCAGGCGCTGACCCAGGACCTGAGCCGCCGGCGGGAGGAATGCGCGCGTGACGAGGGCGACCTCGCGGAGCGCGCCAAGAAGATCCGGACCGCGCCTCCCGTGGCGGCTGTGGCACAGCAGGTTTCATAGCGCAGACAGACTTGCGGGGCCTTCCCGGGACGTTTTGAGGCCTCGGATCGCTCAAAAAACGCATTTTCCGATTGACCTGTGACGAATCACACTTGCGAATCGTGTGTGCCGAGCTAAATAGAACCTTTGCAGCCTTTATCGCGCCGCAGCCTTATGAGCCTGCTTGCGGCAATAGTCTTAATCAAGCTGCAACCCGTTTGAACACCACTTCGGCATTCGTTCTTCGAATGTGGACAATAAAGACCGTGTGCTGCGTTGATGCTGATATTTGTCAATGTCGAAAAGTGTACGGTTAATTGGGACTTAAGGGACACGGCTTACAAACCTATCCGCAATGATTCTTCCGGACGCCGCCGCTGATGAAAAGCTGGCGCGCTGAGAACACATTGGGTTGAAGCCAAACTATGGGCGCGGCGTGGCCAAAGCGGCCACGAACTGGAGCACGATATGGTAGCCAAAGCGACACAAGCAGACGACACTCAGGAACAGAGCACGGACGGCCCTGACGGTCCTCTCCTGGACCTGTCGGATGCAGCTGTCAAAAAGATGATCAAAGCCGCCAAGAAGCGCGGTTATGTCACCTATGACGAGCTCAACGAGGTTCTGCCCTCCGAGCAGGTGTCTTCGGAAAAGATCGAGGACACCATGTCGATGCTCTCTGACATGGGCATCAACGTGATCGATTCCGACGAAGCCGAGGACGGTCCGGAAGAGGTCGATGGCGGTGAACTGGTCGCGGCCACCACCACTGCCGTTGCCAAGACCACCACCACCAAGGAACCGGCTGACCGAACGGACGATCCGGTGCGCATGTATCTGCGCGAGATGGGATCGGTGGAATTGCTGTCCCGCGAGGGCGAGATCGCGATTGCCAAGCGCATCGAGGCAGGCCGCGAGGCGATGATCGCCGGCCTGTGCGAAAGCCCGCTGACTTTCCAGGCCATCATCATCTGGCGCGACGAGCTGAACGAAGCCCAGGTTCTGCTGCGCGACATCATCGATCTGGAAGCAACCTATGCCGGCCCGGATGCCAAGGCAGGTCCCGCGGTTGCCAATGACGACGTTGCCCCGGCGGCCGGCACGCCTGCCGAGAAAACGGAAGGCGCTTCCGAGGACACCGAGAACGAGGAAGGCGACGAAGACGGCGAGGACGATGACGACGAGTTCGAATCCAACGTCTCCCTCTCCGCCATGGAAGCCGAGCTGAAACCCGGCGTCCTGGAAACCTTCGACAACATCGCCGACAACTACAAGAAGCTTCGCCGCCTGCAGGACCAGCTGGTGGAAAACAAGCTGGCCAACAAGACCCTGTCGCCGAGCCAGGAGCGCCGCTACAAGAAGCTGAAAGAAGACATCATCGTCGATGTGAAGAGCCTGTCGCTCAACCAGAACCGTATCGATGCCCTGGTGGCCCAGCTCTACGACATCAACAAGCGCCTGATGGGCTATGAAGGCCGTCTGCTGCGCCTGGCCGACAGCTACAATGTCGACCGCACCGACTTCCTGAAACAGTATCAGGGCGCCGAACTCGATCCGAACTGGCTGCGCAAGGTCGCCAACCTGTCCACCCGCGGCTGGAAGAACTTCATCGCCAAGGAAAAGGAAACCGTCCGCGAACTGCGTCAGGAAATCCAGACGCTGGCCACGGAGACGGGCCTCGAGATCACCGAGTTCCGCCGCATCGTCGCCATGGTGCAGAAGGGCGAGCGCGAAGCACGCATCGCCAAGAAGGAAATGGTCGAGGCCAACCTGCGTCTCGTGATTTCCATCGCCAAGAAATACACCAACCGCGGCCTGCAGTTCCTGGACCTGATCCAGGAGGGCAACATCGGCCTGATGAAGGCGGTCGACAAGTTCGAATACCGGCGCGGCTACAAGTTCTCCACCTATGCGACCTGGTGGATCCGGCAGGCGATCACCCGTTCGATCGCCGACCAGGCCCGCACGATCCGTATTCCGGTGCACATGATCGAGACGATCAACAAGATCGTCCGGACCTCGCGCCAGATGCTGCACGAGATCGGCCGCGAGCCGACACCGGAAGAGCTTGCCGAGAAGCTGCAGATGCCGCTTGAGAAGGTCCGCAAGGTCCTGAAGATCGCCAAGGAGCCGATCTCGCTCGAAACGCCGATCGGCGACGAGGAAGATTCCCATCTCGGAGATTTCATCGAGGACAAGAACGCGGTCCTACCGATCGATGCGGCCATCCAGTCGAACCTGCGCGAAACCACGACCCGCGTCCTGGCGTCGCTGACGCCGCGCGAGGAACGCGTCCTCAGGATGCGTTTCGGCATCGGCATGAACACCGATCACACACTGGAAGAAGTCGGCCAGCAGTTCTCGGTCACGCGCGAACGTATTCGCCAGATCGAGGCCAAGGCGCTCAGGAAGCTGAAGCATCCGAGCCGGAGCCGCAAGCTGCGCTCGTTCCTCGACAGCTGAGGGCTGGTTCGAGACCGATTGCGGAATTGATAGTGAAAAACCCGGCGGCGACGCCGGGTTTTTTGGTCCATGATGCGTCCTCGCGACGGACGGCTTCGAACCAGGGACATTGTTTTGGCCATAATCGCGGATAGGGACCGGCCCATGGATGACGACCGGTTCAGCGACAAGCTGCACTTCGGCTGGGGCTTCGGCCTCTCGTTGCTGCTGCATGGCCTTCTCGCGCTTTATCTCTTCACGGATGTCGTGGAATTGCTGCCGGAGCCCGAGGAAACGCCCATCGAGGTGACCCTGGTGCCGTTTTCCGAACCGGAACAGGCCGAGCCCGAACCGGAAACGCCGGAGCCGCCCCCGGAAGAACAGCTGGAAGAACAGCCGGAAGAACAGCAGGAGGAGGGGGAAGAAACACCACCGCCACCTCCTCCTCCACCGCCACCTCCTCCGCCCGCTCCCCAGGAGCCTGCCGAAGCCGAGCCTCCGGCGGAAACGGCCATCCTGCCGTCCGTGGAGGAATTCGGCGAGGAGGACAGCGGGCCGCAGGAGACCGCCGAGGACACGCCACCGGAGACGGCTGAAGCTGATCAGGAGATCGCTGAAGAGACACCGCCCGAAGAGGAAGAGCCTGGCCAGGATACCGCCGAGAGCGCGCCGGATGAGGCTGCTCCTTCCGAGGACGTCGCGACCGACGAGACGGAAGCCGGCGAGCCGGCTGTCCCGGAAGAGGCTGAAGAAGAGACCGGGGAAGAGACTGGCGAAGACCAGGACGAAGCTGCCCCCACCGAGCTCGCGGATGATACCGCTGTCCCGGAACCCGAAGCGGCATCGGAAGAGGACACAACGCAAGAAACCGCGGGCACCGGTGCGGAGGTCGATACAGGTCCCGACGGCGAGGAACCGGCCGAGGATTTCGGCATTGTCGGGCCGATTGCGACAAATACAACGCCTGCGCCCAAACCGGCGCGCCGGGCTGATTCCGGTCGAAGGCAGGCACCGCGGGAAACCGGCAATTCCGGTCGGCCGGCGGGCATGCAGGCAGCGCGGGAGTTGTTTTCGAACGAGGATCCGCGCGTCCTTTCCGCGATGCGCGGCTTGAGTGCCAATGAGCGTCTGAAGCTGTTGTGCGTGTCGGAACTGGAAAGGCAGCTTTCCGCGGTGAGCGCGGTTCCACCGGAGAGTTTTCCGGTGCCGCGAAGGGTATCGGGCACAGTCGTCGACTTGCGCGGAGTTGCGTTCAAGAGCCTGGGACGCTGGTTTGATCTCTCTTTCCGGTGCGAGACCAACAGCGATGTCACGCGGGTCGAAAGCTTTGCCTTCAAGATCGGCAACGAAGTCTCAGGGCGCTAGGTGACGGACCCAAGAGCGCTTTCCAAGCCGCCGCCAACGGAATGTCAAAACATTGCCCCTGGATATGGTCCCGTCGGAAACGGACGCGTCGTGATCGTGAACGTGAGGGGGTGAGAGCGTGGGAGCGCTCTGGAGTGATCGTCAGGGTCCGGTCCTGGCCGCCGAGTTGCGGCAAAGCCGGCGGTTGGAGCGGAGATCTGGCGATACCTGGGATCTGCTAAGGCGGATGTGCCCGGATCGCCTCCGATGCGGTCTGGCGGCCTAAAGGCTTTTGGTGAAATGGACAGGCGTCGCGGAGCGCCTGTCCTGTTGCATCAGGTGAATATGAAATCGTCTGCGGTAACCTGGGCTTGCGTCAGCGTGCTCAGGAGAATGCTGCCACCTGCATAAATCACCATGGCTTCGCCGTAATAGTCGGCAATGACAAGGTCGGAAAACGCGTCGGCGCCGATCGTGATTTCGACGACGTCGACGCCTTTCTGGAAATCCATAATGAGTTTGTGGCTGCCGGTGGTCGTAAAGCGAAACGTGTCGGCACCACCAAGTCCCCTGAGAGTGTCGTCTCCGCCGCCTCCGTCGATGACATTGGCGCCATTGTCGCCGGTCAGGTAGTCGGTATGCGCGGAACCGATAATATTCTCGATACCGTAAAGCCGGTCACCCTGTGCCGAGCCTCCCGTAAGGGTCGAGGAACTGGTCAGGTTGACGGTGACGGAGGCGTTGGACTGCTGATAGTCCACGGTGTCGTTGCCCGCATCTCCGTAAATCATGTCCCCGCCGAAACCGCCCCGGATCACATCATTGCCCGCACCTCCGCGCAAAATGTCGTCGCCGTGCCAGCCATACAGCATGTCGTTGCCTGCCCCACCCTCAATGGTATTGGCATTGGCGTCACCGGTGATCACGTCATCATGGGAAGAACCGACGATGTTCTCGATTGAGACCAACTTGTCGCCCTGGGCCTCGCCGCCGCTTTCCGTCCTGTTGTCTGACAGGTTGATGAATACGAAGGCGGAGGAGGCTTCGTAGATGGCCGTGTCTATGCCTGTGCCTCCGGCAATAACGTCATTGGACAGTCCGCCTTCAAGGGTGTCGTTTCCGCCGCCCCCGCGAATGATGTCACTTCCAGCGGCGCCGAAAATGAAATTGTCATTGCCGTCGCCGTCAAGTACGTCGCTGAAACTGGATCCATTGATGTTCTCGATGCTGATCAGGCGGTCGCCCTCGGCCGAACCGCCTCGTTCCACGCGGCTGTCTGCAAGATTTACGAAAACGCTCGACTTCGACTGTGCGTAATCGGCGGTGTCATTGCCGTCGCCACCATCCAGCCGGTCATTGTCTTCACCGCCGCGCAGGAAATCGTTGCCGGCGCCGCCGCGCAAGGTGTCAACACCGTGCCAGCCGGCAAGCCAGTCGTTGCCGCCGGCGCCTTCCAGTCTGTTGGACGCTGCCGAGCCCGTGATGACGTCGTCGTGGTGCGACCCCCAGACGCCCTCAATCCGGACCAGCTTGTCGCCCTGCGCGTCGCCACCGCTTTCTGTCCGGCTGCTGCTGAGATTGACGAAGATCCCGGCGGCGGAATTCAGATAATCGGCAATATCGAAGCCACTACCACCATCAATCCGGTCGGTTCCGGAGCCGCCGCGCAACGTGTCATTGCCGGCACCGCCAAACAGCGTGTCGTTGCCGGCACGGCCGTAGAGCAGGTCGTTGCCATTCCGGCCCTCCAGCATGTTGCTGACTTGGTTGCCGAAGATCCTGTCGTGGGTCTGGCCGCCGATCGCGTTTTCGATGATCGAACGCAGATCATTGTCATGGAGCTGGGCGTTGAATACGTTGCCCCAGGCAACCGCTCCGGAACCCAGAAGTGCGTTCTGGGAGTCCAGCTCTGACCAGCCTCCGGGCTCCAGATCAATCAGAAGCTGGGGCCTGTAGTTGCTGAAATCGTAGGTGTCGTTGCCGCCACCGTCCCAGATCGTCCGGAAGATGTTTTCGCTGGGGCCGTCCGCCTGCGCCGTGCCGTTGACAAACATCTGACCCGTGACAGGCGAGAAGTGATAGGTGGTGTCGGCGCTGTTGAAAGCGTAATTGGCGCCGTAAAGCTGCTGCAGCGCCGCGATGTCATACTGCATCAGCGTCTGGGCGAAGCCGTAATACTCGTTGGTGTAACCGGTCAGGGAATGCCCGACATAGGACCGGTAGGTCATGACCGAGAATTCCATCGAATCGCGATCATAATCCATGGCAACGCCAGGAACTGACGTAATGCTGTCGGGAGAATGGCCGTGTGCCAGGCCAAGCGTGTGGCCGATTTCATGAAGAATGGTGTGCGACGTGTATGTGCCATGCTCCGGGCGGCCGGCATAATTGTATTGCTGGAACCAGGCATGGCCCTGGTTGTTCCAGCCCGGAAACCGTCCACTGGCCGTCGGCAGGCTGGCGTCCGTGGTCTGGGCAAAGACCAGGTCCGCCTGCGTGGTTGATGAAACTTCCGTGAAGGTCAGACCGGATACCGAGGCGAAATGATCGAGAGCGATCCGGATCGCGCCCTTCCAATAGGCGTTCATCTCGACGAAATTGTCGACATATCCGTCGTCATAACCGCCGGGATAAATCTCGTAGGGCGTGTTGTAGTAGGTCGACGAATCCGGGAACGAGAAGGTCAGATTGGTGCTGTTCCACTTGGTGCCAATCAGGAGGCCATCGATATTGTTATCGCCGGTCCGGTCATTGTCCGTAACGCCCGTCGCCTCAAAAATACCGGCATTTTCCGTCGTGTTCTGGGCTCCGATGACCATATCCCGGTCAAAGCAGCCAAGAGAATCCGGGCTACAGAAGTTGCACATCTTTTATCTCAGCCGAGATTGCGGGTGGTCGCTGCCCGTTTCGGGGGCCACATACAGTCTCGTCGCGCTGCTCCTCTGAAAGAAATCGAAGTGGTTTGCGGTCACGGAGGCGAGGTCACGGAGCAGGAAGGGGCAAGCGCCCCGGCCCGCCGTCGTCTTGTCCTCGCCGGCCGTGAAAATCAGGGTGTCGCTGACACCGCGCGGTGTGTCATTTCCCGCCTTGCGATGGCGAAGAAATTTGCCGCCACGGCCTTCCCGCACGGTGCTGTTGCCGCCGCTGAGCCGGTCGCCTTCACCTTCGGGACTGTCGCCAGACATGGCTTCCGCGGCGGCATCGCCATGCAGATTGTCGCCGCCGCCATTGGCCGCCGGGAAAGCGTCATTCGACCCGCGAAAGAGTGCGTCCGGGGCTTCGTGGCCAAGAATGCGATCGGCGGGAGTATGAAAAACACTTTTACGACTTTCGGCGCCGAAGTCGGCGACCGCTGAAAAAGCGTTCGGGAAAGGATTGATATTTTTACTCATGGGCGCGTCTGCGTGCGGTCAATTGTGAGCAGACTGATTCCGCAAGGTAAACCCGGGGGTTGTGAGCCCAGCTGGTTCTGAAATCGCTTGATCTGAAGGTGAGTACTCAAAAAAATCTTGCTTCTCAATAACTTAAAATGTTGGCTCAGCCGAGTTTTGCTTAATTTTTCGTTAATATGCCAATTTTCGGGCAGGATACAAGTCACTTCCTGCAACCGATGCGCTTATGAAGGGTGTGGTTCCTTGTCTCCGGAAGGTTCCGGTGCCGGCGTTGCTATTTTGCAACAGATTACCTTTCGGTATCCGAGAAAGCCGCATGTCCAGTCTTACCGAGCCACTTCAACTGTAGTGAAAGTGACTGCAAGTGGGGTTGCGCTCAATTGGGCGAGATTGATTTTGGTCTGGAGCGACTATTCGCTGAGAACCTGCGACCAGCCAAAGTGGTCGTCGGGAAGACGGTGATGACCACCATCCTGCTGGCGTCGGGATCAGGGATCGGAGACCTCCTGCCGCATCAGCCGGCGGCGCAGGACCAGCATCGCGAAGGCCGGGAGCAATGTGAGCGCGGCATTGATGTAGAACACCGAGGCTCCCGACCGGATCACCGCCTCCTTGCCGAGCAGGGCCGTGTCGCCCGGCGCGACCAGTCCGGTCATGATCGCCAGCAGGCCGGTCAGGCCGCCGCCGATGGCAATGCCCGCGGAGGAGATGGTCGGCAGGATGCCGGAGACAAGGTTCCGGTCTTCGCCGTCCGCGGAATACATAAGCGAGCGCAACAGGATCTGGTTGCACAGGCCGTGACCGGCGCCCGTGACGATGGACGCCGCGGCAAACACCCACAGGTCATCAACGTCAATGGCGATTGCCGTCAGGCCGAGCCCGCCGGCAACCAGGAACGGTCCGGTTCCGAGATAGGCCAGTTCGCGCTGTCTGGTGGGCGCGCGCGAGGATATCAAGGCAAAGACCGACCAGGACAGGGCAAGCAGGGCGGTGACATAGCTGGCCTCGGTGACGCTGAGGCCCCAAAGAACCTGCCCGATGGTGGTTACGAAGATGGCGCGGACCGCCGCGGCGACCGAGATCAGGATGACGATCCAGGTGCCGAGGCCGATCATGGTCCGTAGCCGGAAAGCGTCCCTGGGGAAGAGCCGCCTGGCGCTGCCGGCATCGACCTTGAAGAGAAGGCCGGCAACGGCGAGACCGGCGAGCGTTGTCAGCGCCAGGGGCAATGGTTCGTGCAGCTCTCCGATCACGGTCAGGAGGAAGATGCTGACGACGAGCAGCAGAAGCCGCAGGCCGAAACGGCCGCTTCTGCCTGTCGTGACGTTGTCCGGCGCAGGCCGTGCGGCATGCGAGGGCAGGGCGGTGTTCATCAGGATGAACAGGAGCAACACCAAAGGCAGGTTGATCAGAAACGCGGCGCGCCACGACCACAGGTCCGCCAGCAGGCCCGCGGAAACCGGCCCGAACCCGGCCGCCATCGCCCAGACCCCGGCCAGCATGGCAAACACCCGCGGCACCAGAACCTGCGGGAAGAGATCGGGGATCAGCGCATAACAGGGGGCGATGATCATGCCTTCGCCGAAACCTTGTAGCGCGCGCCCGGCGATCAGGCCTTCCAGGGAGGTCGACAGACCGGCAAGCACCGAGCCGCCGGCCAAAAGCAGCGTTGCCAGCAGGAAGGGCAGGCGGGCGCTGAAACGCACCTTGGCGGCGCCGGTCAGGCAACCGGCCAGGATTGCCATCATCTCGAAGGAGGAAAACACCCAGAAGGCCCGGTCCTGCCCGCCGAGGTCGCGGATGATGTCCGGCAGCACGGCGGTGGTAACAAAGCCGTTGATCGCATGGGAGCCGACGCCGAGCATCAGCGCCAGCGTGCCGGCAGCGCGTTCGGGCGCGAACAGGGACGGGCTGGCGGGCACGCGCGCTGGCGAAACGACGGACATGGCAACCTCGATAAGGAAAGTCTTTTATTTTTATATGCTGGGACGGGAAATAAAGAAAGGAAAATATTTCTTAATTCAGCAACGACTGCGCTTTCACCCCTGTCGTCATCCTGAGGAAGCGCGTTAGCGCTGTCTCGAAGGATGGATTACATGCTCCGGAGCAAGTGGCTGACCTACCCGCTTTCGCGGGCACAAGCTTCGAGACGGACCTGGCAGTCCTCCTCAGGATGAGGCCGTGGGTGGGACCTTCCCTATTGGGGGGGGCTGCCTGAGCGACCTGTTCTTGAGCGGAATGAACCCATTCAAACGCCTTCTCGTGCCGCCTCCTGGGGCATCCCGGCCTTGCGCCGGGATCCATTGGCCGCGCCGCACAAGGTGGCGTGTCCTGGGACTTCGGGCCTCGCGCCTCTTCCGGAAAGACGCATCAGGGCTCTGGCAACGAGTGGATCCCGGATCGGGTCCGGGATGACCCGGAAGGAGGAGGGAGCAATGCGCAGCAGCCCCCTCTGTGTCTGCAGGGGCGTCTGTTGTGCGCGGGTGGTTGTATCCGAGTTGTGCCAATTTGTGGTTGCCGTCGGCGGGTTGGCTTGCCAAGCTGGTCGTCGGCCGGAATTGGGGGCGGACGCTGTGGACTCTCTGACGTTTGAACAGCCGGATGATGTCGGCAGGTTTCTGGCAGAAAAGCCGCCTGAATGGGCGCAGGTGGTTGCTATTCGGGTGGCTTTGCGTGGGTTTCCGGCCACACTGAGTGTGGTGAACCTTCACAACAATTTACCTGATGGTCTTGTAAGTAATCTGCTTTTGGTGACCTTCCGTGCATGTTTTATCTCTTGGGCGGCGCGCAAGTACTCATCGAAAGAAATAGATTCGGCGCTTGGATATGTGGCGACTGATTTCGCTGCTTACACCGAAGCTTCAACGTCGGACGCTTCCGCGGCTGTGGCTGCAGCGCGAGCAGCTTCTTCTGCGCGCGCAGCTGCGCGAGACGAAACAGTTGCAGCCAGAGCCGCAGCTGCAGCTGCGGCAGCTGCTTCCACGGCTGCCTCTGGCTCTGCAGCTGCTCTACCAAATGATACAGACATTGTGGAGATACAGATTGAACTGATCGGCACCGTCTCATCAGACTGCCAGCGCCTCCTCGGCGGCATGAAGCCGGATGAACTGATCCGCCAGCCGCTATGGCCGGAGGAAATGCGGTCGAAGGAGTTTGCCGCCAATCAGCCCGACTGGGCTTATCGTGCCTTCGACGCGTTTGTAAACAGCGAGTGGATCAAGACCGCTGCGGGGCAGATCATCGCCAGCTGGTACCAGGAGCTTGTTCCCTTCGAGGGCGACGAGTCCCGCAGTGCCTTCGGGGAAGGGAGGGATATCGCCATCGCGTCCCAGCCGGACGAATTCTGGGCCATAACCGAGGATCGCAGCGCGGAGGCCGTCTGGGAGGATATCGACCGGCTGCTGAAGGGCGAACCGGTCGAGGCCCTGGAAGACATCGAGATTGTCGATGAAGGACAGTTGTCGTCCCAGGCGGATGACGGCGAGGAAGGTCCGTTCGAGGCCGACGAGGGCCGCACGCTTGCAGGCCTTGAGGACGAGGGAGCCCGGACGGAGGGCGGTGATCCTGGCGCGACCGGTCAAGCGCCCGCCAAGATCGAGGTTTCCGTCCAGTTCGACCAATATGCACGCAAGGACGAGCTTGGCCGCAAGCGCTTTGCCGAGGTTCTGGCAACCAGGATCGGCGAACTGCATGAGGGCGGCGGGCCGGACGGGCTGGCGGTGAACCTTCATGCGCCCTGGGGCGCGGGCAAGACCACGGTCCTGCATTTCATGAAAGGGTTCCTGGAGGCGGAGGACCTGCCCGAAGGCAAGCGCTGGGTGGTGATCGATTTCAATGCCTGGCAGCACGAACACCGGCGGCCGCCCTGGTGGCCCTTCCTGAAGACGCTGAAAAGCCAGCTGTCGGACCGCTTGAGCGAACAGCGACGCCGCACGCGGGCCGCTGAGGTGCGGCATGAGTGGCGCGCCTGGCAGCTCAGGGCCGAAGCGCCGCCCTATCTGGCGGGGCTCCTGGTCGTGTCGCTGGTGCTGACACTGATCTGGTCGGGCAGCGGCGATATCGCCAAGAGCATCCTCAGCGGTGTCGGCGGCGTGCTTGCCGTGATCACGGCGGCGACGCTCTATTCCCGCAAGGTGTTCTTCGGCTCCACGAAAAGCGCGACCCTCTACCACGACTATGCCAGTGATCCGCTTGAGAAACTGTCCGTTCTCTTCCGGGACATGATCGAGGCGGCGGATGCGCCGGTTTGCATCTTCGTCGACGATCTCGACCGTTGCCAGAACGAGTTCGTGGTCGAATTTCTGGAAGGGCTGCAAACCTCCTTCCGGCACCGGAAAGTCGCTTACGTGATCGCGGCGGACAAGTTCTGGATCAAGACCAGTTTCGAGGACAAATATCCGAGCTTCTGCGAGAAGACGGCGGACCGGACACAGCCGCTCGGCTACCAGTTCCTGGAAAAGATCTTCCAGTTCAACGTGCCGCTGCCGGGCATGGCGGCGTGGAAAAAGCGGTATCTTGAGGCGCGGCTCGGGCTTGCCGGCGAGAGCGCTCCGGCCGGCGTGCGGCCTGCGGTTGCCGCAGAAGCGGCGGAGCCCGTTGCAGACGACGCCGTCTCGGAAGAGGCCGAGGCTGCCGAAGACCGCGAAGTGGAAAATTTTCGCGGTGTCATCCGCTCGTCCCAGCCCGAGGGGCTCACCCACGAGACGGTCAGAACCCTGTCCTCGGGCGAGGCGAAGGACAATCCGGCCTACCAGGCGGCGCTGGCGCTGGAATACACGACCTCCAAAACCGCGCGCAAGGAAGCGGAGCATTTCCTGTTCCGCTATCTTGAGCTGCTGCCCGACAATCCTCGCGGCATCAAGCGGATCATCAATGCCTTCGGCATGGCGGTCGCCACCGCGATCCTGGAGCGTCAGGCGCTCGATTATGACGTGCTGACCCGCTGGACCATCCTGGAACAATGTTATCCGGCGGTTGCCGACGAGCTGACACGCGATCCGGAGCTCGCCGAGGCGCTGCTGGCGGTCGATGCGGAGGGCGGCGAAGACCTTTCCGGCCTGCCGGATCCGCTGGCAGCCTTCTGCGAGAAAAAGATGGCGTTGACGCTGTTGAAGAACGGCGAGGACGCCGTGCTGACCTCCGCCGTGATCAAGCGGCTGACGCGCGGGCTGGAGGAGCCGGAAGCGGTTGCATAAAAAATAGCCGATCTCAGCTTTGCACCAGTTCCAGAAAGGCCGGCGGAACGTGTTCGACCAGCCAGACCCCGTTTTCAGTCCGGAAGAAGACATGCCCGGCGGCGTGCATGGACCCGGCCGCCACATTCAGGATGGCCGGTTTGCCGTGGCGGGAGCCGACCCTGGTCGCGGTGGCAGTGTCCGCGGACAAATGCACGTGGTGCCGGTTCATGGGCTTCAGGCCGTCCTTCAGGATCGGCGACAGAAATCTTGTGGCGGTGCCGTGGAACAGGTATTGCGGCGGCGCGAGCGGGGCAAGGCCCAGGTCGATCGCCACGGAATGGCCCTGGCGGGCACGGATCCTGGTGCCGTCTCCGGAAAGCTCGAAGCGCTTCTTGTCGTTGGTGTCGACCACCCGCTGCAACTGCTCGCGGGTGCAGGCAAGGCCTTTGCGCTCGAAGGCGTTCAGGATCTCGGGGACGCTTGCCCAGCCGTCGCCAGTAAGCACAAGCCCCGCGTCCGCCGGCTGATGTCGCAGCCAGAGAGACAGGCGTTTGGAAATCTTTATGTCTGTTTTCATTGTCTTTTCTTGAAAGGTGCAAAGGCAATCGTAATGAAATATAGCGCCGCGCCGCGTATGCGGGACGACAAAGGATTTGGTCATCCGCCACCCCAATCACCTCGTCATCCTGAGGAAGCGCGTCAGCGCTGTCTCGAAGGGTGGGCGGCGCGCTCAAGAACAAGTTTCCGATCCTTCGAGACGGACCTGGCGGTCCTCCTCAGGATGACGCTGCAGTTTGGAGCCAACACCGGGTTTGTTAGACCGTAAACGGAAACGGCGCGGGTGTCCCCGCGCCGTCCCGTCTTCACTCGGCGCTGTTGTCGCGCAGCCGGACGAGGTCGTTCATCAGCCCGCCGGTCCCGTTGTGGACCGTCAGGCGGTCCACCTTGCCGGCAATGGCTTCGAGCGCCTCCAGCTCCTTCAGCCGCAGCATGACCGGGTTTTCGGCCATGACCTTGGCCGTGTTCAGAAGCGAACGGGTTGCGTTCGTTTCTTCCCGGCGCCGGATCACGTTGGCTTCGGCTTCCTTTTCCGCCGTCACCACCTTGTTGAGGATCTCGCGCATTTCGCCCGGCAGGATCACATCCTTCAGGACGATATCGGAGATCTCGACGCCGATTTCCGCCATGTCGGCCCGGATCTTTGTGGCCGCTTCCGCGTTGACCTCACCCTTTCGTTCAAGGATCTGGTCAAGCTTCAGCGCGCCGAGCTGCTTGCGGAACACAAGCTGCAGCGCCCGGTAGAGCGTATCGGCGAAGTCCTTGACCTCGGTCGCTGCCTTCACCGGATCGACCACGCGGTAGTCCGCGGAAAGGTTGATCCGGATGGTGACGCGGTCGAGGGTCAGCACTTCCTGGCCGGTGACGTCGAGCGCCTGACGCTTCATGTCGATGACCTTCTTGGTCACGCTCTGGCCCGCCTTCCAGAATGCGTAGACACCCGGTTCGAGCACCCTGGTCAGGACGCTGTCGGTGAACAGCAGGGCGACCTGGCCTTCGGCGACCGTTGCGGTCTCGATCTGCCGGGTCTGACCGGCATCGGTCAGCCGGCGCTTCAGCTTCTGCGGCAGCTCCGGCTCAGCGTCCACGTCGATGGTCGTCCAGGTCCAGGGGCCAGCGTCCGTCCAGACCACATACCGCTGGTCCGGGCCAAGCACGGTGTGGATCCGGTTGTCCCGTTCCACGACGGCCACTTCGCCCGGGTTGGTGCGGATCACCGTCAGATGATGGTCAGCAACCTGCGGAAGCTTATCGAACAGCGCCTTCTCGAAGGTCGACCGAAACTCTACACCCGCCAGGGCGTGGCGCTCGACCACCAGGGTACCGCGGCCGTTTGTCAGGCTGTGCTCCCCCGGTCCGAGAATGCCCCGGAGCTCGCCCTTGCAGATGTGCAGGGCCCGTTCGGTTTCAGAAATCACTACGCGGGTGCGACCGCGGATCTTGTCGAGAAAAGTCGTCATGTCGATAATCCTTCCTTGGTGCTAAGGCACTTGGGTTCCTTTCTTCGGGTTGATGTCGGTTGGAGGTTGAGGGATCCGGCTACTCCCATGGAGCCGCCGGGGCGAAAAATCAAAATCTTTGAGACCTGAAGAGAGCACGAGGTCTCCCGTCGGACCTTGGGCCAGAGGGACTGGCGGCGAAAGGGCGAGGCGCGCCCGATCGAAATCAGGCGGTTCCGGCGCAATCGCGGCGCAGCCTTCACCGAAGGCCGGGCGAGGCGGCCTGGCATCCATGAGAGAGACGCGCCAAAGCGATATCCCCACTCATTTCCGCAAGCACTCTTCAGGGCCCGCATTTGAGACAGCTTGGAAAGCTGCTGGCGTATCAGGCCAGTCCGGGTGTTAACCGGGAGGTGGAACGGGAGTCGAACCCGCGACCGTCGGATTAAATGTCCGATGCTCTATCCAACTGAGCTATCCGTGGAGCACATCACAGGAGTCGAACCTGTTGCCTCCGGGCTACAGTGCCCGGCGTTCAACCGTTGAACTTCATGCGCGACAGTCCGATCTTCCGAGGCAGCATGCGGACATGAAGCGGCAGGGCCGGATCATGCGGGTGGCGAAAATGGCCGACCATCAATGTCTGCTCCGGTGAGGTGACCGGTGAAGAGGTGATAACGCCAAACCGGGGGTGCTTGCAACTGGCAATTTAGCGATAGAACTAAAATGGTGCTTTTGAGTAACAGTGTGTTGCAGTTTGGAAACTTTAAAGGCGATGGCAGGGCCGGGCAAAGGTTTCGTGGCCTTGGTGCGGGGACGTCAATCAGGCTGGTGAGATGTCTGAAGGAGGACGATCAGGGGCTGGGCGGAGATCCGGCTGACGGGAGTCCGTCTGTTTTTGAAGCGGTTTCGGTGAAGAACCGTAAACCGCAATCCTCTCTCCCTCTTGCGCAAGGTTCGGCTCACAGGCACACTCGCCGCCAAATTGCAGCTTGCCGCAGCGAGGATCCATGCCCAACAAGCAGTCCCGGTTTCTGATCGATACCTATTTCGCAGCCTTCAATGCTGGCGACACCAAGAAGATGGAAAGCCTGGTGGCCGACGATCTGATCCATGATGTCAACCAGGGCGAACGGCGTGTCGGCAAGGACAAGTTCTGGTCCTTCAACGTCCACATGACCCGCTGCTACAAGGAGCGGCTCACCGATATCGAGTTGTTCGTCAACGAGGACGGCACGCGGGCGGCAGCCGAGTTTGTCGTCAACGGCAGCTATATCGACACCGATACGGGCCTGCCGGAAGCCCGGGGCCAGACCTACAAGCTACCGGCCGGCAGCTTCTTCGAGATCCGCGATGGCAAGATCGCCCGCATCACCACCTATTACAATCTTCAGAACTGGATCGACCAGGTGAAGGAAGGAAGTGGCGAGAAAATGCCCGAAGAGGCCTGAGCGCACCTTCCTTGCGCGGGTCGCCGAAGCTGTTCGATCCCTTAGCGTTTCATCAAGGCCCCGTGCGAAAGCGCGGGGTTTTTTGTTGCCGGAAAGGCAGCCGAGCTAGCCTGGGCTGTCGGCTTTCGGGTTGCACACGCATCTGTGAAGCCGATGGTGTTGACGATAAATATTAGACCGGTCTATTTTTAATTTGAGGCAGAGGAAGGGACTTGGGCCGGCTGGTGGCGGCCCCTTCCCGGGACCACCGGAAAGAACGGCCGGACCGAGAGCTGCATGCACGCAAAAAAGGCGGGGCCGCGAGCCGCTTGTATGCAAGCGGGCGGTGCCGCTGCGGGGGTTGGATTTGGCAGAGAGGGTGAGAGGAATGGCGCGCATTCGCAACGATGCTGCCTACGAGGCGGCAAGAGACCGCCTTCTGGAGGCGGGCATGACCCTGATCCGGCGAAACAGCTTCGACGGGATCGGCATCAATGACGTGCTGAAGGAATGCGGCGTGCCGAAAGGGTCGTTCTACCACTACTTCGACACCAAGGAAGACTTCGGGATCGCGGTTGCGCAGCACTATCACGAGCAGCAACTCGCCTTTGCCCGGGATTGTTTTTCCGATACCTCCCTCGATCCGCTCGACCGGTTGAAGGCCTTTTTTGAAGGGGCCCGCGCAATGATGAGGGAGCGCGGTTACGCACAAGGCTGCCTGATGTGCAACCTGTCGACCGAACTTGCCGGCGGCCGGCCCGCCTTCCAGGCCGAACTTGACCGCCACTGGCAGAATCTCACCCGGGAACTGTGCTCGTGCCTGCGGCAGGCCGATCTGTCGCGGATCGGGCTGGGGCATCTTTCTCACGAGGAGGCTGCCGACTGGCTGATGAATTCGTGGAGCGGCGCGCTGACCAGAATGAAGGCCAGCCGCAGCGACGAACCCCTGGCGCTGTTTATGCGCACAATCTTCAAGAACGAAGGAAGTTGAGTATGGAGTCTTCCAAAACCGTCCTGATCACCGGTGCGAGCCGGGGCATCGGCCTGTTGACCGCCAAGGAGCTGATCGATCGGGGACACACGGTCTTCGCGGGCATGCGCGACCTTGATACACGCAATCGCGCGGCTGCCGAGGCGCTTGCCGCACATGCGGCTTCCCGGCCGGGGACGGTCCTGCCCGTGGAGCTTGATGTGACCGATGACGCCAGCGTTCTAGGGGCCGTTGCGCGGATCGAGGCGCAGCGTCCGATCGATGTCCTTGTCAACAATGCGGGGGTCATGCCGGTCGGCCTCACGGAAGGGTTCACGCTGGAACAGGCCAGGGACCTGTTCGATGTCAATGTCTATGGCATCATGCGCATGAACCGGGCGGTTCTTCCGGCGATGAGGCAGCGCAAGACCGGACTGGTGATCAGCCTGAGTTCGGCGGCCGGCCGTTTCGGCATGCCGTATTTCGGTCTCTATTGTTCCAGCAAATGGGCGATGGAAGCCTATTGCGAGGCACTGCACTACGAACTGGAGCCATTCGGCATTGAATCGGTTCTGGTCGAACCGAGCGGGCACGGCACCGAGCTTGTGGCAACCGCGCCGGCACCGGCCGACGCGGAGACCGTCGGGCAGTACGGCGATCTCTCCCGGGGGCGTGACAGGCTGCTCGGCATGTTCCAGGGCATGTTCGAACAGGGTGAAAAGCTCACGGACGCCAACAATGTCGCGGTGGCGGTCGCCAGCCTCGTCGAGATGGCGGCGCCGCGGCCGATCCGTACGCAGGTCGGTCACGACATGGGGGTAAGCGCGGTCAACGAGGCCGTCGCGCCGATCCAGGCCCAGCTGATGACCATGCTGAAACCCGTTTATACAGGAGCTGCAACATGACAAGGAACGCTCTCATCGTCGGCGCGGGGGCGGGGCTCAGTGCCTCGCTGGCGCGGCTTTTTGCCGGCAATGGCTACGACGTTGCATTGGCGGCGCGCGATCCCGGCAAGCTGGCCGACCTGTGCGCGGAAACTGGTGCGAAGGCGCATGCCTGCGATGCTTCGGAGACGGATAGTGTCGCGGCCTTGTTCGAGGCTCTCGACAAGGACGGGGCGACGCCGGACCTGGTTGTCTACAATCCGAGCGGCCGCGTGCGCGGGCCGGTTGCCGAGCTGGATCCGGCGGCCGTTCACGCTGCACTCGACGTGACGGCCTTTGGGGCGTTCCTCGTCGCCCGCGAGGCGGCAAAACGGATGGAACCGAAGGGCGAGGGGACGATGCTCTTTACCGGTGCGTCTGCCGGGATCAAGGGATTTGCGCAATCGGCTCCGTTCGCCATGGGCAAGTTCGCCCTGCGCGGCCTTTGCCAGTCACTGGCTCGGGAACTGCACCCCAAGGGCATCCACGTGGTGCATTTCGTCATCGACGGAGCGATCCACAACCCGGCCCGCGGAGCGCCTCATGACGATCCGGAAAAGACCCTGCACCCGGATGCGATTGCCGAAACCTATCTGGCCATGGCCAACCAGCACCGCAGCGCCTGGACCAACGAGGTTGAACTCAGGCCGCATGTGGAGCGGTTCTAGGGTCAGGGCCTATTAATTTGATTGAAATGGTAGGGATGAATTTGTTCGGATACGAGGCGCAAAACTGCAGGAAACCGTCCGGTTTCCAAAGATTTGCAACGACGTTGCCGGGCAAATTCACCCTATCCCGGACGGAGGCAAAAACGGCTTCGATCTGCTGCGTCACACCGCTCAACCGGGCAGGAAGCCCGCTTATCGCGCTTTTCCTTGCAGCTCATCGCCGTTTGTTGCGCCATTTCAATCAAATTAATGAGTCCTGACCTTAGGCCCGAGTGAAGAAACCCCCGGCACAGGCCGCGCCGGGGGTCATGGTCAGTTCACTCGGCCGCGTCGGCGCGGGCGCCGAAGTGGCTGGCGAGGTCGTCGGCGATGTCCGTCTTTTCCCAGCCGAAGCCGCCGTCGGCATCCGGTGCGCGGCCGAAATGGCCATAGGCGGCGGTGCGGGCATAGACCGGTTTGGTCAGGCCGAGCTGTTCACGGATGCCGCGCGGTGTCAGGCGCACCATGTCGCGCAGGGTCTTGCCGAGGGCAACTTCGTCCACCTTGCCGGTGCCCTGGGTGTCGACATAAACCGCGACCGGCTCCGGAACGCCGATGGCATAGGCGAGCTGGATCAGGCATTTGTCCGCGAGACCCGCGGCGACAACGTTCTTGGCCAGATAGCGCGAGGCATAGGCGGCGGAGCGGTCGACCTTGGTCGGATCCTTGCCGGAGAAGGCGCCGCCGCCATGCGGTGCCGCGCCGCCATAGGTGTCGACGATGATCTTGCGGCCGGTCAGGCCGGCGTCTCCGTCCGGGCCGCCGATGACGAAGCGTCCCGTCGGGTTGATAAAGATGCGGTTTTCGGGAACCGTCCAGCCCACCGGCAGGGCGTGCAGGATGAACGGCAGGACCGCTTCGCGGACCTCTTCCTGGCTGACATTTTCGCCATGCTGCGTGGAGACGACGACCGCGTCGATGCCGGTGGGTTTGCCGTTCTCGTAGCGGAGCGTCACCTGGCTCTTGGAATCGGGCTGAAGGCGCGGTTCCTTGCCGGACTTGCGGGCCTCGGCCATGGTGCGCAGGATCTTGTGCGACAGCAGGATCGGAGCCGGCATCAGCTCTTCGGTCTCGTTGCAGGCGTAACCGAACATGATGCCCTGGTCGCCGGCGCCTTCTTCCCCCTTGTCGCCTTCGTCAACGCCCATGGCGATGTCCGCGGACTGCTGGTGAAGGCGGTTGACCACTTCCATGGTCTTCCAGTGGAAACCGTCCTGCTCGTAGCCGATGTCCCTGACGGCCTCGCGCACCAGGTCCTCGACGCTGTCGAGCACCTTTTGCGGACCGCGCACTTCACCGGCGACGGTGACGTGATTGGTCGTGGTCAGCGTCTCGCAGGCGACGCGGGCATTGGGCTCTTCGGCGAGGAAGGCGTCCAGGATGGTATCGGAAATCCGGTCGCAGACCTTGTCAGGATGGCCCTCGGAAACGGATTCACTGGTGAACAGCCAGGATTTCTGCGTCATTGCGCACTCCTTGTTGTTGGGAAGGGGAAAAGCCGGGTTGTCGGGAAAGGCCGGACACCGCCCCGTTCGAGGCGGTGTCCGTTCAAGGGTGTCACTCGGGCTTGCGGAACATCTGGATGCCCCAGGCGAGCTGGCCGGCATCGGCACTGTCGACCCAGTTCTTGAGGCCCGCGGTCATCTTGTCGAGATACTCCACCGAAGCACCTTCCGAGCGCAGCTTGTCGTAGTTGGCCAGCAGTTCCTCGCGAACCCGGTTATAGTGGTTGCGAAGCTGGTTGGTCATGTCGCGCTGTTCGGTGATCTCGAAACCGAGCGCCTGTGCCGCTTCGCGGTAGAAGCGGAAGGACCCAAGGCTGTTGAGCTGCAGGCGGTCGTAAACCGGCTGCAGCGCCTGGGGGTCGGCATCGTCGGCCTGCATCGGATCGGTGAAGATGAAATGGCCGCCCGGCTTCAGCACCCGGTGGACTTCCTTCAGGACCTGATCGCGCTGGTCGGAGTGCAGGATCGCATCCTGGCTCCAGACGACCTCGAAACTTTCCGATTTTTCCGGAATGTCCTCGAAGACACCATGCACGACGCGGATCTTGTCCTTAAAGCCCTGCTGGACGTTGCGGTGGCGGTTGGTGTCGTTCTGGACATCGGAAATGTTCAGGCAGACGGCTTCACAACCGGTCTCCTTGACCACCTTGCGCATGGCGCCGCCGTATCCCGAGCCGATGTCGAGCACCTTGGCGCTGTCATCTAGGTTCGGCAGCATCCTGACCATTTCGTCGATGGTCAGGTCGGAGGCTTCGCGGATGTTGCTGGTGGTGTCATAGAGGCCGATGTGAAGATCCTGGCCACCCCAGACCACGCTGTAGAACGTGTCGGCATCGTCGCTGTCGTAATAGGTCTCGGCGACCTCGCGGATGTCCTGCTTGCCGTCCTCTGCTTGCGCACCGCCCCAGCGCACCAGGTGCAGGCTGGATTTTTCCGCGATGTGAATGAAGAAGTCGGGGTCGGTCTCGGCAAAGGTTTCCTGGAAATCGCCATAGGTGCGGACGCGTTCGAAACCGGCTTCCGACAGGAGCTGGCGCATATAGTTCTTGCGCACGGGGCACATGTTGAGCGTGTATTCGGCGCCGTCCGGGAAGCTGTACTTGAAGCGGGCGAGACCTTCGTCCAGGTAGTCCGGCTCGGCCTTCACCTTCTTGCCGGCATAGTAGTACTTGTGCTTGTTGGAATAGTCCTTGTTGTCGAGCATGGCGTCGTAGTTGCGCTGGTCGATGATCAGGATCCCGTCGTGTTTCAGGGCCGCGTAGAACTCGGCCAGCGCCCGGCGGCGGTCCTTCTCGTCATGCAGGTGCGTGAAGGAATTGCCGAGACAGATGATGGCGTCGTACTTGCCCTGGATGTCGCGGTTGAGCCAACGCCAGTCGGCCTGCACGGTTTTCAGGATCATGCCGCGCTTCTGACCGTTCTCGAAGGCCTTGGCGAGCATGGCGGCCGAGCCGTCGGCGGAGGTGACGTTGAAGCCGGCCCTGGTCAGGCGGACAGAGTGGAAACCGGTGCCGGTGGCCACGTCCAGGACGGTCTCCTTGCCACGGGCACGCAGGACGTCCATGAAGAACTGGCCCTCGCTGTCGGCCCGGGCGTCCCAGTCGATCAGCTCGTCCCATTTCTCGACGAAGGACATGATGTACTCGCCGCGATAAAGGTCCGTTTCACGGTCCGCGATCGGATCCTGACCATACGCCTGCTCGTCCAGTTGCAACTCGGCATTTGTCGCCAACTGCTGTGCCTGCATGGATTCATTCTCCCTTGTGGTCGGTTTAACCGGCTCGTTATGAGCCGAAGAGCGCACGCGCTCATGCACCGCCCAGGTTTAGGGCGGCGTGGTTCGGAACTGTTCAGTTTCAGGCCCGGCGAAATTGTGCAGCGGTGCACGGGACGGTGTTCAGACAGCCCTTTGCGCGAAGGGCCGGGTGCCGGACCATTTGGCAAGAGGCGCGCCGCAGCAGCTCATGGTGGCCGCGAATGAACCGGTCGATTGATCTGTGTCGATCCGGTCCGGCAGACAGGGCGCGCCCATCGGCCATAAGGTGGCGGGACCTTAACAAACGCCTGAGTCATTACAACAGCAGGCAAGGAGAATGGGTGTTATTTTCGACAGGAAGCGAGTTCAAGTTATTGTTTTGTAAAGTCTAATTTTTTTGCAAAAGTTTTCTGACAGCATGCTGCGGTGCGGAGTTGCCGACCGGTCGGGCATAAGGTGGTTGTGAGAGTCAGCATGTGCTACCCGGCTGGCAGCAGGCCCGGACTGTTGCATTGTTGTTGCAGCAGTCCTCCAGAAGAAACCGGATCAGACCGCCCATCGCCTCGAAATCGACCCGGTACGTAATCTGCCGCGATTGGCGGCTTGACGTTACCAGCCCGGCCTCTGCGAGGTTTGACAGGTGGAAGGAAGCCCGCGACGGCGTGGCGCCGACATCCGCCGCGATTTCACCGGCCGTCAGACCGTCCGGGCCGGCCACGACGAGCTTCTTGAGAATCCGCAGACGTGTCTGGCTGGAGATCGCGGACAGCGCCGCCAGGGCATCGGCTTCAGTCATATTTCAAACTTTCTTGAAATGAATTCGGTTTTGTGTCATCAAGATATTTCAACTAATTTTGAAATGAAAGGATGGATCATGACCTGCGAAACCCTGCTGGAAACCCTTGAAGACCTGCCGGGCGAAGCGCCCCTGGTATTTTCGACCGACCAGGGCGATATCGGCGACGGCTATCATGTCACCGAGCTCAAGCTCGCGCACGTGACCGGGATCGATTGTGGTGCGCGCCTGTCCAACTGGACGGAGGCAACGCTGCAGCTGCTGGATGGCGAGGGCGGCGGACACATGCAGGCCGGCAAGTTCGCGGCAATCCTGAAACAGAGCATGGCCAGGGTAACAGGCCTGGGCAGTGTTCCGTTGCAGGTCGAGTTCGATCACGGCAACAGGGGCAAGCGGATCTACCAGCTCGCGACGCCGGAACTGCGGGACGGCCGGATCGTCGTCGCACTGCGCAACACCCGTGCGCATTGCAAGCCCGCGCTGGACATGGCGATGGCGAGCGGCACGTCTGCCGGCTGCTGCGGGGCGAACGCGGCGGCAGCTTCAGGATGCTGCCAATAAGGCGGGCCGGGACTTTGCAGGGCCAGCGGCGAACTCACTTTTCTGGTGAGTTCGCTTACCGCACCAACTTGTCCACGAGACCGATGACTTCATCGATTGCGTTGTCGATGACCGGACGGCCGTCCTCGTATTCGTAGCGGGCTCCCAGATATTTCTGTGGCGTGCCATAGACGAACTTCCGGCCGCGCCTGGTTTTCTCGATCAAACCCATCCGGACCAGCTTCGCCAGTTTTCGCGTGGCAGAAGTCATTGAAATCCCGACGTTTCTCGCGACATATTCCAGGTCGCATTCCTCGGATTTGTAGTCGGCGAGATACACCGCCTCGCGCACCAGCATTTCGTCGAGCGTCAGGCCCGGAGAGATATCCATCAGGATCCTGGTGATGGTCGCGTGCAAATGGATCAACAGTCTGGCGCGCAGCAGCCGGCGCTCGTCAACCTCGTTGGGCGTGTGCACCTTGACAGGTTTGCGCATGTTGTCCCCCTGGATACTCCCCGGTTTGGCGAGTTGAAATCCTACAGGCTTTTTTTGCGCTTGCGAATTCGTCTGCAGGAGGTATTTCGGGCGCCGCACATCCGGAGACGCGGCACCGAACGCGTACCTTGCCGGGGCCAGGGCTCCTGGTTCTTACAGGCGGGACGTGGCCGCTCTCCCACCTTATTTCCGTTGCTTGACTGAACCGGCAAAGCCCACCGCTTGCCGGCGAGAGCTCCGGAAATGCGCCCGGTACGAACACGGCCGACGGTTGCGGGTAACCGCATGACCGTGTTTCGTACCGGGCCGCTTTTTTCAAAGCATATCAGCGCACCGGCATGCCCCTGGCCCGGAAATGGCGTTTCTGGGCTGCGATGCGGAACTGCGCGTTTGCGGCGCCATAGCCCTTGTAGCCGCCCCTCCGTTCGACGATCTCGAAGAAGAACCCTTCGCCGTAGGTCGGGCTGTAGAGCTGGAAATATTCGCCGCTTTCGTCCCGGTCATAGAGAATGCCGGAAGATTTCAGCGCCTCGAGAAACTGTTCCTCGAGGCCGAACCGGGCGTCGAGATCATCGTAGTAATTGGGCGATATGGCGAGCGGGGTGAAACCGTTGGCCTTGAGCGCCTTGAAGGTTTCGAAGATGTCGGTGGTCTCGAACGCAATGTGCTGGACACCGGAGCCGAAACCTTCCTGGATGAAATGTCCGGCAAGCGTCTTGCGGTTTTCAGCGCCGTTCAGCGTGATGCGCAAGGTGCCGTCCGCGTTCTCGATCGCCTGGCTGCGCACCAGTCCCGCCGGATCGATGACATCGACCATGGGGGTCTTGTCGGTGTTGAAGATCGACCGGTAGAACAACAGCCAGGTCAGCATCTCGTCATAGTTCATCGTCTCGGCGATGTGGTCGATCCGGGTGAGGCCGGCATCCGTCGTCCCCGAGCCTTCCTCAACGCGCATGAACTCCGTCTCCCAGACCTGTGAGAGCTCCCGGCTGCCGTCGATGAAATGGAGCACGCTGCCGCCAAGGGCCCGGATCGCCGGGATCTTCAGCTCGCCCGGGCCGACCGGTTGTTCAAAAGTCTTGGCGCCGAGGCTTTCCGCACGGGCGACGGTCGCTTCCGCATCGGCCACCTTCAGGCCGATGTCGCAGACATTGGTGCCATGGGAAATATAGGATGCGTGCGCGAAACCGCCGGGATCGGTGTTGATGACAATGTTGATCCCGCCCTGGCGCCACAGTTCCACGTCCTTGGAGACGTGCCGGCCCGCCTTCCGGAACCCAAGCGTCGACAGCATGGCCGTCAGGTCCCCGGCTTCCTTCCGGTCAGCGGCGAATTCAACATATTCAATGCCGCCGACAGGGACACGCTCCGGCATGTCCGGCACGGGAATCTTGACACCGGGCTCTGTCCGCCGCACCTGGTCCATCAGGTAGAGCAGGGAGCGGTATCCGTCGACGGCGATGGATTTCGGCGAACCGCCGCGGAACTGGTCGTTGAAGATTTCCAGAGACAGCACGCCGTCATATCCAGTTGCCGCGACCGCGCGCATGAAGCCGGTGACGTCGAGATCGCCTTCGCCGGGCATGTTGCGGAAATGGCGGCTCCAGTAGAGCAGGTCCATGTTGAAGGCCGGCGCGTCGGCCAGCTGGACGAAGAAGATCTTGTCGCCGGGGATGGCCCGGATCGTGTCCGGGTCGGTCTTGCGCGCGAGTGTGTGGAAGGAATCCAGGATCAGGCCGACATTGGCATGGTCGGCCCGCCGGACGATTTCCCAGGCGTCGCGGTGATCATTGATGAAGCGGCCCCAGGCCAGCGCCTCATAGCCGATGCGGATGCCGTATCCGGCGGCCAGATCGCCCAGTTCGCGAAGATCGTCGGCGGCACGGTCGATGCCGCCGAGCGCGATCGGAGACACGCTCGAGCAGATCAGGACCAGGTCCGCGCCCATCTCCTGCATCAGGTCGAATTTCCGCTTCGCCCGTTCGAAGGTCCGCGTCCGTTGCGGTTCCGGCATGCCCTCGAAATCGCGGAAGGGCTGGAACAGGGAGATCTCCAGGCCGTGGTCACGCACCAGTTGGCCGACTTCCTTCGGACTGCGGTCGAAAGCGAGGAAGTCGTTTTCGAAGATCTCGACGCCGTCGAAACCGGCGGCTGCGATGGCGCTGAGTTTCTCGGCGAGGTCGCCTGCGATGGAGACGGTGGCGATGGCGGTTTTCATGAGGACCTCTTTCTCGGGCTAGTAGCCCATCACCCTTGGCAGCCAGATCACCGTCTCCGGTACGAAAGTGAGGATCAGGAGAACCAGCACTTCAACCGCGAAGAACGGCAGGATCGCGGCTGTCAGCCGGGCCATGCCCACCTGTGCGATGCCCTCTGCGACAAAGAGGCAGAGTCCGAGAGGCGGGGTGATCAGGCCGATCATCAGGTTGAAGATCACCAGGATGCCGAAATGGACCGGGTCAATGCCGAGGCCGACCGCGATCGGATGCAGGATCGGTACCAGCACCAGCATGGCGGCGATGCCTTCCAGGAACAGGCCGACAAACAGGAACAGCAGGATCGTTGCGAGCAAGAAGGCCGTCTGGCTGTCGACATTGGTCAGCACCCAGTCGGTCAGCATGTTGGGCACGCGGTTGTAGGTGAGCAGCCAGTTGGCGGCGGATACGGCGGCAATGATGATCAGGATGACAGCGCTGTCGCGCATGGCTTCGGCAAAGAGCCGCGGGAGGGCCGAGAGCCTGATGTTGCGATAGACGAAGATGCCGAGAAACAGCGCATAGGCGACGGCGAAGCTGGCGGCTTCCGTCGGCGTGACGATGCCGAGCAGGATCGAGCCCACCACGAAGACGGGCATCAACAGCGGCAGGATGCCGCCGAGAAGCGCCTTGCTGGCCGGTTCGTGAACAAGGTCATCGGCCTGATCCCCATGGTCGATCTTGACGGTGAGCATGACAAAACCCGACAGGAAGATCGCCAGCAGGATGCCGGGGATGATGCCGGCGAGAAACAGCGCAGGCACGGAGACGCCAGAGACGATCAGGGCATAGATGATCACCGGGATCGACGGCGGGATGATCGGACCGATCACCGAGGAGGCCGCGGTCAGCGCCGCCGCGAAGGGGCGCGAATAGCCGTGTTTCTCCATTTCGGGAATGAACACCCGGCCGATGGCGGACGTGTCGGCGACGGCGGAGCCGGAGAGACCGGCGAAGATCACCGAGGCCCAGATGTTGACCAGGGCGAGGCCGGCGCGCAGGCGCCCGACAAGAACGTTTGCGAAGGCGATGATGCGGCCGGTGATGCCGCTTTCGTTCATGACCTCGCCTGCCAGCACGAAGAGCGGAATGGCCAGCAGGGGAAAGGAGTTCATTCCCTTGAACATTTCGGTGGCGACCACACGCAGGGAATAGGGGGCTTCGCCCGTGCCCATGAAGACCAGCAGGGCGGCGATGATGGCAAGGGCGATCGGAACGCCGGTGGCAAGGCCGATAAGAAGAACAGCGTAGATCATGCCGGCACCGCCCTGGAGGACGTGATCCTCTCGATGAATTTCAGAAAGGCCGCAACGGCCAGGAGCACGCCGCCGATTGTGATGGCATATTGCCAGGTGCCGACCTTCGAGACCCAGATGAGGGTTTCAATGCCGGTTGTGTCGACCAGCCAGTTGCCGGCGGATTTGAGGCCCGAGGCGTCGATATGGCCGCGGCGAACCGCAAAGGCATGACCGGAAAAGGCAAGCGCGATGCCGGTGATGCAGCTCACAAGATCAACGGCGGCAAAGAGCCTGTCTCTCGCGGCTTCAGGCAGGAAATCGGTCAGGATGGTGAAGCGGATGTGCCTGTCCTGGAGATAAGCCAGAGCCAGGCCGAACATGACACCATAGATGGTCAGGTAGATCGGCAGTTCCTCGCCCCAGGCAACCGACTGGCCGACCGTGTAACGCCGCAGCGAATTGACGAAGATGATGGCGAAGACAAGAGCCATCGAAAGTCCGGCGCCGAACGCGAACAGGCGTCCGGCAAGTGCATTGAGCGTTTTCATGTCTTTGGCCCTGGCAGTCTCCCGGGCCGCGCCGGGTCCGGGAGACCGTGTTTGGGGTTACTGGCTCTCGGAAGCGACAGCTTCCTGAAGGCGGTCGATCCAGACGGCATCCTCGCCCAGTTCTCCGCGCAGGTATTCAACCACGGCCGGCTGTGCCTTTTCGGCAAAGGCCGCGATTTCGTCGGCGGTCGGGGAATAGACCTGCATGCCTTCGGCCTGGACCTTGTTGACGCCGTCCGCTGTGCTCCACTGCTGGATGGAGCGGCCCATGTTGCCGGCAACACGTGCGGCGCGGGCGACCACGGCCTGCTCGGCCGGGCTGAGCGACTGGAAGAACTCGTCAGAGATCAGGATGAAGTCGGCGGCATAGACGTGGCCGTCAAGGGTCATGTATTTCTGCAGCTTGTGCAGGCCGTTGTTGTAGATCACGCCGACAGGGTTTTCCTGGCCGTCGACAACGCCGGTGGAGAGTGCGTTCGGCAGTTCAGTCCAGGCGATTGGGGTCGGTTCACCGCCAAGGCCCTTGACCATTTCCACGTAGAGCGGAATCGGCTGGACGCGGAATTTCAGGCCTTCCATATCGGCAGGAGAGCGGATCTCGCGGGTGCCGTTGGTGAAGTTGCGGAAGCCGGTCTCGCCATAGGCGAGCGTCCTGAGGCCGGTCTGGGCAAGGCAGTGCTCGGCCAGTGCGTCGCCGAAGTCACCGTCGAGAACGTCCCAGGCAAGGGTGGCCGAGGAGAAGGTGTAGGGAATGTCCAGGACGGCTGCCGCCGGGCAGGCCTTGGACATGGCGCCGGAGACCAGTACGACCTGGGTCAGGTTGTCCTGGGCCTGGGCGACCAGTTCGTCCTCGTTGCCGAGCGCTCCGGCCGGGAACAACTCGACCGTCAGGTCGGTTTCCCCTTCGACGATGTTCTTGAAGATGTGGGCGGCGGCACCCTTCTTGGACGCGGTCCACTCATCCGGGTCGACATGGGCGACGCGGATGGTCTGGGCCTGGGCCGTGGCGGCGAGGCCGAGCGTGAGTACGGCAGTTGCTGCCAGGGTAGAGAAATTGAAACGCATGATATCCTCCCGATTGCGTTTAGGCATCCACAGTTGCCTGCGGTCTGGTGTCGAAGGCATCGAAGGCCGCCTTCATCCGATCCGGGTCGGCTCGCCGACCGGTAAAGAGCTCAAAGGCCCGTACGGCCTGGAAGACCGCCATGCCCGATCCGGGCAGGACACGGCATCCAAGCTTTCTCGCGCCCGCCAGCAATTCCGTTTCCAGCGGGAAATAGACAATGTCGGCGACCCACAAGTCGGGCCGCAGAAGAGGGAGCGGGAATGGCGTTCCCGGCGTCTTGGCCATGCCGACGGGGCTGGCATTGACCAGGCCCGACAGACCGTCGGTCGCAGTTTCGTCAATCGCGGCCACCGTCTCGACGAAGACACCCGGCCGATTTTCCCGGACCTGGGCCGCAAGCTGGTCGCGGCGTGCCGGATCGAGATCGAAGATCCTGAGGCGGCGGGCGCCGCAATCCGCCAGGGCATGGGCAACAGCCACGCCCGCGCCGCCCGCGCCGATCAGAAACACCGTCTCCAGGGACGCGTCCGGCATGTTTTGCCGGAAACTCTCCGCGAAGCCCCACAGGTCGGTGTTGTGGCCGATCCGCTTGCCGTCCCGGAAGACGATGGTGTTGACCGACCCGACTGCCGCAGCGTTCTGCGACAGCTGGTCGAGGAAAGGGATCACTTCCATCTTGAAGGGGTAAGTGACGTTGAGACCGCAGAAACCGGTCATTTCCGCTGCCTGCACAATGACTTCCAGGTTTTGGCGGTTCGCGGGAAACGTGTCGACATCGATGATGCGATAGACGCCGCGCATGTCCTGAGCGGCCGCTTCGCTCATGTGCATTTCCGGTGTTCGGGAGCGCGCGATGCCGCGTCCGATCAAACCGGCCAGCAAGATGTTGCCGTCTGCCTTCACCCAGGCTCCTCCCAGAAACCTTTTTTGTCCGCCCCTTCAAAGGGGTGTTGCCAATGGAGATCGCGTCTCCTTGGGGTCAAAATGTACCAGTCAGTTAATTCCGTCAAGCGAAATGTACCAGACGGTTAAATTGGGGTGGCGCGGAACGCCAAGCTGAGCTAGAAAAAAGGCATGTCGATCAATGAGTCAGAGCGATCCGAAAAAAGTTCAGCGCGTGCCCGCTGGAAGCAGGATCCGGAAGGAGTGAAGGCCAATATCCTGGCCGTTGCGCTGGAGGAATTTGCCACCAACGGACTGTCAGGCGCGCGCATGGACGAAATCGCCGCCAAGACCCGCACGTCCAAGCGCATGATCTACTACTATTTCGGGGACAAGGAGACGCTGTACCTGAGGGCGCTGGAATCAGCCTACAAGAAGGTGCGCCAGGGCGAGGAACAGCTGGACCTTGAGCATCTCGGCCCCAGGGACGCGCTGGCGCGGCTGGTGGAGTTCACCTTCGATCACCATCGCAACAACCCGGCCTTCATTCGTCTCGTCATGATCGAGAACATCCATCACGGCCGCTACCTGGAGCAGTCGGCAAAGATCAAGAGCCTCAATGAGGCGGCGATTTCACAGATCGAACTTGTCTATCGCAAGGGTGTCGCTGCGGGCGTTTTCCGCAAAGGGCTGGCTCCCTTGCGCATTCACTGGCTGATCTCCGCGATGAGCTTCTTCAACGTCTCCAACGCCACCACCTTCTCAATGCTGTTCGGGCCGGAGCTTCAAGGCGAGGCCGGCCAGGCGGCGCTGAAGGGTGATGTCTCGGAGAGCGTGCTGCGGTTCGTGGCGGTGTGAGTAGGGGCCTTATTCGCTCTGTTCCGTCATTCCGGACAAGCTTTCGCGCGGCGAGAGCTCCGATGTCACCCCGGGCGCAGCGCAGCGAAGACCCGGGGCCTACTCGTTTGCAGAGAGGAAGCGGGGATGTTTGAGAGAACTCGCTTAGGCTTGGGCTAGCGGCTTTGCGAGTGGGTCCCGGCTCAAGGCCGGGATGATGCTGGAGAGCGTGTCGAGGCTATCCTCGTAAGCGGTTCTATTCGAAGTGAGGGGCATGCCACTTGCCCGACATTTCCCGGGAGTTCGGCCTGGCAATCAGAAAGTGTCATTTGACAGCGCCTAAAAAAACTATATAACTAGAAATGTAGTTATATTTGTGAGGCGCGAATGGATCTGGAAATTGCGGCGCAAGGTTTCGCGGCGCTGGGCTCGGAAGCCCGGCTGCAGGTGGTGCTGACCCTGGTCAAGGCGGGGCAGGGCGGTCTGACGGTGGGGGATATCCAGTCCCGGACCGGCATGGCGGCCTCGACCCTGGCGCATCACCTGAAATTCCTCGCCTCCGCCGGTCTTGTTCTCCAGGAAAAGGACGGCCGGTCGGTGTTCAACCGGGCCGCCTTCGACCATCTGGAGGATCTCGCCGGATACATCCTCAAGGAATGCTGCGCCGACGAAAACGGCGCTGCCGGGCCGGACGCGAAAGGAGCGGGTTCATGACTGATGCGCTGAACAATCTGGAACCATCAGGCGCGAGCTGCTGCGCGCCGAAGACCGGTTGCTGCACGGCCCCGGAACCGAAATGGTCCTGGAAGAGCTTCCCGGGCAGGGACTATCTGTTCTCGACCTGGACCATCGTGCTTGCCGGGCCTGTGCTGGTGCTGCTGTTCGACCGGGCGCAATTCGTTCCGTTTGTCGTTTTTGCGGTCAAGGCCTTCGGGGGCACGCTGCCCTATATCGCCTTTGCGGTCGCATTGATTGCCTGGCTGAAGGCGTCCGGGGCCGAGGCCTATGTCGGCAAGGCCTTCGAGGGGCGCGAGACCCAGGCGATTGTTCTCGCGGCTCTGTTCGGTGGTTTGGCGCCGTTCTGCTCCTGCGAGGTCATTCCCTTCATTGCCGGGTTGCTGGCGGTCGGGGCTCCGCTTTCCGCCATCATGGCGTTCTGGCTGTCGTCGCCGCTGATCGATCCGCCGACGCTGCTGATCACGGCGGGAGCGCTCGGCTGGCCGTTTGCCATCGGCAAGGCCGTCTTTGCGGTCGGGTTGGGGCTGTTCGGCGGCTTCCTGGTTTCGTTGTTGCTGCGCACGGGTGTCTTCGCCAATCCGGTGAAGACCGGATCTTCCGTCGGTGGCTGCGGCTGCGGCGCGTCGCCCAAGACCGGTCGGCCGGTCTGGCAGTTCTGGCGCGAAATTGACCGCAGGGAAAAGTTCGGCGCGGAGCTGAAGGCCAATACGCTGTTCCTGGTGAAGTGGCTGGCGCTGGCCTATGTGCTGGAAGCCGCGCTGGTGACCTATGTGCCGGCCGACCTGATCGCCACCGTGGTCGGCGGCGAGGGACTCGGGTCCATCGTGATTTCCGCGCTGGTGGGCATGCCCGCCTATCTCAACAGTTACGTCGCGCCGCCCCTGCTCGCCGGCCTGATGGACCAGGGCATGAGCGCGGGCGCGGCCATGGCCTTCATGATCGCGGGTGCGGTCAGTTCCATCCCGGCGATGGCCGCTGTCTGGTCGCTGGTCAAGCCGCGGGTCTTTGCCACCTATCTCGGACTGGGCTTCGTCGGCGCTGTGCTCTCTGGCCTGATCTTCCAGCTGGCAGTGTAAGGAACGGATGATGCGCACCAACGTCACGGTCACCGTCGCACCGCAGGAAGCTCAAACAGGCAGGCTGCTTGTGCCGGTCGGCCTGCCGACGCCGCATCAGCTGCCGGTTGGTTTCGAGGTGGCGGGCGGGCAATTCACCCTCACCGGGGAGAGTGCAACAGGACAGATCTCCGCCCTGGTGACGACGGAGCCGGGGCAACCCGTCGAGATCCGCTACAGTTTCCTGGAGGGCGGTCCGGGATATCCGGAGGAGCTGTTTCGCCCGCACCGGAACCGCTATACGAATGCGGCGCAGGAGCTGGTGTTCGATGCCATCAACATTGCCGATGCCCAGCCCGACGGACGGGCCGCCATCCAGGCGCTTGTCAATGCCGCGGCGGAGAAATTCCGCTATGCGCATCCGGAGGTGCGCTTCAATGACGGCCGGGAGGAAGTGCCCTATCTCGCCTGCGGCCTGACCGAAGGTTCCTGTGTGGACATCAACACCTACCTGATCGCGTCCCTGCGCGCCGCGGGCTTTGAAGCGGGCTATGTCACCGGCTATTTCTTTCCGAAGGAAAAGAACGGCTGCTGCGAGGACATGCATTGCTGGGTGGTCACCCGCCATGACGGTGAGGTGCAGGAATGGGACATTGCCCACCACCTGAAAATGGGCACGCGCGCGGTCCGGTGCGGCCTCAATCCGAAGCCCGGCGACCGGGTCGCGGTGGCTCACTCGATGGGATTGACCTTTCCGGCTCTCGGCATCGACTGCGAGAAACTGATCGGCGAACCGGCCTGGGTCGGTATTGACGGCCGGCTGGAACAGGCCGAGGTGACGATCCGGCGCGAGATCGTCGGCCGGAGGGCCGCGGCCGAGTGAGGGGTGGAGGATTTCGGTGTTCGCTTTCGCTCTCGCCGATCCGCTGGGGTCCGGACCGCCGCGCAGCTTCGCTGCACGCGTCCCGAATGACGAATCGGGAAACGGAGCGCAAGCTCACCCCCGCTTGCGGCTGAACACCATCTTCTGGTTGGCGAGGCGGTCCTGCGGGCCGATCCAGGCATAGGCAAGCAGGGCCGGTTCGGTCTTGGAAACGGTGATCCTGTGCGTGTGCTCCGGAGGATTGAAGATCATCGAGCCGGGGGCATAGACCCCCTGGTGGTTTTCCGAGACCGCTCCTGAAAGGCAGATATAACTTTCCGAGATCCCGCTGTGGGCGTGTGCCGGATAGGTGCAGCCCGGCGCGAACAGCACCAGGCCCAGAATGATTTCGGTGGTCAGGACCGGGCCGTTGGGACCGCAGATCTCGGCATAGGCATAAGTCCTGTCCAGCCCGCGCGGGACCTTCTCGTAGCCATATTGCCAGATCAGGTGTTCCTGCACGCTTTCAACGGACCGGATCAGCGGCACGGTGCGTTCCTGCTTGCCTTCGTCCAGCGCGCGCCTCAGATGAGCGGTCACCGGCTTGTGCGCCGGGGCATCGAATCGGACCTCGGCGTTGGATTTCTTGACCCGGCTGATCGCCTCGCGCACGGCCCGCTGGTGGGCGCGGATCTTGTCGCTGCCACCGGAGGACAGGTGACGATAGGTCTCGTAGATTTCCCGCAGCAGGTAGCCCCAGTCGGGATAGTCCGAGAGCCGCTTCTGCGCCAGGATGTCCCGGCCCGGATTGTCTGTGTCCAGCATGCCATTCCCTCACGTTCACAAGCGAACGCCGCAAAGGTATATCCGCGCGGGTTAGCGGCTGGTTTCCGGGCGGCAACCGGAACCACATATCCGTCATGCGCTGAGCACCGTGCAAGATATCTTGCGTGGCCATGCGAGAGCGATAGTCTGCCGGTTCATACCGCAGGACGATTCCCATGACTGTTTTGATTGTCGGCGCCGGTATTTCCGGCCTTTCCACCGCCTGGGCCCTGACCAAACGGGGTGTTCCGGTCACGCTTCTGGAGCAGGGACCGATCCCGAATCCGCTGTCCGCGTCAGGCGACCAGCACCGCATCATCCGCCGGGCCTATGGCGGCCAGGGCGGGTATCAGCGCCGCATCGGCGATGCCTATGATGCCTGGGACGCGATGTGGGCGGACCTGGGGGAGAAACATCTGGCGGAAACCGGCTTTCTGCTGATGTCGCAACAGGAAGGTGATGGCGGCGATGTCTACCGGGACGGTCTGATCGAGGGCGGCTATCCGTTCGAGGACCTGACGCCGGAAGAGGCGGCGGCCCGTTACCCGTTCGTGGATCCGGCGACCATCCGCTATGCCGCAGCCAGCACGGAAGGTGGAGTGCTCCTGTGCAAGAAGATCGCTGCCGGTCTGAGGGACTGGCTGGTGGCGGCCGGTGCGGATGTGCGCGAAAACGCCCGCGTGACCGCGGTCGATGCCGCGTCCGGTTCCGTGACACTGGGTGACGGGTCGGTCCTGTCCGCGGATCATGTCATCGTGACCGCGGGCGCCTGGACGCTGGGCCTGTTCCCGAGGCTCGACATCAGCCTGACCACCTACCGCACCGCTGTCGTCTACCTGACACCGCCCGCGGACCTGCGCGAAGCCTGGGAACGCGCGCCGGCGATCCTCGATCCGGGCGGGCCGGTCGACGGCTACATCCTGCCGCCGGTGGCCGGTACCGGCCTCAAGTTCGGTGCCGGCATCCACAAATACAAGGCTGCTCCGGACCAGGACCGCATCGCCAAGGCCGGCGAGGGGAAAACCCTGCGCGACTATTTCTCACCGCCCTTTGCCCGGATCGGCGAGTACCGTGTCGACGACGTCGTCACCTGCGCCTACACCTTTACCGCTGACGAGCATTTCTTCGTCAAAACCGACGGCAAGGTCACGGTGGTGTCGGCCTGTTCGGGGCACGGCTACAAGTTCGGGGCGGTTGTCGGGCAGAAACTGGCCGAGGGGGTCGTCCGGAAAGATATGGAAGCTGCGCGGGTCTGGCTGGAGGCAAGGGACTGACGCCCTTATCGTGTCCGCGTCGAGAACATGCGCGTGAGGCTGCCGTCCTTCAACGCAACGTGGTGATAGAGTGCGCCCAGCGTGTGCAGCGCCACCAGCACGATAAAGAGCGGTTTAGCGAGTTCGTGCAGTTCCTCGAAGGTGTGGATGCCACCATACCATGCGAGCAGACCGGTGACCGGAGCAAGGATCATGGCCAGATAGAGCAGGCCATGAACCGCCCTGGAAGCAAGCTCCTGCAGCCTGGAAGAGGGCAGCGGTGACGGGATACCGTGGATTGCCAGCACAAGCAGTCTGACGGCGGTCAGTGCCAGGATCGCAATACCGACCCAGATATGCGCGTTGCCCATGAACGAGACACCGGCATCAGGCGTGCCCCCGTTGCGCAGGGCCCGCTCAAGCGCTTCCATGCTTTCACCGAAGATGATCTGAAACAGGATGAGCGCCGCGATAACCCAATGCAGGATGATGTGGAGCGGGCTGTAGGAAACGGGCTGGGTCCGGGACATGGCGACCTCTGGCTCCTTGCTCTGGAAAGATATGCCCGACGATCCTGTCATGTTCGCGCGGATGAATGAATTCGGATTTTGTACGAATTGGTAACAGCTTGTAACGGCTTTGCCTTGATGTGGAAGGAGGATCCGGCGGGTTGACGCCATGTCATCCCGATCCCGGGTTGGGCCACGGAGATCGAATGCATCATGACCGGAGCCGTTATGAAGGGCCGCTCCGGCACCGCGTGATCGGTATGGGAAGGTCGGCATCGCGTCGACGTCAATGGCATCATCCATGAAAATGTGGCAAGGCGGGGTCCTCCGGCGGGCGGGGCGTGCCACCATCCGTCGCGTCACCAATAGATCAGGAGGGGCCCGCGACATGCCGATCGACATCCGACGCCTGACAGGCGAAGACCTGAGACATGCTCTTGACGACCTTGCCGGCCTCAGGATTTCCGTGTTCCGTGCGTGGCCGTATCTTTACCAGGGCACACGCGCCTATGAGGCCAAGTACCTTCAGCGCTATGCCGACACGGACGGAGCCGTCATCGTGGGGGCCTTTGATGGCACCCGGCTGGTGGGCGCGGCAACGGGCGAGCCGCTCGGCGAAGGGCTGGAGGAATTCCGGGCACCGCTCCAAGCGCGCGGCCTTGATGTCGGAAAGATCTTCTACATGGCCGAGTCGGTGCTCGATCCGGCTTATCGCGGCCAGGGACTCGGTCATCGATTTTTCGAGGAACGTGAGGCTCACGCGCGCGCGCTCGGATTTGACGAAGCCGTCTTTTGCGCAGTGATCCGCCCGGACGACCATCCCATGCGGCCGGCGGACTACGCACCGCTCGATCCCTTCTGGCGCAAGCGCGGCTACGAGAAACTCACAGGCGCCATCGTGACGTTTCCATGGCTGGATGTCGGCGAGACGGAAGAGACCGGGAAGCCCATGCAGGTCTGGTACCGGAAGCTGTGACTGCCCGCATGGCCGGCCCCTGGCCTGCGATTGCGGAGAGGCGACGCCAACCCGCCATTGACCTGTTTTCGACAGGAACGCACTACAGCCTGGCCCATGTCACCCGGCGGACTTCCCGCCGGGTGACACGGGACCTCTCGCGGGGACGTTTTACTTCAGAGACCAGCGGATGGTCACATTCGCTCCGATGACCTCCTCGCCGGCCTCGACCGGCACCGGGCTCGCCTTGGCCATCATCAGGCCTTCGGCCCGCATCATCACCGGACGCGGCATTTCAACGCCGGTTTCGGTGATCGAGACGATCGTGCCAAGGTCGACACCGGCGGCGGCGGCAAAGATTTCCGCCTTGTGGCGGGCTGCGGCGACGGCCTTCTGGCGGGCTTCGTCCAGTTTCTCTTCCGGGTCGCTGACTTCGAAGCGGATGCCGTCGACCGCGTTCGCACCGTTTTCCACGGTCAGCGTCAGCAGCGCGCCGAGCTTGGCAAGGTCCCGGACCTTGACCTCAACGCCGTTGCGGATCTCGTAGCCGGTAATGTCCGGCTGGCGGCCACTGGATTTGGTGTGATCGTAGCGCGGGTAGATGCCGAAGCCTCTGGTCTGAATGTCCTTCGCCACGATGCCTTCACTCTTGATCGCCTCGATCACCTTGGCGACCGCAGCGCTGTTGCCGGCGAGCGCGTCCGCGGCATTGTCTCCGGTGGTGACGACGCTGGCGGAAATGACGGCCATGTCGGGGGCAACCGCGACGGTGCCGCGGCCTTCCATGGTGATGCTGCCGGCTGGTGCCGCGGTGTCTTGCGCGGCGGCCGGACCAGCAACCGGTCCGGCGCCAACCAGGGCTGCACTCAGGCCCGCGGCCAGAACAGCCTTGCGCAGCAGCGGAACGGGGAGGAAATAGCGGACTTTCATGGAGACGTCATCCTTGATGCAAAATCTAAATTCAATGCCGGATCCTCTGCGGTGAATGCGGCGTGGTGATGACCCGGCCGTTCACTCGGCATTCATGATCCGGCCTCCCTTCAGGCGAAGGCCTTGTCTCTTGATGGGGTGGCCGGCGCGGGAATTCAACCGTGATGGGAGATCTCCCGGTTGGGTTTGGCAGGTCTCCTCGGGTCGCCGATGGCGAACCGGAACGTGCCGAACCCGTTGAGATCGCGATAAACGGCCCGGTTTGACGTCTCGGAGGACCGCCAGAAGACCCGGGAAACCGTAACGGAACAGCAAGCCGCAAAGGGATGTCAGTTCGGCTCTTCCGTACAGCGGTAGAAAGAAGCGTTCTCACCTTCCACTTCGCTGTCTATCTCGAAACGGTCCGGAAGTTTCCGAAGAATTCTAGCTGTGTCGGTTTCATCATCGTCGTAGGTGTGAAAGGTCATGACATCGCCGCGGACGCTCCAGTCGGCAAAGGGCACGAAGCGGGAGTTCGGCTGGCGAATGTCTCGAACGTAGAAGACGCCGTTAGACCTGAATTCGTACCTCAGGGCGTGTGCGGCAATCTCGAGGCCCTGTTCGACGCCCTGTTCGATCGCTCCCGCGATCGAGCCGGCTGTTTCGCTGTTGTCACGCGGCCTTGGCTTGTAGGGGCCGGAACAGGCCGTCGGCGACATTGCCCACACGCCGATGAAATAGTCCGCTCCCGCGGAGACTGCCGGCGCAGGCGGAGCGGGTGCCTCGACGGGCGGAGGGGAGGCGGGGGGCGCCTGGGCGATGCGTTCGACCACCTTTCCAAGAGCCTCGTCGATCCGGGTGACATAACGTTGGCACCTGGTATGAGCTCTGGCAGTCTCGAGCCGGGAGCGCGCGGTCTCGAAGTCGTTTTGCCTGAACAGGCGGTCGGCTTCCGAAAAGAGCGCCCTTGTCTTTTCCTCGTGCGCCTGAGCCGCGGCGACCTTGCTCGCGGCTTGTGCGATCCGTGTGCGGTACCTGTCGCAGTTCGTGTTGGCTGCCGCCTTGTCGAGGCTTTCAGAAGCCTCGTCGAAATCGCAATTCCGGTATGCTGCGTCGCCCTCGGCGAAGAGCGCCTTCGTTTTTTCTTCCCGTTCATGGGCCTCGGTGTACCGGCGTTCGAGGCGCGCTCGAACCGAGCCGTCGCCGATGGCGTCGATCAGCGTCCTGGCCTCGTCGAACCGGCAGGCGGAGATCGCATCCTCTATTCGGTCTCCAGTGTCGCCGGATGCGTCATTACCGTTGCCGGCGACGGGACCTCCTGGCCGGTAGCGTCCGCGGCAACCATCGACCGGTTCCTCCGCAAGCCTGGCGACGACATACTCCTCCATGGTGCAGTGATCGACTGAATCGAGGCCGCGCCGGTTCTGCCAAAGGAAAACGGGATCGAATGCACCGGATTCATGAGGCGAGGCGATGATGCCGCCGTCGGCGGTCGTGCCGACCATGTTGCCGCCATAGGTATAGTGGAGCCGGGCCCCTTCGGTGACGTTTTGCGGCGGCTCCGCAATGTCGATCCACTCCCGGATCAGGCGGGCCGTCTCGCGGTCCGAGGGATTGACGGTGCCGGGCGCCGCGTCGCCCGGCGGTGCGCTTGACGAAGACGGGCCGTCGTCAAAGCGTGGGTTGAGGTCGCCGATCACGGTACCGGTTGCGCCGCGCAAGGAGTCCAGCCAGGGATCGCCGATGTCCTGTGCGAACGACGGCGCGATCGGGGCGGCCACGAAAACAAGCATGGCGCATGCGAGGGGTGCGACGCGGCCCCTGCGGTCCGGATGGGCCGTTAGACGGTTGCCGGATCTACTCACAGCCCGCCCTCTCTTTCAGCTCTCCCAGGGAAGGGGCATCATCGCGAAGGTTCTTCCATTGGGAGAAGATCATGGACTTGTCGATGTGGACGGTGTCGAAAAAGGGGCCGCAGACCACGGAGAGCTGCGGTCCGGCATTCCAGATCCCGGGTCTGGCGTTTTTGGCGATCATGCCGCCGGGATTCCTGATCTCGCAGACGTCGAACATGATCGAGGAAAGGTAGGTGCCGAGCTTGCCCTGAAGATCCTCGTCCCGCTTCAACTCGAAAACGAATTGATCGGATCCGGTGACTTCGTAGCTTCCGCCGGCCCAGTGCGGGATGAAACCCGAACCCGCGACCTTGACCACAAAGAAGGCGCTGGCCGGTCCGGGGGTGCCGTCGGGATTGCGGCCCGTGATCTTCTGCAGGTCGTTCACCGCGTCCCTCAGAACCAGTTCAAGATCTTCCAGGGAGCCGATGTCTTCTTCCCATTGCAGGAGAAAGCGTTCTTCCGTTCGCAGCATCCGGTGGTCGAGAGCGGCGATCGCACCATCCAGGTCGGCTTTCAGGTCGGCGCGGCCGGCACGGACAAGGTCGCGCTGCAGGTAGCGGGTGGCATGGACCGCCGCTGCGGCGGCCTGCAGCGATCCGCGCACGTCGTCCAGCCGCGCGCTGCCGGCATGGCCCTGGAGACGCAGGGCGGCGGCTTCGAGTGTGGCCTTCGAGCGAACGGTCCGCTCCTCCAGGTGGCCCTTGTGCCTGAGGCCTTCCCGGATCCTCGGCCAGATGTCGTTTTCCAGCCATTCCAGTATTTTTGCTCCGGCGAATTCGAGCAGGATTTCATTGGACGTGATCTTGACCAGGAGTTTTGCAACAGCCTGTTCAACCTTGCGTCTTGCATGACGGCGCAGGGCGCTGATGGCAGATTTTTCGTCGTGAAACCGAAGGCCGAAGATCCGTTCGGTTTCCTCTTCGATCTCCTCGCGGATCCTGCGTTCGACATGAAATACCGCCTTGTCGTGCAGTTCCTGCCAGCTCCGGCTCGTGAGAAGGTCCTTCAGGCCCCGGCTTTCCAGCTTTCCCGAGAGTTTGCGTTCGACATAGTCGAGAACCGCCTTTCGAATTTCCCGGCGGATCCGCTCCTTGCCTTCATCCGGGATAGGCGGCAACTTCACGCCCTTCAGATTGCGGTGCTTGTCGAGCATTTTATCGATCAGCTTGCCGTTCTGTCCGATGAGATCCAGTTCCTCGGTCAGGCCACGCCGCGTCCGGGACGTCCGGTAGGCACGCAGGAGCTCATAGAATTCCCGTGTTTGCACATGCAGACCCCGGCCGATGATCGCGGCGTCGATGGCCGGGTCCCGTTTGCACGCATCCATGTTCTGCAGGCGTTCGCCGGCGACCATTTCATCCAGCAAGGTGTTGAGCCGTACCAGTCCTGCATGTTGTGCGCGCAGCGGCTCGATATATTCGGTCACCGGGGCAGCGGAGACCGGGAGGATGCCGGACGCACCCATGCCAAGAACGAGGGCCTTGGCGATGAAACACGCTGCAATCCTTGGCTTGAGGGCCCGCAACAACATCAGATTCCTCCCGCTTGCTTGCCCTGTCAATCCAGCGTACCCAGGCCTTCCTCAGGATCGGGCGGTGCCTCAGGCGAAGGCTGTGGCGCGACCTCCGGTTCCGTGACCGCCTCGGGCCGGGCGCTCTGCTGTGGTTGAGAATCTGCCGGTGCTGCGGGCAGGTCGACCAGAAACTCCGCAGCGCTCCATCCGCAGAAGCGGTAGCCGCAAATGCGTGCCCAGCGGTCTCCATTGTGATCGCGCGTCCAGCGACGGGCCGTCACCGGATCTCCCGAGACAAGGGATCCCAGCCGGTTTGCGGTGACGCTCGGTCGCGAAAAGACGTTCAGCTCCGGGATGTTGACTTGCATCGGCCTGTTGTCGGTGTCGCCCGGCAGGTCCCGGCCGGTGTCCGCGAAGCCGGCGTCGTAAAGTGCCTGGATCGCTTGCCGTGTCTGCGGCCCGAAACTGCCGTCGATGGCGCCTTCGTAGAAGCCTTCCCGCTTCAGCGCCTCCTGGAGCGCCCGTCGAAAGGCGATACTCCAGCCGCGCGCGTCCGCCGCCAGTTGCTCGGGCATGATCACGTAACCGTCCTCGATCGCCTGAAAGAGAAATTCGGCGGCGGCCCTGTCGTCCCGGGAGATGCCTGCTCCCTGCCGGAACAGGTCCGAAAGCCGGTAACTGGCGAAGGGCGCACCGCCGTCCGCAGCCCCGAGGTACCAATCGAGGGCTTCCCGGAGGTCCTTTCTGACATGTCGGCCGTTTTCGTACATGTCCGCCAGTTCAAGGGCGGCGTTGGCGTAGCCGTTCTCGGCGGACTTGCGCAGCCAGGCGATGCCCTTTGCGGTGTCCCTGGATACGCCGTCGCCGTTCAGGTACATGAAGCCGAGATTGTACATCGCCTGGGCCTCGCCGGCGTTGGCGGCTTTCAGATGCCAGTGAAGGGCCTTGCCGAGGTTCCTCGGAATTTCCCTGTCTTCGAGATAGAGAGTGCCGAGGACCGTGGCTGCCATCGGATTGCCGGCATCGGCGGCCTTTTCAAACCAGCGCAAGGCTTCGGTCGTGTTCTGCGGCACGGTTTGCCCGAAGCGGTTGTTGAATCCGACGAGAAGCATTGCCACGGGATAGCCGTCGTCCGCGGCCGAGCGGATCAGGCGGTTGCCCTCGTCTTCCTGCTTCGCCCTCACCTTGGCACGCCCCAGCTGAAACCGGAACCGCAGGACGCCGGGATAGCGGGCGACCGCCTCTTCGCACGCCCGAATTGCCCTGTCCGCATCGATCCAGTCGAACTCGACACCTGCGGAGACCTTCCGTGCGTCCGCCGGATGGGACGTCCAAAGATCGCAAGCCGTCACCGGCCCTTCGCCGCCGCCGGCGGCGGGGCGATCGAGTTCATCAAGCCTGGTCTGCGCGAGTGGTGCCCACCGGCCTTCCGGGTAGGCTCTCAGGTAGGCCTTCAGGTCGGCCGGATCGGAGCTGTTCCTGATGCTGTCCCAGAAGACGGTTTCAGCCGTGCTCTGGGGGAACGCCGCGCCGGCCGCACCGAGGGCGAGCGGCAGCAGGCAAGACAGCGTTACAAGAATACGGCGCATGGCAATTCGTTGACTGTTGAGACCAAGTCTCGATTTCGCCGGAGCGCGAGCTCGGGTGCATTGACCTGGATCATCCAACGCGAGCGTTGCCTGTCGCCGGTGCCGGGCGTTCACGGTTCTGCACCTCTTCAAACGAAGGTCTTGCCTTCCGACGGGACCGGCAGGGCGTGACCTCATCCGCAGGGGCGGATCCCGTAACACTGGTTGGCAGGCCGTCTCAGTTCGCCGGCGATTTTTCCGCCGGCAGCGGGCCGACCTCGCCGGTCTGGGACAAGAGCACGGCGATCGGCCGCGCGCCGTCGAAACGGGCGCAGACGATCACGATCATCACGGTGAGCGGAACGCACAGGACCATGCCGACAACGCCCCATATCGCGCCCCAGAAGGCCAGCGACAGCATGATCACCAGGCCGGAGAGGTTGAGGTTCGAGCCCATCAGCCGCGGCTCGATCAGGTTGCCGATGGCGAACTGGATCAGGCCGAGACCTGTCGCGATCGCGATGAACGGCCCCAGATTGTCGTAATAGACGATTGCCAGCAGGCTCGGAAAGATCACGCCGATCAGCGAGCCGATGGTCGGGATGTAGTTCAGCAGGAAGGCGATGAAGCCGAACAGCGCCGCGTAGGGCAGGCCGATCACGATCAGCACCAGGCTGGTAAGCGCTCCGGTGGCGACGGAGACCGCGGTCTTGATCGAGAAATAATGCATGATCGAGCGGTTGATCTCCGCGCGCATGGCAAACGCGGCCTCGGCGCGGTCCGGCGATGCGAACAGGCGCTCGAACTTGCGGTCGAAGGTCGATTGCTCGAGCACCAGGAAGAGAATGTAGATGAAGACCAGGCTGGCCGAGCCGGCCAGGGTGGTGACCAGGCTGGCGCCGGCCGTGACCATGCGTGGCACGACGGAGTCCGGCAACAGGTCCTGCAGTTCGATCGGGTCGTTGAGATCCAGATGGGAAGAGATCTGGTCGAACAGTTCCTCGAGGCGCTTCTGGTAGGTGGGTGCGTCCTGGGCCAGCTGGGTCAGGTTCACCGTGACGATGTCCAGCACCATGGTTGCCGCGGTGAAGATCACCAGCAGCGCCAGCGTGAAGGAGACAAAGCCCGGCAAATGCCAGCGGCCGATCGGGATCGCGCGGATGGCATGGGCAAGCGCGTTGATCATGTACCAGACGATCAGCGCGATCACGAAGGGCAGGATCAGGGAGCGGCCAACCACCAGCAACCAGCCGATCATGCACACAAGCAGGACACTCATCGTAACGGACAGAAGCGGCGATCGCATGCGGGCTCCGGGGTGCGGCAGGTGGGGCAACGCCCCATTTAGAGCGCATGCGGCACGTGAACGGAACCGTTTTTGCCGTCCCGTTGCCGCTAAAGCCGCGGCGGCGCCCCTCTTTCCAGACCTTTTTGCGCCTGCCGCCGCAAATCCCTTGCCCAGCTTTCCCGCCATGGTATAGGGAAAACAGCGCAGGCTCCGCCACGGGCGGCCCTGCCGTGGGCCTGTAGCTCAATTGGTTAGAGCCGTCCGCTCATAACGGATTGGTTGGGGGTTCGAGTCCCTCCGGGCCCACCATTTTTCCTGTTTTGTCCGATCCGGAGACATAGGTGACAGTTTGTACCGGAGACATGGGTTGCAACCTCGTGCCGAACGGGTTGTCGATTGCCTGCGTGCAATTCGGCCGGCAGGTCGCGTGTTTTCGCCTTGAAGGTTCCTGGGGCAAGGCAACAATATCACTGATTGCATTCCCTAAAGGCATGGGTTAAAAAAGTTTTATATTGAACGTATAGATCGCATTTATTTATTTGACTGTCTTTAGGTGGAGGTGACAGTGCAAAAAATTTCCTTGGCCAAATATTTTGAGATGATGTCAGACCTGAATTCGAGCGACGAAAAGATCCTGGCCTATTCCAGGGTCGTGCGTGGCTCCGGAGGTTTCGACTTCAAGTTGGCGCCCGACCCGGAAAAGGTCGATATGGGCGATGGCATGCAAGAGCTTGAAAGTGCCATGGGCATCGGCAACGGTCTTGCGCGCTGGCGCCGGCGGCGTGTCTTCATGAACCGTCTGAACTCGGACGAGACGCTTCCCGTCCTCGTGTCCGAAGGCGACAGCTGGTTCCAGTTTCCGGTGCTCATCAAGGAAGTCATCGACCAGCTGGGGTCGAGGTACCGCATCTATTCGGTCGGGGCGGCGGGAGACACCGCTCAGAACATGGTGCATGGACCGGCCGAAAGCGGCGGCTATGAATACATGAGCGCCCTGGGCGAGGTCAGGCAGCACGTCCGGGCATTTCTGTTCTCGGCCGCCGGCAACGATATCATCGGCGAAGACCCGCAGACCGGCGTGGCGGCGCTGTTTGAACTCGTGCGCCCTTTCAACGGAGACGTGAACGACGTGCAGGGGCACATCAATCACGGGGCTCTGGAAGACCGGCTGGATTTTCTTAGAAAAGCCTATCGCAAGATGATTTCCGATGTGAGGTCCGATCCGGATTTCGCCAGGCTGCCGATCATCATCCACGGCTACGACTATGCGTTTCCGTATCCTTTCGGACCGGACGACAGGCGCGACCCGAGCTACGCGGCGAACAACGAATGGCTCGGAGAGCCGCTGGACAGCCGTGGCATCACGGATCACACCCTCCGGCGCGACATCATCAAGTACCTGGTGGACGAGCTCTACTTCATGCTGACCAGTCTGGCGGGGCAGTCCTCAAAGACGAGGATCTGGGTCGTGAACTGCCGGGGCGCGCTGCCCAACGTCAGCGACTGGAACGACGAGATCCATGCCACGAATTCCGGCTTTTCCAGGATCGCGGACCGGTTCCACGACACGATCAGCAGGGCGATCAGCCTGGCCTGAGGGCAGGTTCCGCCGTCAACCGCTTGCCGGTGCGCGCGGTGGCCCCGTTCTGATTTGAACAAGCGCCAAAACGAAAAGTGCCGGTTTCGCTCCAGGCAGGATCGAGACTGCAAACCGGTATCCGGATGCAAAGCCATCCGATGACGTTCAAGGGAGGAAGGTCATGGCCTACAATCTGTTTGAGCAGGCACGCGTCGCCGCACTGGCGGTGTTGCTGACGGCCATGGCGGCCCTTGTGTCCCCGCAGGTGAAAGCAGAGGTGACGTGTTCGTCCCGCGTGGCGCTCGCACAAGCGCTGGAAGCGAATCCGGACCTTCGGTGGACACAACTGCGGGACCAGTGCAAGGCGGATATCGGCCGGGCGAAACTGGCCGATCCGATCGGGCATGCGTGGTTCGTCAACGCGGGCAACGGGTTCGTCGGAGCCCCTCTCGTCCTGATGAAACTCCTGCCGGATCTTGCACCGGAAATCTGGGGGGGACCCGAAGAGCGGTTCGCACGTTTCGGACTGTTCCGGGATCCGGATTTTCCGGACAGGATCCTGCCGCGCGGACTCGGGATCACCGGCAGCCAGGGCCGCCCGGTGGATGCACAGGGCAACCCTGTCGGTGAAATCGACTATTCGATCGCCCAACCGCTTTTCGTGACGCTTGCCTGCGGCGCCTGCCACACCGGTCAGGTCGACCTCGGCGAGGAGCGGCTCGTCCTGGAAGGCGCCCCGAACACGCAATTCGACGTGCGCAAGTGGCGGGGGGCGTTTTCGTCGCTGCGCAGCGGATACCTGTCGCCGGACCAGATCGGAACGATCGAGGCCCCCGGGCAGACAACAAAAGCCCTGCTCGAACTGGCGGCCGCCAAGCCGGAAGGCTATTTCGCGAAGGGTCTGCCGCAGATCGAGCCAAGCGACGTCAACCGTGTCGATGCCGTCCAGCGCGCGATCTTTGCGCAGAATGCCGTGCGTTTTCTGGAGGGACTTGCCCGGAGTTCCGCCGTGCGTTCCGCCGCCGTCGTGCTTCAGACGCGTCCGGGCTCCAGTTACGGACAGGGAGAAAAGTCGCCGGGGCTGGCCGGACACAGCGCGGGCCAGTCGGACGGAAGCGGCGACCTTCTGGCCGACCTGCTTGCCATGAAAGCGGCAGGTGAGGGCAAGCTCGAGGATCTGCTCACCGGTCCCTTGCCGGAGGCCTTGCCACGTTTCGCAACGGTGACCGACGCCCCGTCCGTATGGAACCAGGCCGACAGGGCCACCGGGCAATGGGATGGCAGTGTGCTGGAACGGTTCTGGAGAAACATCGCGGCGCAGCTGCCGATCATCGGCAGGCCCGAGGATGTCGACCTGATGAATGCCGCGATTGTCGCCGAGTACCTGCTGGGCCTGCCGCCGGCGCCCTACCCGTTCGATGTCGACCTTGAAAAGGCGGCCAGGGGGGAAGCTCTTTTTGCGGACAATTGCGGTACGTGCCACCGGCCGCGCAACAATCGGCGCTACCCGGAAATCGGGTCGGACATGAACCGCGCCCAGGTGCTGAACCCCGCGGGAGCACAGGTGTTCCTGTCCGCATTCAAGGCGGCCTGCCACGACCCCGACTTTACCTATCTCGACCGGGACGGCCGGGAAACGAGGCCCTGCGTTACGCCGGACTACCGGATTCTGCGCGACACGACCGAAGTCGCCAACCAGGGATATCTGGCGCCGCCCCTCGACGGCATCTGGGCGCGGGCTCCCTATCTTCACAACGGCTCGGTGCCGACTCTCGCCCAGTTGCTGAAGCCCGGCGACCGGCCGGTGAATTTCCTGCGCGGCGCCATTTCCTATGACGAGACGGCACTCGGCTGGACCTGGGAAGCGGAACGGCTCGATGAGCTGAAGGCCCGCTACCCGACGGTTTCGGTGCACGACACGTCCCGGGACGGCTGGACGAACCGGGGGCATGACCGGAACCTTGTCGTCGACGGAAAGCTGCTGCGCCTCGACTGGTCGGCACCGGAACACTCCGGCGCGTTCGAAGACCTTCTTGAATATCTCAAGACCCTGTGAGCGGGACCCGTGAGAATGCCATCCGAAACACACCTTCCCGACTGCCGCTGAAACCGAGCGAGACCATGATGAGCACCATCGAACCAGACATCCAGGCCGTCCTCAATATCCAGATCGCCATGATGAGAGCGACCCAACCGCACCTGCGGGGGCAGCACTTCAAGATGCATGGCTGCCTGGAGGCGGAATTCGAGGTTCTCGACGGGATCGACGAGGCGCTCAGGGTCGGACTGTTCCGCACGCCCTCCAGATATAACGCCCATATCCGGTTTTCGAACGGGGCCCAGAAGGACGATCGTCAGCCGGATATTCACGGCATGGCGATCAAGCTTCTGGACGTCCCCGGCGAAGCGGCCCTGCCAGGAGCGGCCGACGGCGAGCAGGATTTCGTGCTGGCGGACAATCCGGTGTTCTTCATCCGCACGGCGGCCGACTATGTGCTGTTCATGAAGGATTTCGCCCAGAGTGCGCCGAGGGGAAAGCCCCCGGAGGAATTCATCGCCTACCTGATGAAGACCCATCCGCAGGACCTGGCGGTTCTGCAGGGGTTCCGGCAACAGATCCAGGAAAACCCGGTGAAGAGCCGCTACTGGAGCCAGGTGCCGTATGCCTTCGGCAGTGCCCCCGGACAGGCTGCCTGCCGCTACCGTGTGGTGCCGTCGGATGAGGCGGAGGACGTCGTCGCAGGGCCGACGCATGACTACCTGCGCGAACGCATGGCCGACCGTCTAGCCGAGGGCTCCGAGCCGGTGATGTTCGACTTTCAGGTCCAGATCCATCCGGACGCGGACAACGGCGTCATCGACAATCCAACCGTCGAGTGGGACCTGCCTTTCGTCACCGTTGCGAGCATCACGATCCCGCCGCAAACCTTCGACACCCCCGAGAGGAGGTCGTTCGGGGAGAAGTTGCGCTACTCGCCCTGGCAAAGCCTTGCCGACCACCGGCCGGTCGGCCAGGTCAACGAGATCAGGAAGGCGGTCTATGTGGCCAGCCAGGAAGAGCGTGCGAAAATGTCGGCCCAGGGCAGAGAGAACCTCCGGCTCTCCGAGGCCGAATTGCGGGAAGGCATCGACGACGATTTCAAGGAGGTGCTCGACACGCTGTCGCGGACGTTCGGCTACCTGTCCCACACCAAGCGCGGCCGCGGCACACACACCTATGGCGCCGCGGGCCGGGGACGGGCCCGGTTCATTGTGCCGGAGGGGTTTCCGGAGAACGATTTCTTTGTTGCAGGCCGGACCCTGCCGGTCGTCCTGCGGCACTCCTCGCCCGGAGCCAGGGAGGACGATCGTGCCCGCGACGGCGTCGCCGCGTCGCTCAAGTTCTTCGACGAGGACAAAGGATACGAGGGGCCGGGTGTGCTGGATATTCTCATGAATGCGGGGCGCCAGCTCTTCGTGCGCACCATCCGGGATTTCAGCACCTTCGTTCATGCCAGCGCGGAGCAGCGCAAGGACCTGGTCAAACAGGGCATCATGATGGAGCCGGAACTGATCGAGGCCTACCGGATCCGCGGTTCGTTCCTGAACAGCCGCTACCACACCTGGCAGTGTTTCGAGTTCCATGACCGGAGCGGTGTGCGCTCCTACATCCGGTTCCGGCTCATTCCGGGAGATCGCGGTCCGGAGCGTGGTTTGCCGCGCAAGGACTTTCGCGCAAACGGGGCGCCTTCGATGGACCCGCTGCCCGATGATCCCCGGGCCCCCGATTTTCTCCGCCAGGACTGGATCTACCAGGTGCAGAATTCCGAGGTCCGCTATGTCCTTCAAGGACAGGTGCATCCTGAGCCCGAAGACGTCCATCCCCATCACGAGGTGCTGAACCCGGCCCGCGCCTGGAACGAGGGCCAGTTTCCCTGGCTGGACCTGTGCGAGATCGAGATCGACGAACCGATCCTCGACAACGAGGTGGTGAGCCGGCTCGACATGAACCCGAACCGAAGCCCGCACTGCATCCGCATCCCGCTGGCCACGTCGCCGGACCAGTATGCCTCGCTCGGGCATGCCCGTGCACTCGTCTATCCGGGCGCGCGCGCGGTGCGTGCGGCTTCGCAGCGCCCCCAGAACAACTGACCGGACCAAGCGCAGCCATTCCATCTCATCAAGCCGAGGACTGCCCCATGACAAGACCCCTTCGCGACCATCCGCCTCGCGACCAGAGCGCCGACGGGTTTACCAACCGTCTGCAAGCCTACGTCCTCAGCCACTTTCCCTGGCTTTGGAAGATCGTCATGGCGATCGGGCCGCTGCGCCGCCTCGTCAACACCTACATCATCAACAGCGCGGTGATGCGCGCGCGCTCCCGTCCGTCGCCCTACAGTTCGATGGCCGTGCACGGGGACGTCGACAAACCGATGGCGGGCTATACATCCTGGGAGTCGATGACGGACAGGGACTGGTTCAAGCGGCATCTTCCGCAGAAGGACCTCAAGGATCTGCCGCCGCTTGAGGACCTTCGTGAACTCTACGAGGTGAAAGAAGGCGAAGAAACGCTCTCGGAAGACAGCAGTGTGCTGTTTCTCTCCTTCGCGCAATGGTTCACCGACGGCTTTCTGATGACGTCGTCGGATGATTTCGTTGAAGTTGACGGCAAGCGGATTTACCAGAACCGCAAGACACATACGTCCCACCATATCGACTTCAACACGCTTTACGGGCTCAACCGTGCGCATAGCGACGCCATTCGTCTGAAGCTGGAAGAGACAGGGCGCAAGGGGCGCCTCAAATCGGAAACGGATCCCGACACCGGCGAGGAATATGCTCCCCGGTATTTCGGGGCAAACGGCAAGGTCAAGCCGGCATTCAAGGACCTGTTGCCGCCGCTGCGCCTCAAGGAATTTCTTGAAACCGTGGAACGCAACGAAGGCAAGGAGCGCGCCGACGCGATCCGGCAGCACATTTTTGCCTTCGCGGGCGAACGCGCCAACACGACCCCATACACGGCCATGCTGACGACGCTCTTCCTTCGCGAGCACAACCGGTTGTGCGGGATCCTGGAAAAGGCGCATCCGAGCTGGGACGACGAGCGGGTTTTCCAGACCGCTCGGAATATCAACATCGCATTGCTGATCAAGATCGTCGTGGAGGAATATATCAACCACATCTCGCCGTATTATTTTCAGCTCAGCGCGGATCCCTCCGTGTGCTGGAAGGCGGAGTGGAACAAGCCGAACTGGATACCGATCGAGTTCAACCTGCTTTACCGCTGGCACAGCCTGACACCCGACTATTTCAAGGTCGCGGGCAAATCCGTCGCCGGGGAGCAGTTCATCTACGACAACAGCCACCTGACAGGCATCGGGCTGGGCAAGGCCATGGAGAGCGCCAGTCAGCAAAAGGCCTGGAACATTGGGTTGATGAACACACCCGACTTTCTTGTATCCGTCGAACTGGCGTCGGTGCAGCAGGGACGCGCCAACCATCTGGCCAGCTACAACGACTACCGGGAGGCCTTCGGCTATGGCCGTGTCAAGACGTTCGAGCAGATCACGGGGGATCCCCGCAGGATCAAGGCGTTGTCGCGCCTCTACAAGGACTCGGTTGACAACGTCGAACTGTTTGTCGGCCTGTTTGCGGAAGACGTGGCGCCTCGTTCCGCCGTTCCGCCCTTGATCGGGAGAATGGTCGCGCTTGATGCCTTTTCTCAGGCGCTGACCAATCCGCTCCTGTCCCAGCATGCGTTCAACGCCGGCACGTTCTCGCAAGAGGGCATGAAAGTGATCGAAAGCACCTCGCGGCTGCAGCAGATCCTGGATCGGAACCAGCCCCAGGCGGCAGGGACGTACAAGGTCACCATGACGATCTGACAGCGCGGACCGAATTCCCTGACACCTTTCCCGATATGGCGTGCGGCGGGAAACATCTGGTGACCTCTCGTGACATCCTGCTACGCGAGGCTTCTCCCGACTCTCTCTATGCCGACCTGATTTCGTAACCGAATTGTGCGGCGCTTTCCGTCAGCATCTCCCAGAGCGAGGCCGCGAAGCTGCGGGGCAGGAGGAGGTTGAAGCCTTCATCGTCGGGCCAGAGCGTGACGCCGATGTGGTGAAAGGCCGTGGAGGCGCTGGAGCCGGGCGGAAAGGCCCTGTCCGACAGGTCGAGCGGCAGGAAGCGGTTGAGCAGACCGGCGGCATCGGCGCCGCTCAAGGTTACCCACGTTCTGGACGATGACAGGTCCAGAACGGCGCCGTCCCCCGCGGTCAGGGAGAGCTGGGAAGACGGTGCCTGCCGGCTGATCAGCCACCATTTCAACGGTTCGATACGCAACAGGGTTCCGTTCGCCCCGGCCGTCGCTTGTCCCGGGCCCGGCGCTTCGCCGCAACCGGCCAGACGGGCGGCCTCCTTGCCGACCGACCGCAGGCTCTCCGGCCAGGCGGACACCTGGACGAGGCAAAATGAGCCGACCTCCGACAGGGTGACGCCGGTGGTGCCCTCCCGTCCGAAATGGCCGGGCACCAGATGGCCTTTCAGGGCGGATCTTGCCTTAGCCATGCATTCTCACTCCTTCCGGATCGAACATGTGGGGTGACACGATTTCCACCTCGATATCACCCGAACGGGTCGGGTCACTTGCGATCAGCGGCTTGTCTTGCCAGGCACCTGCACCTCCGGAGATGTAGCCGAGACCGATCCAGTGGCCGAGTGCGGGCGAGTGGGTGACCGCCGTGATCCAGCCATCGCCGAAGCCGGAATTTTCTCCCGGTTGGCACAGGATGGAGCCCCCCTTGAAACGCTGGCCGCGGTCCTTGGGGAAGATGCCGACCAGTTGCGGCCGGTCGCCGCGCAGGAGTTCCGGCCGCTGACGCAGGGCGCTGCCGATGAAGGACTTCCTTGTCGAGGCCATCTTGCCGAGGCCGGCATCGTCGATGGTTACGCGGCCGTCCAGTTCGACGCCGGTGACATGGCCCTTCTCGATCCTGAGCGTGCCCAGCGCTTCCATGCCATAAAGACATCCGCCAAGCGCCTCGGCCGCCGGCCAGAGCATGTCCATCATGGCTTCGCCCTGGGCGGCGGGTACATAAAGCTCGTAAGCCCGCTCGCCCGAGAAGCTGATCCGGGCGATCAGGGCTTCGACGCCGCTCATGAGCGTCACCCGGGCGACCCCCATGAAGGGCAGAGCCTCGTTGGAAATGTCATCGCCGGCTTCAAGGCAGGCGGCGATTGTCTCGCGGGACTTCGGTCCGGCGATGGAGACACCCGCCCATTGATCCGACACGGAACTGACATGCACCTTCAGATCGGTCCAGCGGGTCTGCAGCAGCTCGTCGAACCAGACCATCACCTTGCCGGCGTTGGCCGTGGTGGTGGTGGTCAGGAACTCGGTCTCGCCGAGCCGCCAGGTGGTGCCGTCATCCATGACCATGCCGTCGTCGCGCAGCATGATGCCGTAGCGTGCCTTGCCGACGGGCAGCTTCGCAAAACCGTTGGTGTAGACCCGGTTGAGGAACTCCGCCGCGTCGGGTCCCTGAACGGCGATCTTGCCGAGGGAGCTGACATCGCAGATGCCGACCGTCTCGCGGACGGTGGCCGCCTCGCGCACATACGCCTCGTCGATGGTCTCGCCTGACCTGGCAAAATACCAGGGCCGGTGCCAGAGACCGGCCTCGGTCATGGTCGCGCCGTGCTGCAAGTTCCAGTCATGCAGCGGCGTGCGCCGCAAGGGTTTGAAGTGACCGGCAACGTTGCGGCCGGAGAGCGCGCCGATCGCAACCGGCGTATAGGGCGGGCGGAAGCGGGTGGTGCCGACATCCGGGATGTCCTTGCCGAGCGCATCGGCCATCAGCGCCAGGCCGATGATATTGCCCATCTTGCCCTGGTCGGTCGCCATGCCGAGCGTGGTGTAGCGCTTCAGGTGCTCGACCGAGACAAAGCCTTCCTGGTGGGCGAGCCGGACATCATCGCCGGTGACATCGTGCTGGAAATCGACAAAGGCCTTTGCGTGCCGGTTCGGAAGACGGACCTCGTAAAGCGGCTTGATCGGCGTCAACCAGCCGCCGAGGGCATTGCTGTCGCTTTCCTGGCCCATCGCCTTGCGGGCCGCGGCAACACCGGAGGATTCGCAGGCTTCGCGGCTCCAGATGCCTGCGGCGGAGCCTGCATGACAGATCGGCTCGCCGGTCTCACCGGGCAGGAAACAGGCCTGGTCGGCACTCCAGACCGGCTTCGCGCCGCGGTGCGAGGACAGGTTCACCACCGGCGACCAGCCTCCGGAGACCAGCAGCAGGTCGCAGTCGAGCTTCTCCGCCGGTTGCCAGTGGCCGCCGGCATCACGCGCAAGCGCGATACCCCGGACATCGGACCTGCCAAGGGCCTTGAGCGGCACAACGCCAGCCCGGACCGTGACACCTGCCGGTGCCTCGGCAGCCCGTTCCGACCGGTTGTCGGCAACCGTCACATCTGCGCCGACGCGGGCGAGTTCGGCTGCCGTGCCGTAGACACTGTCATTGTTCGTGGCGATCACGATCCGCTCGCCCGGAAGGATACCGTAGCGGTTGAGATAGGCACGGGCCGATGCCGCCGTCATGATGCCGGGCCGGTCGTTGTTGCCAAAGGCGACCGAGCGTTCAAGCGCCCCTGTTGCAAGGATGGTCGCACCCGCCCGTACCGTCCAGAAACGCTGGCGTGGCAGGTGCGGGTCGGGCTGCGATTGGTGATCGGTGACCTTTTCCAGGAGACCGGCCGTGCCGTCGTCGTAGAGGCCGAAGGCGGTCGTGCGCGGCATGATCCGGGCACCGGCCTTTTCCAGGGCGGCAACCCGTTCGCTGCGCCGGGCTTCGGTCGCGGGATCGTTCAGGTAGTCGCCGCCGAGTTCGAAATCCTGTTCGACCAGCAGCACGTCGCGGCCTGCCTCGGCCGCGGTCAGCGCCGCGTTCAGGCCGGCGGGACCGGAGCCGACCACGAGGACGTCGCAGAAGCCATGGGCGTGGTCATAGGCATCCGGGTCGGCGTCGCGTGAGGCGGTGCCCATGCCGGCCGCCTTGCGGATCAGTTTTTCATACTGCATCCAGAGGCCGGTGCCATGGCCCCATTCGAACGGGGGCAGGCCCATGAAGGTCTTGTAGTAGAAACCGGCGGCGAAGAACCGACTGAAGAGACCGTTCACGGCGCCAAGATCGAACCGCACATTCGGCCAGGCGTTCTGCCCCGATGCCTTCAGGCCCTCGTGGAGCTCCTGCAGCGTTGCCTTGACGTTCGGCTCACGGCGCACGCCTTCGCCCACCGTGACGATGGCACCGGATTCCTCGACGCCGGCCGACATGATCCCGCGAGGACGATGATACTTGAAGCTGCGTCCAAGAACCTGTTCGCCGTTCGCCATCAGGGCGGAGGCGAGCGTGTCGCCGGCAAAACCGCTCAAGGCCTTGCCGTCCCAGTGGAAGGTAATCTCGGTGGAGCGGTCGATCCGGCCACCGGTGTCCAGGCGCCGCACGGTCATTTGCCTACCCCGTGTTCGGTGCCAAGGGCGGCTGCGAGACCCGGGTGGGCGGGCCGGACGGAATGGATCTCGTGGGTCAGCGTGTCGCGTTCGATCTTCAGCCACATGCGGCAGCCATGGACATGGTGCCAGGTTTCAAGCTGCACGCCGCAGATGTTGTCCCGCAGGAACACCGCGTCGTGCCAGTCTTCCTTCGGCGCATCGAGCGCCGGATAGTCGATCGAGCCGTCACCGCCATAGGTGAATTCGCTGTGGTCTCGCGTGCCGCAGAAAGGGCAATTAATTCGGATCATACTTGCTTTCCCTATCCGTGCAGCTTCGGGTCGGGGCCGGCGCCCCGTTCGTCGATCTGGAGGCCGCGCTCGAACCGTTTCAGATCGAAATTGCGGATCTTGTCGTGGGGCCTGTCATTGGCGATCAGGTCGGCGAAATACCAGCCCGAGGCCGGGGTCGCCTTGAAGCCGCCGTAGTTCCAGCCGGCATTCAGGTAGAGATTGTCGAGCGGCGTCTTGCAGATGAAATGCGTGCCGTCCATCGACATGTCGACCAGGCCCGACCAGTGGCGTAGCAGCTTGACCCGGCCGAGGCAGGGCAGGATCGACATCGCGGCCTCGGCCGTGTCCTGGACGATGGGCAGGTTGCCGCGCTGGGCATAGGACTTGTACCAGTCAAGGTCGCCGCCGAAGACCATGCCGCCCTTGTCCGATTGCGAAATGTAGAAATGCGATCCACCGATGCCGAAGACCACGACCTGATCGAGCAGGGGCTTGAGAGGCTCGGAGACGAAGGCCTGCAGCTTGTGCGACTCAATCGGCAATCTGCCGAGTCCGGCCATGGTCCAGAGCCGCGAGGTGCTGCCGGCCACGGCAAAGGCTACCTTGCCGGCCCGGATCGTACCACGTGAGGTTTCCACCGCACTAACGGCGTCGCCCTCGCGGGTGATGCCCTGAACTTCGCATTGCTGGAGAATGTCGACACCGCGTGTGTCGGCGCCCCTGGCATAGCCCCAGGCGACCGCGTCGTGCCGTGCGGTGCCGGCGCGTTTCTGGACGGCCGCGCCCATGATCGGGAAGCGTGCCGTCGGGGAATAGTTCAGATGCGGGACCGCGCGTTTCAGCCTGGCCAGGTCCCAGATTTCCGCATCCGGCGTGCCTGTCCTGCGCATGATGTTGTAATTGCGCGCGGCGGCATCGATCGCGCCCGGGCTGTGCAGCAGGGAGATGTGGGAGCGCTGGCTGAACATGACATTGTAGTTCAGCTCATGGCTGAGATTTTCCCAGAGCTTCAGGGAATGCTCATAGAACTCGCGATTGCCCGGGCGAAAATAGTTCGAGCGGACGATCGTCGTGTTGCGACCGGCATTGCCGCCGCCCAGCCAGCCTTTTTCCAGGACGGCGATGTTTTTTACGCCGTGGTTGGCTGCAAGATAATAGGCAGTGGCGAGCCCGTGCAGCCCGCCGCCGACGATGACGACGTCATAGTGGGGCTTCGGCTCGGGATCGCGCCATTGCCGGCTCCATCCCTTCTGACCGGAGAGCCCGTTTCTGAAGACATTCCAGGCTGAAAATCGCGTCATTGTTTTTCCAACGTCCTCAGGTCGGGCAAGGGGATTGAGAAGTTGTTCCGGATGATAAGGTCTGCGGGCGCCTGGGTGGTCAGTCCCTCACCGCCATTTTCTGTCATCAAAACGGTATTGGAAAGCGCGTGGTGGCGGATGCCCGGTTTGGTGAACCACGACCGGGTTCGACCATACTGCCGACCATGAGGCTTGGTCGCTGGTGAGCCGAACATGTCGTCCGTCGAACAAGTTTCTCCTGAGCTCTCGGCAACACTTGGGGGAATGCCGTCGGCGCCTTGCCGCGCTGACAGGCTTGCCGGCGTCATATCCATGAAAAAGCCCGGCCCGGTTTTGAACCGGTGCCGGGCTTCCTGCAAACGGGTGTTTCAGGACCTTGTCCCGTCAGCCACCGAAGTCGTCGAGCATGATGTCCTCGCGGTCGACGCCGAGATCAAGCAGCATGTTGATCACGGACTGGTTCATGATGGGCGGGCCGCACATGTAGAACTCGCAGTCTTCCGGAGCCGGGTGGTCCTTGAGGTATTCCTCGTAGAGCACGTTGTGGATGAAGCCGGTATAGCCGGTCCAGTCGTCCTCCGGCAGCGCGTCGGACAGGGCCACGTGCCACTCGAAATTCTCGTTTTCCGCGGCGAGCTGGTCGAAATCCTCGACGAAGAACATCTCGCGCTTTGAACGGGCACCATACCAGAAGCTGATCTTGCGCTTGGAATGAAGCCTTTTCAGCTGGTCGAAGATGTGGCTGCGCATCGGCGCCATGCCGGCGCCGCCGCCGATGAACACCATTTCCTTGTCGGTGTCGCGTGCGAAGAATTCGCCGAAGGGACCGGAAATCGTGACCTTGTCTCCGGGCTTCAGGTTGAAGATGTAGCTCGACATCTTGCCCGGAGGAATGCCCTCCGTGCCCGGAGGCGGCGAGGCGACGCGGACGTTGAGCATGATGATGCCCTTTTCCTCCGGGTAGTTCGCCATGGAATAGGCGCGCTCGACCGGTTCGCTGACCGTGGATGCATACTGCCACAGATTGAAGCGGTCCCAGTCGCCGCGATACTCGTCCTCGACATCGAAGTCGGTGTATTTGAGCTTGTGCGCGGGGGCCTCGATCTGGATATAGCCGCCGGCGCGGAAATTGACGTTCTCGCCCTCGGGCAGTTCCAGCACCAGCGCCTTGATGAAGGTGGCGACGTTCTCGTTGGAACGGACGGTGCACTCCCATTTCTTGACGCCGAAGACCTCCTCGGGAACCTCGATCTCCATGTCCTGCTTCACGGCAACCTGGCAGGACAGGCGGTCGCCGCAGGCGGCCTCGCGCTTGGTGATATGGCTTTCCTCGGTCGGCAGGATCGAGCCGCCGCCGGAGAAGATCTTCACCCGGCACTGGGCGCAGGTGCCGCCGCCGCCACAGGCCGAGGGCACGAACAGCTTCTGTTCGGCCAGCGTCTGCAGCAGCTTGCCGCCCGCCGGGACCGAAATGGTCTTCTCGCCGTTGATGCTGATATTGACGTTGCCGACCGAGACGAGCTTCGAGCGGGCCGCGAGAATGATCGTGACGAGGCCGAGCACGATCAGGGTAAAGAGAAGTATGCCTAGTCCAAATGTGGTCACTGGGCGCTCCCGTTACAGTTTGACGCCGCTGAAGGACATGAAGGCCAGGGCCATCAGACCTGCGGTGATAAAGGTGATGCCCAGGCCCTGCAGGCCTTCCGGGATGTCCGAATATTTCAGCTTCTCGCGCACGCCGGCCATGGCGGTGATTGCCAGCGCCCAGCCGAAGCCGGAGGAAACGCCATAGGTGACGGCTTCCGGGAAATTGTAGTCCCGTTCCACCATGAACAGGGAGCCGCCCAGGATGGCGCAGTTCACGGTGATCAGCGGCAGGAACACGCCCAGCGCGTTGTAGAGCGGCGGGAAATACTTATCGAGCACCATTTCCAGGATCTGAACCAGTGCCGCGATCACGCCGATATAGGAGATCAGGCCGAGGAAGGTCAGGTCGACATCGCTGAAACCCGCCCAGGAAAGCGCGCCCGGCGCCAGCAGGTAGGTCAGGATCAGGTTGTTGGCCGGCACGGTGATGGCCTGCACGATCATCACGGAAATGCCGAGGCCGATGGCGGTCGAGATCTTTTTCGAAACGGCGATGAACGTGCACATGCCCAGAAAGAAGGACAGCGCCAGGTTCTCGACGAAGACCGCTTTGACGGCGAGGGAAATCAGCTGTTCCATCAATGCGCCTCCACCGTCTGGATCTTGTACTCACGCTCTTCGACCTGTTCCGGTTTCCAGGTCCGGAACGCCCAGATCAAGAGGCCGATGATGAAGAAGGCCGAGGGCGGCAGCAAAAGCAGACCGTTGGGGAGATACCAGCCGCCATTGTTGACGGTCGGCAGAACGGTGATGCCGAACAGGCTGCCGGAGCCCAGCAACTCGCGGATCACGCCGACCAGCATCAGGATCAGGCCGTAGCCGAGGCCGTTGCCGATGCCGTCGATGAAGGAGGGGATCGGCGGGTTCTTCATGGCGAAGGCCTCCGCCCGGCCCATCACGATGCAGTTGGTGATGATCAGGCCGACAAAGACCGACAGGGTCTTCGAGATCTCGTAGGCATAGGCCTTGAGGATCTGGTCCACCAGGATCACCAGCGAGGCGATGATCACCATTTGCACGATGATCCGGATGGCGCCAGGGATCTGGTTGCGCAGGATCGAGATGAACATGGACGAGAAGGCGGTGACCAGCGTCACCGCGACGGCCATGACGAAGGCAACCTTCAGTGACGAGGTGACGGCAAGGGCCGAACAGATACCCAGGACCTGCAGAGTGATCGGGTTGTTATCGACCAACGGATCGATAAGCATTTCTCTTTTGGTCTGCGCCATCAGATTTCTCCCGCTTTGAGGTTGTCCAGGAACGGGCCAAAGCCGTTTTCCCCCATCCAGAACCTGACCAGATTGTCGACACCGCGCGATGTCAGGGTGGCTCCGGCCAGCGCGTCGACGTGATACTCCTCGCCCTGAGGAGGGGCGGATTTTGCTACGGTGATCAGGAGGTCGCCGCTGTCATCCGTCAGTTTCTTGCCGCGCCAGAGCGCCTTCCAGCGGGGATTGTCGACTTCCGCGCCGAGACCCGGCGTTTCCGCGTGGCTGTAGAATTGAAGCCCGTAAATGTCGTTGCCATTCGCTTCCAGGGCGATGAAACCGTAAAGCGTCGACCACAGACCGTAGCCGTGGATCGGCAGGATCACCTTGTCGAGGCTGCCGTCGTCCTTGCGCAGCAGGTAGACGGTGACGAATTCGGACTTGCGGCCGATCGAGGCCGGGTCGTCCTCCAGTGCGACCGAGGTCGCCGGATCGTCCGCCGCGGCGCGTTCATCGAAGGTTGCCGGGTCGAACCGGTCCGTGAATTTGCCGGTGGCCAGTTCGAGGACATGAGGTTCGAACTGCGAGAACGCCTGGGTGACGTTTTCCTGCGGGTCATAGCGGCCGGCAACCTGCAGGATGTTGATCTGCTTGTCGCGGAGCTTGTTGATCTCCTGGACGGGACGCAACGCGACGGCCGCCGCCGACACGATCATCGAGGCGACCAGACAAAGCGACACGGCGACGAAGATGGTCTTGGGCACGGAATCCGGCGGCAGATCCAGGAAGCGCCGGATGAAGCCCTTGTTGCTGTTGTTTCCGCTGTCTTCAGGCATTTCGCTTCGCCCTGCGCTTGATGTTTGCCTGCACCACGAAATAGTCGATCAAGGGTGCAAAAACGTTACCGAAGAGAATGGCCAGCATCATGCCTTCCGGGAAAGCCGGGTTGATGACGCGGATCATCACCACCATGAAGCCGATCAGGGCGCCATAGATGTAGCGGCCGAGATTGGTGTGCGAGGCCGAGACCGGTTCTGTGACCATGAAGGCGAGGCCAAAGGCATAACCGCCAATCACCAGGTGCCAGTACCACGGCATGGCAAACATCGGGTTGGTGTCCGAGCCGATCAGGTTGAGCAGCGTCGAAAACGCGATCATCCCGGCCAGACAGCCGACCACCAGGCGCCAGTTGGCGATCTTGGTGACAAGCAGGAAGGCCAGGCCGATCAGGCAGGCGAGGGCCGAGGTTTCGCCAATGCTGCCCTGAAGGATACCGACAAAGGCGTCCATCCAGGTGACGCCGTGGGCCGCGAGCTGCTGGTAGCCGTCGGACGCGCCGATGGACAGCGCGGTCGCGCCGGAGAACCCGTCCACCGGTGTCCAGATCGTGTCGCCGGACATCTGTGCCGGATAGGCGAAATAGAGGAAGGCACGGCCGGTGAGGGCGGGGTTGAGGAAGTTCTTGCCCGTGCCGCCGAAGACTTCCTTGCCGATGACGACGCCGAAGGAGATGCCGAGGGCGACCTGCCAGAGCGGAGCCGAGGGCGGCAGGATCAGGGCGTAGAGCATGGAGGTGACGAGGAAGCCCTCGTTGACCTCATGGCCGCGCACGGTTGCGAAGATCACTTCCCAGATGCCGCCGACCACCAGCGTGGTGATGTAGATCGGCAGGAAATAGAGTAGCCCGTGCATGAAGTTGGCGAAGGGATTGGCCGGATCGAAGCCGATGCCGAAGGCCTCGATGATCCAGGCGCGCCATCCGGAAGCGCCGTGAACCGCGATGGCCGAATTCACCTGGAAACCGACATTGTAGAGCCCGACCAGGATGCAGGGGATCGTGGCGATGACCACGTAGGTCATGATCCGCTTCATGTCGACATAGGAACGGGCATGCGGCGCGGCGGTTGTGACCGCTTTCGGTGTGTAGATGAAGCTTTCCACCATCTCGTAGACGGGGAAGAGCTTTTCGTATTTGCCGCCTTTTACGAAATAAGGCTCGGTACGGTCGAAGAAGTTGCGAAGGCCCAAGATCAGCCCTCCTTCTCAATTTTGGTGAGGCAGTCGCGCAGCGCCATGCCGTATTCATATTTGGCCGGGCAGGCGAAACCAACCAGGCCCAGGTCTTCTTCGTCCAGTTCCAGCGCGCCGAGCGCCTGGGCCTGGTCCGTGTCCATCACCAGCATTGCGCGAAGCAGCTGTGTCGGCAGGAAATCCTGCGGCATCAGCTCCTCGAACGTGCCGAGCGGCACCATGGCCCGCCGGCCGCCGTTCAGGTTCGAGGTCAGGGCATAGAGTTTTTTGGAAAACGCGGAACCGAGCACGGGCTGGACCGCGAATTTGGAGGCCATCGGGCGGATCCAGCCCAGGGGGATCTGCTTGCGGTCTTCCTCGATGAGGGTGAGCTGGCGGGCGTAGCGACCGAGATAGGCGCTCGATCCCTCGCCGAGCCGGCCGCTGAGGATCGACCCCGATATGAGACGCACCGGTGCGTCGCCCTCGATCTCACCCCGGGAAAGCTCTTCCATGGAAGCGCCTGCGACCGTGCGGATCAGGCGCGGCCTGGCGCAACGGGGACCGGAGAGGGCGATCACCCTTGCCGGGTCGTATTGGCCGCTCTGAAGCAGGCGGCCGATGGCGATGACGTCCTGGTAGCCGATGGTCCAGACGGTCTTCGTGGCGCCGGGTGCTTCGAGAAAATGGATATGAGTGCCGGCGAGGCCTGCCGGATGCGGGCCGGAGAAGTCCGCGGTCTCGATCCCGGCAACATCGCGGCCCGGAATGGCCGCGCCGGTTTCGTGGCACAGATAGGTCTTGCCGCCGCTGAGCGAGGCGACCGCTTCAAGGCCCCGTGTGAAATCCTCGGCGCTGTCAGCAAGGATCACGGCCGGATCGGGCGACAGCGGTTCGGTGTCCATGGCGTTGACGAAGATGGCTGCGGCACGGGTTTCCGGGTCGGGCACCTTGGAATAGGGGCGGGTGCGGAAAGACGTCCACAGGCCGGACGCGCACAGGCGCTCCACGAGACCCGATGCAGTGGTGGTATCGCCGATGCCGGAGAAATCCAGGGGTGCGGCGGCGTCCTTGTCGACTTCGATCTCGACGCTGATCAGGACACGGCGTGCACCACGGTTGATCGCCTTGACGCGGCCGGAAGCCGGCGCGGTGATCATCACATCCGGTGTGTCCTTGTGGAAAAACAAAGGGGCGCCGAGGCCGACGACATCGCCTTCCTGGACCACCAGTCTCGGTTTCAGGCCGACATAGTCCGCGGCCAGCACCGCTACGGTTTCTGTGTCCCGGGTCTCTTTGATCTCCTGCACAGGTGCCCCCAGCACCGGTAGATCAAGACCTTTTTTGAGCTTAAAGCTTTGCACGCATCTGGCCTCCAGATTTCGACAAAACGCCGTATCCTACGTTTTTGCGCCGCGAAAAAGAACTAATTTGCCAATTTGTGACATTTTTTTGTTGAATCAGACATCGGAACCAATGAAAAGCGCGACTGAATGGCGGCGCAAGTCGCAGGTGATCGATCGGAGGCTGGTATCGTGCCAACTAACATTAAATTCTCCCGGCGGAGTTTCATCCTGATGTCGCTCACTGTGGCTGCCTGCAAAGGCGGCGCGGACGTGATCGAACTCTCAGGGTCGACGATGGGAACGAGTTATTCGGTCACGGCTCTAGACCATGATCGGATCGTGGACAAGGCCGCCCTGCGTCAGGCGATCGAAAACAGCCTGCTGAAAGTCAACGCGCAGATGTCCAACTGGGACGCTTCTTCCGAAGTGTCGCGGTTCAACGCTCATGCCTCGACCCAGCCGATGACCGTCTCGAAGGACCTTGCCAGGGTCGTCAGCGCGGCCAAGGACGTTCACCTGGCAAGCGATGGCCAGTTCGATATCACCCTCGGCCCGGTGATCGAGGCCTGGGGCTTCGGCGCCAAAGGCGGCCGCAGGCATGACGCACCCGCAGCGGACAAGCTGGCCGCGGCGGTGACGGCCGCAGGACAGAGCCATGGTCTGGAAGTGAGCGGGACACAGCTGCGCAAGAGCCGTCCCGATACCGAGATCTACCTGCCGTCCATCGGCAAGGGCTATGGCATCGACCAGATGGCACATGCGGTCAAAGGCTTTGGCTTGAATGACTTCATGGTCGAGATTGGCGGCGACCTCTATGTGTCCGGCCACAATGCCGACGGTCTCGACTGGCAGATCGGCATCGAATCCCCCGATGCCCGCAACCGTCAGGCCTATCAGGTCGCCAGCGCCTCCAACCTGGGCATGGCAACGTCGGGCGACTACCGGAACTATTTCGAGCAGGACGGCGTGCGGTATTCGCACATTATCGACGCGAAGACCGGCCGGCCGATCACCCACCGGACCGCTTCGGTGACCGTGCTGGCGGAAAATGCCATGCTCGCCGATGCCTGGGCCACAGCCTTGCTCGTACATGGGACGGAGCGCGGTCTCGAGATCGCAAATCAGCGTGACCTCGCCGTTCTGTTCATTGACCGGCATGCCGATGCGGGCGAAAAAGGCTTCGTGACGACCTCCAGCAACACGTTTGCTGCCCTTCAGGCCTAACCCGAACGGACCGAAACCGTGCTGACCTTTGTTCTGGCTTTCGCGCTTTTGTTGACCGTCATCGTCGGGATGGCGGTCGGCGTGATCTTTTCCGGCCGGACCATCAAGGGCAGCTGCGGTGGGCTGAACGCGATCGCCGACGCGGATCATTGCCTGGTCTGCAACAAGGAAATCGATCCCAATAGTCCGCTGCGGGAACGCCTTGCCTGTCCGCGGGCCCGCAAGATGCTTTCCGAGATGGAAGCTCAGGAGAACCGTGCCGGCTAACCTGGCGCGGTCACCGGAATGAAGGCGACGAGCGCCAGGCAGGCGCCCGCGATCACGCCGAACAGCCACAATTGCCAGCGCGGCCCTTCCTTCACCCAGACACGGCGATACTGGTAGCCCGCCAGGCAGGCGAGCACGAAGAATATCGTCGCGGTCAGGGGCGTCAGAAATAGTTCTGCCAATTTGGAGAGTTCCTTAGGCTGACCAGTTTCGGTTAAGCTGTGTCTTACTGCCCGAGGCGGTCATTCAGTAAGGAGCCACTTTCATGCCAAGCTCTTATCAGGCGCCCAGCCGAAAAGACAAGATGCACGCTACCACGCATAGCCAGACTCCCGACACGAATCTCAAGCATGAAACCGCGACCGTGCGGAAGATCCTCGATCAAAAGGGATCGGATGTTTATTCACTCCGCCCGCAGAACACGCTGCATGAAGCGGTCGTGATGCTTCGCGACAAGCGGATCGGCGCCGTGGTGGTGAAGGATTCCGAAGGCAAGCTGCAAGGCATCCTGTCCGAACGCGACATCGTGCGCCGGCTTGCCGAAACTCCCGGCCAGACGCTGCCGCAAAAGGTCGAGGACATCATGACCACCGCCGTCGAGGTCTGCCATCCCGAAGACGCCCTGATCACGGTCTTGCGCAAGATGACGGACGGCCGCTTCCGCCACCTGCCGGTTGTCGAGGATGACGGCCTGGTCGGCATCATCACCATCGGCGACGTGGTGAACTATCGGCTGACGGAGCTGGAATACGAGGCACTTCAGCTGAAACAGCTGATCGTGGGATAGAACCCGGAACGACACGAGGCATCAGGCGCAACTGTATGCCTGATGCCTCGTGTCCTGTGATCTGTCCCAATCCGGGTGGCGTCAGCCGATTTCGCGGGTTCCACCGGAAACACGGACCGGCGCCCCCTTCGTTTCCGTCAGCTCCACCTTGATCAGCGAAGGGCTGCCCATGTCCTCGCCCTGACGAATGGTGAAACTGCCGCCATGCGGCCAGCCGGTATCACGAAGATAGCCTGCAAAGGCGGCCGCCGCGGCACCGGTCGCCGGGTCTTCGAGCACGCCGCCGGAGGCGAAGGCATTTCGCGCGACAAAGGCCTGATCCGCGTCGATAAAGACCAGCATTATCGTGACGAGCCCATGGCGGCGCATGACGGCGCGGCCCTGGTCGAGATCGTAGGTCATGGCGGCGAGGCGGGCGCGGTCCTTCAGGGGCAGCACGATGTGATCCGCGCCGCCATGAATGCGTGCCGGTGCAAGGCGCGGGTCGAGATCCTCTTCCTCCAGACCGAACAATGACAAGGCCTCCTTGCGTTCCTCCTCCGAGAGGGCCTGGCTCCGCGTCGGCGGGGACTGCAGCGTTGCGAGCATGCCGTCCGGGGTCTCCCGGGTCTCGACCGAGATCGACGCATTGTTCAGGGTCAGGGCGAAAGTGCCGGGGCCGCCATGCTGTCCCAATGCCGCGCCAAGGGCGATGGTCGCATGCCCGCAGAAGGGGACCTC